>NZ_PNBY01000181.1 GCF_005886875.1 Pseudoalteromonas aurantia | reverse complement strand
CTAAGATGGTGACGATAGCGGCGTTTTTCAAGGTAGTTGTCGCCTGAGCTGTTAAGCTGCTTCTTTTTTGTTCTCTGGATTTAACTCCACATCACTGATCTCATCCCAATTCCTGGTGTGCTTTGACCAGCGGTTAGCATTCTTTTCTTGCGCTTTTTTATATAACTCACGGCGCTTTGCCAATATCGCTCTATCTTCCCCATTATGACGTTGCCCGGGTGTCACGAACTTGATACGACTATGCCTATGTACGTTGTTGTACCAATTCGTGAAGCCTTTCACCCAGGTTCTTGCATCTTCAAGGTGC
>NZ_PNBY01000180.1 GCF_005886875.1 Pseudoalteromonas aurantia | reverse complement strand
CGGCGTTTTTCAAGGTAGTTGTCGCCTGAGCTGTTAAGCTGCTTCTTTTTTGTTCTCTGGATTTAACTCCACATCACTGATCTCATCCCAATTCCTGGTGTGCTTTGACCAGCGGTTAGCATTCTTTTCTTTCGCTTTTTTATATAACTCACGGCGCTTTGCCAATATCGCTCTATCTTCCCCATTATGACGTTGCCCGGGTGTCACGAACTTGATACGACTATGCCTATGTACGTTGTTGTACCAATTCGTGAAGCCTTTCACCCAGCTTCTTGCATCTTCAAGGTGC
>NZ_PNBY01000018.1 GCF_005886875.1 Pseudoalteromonas aurantia | reverse complement strand
CTAAGTTTTACTTGACGCTGACTCGTTTTGCCTTGCTAAGTGAGCGTAGCGCTCCGTGTCAGTGGGGTCGCATTATAGGGCACTAAGAAAAAAGCGCAAGCGTTTATTTGAAGAAAAGTGATAAAAACAACGCGTTCGAGCAAAATTACAACGAAAGCTTCATTTTTGCTACTTTTATGCACGATATACGCTGTTTAAATCACCGGTGGCCTAACAGCGCAGTTAGTTTTACACTAACCCCATTAGAACACTCTCTCAAATTGGGGTATTAAAATGCTAAGAAGCTATAAAGGGATCACACCCACACTTCATGAATCTACTTATATAGATGAGTCCGCGGTACTTGTCGGTGACATCAGCATTGGTAAAGACAGCAGCGTTTGGCCTCTTGTTGTCGCAAGGGGTGATGTTAACTATATAAAGATAGGTGAAAGAACTAACGTACAAGATGGTTCGGTATTACACTTAACCCGCGCAACAACCAATAACCCAAGTGGCTACCCGTTAATCATTGGTAATGACGTCACTGTTGGTCATAAAGTTATGTTACACGGGTGCACATTAGGAAATAGAATTCTGGTGGGAATGGGTGCAATTGTTATGGATAATGTCACCGTAGAAGATGATGTGATCATTGGTGGAGGTTCGTTAGTGCCACCAAACAAAACCCTAGAAGCTGGCTTTCTCTATGTTGGTAGCCCTGTAAAGCAAGCTCGACCGTTGAACTCTGAGGAACTTGCCTTTTTAAAAGTCTCAGCACAAAACTATGTACAACTTAAAAATGAATACTTACAAGAAAGCTAATTTAATACTGCCATCGGGTTGATACGCATCATCCTCGATTAGTTGCTCAGCTTGAATTTCATAGTCAAATTGATGCTGAGCAAAATGGGCCAATGCCTTACTTTGCTCATTTATAGGTGTAGTAATAATGCAAGGCACTATCATACCTGAGACCATCGCATTAAAAGTTAGCGTATATGACACCCCATCAAACTCTATTTGATCATTAAACAAAATACCTTGATTCATTATTAACTCGCTTCTCTCATAACTTGGTACACTATTTCTGTATCTGGCAGTGTATCTCGCCATAACAGGTAGGCCTCAGCCGCTTGCCCGACCAACATCCCTAGACCATCAACTAACTTACACTGCGTATTATATTGCGATACCCACTTTAAAAAGCTCGTAGTCTCATCGGCATAAAACATATCATACGCAAATTGACACTGCGCAATCAGGTGAGCATCGATGTTTGGCACTTGCCCTGACACACTCAACGATGTGCTGTTAATCACGACGTCAAAGCGCTCATTCGGAATGTCATCAAGTGCATAACTACTAACGGCGCCGTAAGAGTGAAACTCTTTGGCTAAAATAAAGGCTTTCTCAACAGAGCGATTGGCAATTACTATTTCCTTTACACCCGCGCAAAGTAAAGGGTAAATACAGCCTCGTGCCGCGCCACCCGCCCCCAATAATAATAACCGAGCGCCATTTAACTGTGCCCCTTGGTCAATTAAATCTTTAACTAACCCAGCGCCATCGGTATTGTCGCCCAACAATCGGCCATCCTCTAAGCGTTTCAACGTATTTACAGCACCAGCTAATTTCGCCCGCTGTGTGAGCGTATCAGCTAACGCATAAGCCTGCTCTTTAAATGGTAAGGTTATATTAGCGCCACACCCTCCACTAGAAAAAAATGCTTCCACACTTGATTGAAAGCCATCTAATGGTGCTAAAATCGCTTCATAACTCAGCGTATCACCACATTGCTTTGCAAATTGCTGATGAATAGCCGGTGATTTCGAATGTTTTATGGGGTGCCCAAACACCGCGTATTTATCCATTTATTTTTAGCCTAGAAGTTAGCAACAATCATGAAGCAGTTAATTAAACGTATCTTTAATAAAGATGCAAGTAAAGTTGCAGCGCAACCCGCTCCAACCCCAGAGAAAACCCCTTATGAAATAATTGGTGGTGAACAAGGCGCGCGCGCTTTAGCCAATCGTTTTTACGACATAATGGCATCAGACCCTTACGCCAAACCGCTTTATGATATGCACCCGCAACCTTTAGATAGGATCCGACAGGTATTTTTTGAGTTTCTTTCTGGTTGGCTAGGTGGGCCAGATTTGTTTACTGAGAAATATGGTCACCCGAGATTACGTCAAAGGCATATGCCCTTCCCTATTGATACGGCACTCAAAGTTCAATGGATGTACTGCATGAATAAAAGTTTAGATATAGAAATAGATAACCCTCTATTACGAGAAGGATTGCGTAACTCGCTCGACCAACTTGCCGGTCATATGATCAATCAGCAGTAAAAATACATTATTAATCTGAAAATTAGCGCAATACTTATTGCGCTAAGTCAAATTTAGCCTGATATAAAACGCGCATAATACACGTCTGTTTTTCTCGAATGAGCGGTGCGTGTGAAATCTATTCAACATAAAATTTATGCTTTGCTGGCAATTACCGGTCTGTTGGTTCTGATCGCGAGTATATTAAGTAATAGCCACCAGCAACAAACCCTTGCTCAAGATACTGTTGAGAACAATATTAGGTTATTAGCAGACAATTATTTCGACTCTATCAATACCATGATGCTCACTGGCACCATGGCAAACCGGGAAATACTCAGTAACAAATTACGCGATCACCCCAATATTGAAGATGCCCATATTATCCGCTCTACAAAAGTCAATAAACTGTATGGACAGGGTAGTCAAAATCAATCACCAGCGAATGATGCTGAAATTGCGGCGCTCAATGGCACTGAAACATTAGTTATCGAACAGCGTAATGATGACCGGATCATGACCTATTTAAAGCCGATGATCGCAAGCAGTGATTACAAGGGCACAAATTGCCTTGGCTGCCATCAGGCTAACGAAGGTGATGTGTTAGGCGTGGTACGCATTAGTTACTCCTTAACAGATATAGACAACACGGTTCACCAAAACACGCTACTTAGTACCGGTTTACTCTCTACTATTTTCTTGTTTACCTTTATCATTCTGGGCGGTTTATTCAGAAAGCTATTTATTATCAGGTTAAAAGCCTTAGGTAAAACCATGCGCTTAGCGACCCAAAATAAAGATTTAAGCCTGCGAATTAACGATACTGTCGATGATGAGCTAGGCCGCTTGGCCTGTAATTTTAATAAAATGATGACATCGTTTACTGATAACATTGCTCAAGTCTCCCACTCAGCTAAAATCCTCATCCAATCTGCTGAAACCATTTATACCTCTGCTGATACCACTGAACGCGCTATCTTAGAACAAAAGCAAGGCACTGACTCAGTAGCGGCTGCTATTAATGAACTCGAAAGTTCATCGAGTGAAGTGAAAAATACCACGCATTTTGCCTCAGAAAAATCAGAGAGCAGTAATCACCTTGCCGAACAAAGTATGGCAATCGCTAACCATACTGAGCAAAGTATTAATCAACTTGCCATGGATGTTCGCCAAGCGGGTGAACAAGTGAGTCAGCTACAGTCACAAACACTGGAAGTCGGTAAAGTACTAGAAGTGATCAGCAGTATTGCTGAGCAAACTAACCTGCTTGCGCTCAATGCTGCAATTGAAGCCGCACGAGCTGGCGAAGCCGGTCGCGGGTTTGCCGTAGTGGCCGATGAGGTCAGAACCCTTGCAACTCGTACTCATGATTCTACCGATGAAATAAAACGCACCATCGAAAAATTACAAAGTGAAGCCACACATACTGTAAAAGCAATGAATGCATCATGTGAAGAAGCCGAGGACCGTGCACAGCAAGTCAAACAGGTTGCGCACGCACTCAAAGATATCTCTGCACAAATGCATGAGATTAATGATCTTAATGTACAAATTGCAGATGCCACAGAGCAGCAAAACTTAGCAGCCGAAGAGATAAACCAAAGTGCTGTTGCTATTCGGGATAACGCTGAGCAATCATTGGTTGATGCGCATGCCAGCAAAAATGTCAGTGAAGAGCTGCTAAACCTAGCTCGTTCACTTGATGAGCAAGTTCGAAGCTTTAAGCTCGATTAACTCGATTCTGATCGATGTTAAGCAAAAAGGCACCATCACAGGTGCCTTTTTTATATCTTGGTGCAATTGAGTTTAATTTTGTTGACCCAACCAATCTTGTGGTTTTAAGAAATGATCGTACAACGCAAACTCTGCACTACCTGGTTCTGGGGTAAAGTTATACTCCCAACGCGCCAAAGGTGGCATAGACATTAATATAGATTCTGTTCGCCCCCCAGTTTGCAAGCCGAATAAAGTGCCTCTATCCCACACTAAGTTAAATTCAACATAACGACCACGACGATATAGTTGAAACTGGCGTTCATGCTCGCCATACGGAGTCTCTTTACGACGTTCTATTAGTGGTAAATATGCATCTAAGAAGCCATTCCCCACAGCCTGCATAAAGGCAAAGCTTTTATCAAAGCCCCACTTATTTAAATCATCAAAAAATAGCCCACCCACACCTCGGGTTTCTTGGCGGTGCTTTAAATAAAAATAATCATCACACCACTTTTTATAGTCATCATAAATTGTGTCACCAAACGGTTGGCATAAATCTTTAGCAACTTGGTGCCAATGCTTTACATCATCCAGTACTGGGTAAAAAGGCGTTAAATCAAACCCACCACCAAACCACCAAATAGGCGCTTCGCCTTCTTTTTCGGCGATAAAAAACCGCACGTTGGCATGACTAGTCGGTATATGTGGGTTTTTTGGATGAATAACCAAAGACACCCCACACGCATGAAAGCTTCTACCAGCAAGTTCAGGTCGGTGTGCAGTGGCAGATGCAGGCATGGATTTACCAAACACATGGGAGTAATTGACCCCACCTTGCTCTATTACCGCACCATCCCGAATGACCCGCGTTCTTCCGCCACCACCTTCTGTGCGCTGCCACTCATCTTCAACAAATGTGGCTTGCCCATCAGCTTGTTCTAAGCCGGCACAAATACGATCTTGTAATGACAATAAGAAAGCCTTTACCGTCTCTAAATTAACATTGGCCATAAACGATTAATTCCCTCTCAATACTGCACCAGTCAGTGCGTGCTTTATTTGACTCGGCGCGTTGGCTCCACCTAACGGTGCATCAACGTAATAACCGACTTGTTTAGTAAAGACGCGCTTCGCTTCGTCTAAACTTGCCACAGGGTCTTGGCCTGACAGGTTGGCACTGGTTGACACCAGCGGTTTACCAAATTGCTGACATAACGCTTTAACTGTTGGATGCGCAGTGACACGTACGGCAATCGTACTATGTGCACCAGTTAACCATTTAGGTGTGCTCTGTTTGGCTGGTAATACCCACGTCACACCACCAGGCCAAGAAGAAAAAATATCTTCGCGTTTATCAGTGGGGATCTGCGCATCGTCAACATAAGGCAAACATTGGCTATAATTATCTGCAATTAAAATAAGCCCCTTAGCAACATCTCTTTGCTTAATGGCTAACAACGCTTCCACCGCGTCTTGGTTATCAGGATCACAACCTAAACCATACACGGCTTCAGTTGGATAGCAGATCACTTGGCCTTGCTGTAAAGCGTGTACGGCACTGACAGGCTCTATCAATGTGGCACTTTCAGATGTATTACTCACTGCGGTTTCTCTATTTTGTGCTGGCAGGATTTTTGTGGACATTGTAACACAGCTTTTCCTGCTCTTTGCTTTTCTAACATCACGCCCCAACCACACTCAGGGCAAGGGTGTGCAACCGGTTGCTGATTCACGCTATATTTGCATTTGGGGTAGCAATCACAAGAGTAAAAAAACTTACCAAATTTGTTTTTACGTTTCGCTAACTGGCCTTTTTTGCATTTGGGACAGGCAACGTCTTCTGACTGCTCGCCTTGTTCTTCATGCACAATATAATCACATTGAGGATACCCTGTGCACCCGATAAACATGCCATAACGGCCATTACGGATCACCAAAGGGTTGCCACACTCTGGGCAAGGAGACTCTTCTAAAACTTTAATGTCATGATTATCGCGCTGAACTAACGGAGTGATATGTTCACAAGTTGGGTAACTTGTGCAACCTAAGAACGGACCATTTTTACTGTGCTTCATCACTAATGCTGAGCCACATTCAGGGCACGCTTCATGCTCTTTGTCTAACGCGTGTTGTTGTGCATTGAATAATGAAGAGTCAATTTTGGTCATAGTATCTACTGAGGCTGCACATATTTGCGCCTAATATAACTCCATCACATCTTGGGTCAAGGAGTTATCTTCATTCAACCAATAAACCCAACCTGTATCAATGCAAATACTCGGTTGGTTCATCAAAAATAAGGTCTTCCATTTGTGCATAAGCGTGTTCTTTTCCTGGTACGTTAAACAACACCATTAAAATAACCCACTTTAAATCATCTAAACCAATATACGCTTTTTCTAACGCAAACAGTCTGTCGATGATCATTTCTCGTGTCACACTATCAATCACACCAACTTGTTCTACAAACATAATAAAACCTCGACATTCTATGTCTAACATCTGGCATTCTTTCTCAGTGTATATTCGGATGGCTTTATCTGCAGTAGCGTTTAGATAAGGGACCTCGTCGCTGTGTTGTAAGTCAGCAAGCTGCTCTAACCAATCCAATGCTTTATAAATTTCGTCTTGATTAAACCCTGCCCGTAACAATTCGTCAGTTAACTCGTTTTGTTCAACAAAAATATCCGCTTCGCTGTGGATATAGTTTTCAAATAAGTACATTAAGATATCAAACATAACTAGCCCCTCGCTAATTTGATATAGCCGTTCAATACACGCTCTACTTTATCTTCCAATTCTAGATCGAGTAAACGCGCGACGACTTGTTCAACTGGCCATTGTGTTCTTTGCGTCAAGGTATCGACACTCGTTACCTCAAACCCAAGGCTTTCTAATACTGGGCAATCCTCCTGTGGCGCCTCATTTTCTGCCATACTCTCTATAGTATATAGACTGTTTTCAGACAAAAAGCTCACTTCTTCAAGAATATCACTGACATGTTCTGTGAGTTTTGCGCCTTGTTTCAGTAAAAAATGGCACCCTTGTGATAATGGATTTTTAATAGACCCTGGAATGGCAAATACTTCTCTATCTTGCTCAAGTGCATACCGGGCAGTGATCAGCGACCCGCTTTTAATCTCCGCTTCAACCAATACCACCCCTAATGCCAAGCCTGAGATAATTCTATTTCTGCGCGGAAAGTTACACGCATTCGCCAAAACACCGGGTAAAAACTCACTCACAATTAACCCCCGCTCAGCAATTTTCTGATACAGTAAATGATGACGCTTTGGGTAAATTACATCAGCGCCAGTACCAAGCACCGCTATGGTCTCTCCGGTATTTGCCAATGCCCCTTTGTGAGCGGCACCATCAATGCCACGCGCCAACCCAGAGGTAACCACCAAACCAGACTGGATTAATTGATATGCAAATTCGGACGCTATTTCTAATCCTGTGGGTGTTGCACTGCGACTTCCGACAATCGCAATTTGAGGCCGCATAAGTAGGTCTATGTTCCCTTTACAAAACAATAAGAGCGGTGCGGTAGAAATCTGTTTTAATTGCACAGGATAATGATTATCAAAATATGACACGATGGTGATAGATAAGTTCGCGCAACGCTGAATAACCTCATCAACATATTGCCAGTTTATATTGGTCAATTGCGTAACGATAGGATCGTTTAGACCGAGTCTCTGTAGTTCTTTGGTTGTTGCACCAAACAACGAATTCAAATCAATCTTATCCATTAAGGCTTTAATACTGGCCAAGCCCAAGCCTTTGCATAAATAGAGCGCCATACAGCGCGATAATGAAAGTTGCGACATGCTCCCTCCTTAGAGCATTCGAGTTTAGTCTGCGCTAACAGTATCCCCCACCCGAATCGGTCGTATTGATTTAATTACCATGGCATAACTAATGTCGTGATATACTTTAAAGACCATCAGTTCACCCACCTTTTCCTTAGGCATAGTCCAAACGACGCTATTCTCTGTGTTTTCTTTACCAAAAAGTTCTCTGACATCCTTTATGAACTTTTCTAAACCATTGGCATCTTCCACATAGCGAGGGCCACTATCACCTTCGATAACTGTAGGTGATTGCTTCTTAATATCAAGGATATGTCCTTCTTTTAGCTGTGATTGGCTCCCTAAATTGAGTACAACCACCGCCGTTGTGCCAAACTCTCTTAATTTATTGGTACTCGCAATAATAGTACCTTCACTGATTTTTTCTGGGCGCTCCATATTAAACTGAACTGTATAGCTTTGACCTTGAGAGATTGGTAACAGTACATCACCAGACTTTATTTCTTGTTTGATCATCTCAACTTCAACAGAGGATGGGATGCCTTGACTGAGGTCTCCAGAGCGAGTCACTCGGCCCGAGCCCACTAACCGCGTTTCATACGCCAATATTGCTCCGCTTACAGGGTCTATATACGGCTCACCCTGACGATAAATACCATAATTTGATGCTCGTATTAAATTGCCTTTAACATAGAGGGTGTGCCCTAAGGTAGTCATTTTTACATTATGGCTTGCGCCCAGCACCATAGGGCTTTCTTGCAAAGCATCTTTATCGAGTGCCTGTTCATACTCTAAAAATGGTTCGATCATTGCTAAAGGCAGAGTTGGAATTGCCATATTTTTTTGTACCACAACGCGTCCACTTGGAGATAACTTTTTAATGCCTTTATCGAGCATTAAAATAGGCCGACCTTGTTGATCATAATTTAATACCAAAACATCCCCCGGATAAATTTTATCAGGGTTGCTTACTTGAGGATTCCACTGCCATAACTGACGCCACTCCCAAGGTGTTTTTAAATACAGGTTAGAAATGTCCCACAATGTGTCACCTGTTTTCACCGTGTACTGTGCCGGAGCGTTATTTTTCAAATCTAAAGACTCTGCAAATACCGAAAAAGGGGCACTCATGGCCAGTAGTAGCGCAGCAATTGGGTATTTCATTACGGCTTCCTTTAGTTATTTTTAGATATTATCAACCAAAACCTGTTAAAGGGGAACGTGAATGGCTAAAATAAGAACATACAATATCGCATTTTTTGCTCAACTGTAAAAGGTAACTATGGCAAAGTTAGAAGTACTTAGATTTCCAGATGAACGCTTACGCACTGTGGCGCAACCTGTCACCGATGTAAACGATGAAATTCGTCAGATTGTAAAAGACATGAAAGAAACCATGTATGACGAAAATGGGATTGGTTTAGCAGCCACTCAAGTTAATATTCACCAGCGTATTGTCGTGATTGACGTATCAGAAGAACGCAATGAAGCAATGGTATTGATCAATCCTGAAATCATTGAAAAAAGCGGCTCTACTGTGAGTGAAGAAGGCTGTTTATCTGTTCCGTATTCATATGCAAAAGTTGATCGCGCTGAAAGCGTTAAAGTAAAAGCACTAGATGAAAATGGCAAAGAGTTTCATTATGAAGCTGATGGACTATTGGCGATTTGTACGCAACATGAACTCGACCATTTACTTGGCAAACTCTTTATTGATTATTTGTCGCCACTTAAGCGCCAACGTATTCGTAAAAAGCTAGAAAAAGAAGCGAAACTAGCTTCTCGCGCTTAATTCATATTAATCATTTTTGCATTGGATAATTCAGTGACCTCACCACTACGCATCGTTTTTGCCGGTACGCCCGATTTTGCTGCGCGCCATTTAAGTGCCCTTATTAACTCTCAACATGAAGTTGTGGGTGTTTATAGTATGCCTGACCGCCCAGCAGGCCGCGGAAAAAAATTAAAAGCCAGTGAAGTAAAAACATTGGCGCTTGAACATAGTTTACCCGTTTTTCAACCAGGCACATTTAAATCTGAAGAAGCTCAAGCGGAATTGGCCGCATTAAATGCCGATGTGATGATTGTTGTCGCATATGGCTTATTACTGCCTAAAGCAGTATTAGATACACCTAAGCTGGGTTGTTTAAATGTACACGGTTCAATTTTACCGCGCTGGCGTGGTGCTGCACCGATTCAACGCGCATTATGGGCAGGCGATGCTGAAACGGGCGTGACAATTATGCAAATGGATGAAGGGTTAGACACCGGCGATATGCTTCACATTGCAACTTGCCCTATCACCGTACAAGATACCAGTGCGAGTCTTTATGATAAATTAGCCGAGTTAGGCCCAGCAGCTTTATTAGACACCCTTAATTTATTGTTGACTCATTCTGCCAAACCAGAAAAGCAAAATGATGATTTAGCCAACTATGCTAAAAAGCTCAGTAAAGAAGAAGCCAATATTGATTGGACTATGCCCGCCACACAAATTGAACGGAATATTCGTGCGTTTAATCCGTGGCCCGTCTGCTTTACTTCGATGCAAGCGCAAACCGTCAAAATTTGGCAAGCAACCGTCGTCGACGAGCAAGGTGAAGCTGGTACAGTACTTCGCAGCGACAAGCATGGCGTTGTTATCGCATGTGGCGAACATGCATTAGCGATTACTCAACTGCAACCACAAGGTAAAAAACCGATGTCAGCGCAAGATTTTCTTAATGGTCGTGCTGAGTGGGTAATCGCTGGTACTAAGGTGGGTCAATAATGGCGAATGTACGCGCACTGGCTGCAGAAGTACTTTATCAAGTCGTTGATAAAGGCCAATCACTCAAGACCCAACTCCCCTTAGCGGCAAACAAAGTACATGGCAAAGACAAAGCGCTATTACAGCAGATCTGTTATGGCGTATTACGCTACTTGCCTACACTAGAGCACTACTGTCAGCAACTGTTAGAGCAGCCATTAAAAGGGAAAAGGCGTGTTTATCAATTTGTGCTGTATGTGGGCATGTATCAATTGCAATATATGCGCGTGCCAGAACATGCCGCAGTAGCCGAAACGGTTGCGGCTGTAGAATCAATGCGTGCGCCAGGTTTAAAGGGGCTGATCAATGCTATTTTACGCACTTTTCAGCGTCAGCAGGAAGAGTTAGAAGCCAGTGCCAATTTAATTCCAGTATGCCAATTTAATCACCCAGGCTGGTTTATTAAAAAGCTACAAGCTGCGTATCCAGATACATGGCAAGATATTCTACATGAGAACCAACAGCAAGCACCAATGTGGTTACGCGTCAATCAGCACCATTACACTACCGCTGAATATAGCGAAATGCTTGATGAAGATGGCATAGAGCATAGTGTCGAATCTGCATACCCAGATGGTATTTTACTTGATAAACCTTGTGATGTGTTCACCTTACCTGGGTTCAGAGAAGGTGCTTGCTCAGTACAAGACGCAGCTGCACAAATGGCCGCAAGATTCTTAGATCCACAAGAGAATGATCGCATTTTAGACGCCTGTGCCGCTCCGGGTGGAAAAACATGTCATATTCTTGAGTTAGCCGATGCACACGTACACGCATTAGATGCCGATGACCAACGTTTAGAAAGAGTAGAGCAAAACTTAAAACGCATCGGATTACGCGCGGAGTGTATTCATGCCGACGCCTCAACCCCTGACACATGGTGGGATAACACCCCTTATGATCGTATTTTATTAGATGTACCATGTTCAGCGACAGGCGTGATCCGCCGTCACCCAGATATTAAATGGCTACGCCGAAAAACAGACATTGATGATCTGGCTGAGCTACAAGCATCAATACTCAACAATATCTGGCCGCTACTCAAGCCGGGTGGCACATTAATTTATGCAACCTGCTCTGTATTACCAGAAGAAAATACACAGCAAGTCGCTATGTTCTTAGCCAAGAATCAAGATGCAATCCATCACCCGCTTCATGACAATGACACACCTGAACATCCTGGTCTGCAATTGTTACCAGGACTCAGTGATGGCTTTTACTACGCCAAACTAACTAAACAACAATAATTATAAGTAAACCAATATGAAGATCATTATCTTAGGGGCCGGACAAGTTGGTGGCACACTCGCAGAGAACCTCGTAGGTGAACAAAATGAAATCACCGTCGTGGATATCGACGGTAACAGATTACGTGAGCTACAAGACAAGTATGACTTGCAAGGTGTTACAGGTCACAGTGCGCACCCCGATATTTTGCGTCAAGCAGGCGCAGAAGACGCTGATATGATCATCGCAGTAACCAGCTCAGATGAAGTGAACATGGTTGCTTGTCAGGTTGCTTATAGTATTTTTAATACGCCGACTAAAATTGCTCGGATCCGTTCTGAGCAATACTTAAAATACCGTGAGAAGCTATTTCATAATGACGACTTACCAGTAGATCACTATATTGCACCAGAGCAATTGGTAACCAAGTATATTCGTCGTCTTATTGATTACCCAGGCGCACTACAAGTTCTGCAATTTGCTGAAGGTATGCTGTCATTGGTTGCTGTAAAAGCCTATTACGGGGGGTTATTAGTTGGCTATGCCCTTTCTGCACTTAAAGAGCATATTCCGAACGTAGATACTCGTGTTGCAGCAATTTACCGCCAAGGCAAAGCTATTAAACCGCTTGGTACTACCGTTATTGAAGCCGATGATGAAATCTTCTTCATCGCGGCAACAAAGCACATTCGTGCCGTGATGAATGAGCTACAAAAACTTGAGCAGTCTTATCGTAAAATTATGATTGCGGGCGGTGGTAATATTGGTGCGGGACTCGCGCGTTCACTGGAAAAAAATCACAGTGTTAAGCTCATTGAAAGAAACCATACTCGTGCTGCTCAATTATCTGAAATGCTTGATAATACGGTGGTATTTTGTGGTGACGCCTCTGATCAAGAATTACTCTCGGAAGAACATATTGAACAAGTCGATGCGTTCATTGCTGTCACTAATGACGATGAAGCGAATATCATGGCGGCCATGCTTGCAAAGCGCATGGGGGCACAAAAAACCATGGTGCTTATTCAACGTGGCGCGTATGTAGACCTTGTTCAAGGTGGAGAAATTGATATTGCTATTTCTCCGCAGCAGGCCACCATTTCAGCCCTGCTCACACACGTACGTCGCGGTGATATTGTAAACGTGTATTCATTGCGAAAAGGCGCAGCTGAAGCCATTGAAGCCGTGGCACATGGCGATGAAATCACCTCAAAAGTCGTCGGCCGCTCTATCAGAGATATTAAGTTGCCTGTCGGGACCACCATTGGTGCTATTGTCAGAGATGATGATGTGCTTATAGCCCATGACGATACAATGATTATGTCTGGAGATCACGTCATAATGTTTTTAATCGACAAGCGCCAGATAAGTGTTGTTGAAAAGTTATTCCAAGTCAGCGCGCTATTTGTGTAGCGCTCTGAACCAGATAGAACTGACTCAATCCTATATCAGAAATCTTACGAGTGCTGTTCATGTAAAATAGATAAATCAATTAAATACTCTTTCAGGATACTCTCCATCACCTGCTGATCATCAGTCAGCCGAATACCCAATGCAATGGTGCCATCTTGTGGATGCAGGCTGCAAATCGAGCCAGATAACGTCATTTGCTGATTGTTTTTCCCTTCGAGTAGAACTTTACAGTCCTGCTCTTTCATACTCGCGGTATCCCTACTGTCTTCATGATGAATATCAAATTGCCCGATAAAGAAATATCCTTAATTACCCCAACACAGGAGTACTCAGCTAAATTAATGACCACGGGTATGAGTGTTGGAACACGTGTTTACGCGCGTAAACAATAAGTTTGTACTTGAGCGGACAGCGTTAAAAAAATAAGCCGAGCTGGGTGAGAGGTGATTGATTGAATCGTGGTTTTAAAGGCGATGACTTGACCCTCGCCATGCTCTAAGAGCGCCCAAACGATCACCTTACAGCCTTCCTTAATGTAATCAATTGCAGCGCCAAGACGTTTAGAGCTCGGATGCTTCAACACTAAAAACTACCCATCAAGTTGGCCTACATATTCCGTTTTCAAACGCTTTGAGCCTGCTGGCATAACCACTTCAATATCAATTACGCTCCCTGCGGAGATCTGAGCAAGATGGTGTCCGCTTCCTGTGGCACTGGTCTTTAACATCACTAAACCTTGATAATGTAGTCATTAGGCGGCGCTACTCCGTCATAAATAGCAAGTGCAAACTTACCTATGAATTGTCAATTAAAAACCTATATACCTATAATTGCAAGCCTGCCTATTCAGTAAGCACACAGCAAAAACAGTAAATTAAAGGGCATTATACGTTCAATAACATCCGTTACTTGGCGAAATTTAAAACAGTAGCTCACTGCATATGCTTTAGGTTAAGTCGATGAAATGACGAAGGTATGAATCGACAAAGAGGAAATAAAAATACGAAACAAGAAGCGGTGCCTCTAACGCAGAGACACCGCAAGCCCCTATACTTAACCGCGCCAAAAAGTCGGAGTAAATAACACCAATAAGGTGAATATCTCTAAACGACCAAATACCATCGCTATTGTTAGTATCCACTTGGCCGTGTCAGTAATATCGCCATAATGCGCTGCAACCTCTCCCAACCCAGGGCCCAAGTTATTTAAACATGCAGCAGTCGCTGAAAAGGCCGTAATGTTATCCATACCCGTGCCTAACAACGCAATCATGATAATTACAAAGACAAGAGCATAGGCAGAAAAGAATCCCCATACCGCTTCTACAACTTTGTCTGGCAGTGCTTTACGGCCTAATTTAATCGAATAAATGGCACGCGGATGTACCAAGCGATTAAGCTCTCTCACACCTTGTAGGTAAAGTAAGAAAACACGTACAACCTTCATACCACCGCCAGTTGAGCCAGCACATCCACCAATAAAGCTAGAAAAAATAAGTAAGATTGGTAAAAACAGTGGCCATGCCGCAAAGTTGTCAGTTGCAAAGCCGGCTGTGGTACTAATAGAAACCGCTTGGAATAGCGCCTGATCTAAAGTTTCATCACCATTCATATACACTTGATTTGAAGACAAAACAGCAAAGCACAACACCACCAATGCCAATTGAATGAATAGGAAGACTTTAAACTCTGGATCTCGCAAATATACGCGTATATTTCGACTCGACACCGCCGCATAGTGTAATGAAAAATTCACCGCCGCAATGATCAGAAACACCACACATATAATATTAATGAGTGGGCTGTCAAAGTGCCCCATCGACGCATCATAAGTCGAGAACCCGCCAATGGCGATGGTTGAGAAAGCATGACAAATGGCATCAAACCAGCCCATGCCTGCAGCCCAATAAGATACCGTGCACGCCGCCGTCAGTGACACATAGATATACCAAAGGTGTTTGGCGGTGTCTGCTATACGCGGGGTCATTTTAGAGTCTTTAACGGGCCCAGGTGTTTCAGCACGATACAACTGCATACCACCCACGCCAAGCATAGGTAATACAGCGACGGCCAGTACGATGATCCCCATACCGCCAAACCATTGTAATTGCTGACGATAGAATAGCACTGATTTGGGTAAATGTTCTATGCCGGTAAGTACCGTGGCCCCGGTGGTAGTCAAACCCGAAAAAGCCTCAAACACGGCATCCGCAAGAGAAAGACTTGGAGTTTGTAAAAAGATCAACGGCACCGATGCGAAAAACCCTAGAACTAACCAGAACAGCACCACAATTAAAAAGCCTTCTCTGGCTTTCAAGTCGCCTTTTTCTTTACGGTTGGGATAATAAGCAAGCATCCCTATCGCAATGCTAAATACGAAAGCTAAAACGAATGGCACACCACCACCGTCTTTATAGATCAATGACACCAATGCTGGCGGTACCATGGTAATACTAAATAATGCCACCAGTTGGCCGAGAATTTTAATGATGGTACGAAATTGCATGCTGCTTTTCGCTTTTTATGATTATTAAGACTAATTTAGCACCAATTGTCTTATTCTTTGATAGTTAACTCAACCACACCGTTACTTAAATCAAAAATTTCTTGCCGTGCTTGCTGTACTTGTCGGTGATCAAGACTAATTTGCCAACTCACCACTACCCCATAGTCTTTCTCAATAGATAAAATCGTAAAGTGAGCGTGTAAGTACTGCTCAATCACACCTTGCAAGGCATAATCAGATTCGCCCTCGAGTGTCACTGCAGGAATTTTTAAACTCGTCTTCAATTGTGCCAAGGCATTATTGAGTGAGCCGCCATACGCACGTACCAACCCGCCAGTGCCTAACTTAATACCACCAAAGTAACGCGTTGTTACCGCAGTTATCTCTCCTAACCCTGATCCGGTAAGCACATTTAACATGGGCTTGCCTGCCGTACCGTTTGGTTCCCCATCATCAGAAAACCCATAAACATGACTACCACCAGGTTGCCCAGCCACATGCGCCCAGCAGTTATGACGTGCGTCAGGGTAATCCTCATTGATCTTTTTTATGAAGGCTTTTGCATCATCAAGCGTTGGCGTATGGGCAATATGCACAATGAAGGTGCTTTTTTTTATTTCTTCGTGAAATTTTAGCGTTTCACTGGGGATGTAATATTCTGACATACACTCATTATGTACCTTAAAACACAAGGGAGCATCACGCTCCCTCATTTTAACTCAAACTCATCGTATCTTAATCTAAGTTCAAATCTCGTGTCATATTCTCAAGCCTATCATCATGCACAATGATGTTATCCTCTATTCGAATACCACCGTAAGGCTTAAACTCAGCCACTTTACCCCAATTAATATACTGCTTATTGTCCGTTTCCGCTAAATCACCGAGTAATGAGTCAATGAAATACAACCCAGGCTCAATGGTAAATACTTGTCCCGCTTCAATACGGCGCGTACAACGTAAGAATGGGTGCCCTTCTGGCGGATCTTGATGTGTACCAGACTCATCAGCCATAAACCCACCCATGTCATGTACTTGCAGACCCAAATGGTGGCCTAAGCCGTGTGGGAAGAACGTTGACGTGATCCCTTTAGCAACAATCTCTTCTGCTGGTAGCTTTACGATATTAAAATCAGCTAACACTTGCGCTACACGATTATGGCAATCAATATGCAATTCGCCATACAGCTTACCAGGCTGTAATGCCTTACCTAACGCAATCTGGTGCTCATTCATAACAGACACTAAATCGGCAAATTGGCCTTGCTTAGCAAAGTCATAAGTACGGGTGATATCAGACGCATAGCCATGAAAGTTTGCACCCGCATCAATTAAGAATGAACGATGTTTTGCCGGTGCCTGACGCTCAAAATGCGTATAATGTAAAATGGCGCAGTTTTCATTTAATGCCACAATATTGCCGTACGGCGTATCATTTTCCATATGTGATGTGGCGTTCAAATAAGCTTGTTGAATACCAAACTCTGACGCGCCAGCATAAAATGCATCACGTGCAGCAGTATGACCAAGCACCGCCAAACGATTTGCTTCACGCAAACACACTAACTCATACTGTGTCTTATAGGCACGATGAAAGTGTAAGTAATTCATCACCGGCTCTGGGTTCATTTGTGTAAAACCAAGGGCTTGCCCTACTTCTAAGTATTCACCGATATAACCGTATCCCGCTTTATCGTAAGGCAGAAACTTTTCAACTTGATCAGGCTTTAATAATAATTGAATATCAAAATAGTCAGCCCAAAAGTCACTTGGTTCATCCGGTACTTTATGCCAAAAATCAATTGGTCGATAAAATATTAACTTAGGCTTATCTGTGCCATTTACTACTAACCAGCAATGCGGATTATCAATCACTGGCAGCCATGCCTTAAACTGTGGGTTTACCTTGAACGGGTAATACATATCATCTAAGAATTGCCGTTTAGCCTGACCTGAATGGATCACAAGCCCTTCAAGCCCTTCACGTTCTACGATAGTTTTTGTGCGCTGCTGTAACGTTGCAATATGCTCAGCATAATATTGTGCTAGTTGTTCCACGGTGTACCCATTAAGTTTAATCTACCAATAAATCCAGTCTATCATAAGCGCTAAAAGCCAATCCAGCGAAGTCGCTAGATTGACTCTGTGATAACAGCAGAGTGGACTCATCCACCAATTTTCATATCCAAGATTGGTGCCAATACATTGCCATCGCGACCCATTTTAGTATGGTACACTTGGCGATATGCAAAGACGTTTTTAACGTAATCACGAGTTTCTTTATAGGGGATCAGTTCAATCCACAACTCCGCAGGTATGGCTTCATCGGGCAACCACTTTTTAATGCGGTGGTAACCTGCATTGTAAGAGGCTGTCGCCAGGATTTCATTCCCCTGATTTTTCTTTTTCAAATACTCTAAATAATCGGTCCCTAAACGAATGTTGGTCACAGGCTGAAATAGCTTTTTCTTTGACACACGTTGCTTACTCACGAAACGAGCAGTACTAGGCAGCAATTGCATCAACCCATACGCATCCGCGTGTGACCTTGCATCCGGTGCAAACGAACTTTCACGACGCGCAACCGCAATACTCCACGCCATATCAATATGATTTTTCTTACTGTAGCGCGTGAATAATGCCTCGTAAGCCATCGGAAAACGTAAATCGGTATAATCCCATGCCTCAATTTCAGCAAGCGTAAAAATCGTGCTGTCGTACCACTGTAAGTCAGCCGCTAACATAGAGGCCGCTAGCTTTTCTGCCGTACTCGAGGTATTGGTTAAGTAGTTCCACTCTCTACGCGCTTGCGTGTATCGTTTCATCTCATATAACGCCTTAGCACGCATAAAACCCGGTGCATGCGATACTTTTTCTAACAGTGATGGCGGTACATCTAGTGACTTGGTGTTGAGCGACACAGGCAAGCCAAGCCGTCCAGCCGCTAAAAAACCATAGTAATCTCTCTTTCCAGCAATGCTTTGCCACAACTCACGGGCTTGACCCGCATCGCCCCGACGAGCATGGCTGTAAGCCAACCAATAGGTTTGTCCATTACTTAAATCATTCATGGGGGCAAATAGCGCGGTGATCCCTGCCCAATCTTGATCTTTAAGCAAATTGCTCATCATCCATTGCTTTAACTTACTATCTTGTTGTTTTGGCGGTACTTTATTAAGCCAAAATTTAGCCTGAGGGTGCCCTTTTGATGCTAACGCCAACGCAAATCTGTAAGCCACACTGTCTTTTTGTGCTTGTGTAAAAGCAAACATGGTTTGTAGTTTGTCCCATGCTCGAAGCGCCAACTTCTGATCTCGCCAAATTAAACGACGTACCCCATACACCGCAATTTCAGCTTCCTTAGCCGAGCGTTTTTTGTAACGATATAGACCCGCAGACGCGCTCGGGTCTTGGCGTACCTTGGTGTATAACTCAGCCAAATAAGCTTGGTTATTAGGTAGTAGCTTTTTTAAGTAGCGTAGCAAAGATGTTTGCCCACCTTGGGCCGCCTTGGTGATCCGTAGCCACACCAATGCCTCACTCATATAGTTGGCACTTTGCCACTGCTTAAATAAACCATCACATGCACGCGGCTGAGATTTACCCACTACCCACAAAGGCGTTACCTGATCTAAAATTGCTTTTTTAGGTGCACCCAAATCAAGTTGATATTGCAAGTAACTGCAGTGTAATTCAGCGTCTTTTGTCGGTTGGTAATATTCAATAAATAGTGCTTTTTTACCTCGCTTTTTCAGATACTTTAGCCAGCTTGAACGTACAGGCCACTCTAATGGAGTCCCGTCATATACCGATAAATAGCGTGCAATATCAGCTTGATATTTTAATTTACTATTTCGTGTGTAAAAGGCCATTTCAACATAAGGCTTTAAAGGGTGATCTAGCGACTTAAATGCGTGTTGAAAGGCATTATATTGCCCTGACCACGCGACTCGCTCTGCCGCTTTAAATGTTTTATGGGTGTCTTGTGCACAAGAAAACCAGCTAAATAGCCCAATGCTGGTAGCAGCGACACCTAAGATCCATGCTCTCATAGTGACCTTAATTCAAATTATTTAAGTAACGTGTGGATGCACCACACCAATTGTGTACTACAGTTGTTATATAAGAAAACGCCTCAGCATAGTGACTTACCTTATCTATACTGAAGGTGAATAAAATCAACCCCCCCACCATAGCATCAATATTTATGCTTTTTAATAATATGAGAAATGCAGCACAAATTTTTCATTGCAATTTTTATTTAAAGCGGCCAAACTGGGTGAAATAGCAACTCATCGTACCAGTGTTACCACACGGGAGAACAAGCATGTTATATAAGAGTGAGTCCTTTGTTGTTGATTTCTGCAAAGGCAAAATCGCTGAATTTAAGTTTTGTATGCCAGGTTCGGTTAATAAACTGTCTCAGCAAACCCTATCTGAATGCGCTAAAGCATTTGTCGAATTACGCCAACGTGACGATATTGACGCGATGGTATTCACCAGTGATAAAGATCACTTCATCATTGGTGCTGATATATTTGAATTTTTACCGACCTTCCAGCGCCCAGAAGAAGAACTTATTGGCTGGATAAAAGACGCAACCGACGTATTTGATGCAATCGAAGATCTACCTTTCCCGACTGCATCAGCAATCAATGGTTTAGCGCTTGGTGGCGGGTGTGAGTGGTTACTTGCTACTGACTTTCGCTTAGCCAGTACCTCAGCAAAAATTGGCTTACCTGAAGTTAAACTCGGGATCATGCCAGGGTTTGGTGGCACGGTACGTTTACCAAGAATTATTGGTGCCGACAATGCCATGACCTGGATCACCACAGGTAAAGAAAATCGCGCGAACGATGCACTTAAAGTCGGCGCTGTTGACGGTGTTGTGGCACCAGAAAAACTATTCGACGCAGCCGTCCGCGTATTAGAGCAAGCTGTTCAAGGTAAGCTAGATTGGCAAGCAAAGCGCCAAGTAAAACTGTCACCATTGAAGCTAAATAAAGTAGAGCAAGGCATGAGTTTTGCGATGGCTGAAGGCATGGTTATGGGTAAAACCAAAGGTCACTACCCGGCACCAGTTATGGCAGTAAGAACGATTAAAGCAGCCGCAAATAGCACTCGTGATGAAGCAATGGCCATTGAAAATGCCAATTTTGCAAAGCTGGCGAAAACAGCGGAAGCTGCCGCACAAACCGGTATATTTTTAGCAGACCAATACATCAAAGGCGTTGCTAAAAAGCAAGCTAAAGCATCACAGCTTGAGATCAAACAAGCAGCGGTACTCGGTGCGGGCATAATGGGCGGCGGCATTGCTTATCAGTCTGCTTATAAAGGCACACCGATTGTCATGAAAGACATCAACCAAGCAGCGCTTGATTTAGGCATGAATGAAGCAGCCACCATTCTTGGTAAAAAAGTAAAGCGTGGTCATATGGCCATGGATAAAATGGTCGCAACACTTGGTAAAATAAAACCAACGCTTGAAGATCGTGATTTAGCCAATTCTGATATTGTGGTTGAAGCGGTCGTAGAACACCCGAAGGTAAAACAGACGGTACTAGCAGGTCTTGAAGAACAGCTGCCAGAAGGCACTATATTAACATCAAATACATCCACAATTTGTATTGATGAATTAGCAACTGCGCTAAAGCGCCCAGAAGATTTCTGCGGTATGCACTTTTTCAACCCCGTGCCAAAGATGCCATTGGTTGAAATTATTCGCGGTAGTAAAACCTCTGATGCAACCATTAACGCGGTGGTTGATTACGCCTTAAAGCTTGGTAAATCTCCTATTGTTGTAAATGATTGCCCTGGCTTCTTTGTAAACCGAGTTTTATTTCCTTACTTTGCAGGCTTCAGCCAACTTGTAGTTGAAGGCGCCGACTTTAGTAAAATAGATAAAGTGATGGAAAACGTATTTGGTTGGCCTATGGGCCCGGCTTACCTGCTCGATGTGGTAGGTATTGATACTGCTAATCATTGTACTGGTGTTATGGCTGATGGGTTCCCTGAACGCATGGCACGCCAAGAAAAAGATCCTGTGGCTGTATTAGCGAATGCAGAACGTTATGGTCAGAAAAATAAAGTCGGTTTTTATCAGTATGCACCAGACAGAAAAGGTCGCCTGAAAAAATCTAAAGATGCAGCAAGCCTTGAGCTATTGGCAAGTATTTGTGGATCAAGCCAAGAGTTTGATAAACAAACCATCATTGAACGCTGTATGGTGCCGATGCTAAATGAAGTCCTGTTATGCTTACAAGAAGAGGTGATTGCCTCGGCACAAGAAGCAGACATGGCACTGATTTACGGTATTGGTTTCCCACCATTTAGAGGCGGTGCATTCCGTTACTTGGATCAAGTTGGACTGGCTAACTTTGTCGCTATGGCAGATAAATATGCACACCTAGGTGCCATTTACCAAGTATCTGAACAAACCCGAGAGTGGGCAAAACAAGGTAAAGTGTTCTATTCAGTGGAGGGTCAATAATATGTCTGCAATGCAACAAGCTGTAATCGTCGATTGTCTGCGTACCCCTATGGGTCGATCTAAAAATGGCGTATTTAAACATCGTCGTGCAGAAGATTTAAGTGCACATCTAATGAAAGGGCTACTTGAACGTAACCCTGCTGTAGACCCTGCATCTATTGATGATATTTATTGGGGCTGTGTACAGCAAACATTAGAACAAGGCTTTAATGTTGCCCGTAACGCAGCGTTACTGGCTGGTATTCCTCATTCAGTGCCGGCTGTTACCGTAAACCGTTTATGTGGTTCTTCAATGCAAGCTTTACATGATGCTGCAAGGGCAATTATGACCGGTGCTGGTGATACTTATCTGATTGGTGGCGTGGAACACATGGGTCACGTCCCTATGACGCACGGTGTTGATTTTCATGCGGGTTTATCTACTTCAATCGCTCAAGCTTCAGGTTCAATGGGGCTCACTGCAGAGTATTTAGCAACACTTCATGGTATCAGTCGTGAACAGCAAGATAACTTTGCTTATCGCTCACATCAGCGCGCGCATGCAGCGACGGTTGAAGGCCGCTTTAGTCGTGAAATATTACCGATGCAAGGTCACGATGACGATGGCGTACCTGTACTTGTCGAGCATGATGAAGTGATTCGCCCAGAAACAACGGTAGAAGGTTTGAGCCAATTGCGCCCTGTTTTCAATCCAGCATCAGGTACTGTGACAGCGGGTACTTCATCTGCCTTATCTGATGGTGCTTCCGCCATGTTGGTAATGAGCGAAGAAAAAGCCAAAGAACTCGGTTTACCTATTCGCGCACGAATAAAATCAATGGCGGTGGCAGGATGTGATCCATCCATCATGGGTTATGGTCCAGTCCCTGCCAGTAAAAAGGCGCTAAAGCAGGCCGGAATAAGCATTAATGATATTGACGTAGCTGAATTAAACGAAGCATTTGCTGCGCAATCATTACCGGTATTAAAAGATTTAGGTTTATTAGACGTCGCAGACGAAAAAGTTAACCTGAATGGCGGCGCCATTGCCTTAGGCCACCCACTTGGCTGCTCAGGCTCACGCATTAGTACTTCTCTTATTCATATTATGGAAGACAAAAACGCAAAGTATGGTTTAGCCACAATGTGTATTGGTTTAGGCCAAGGCATTGCAACCGTATTTGAGCGCGTCGAGTAGACAATACCGACAGACCCTTTCAACTTGGTGACAAAGGCAAAGTGAGTACATCGCTTTGCCTTTTTTCGTGCTGATATCATGGTAAATCCATTTATTTTCAGCTTTTTCTAAGGGGTGGTTTATTTGTCTAAAAACACTAGTTAGAATAGCGCACAAAATCATTCAGCAGCCGCTAAGCGAGTTAACCCATGCCATTTTCAAACCCAGACCACACATTAGATGCCATTGGCTTGCGTTGCCCTGAACCTGTGATGATGATCCGCGGCATGGTCAGAAAAATGAATACTGGTGAAACACTGTTAATTGTCGCTGATGACCCATCAACGACCCGTGATATTCCCAGCTTTTGTGCGTTTATGGATCATACCTTGATCGCACAAGAAACTGCCGAAGCACCCTATAAATACCTAGTAAAGAAAGGGGTTTAAAGCCTAACCCTTAGTCACCATGACCTTCGGTGATCGGCTATCAGAATAGTCGAGCGTAATTTTATACCAGCCTTTCTGTTTTGGCATAAAGCTAAAATAATTGTAAACCGTATCACAATCGGCTAATTCAGGTTGGTTTAATCGTAATACCCCTTGCACTTTATATCCGCAGTTAAATCCTCTAGCCCATGCTTCATCTGCGAGTTTAAATTCATACACCTTTCCCGGTGTCATAAACTTTGCTTTAACAGAGTACACCCCCGGCTGAGAAGTTTTTAGCTTATAGTGTGACTCGGCATCCCACAAGGTAAAGTCACCTCGTAAATACATTGGCCGATTTAATTCTTTGGCTACTGTGGTCGTCGTTTGCTGTGTGTCTGTAACATGTACCTGACTGGAGCAAGCCGATAATAGCAGCGCCAATACAACTGCACTGAGCTTTTTCATTATACAACTACCCTATATGTATTATTCGCCATCGGTAACCATATCAATCGTTACCTAATAATAAAAAAGCCAGCTCTGGGCTGGCTTTTAACGTGACTAAGTACTTACTTTTGTAATACCGAGATATCTGCGGTATTTAAGAATAAACGACTCAACTGACTTAACAATGCTAAGCGATTGCTTTTAACCGCTTCATCATCAGCCATAACCATGACATTATCAAAGAAGCTGTCGACGGCTTCACGTAGGCTTGCAAGGCGACTTAGCGCTTGCTGATAATCACCCGCCGCATACACAGGCGCTAGCTCGGCAGTTAACGCACTCACTTGCTGGGCCAAAACTTGCTCCGCAGGTTCAGCTAACAATGCCTCATTGACTTGCGCATCACTGGTAACATTATTTTTCGCCAGAATGTTATTCACACGCTTGTTAGCTGCTGCCAACGCGTCCGCCTCAGCGAGCGTTCTAAAGTGACTAACCGCTTTCACACGTCGATCAAAATCAATTGGAGCGGTTGGCTTGCGTACCAATACAGCTTGAATAACATCAACACTAATGCCTTCATCTTGATACCATGCACGGAAACGACCGAGCATAAATTCAAGTACATCGTCAGCAACTTGATCGTTACTTAGCTTGTCACCAAACAATGTTTTTGCTTTCGCTACAATGTCGTTAATGTCTAATGTTAACTCTTTTTCAACCATGATACGTAATGCACCAATAGCAGCACGACGCAGTGCAAATGGGTCTTTGTCACCTTTTGGCGCTTGGCCAATACCAAAAATACCCACAAGTGTATCGAACTTATCTGCCAGTGCCACCGCATAGCTAATTGGATTTGATGGTAAGTCATCCCCGGCAAAACGTGGCATATATTGCTCGTTCTGTGCTAATGCAACCTCTTCGGCTTCACCATCAATACGTGCGTAATGCATACCCATTACACCCTGTACATCCGTAAACTCCATGACCATTTCAGTCATTAAATCTGTTTTACTTAGTAAGCCTGCACGCTCTGCCAGTGCCTTATCCGCACCCACTTGCTCTGCGATGTACCCAGCCAAAGCTGCAATACGCTCAGACTTATCTTTTAACGTACCAAGCTGCTTTTGAAATAATACTGACTCTAAAGACGTTAACCTGCTTTCAAGTGTTTTCTTTTTGTCTGTTTCAAAGAAGAACTGCGCATCCGCTAAACGTGGGCGAACGACTTTCTCATTGCCTGCAATGACCACTTTTGGATCTTTACTTTCAATGTTAGACACAAACAAGAACTTGTTTATTAAGTTGCCGTCTTGATCTAACAACGGAAAGTATTTTTGATCGTCTTTCATGGTGTAGATCAGAGCTTCTGATGGTACATCCAAAAAGGCTTCTTCAAATGATGCCGTTAACGTCACCGGCCACTCAACCAACGAAGTGACTTCATCCAGTAAATCTTCATCCATCGCAACTTGTGCATTGACGGCATTCGCTGCCGCTGCAATTTGCTCACGAATTAAATTTTTACGCTTATCATAATCAGCAATAACGTAGGCACCTTTTAATACGTCAAAGGCGTCATCCGCATGCTTGATAGTAACGCGCGCAGGATGATGGAAACGGTGACCTTGCAGTTCATTGCTAATAGCTTTACCAAGCACTTCACCAGTCACTTGAGTACTACCAAGTAATGCGGCCACGGTATGTACTGGGCGAATAAATTGTGTTTTATTCGCTCCCCAGCGCATTGGCTTTGGAATCGGTAGTTTTGCTAATGCTTTCGCAATTGCATCTGCCAGTAGTTCAACAGATTGCTTTCCGGATACGGTCGCACGATGTAATAACCAGGCACCTTTATCCGTTTCTAATGTTTCTGCTTCACTGACGTCAATACCACACCCTCGCGCCCAACCCTGAGCTGCTTTCGTTGGATTACCTTCTGCGTCAAATGCAGCCTTAGTCGCAGGACCGCGTTTCTCAACGACTTTATCTTGTTGTTGTGTTTCTAATGCTGAAACTTGTACACCCAAGCGACGAGGTGATGCGTACCAATTTACTGATTGAAAGCTTAACTCTAATGACGTTAACTCTGCCGACATGTTGTCAGCAAATGCTTGTGCAAGCTTACGCAGTGCTTTAGGTGGTAACTCTTCAGTACCAATTTCTACTAATAAGTTTTCAGTCGACATTGCTTAATCCTTACAAAGCGGGAAACCAAGGGCTTCACGTGCATCATAATATGCTTGTGCACAGGCTTTAGACAAAGCACGTACTCGTAAAATATAACGTTGACGTTCAGTCACAGAAATTGCATGACGCGCATCCAATAAATTAAAAGCATGTGATGCCTTCATGACTTGCTCATATGCAGGTAATGGCAAACTTGCTTCAATCAGCTTCTGACTTTCTTTTTCACAATGGTCGAATTGTGCAAACAACGCATCCACATCGGCATATTCAAAGTTATACTTAGATTGCTCTACTTCGTTTTGATGGAATACGTCACCATAGGTCACTTTACCCATAGGACCATCTGTCCATACGAGGTCATAAATGCTATCTACGCCTTGTATATACATGGCTAAACGTTCTAGACCATAAGTGATTTCACCCGTTACAGGCGCACATTCTATGCCACCAACTTGCTGGAAATAAGTGAACTGCGTCACTTCCATACCATTAAGCCAAATTTCCCAACCCAGTCCCCATGCACCGAGTGTCGGAGATTCCCAGTTATCTTCAACAAAGCGTACTTCATGGGTTAGTGTATCAATACCCACGGCTTCTAATGACCCTAGATATAGTTCTTGAATATTTTCAGGTGATGGTTTTAACACAACTTGGAACTGGTAGTAGTGCTGTAGTCGATTCGGATTTTCACCATAACGGCCATCGGTTGGGCGACGACATGGCTGTACATACGCACTCGACATTGGCTCTGGGCCAATCGATTTTAAAAATGTAAGCGGATGAAACGTACCCGCACCTACTTCCATATCCAAAGGCTGAGCAATGATACAGCCTTGCTGTGCCCAGTAATCCTGTAAAGCCAGGATCAAACCTTGAAAGGTTTTAACGTCGTATTTTTGCATAGTTGGCTTAATTATATATTTAGTTCATGACTAAACCCGTATTGCACTGTTTTGGCTTACATCAGTGAAGGGTTTTAAATGTGTTAAAATTATGCTCAGTATACCGCGAGCGCAGCATGGTTTTAAGCGTTAGACACAAAAAAAGGAGGGAAAACCCTCCTTTTTTTGAATTATTTATGACTTAGATTTATACGTCTAAGTTAACTACACGCAGCGCGTTTGTCTCGATAAACTCACGACGCGGTTCAACTTGGTCACCCATAAGTGTTGCGAATAACTGGTCAGCAGCAATTGCATCTTCAATGGTCACTCGTAGCATACGGCGAGCACTTGGATCCATGGTTGTTTCCCACAATTGGTTAGGGTTCATCTCACCCAATCCTTTATAACGTTGTGTATACAAGCCACGTTTAGATTCATTAATCAACCAATCTAGACCCTCGACAAAACTACCAACTTCAAAGGTTTTTTCACCGCGTTGAATATAACCACCGTCACCCATTAAGTTTGCAATGCCCTCACCTGTCTTGGCAATGCGTACATAATCTTTAGAAGTAATAAAGCTATGATCGAGTGTATAGGCTTTGTCTACTCCATGCTGACGGATCTTGATAACTGGGTAATATAAGCTGCGCTCTTCATCAAATTTAACGTCGGCTTCAAATATAGTCGCATCTTCATCACGTGCAACTAAGTCTGCAATGAACGTTTCTGTCCACTGGGCTACTTTAGTTTTATCAGTTAACTCTGTTTCCGTGATCTCAGGCTGATAGATCAAGCGATTCGTTACAGACGCTGGGAACTTACGATTTAAGCGTTCAATGATTTTTACCGTACTCTGATAATCACTCACCATATCTGCTAACGCTTCGCCTTCAATTGCGGTTGCACCGGCAGTTGGGTAAAGCGCGGCACCGTTCAAGGCTAATGCAGTGAGGTAAACTGTGAGTGCGGCATCATCTTTAATGTACTGCTCTTGCTTACCTTTTTTCACTTTATATAAAGGTGGCTGTGCGATATACACATAACCACGTTCAATGATTTCTGGCATTTGACGATAGAAGAACGTCAGTAATAAAGTACGAATGTGAGACCCATCCACGTCCGCATCGGTCATGATGATGATACGGTGATAGCGTAGTTTTTCAGGGTTATATTCATCACGGCCAATACCACAGCCCAGTGCAGTGATCAGTGTTGCGACTTCTTGTGAAGACAACATTTTGTCAAAGCGCGCTTTTTCAACATTCAGGATCTTACCTTTGAGCGGTAAGATTGCTTGGTTTTTACGGTTACGGCCTTGCTTTGCCGATCCGCCTGCTGAGTCACCCTCCACTATATAGAGTTCAGATAGTGCGGGGTCTCGTTCTTGGCAATCCGCTAATTTACCTGGTAAGCCAGCTAAATCCATCACCCCTTTACGGCGTGTCATTTCACGGGCTTTACGTGCAGCTTCTCGAGCACGCGCGGCATCAATAATTTTACTTACAACAATTTTGGCATCACCTGGATTTTCAAGTAAGAATTCACTTAGCTTTTCACCCATAGCCTGCTCAACTGCCGTCTTCACTTCACTTGATACCAACTTATCTTTAGTTTGAGAAGAGAACTTTGGATCTGGTACTTTAACACTGACAACTGCAGTAAGACCCTCACGCGCATCATCGCCGGTCGCATTGCTATTGGTTTTGGCTTTCTTGTTAAAGCCTTCTTTTTCCATATACGTGTTTAACGTACGCGTTAACGCAGAACGGAAACCGGCCAAATGAGTACCGCCATCACGCTGTGGAATGTTGTTGGTGAAACAATAGATATTCTCTTGGAAACCATCATTCCACTGCATTGACACTTCAACACTTGTGCCATCCTCACGTTCACTTGTAAAGTGAAAAACACTTTGATGCACGGGTGTTTTTTTACGGTTTAAGTATTCAACGAACGCTTGAATACCACCGTCATATTTAAAGTGATCACGTTTATTATCTTCACGCTCATCACTTAAGATGATGCTAACCCCTGAGTTTAAGAATGAAAGCTCACGTAAGCGTTTAGCAAGAATATCAAAGTGAAAATTAATATCAGTGAAGGTTTCTGAACTTGGCCAAAAACGCAATTCAGTTCCCGTTGTTTCAGACTCACCAACTACAGCCAGTGGTGCATCTGGTACACCCATTGAATAGGTTTGCTGGTGCACTTTGCCTTCACGGCGTATTGTTAATTGTAGTTTTTCAGAAAGTGCGTTTACAACAGAAACACCTACACCGTGCAAGCCACCCGATACTTTATATGAATTATCATCAAACTTACCGCCGGCATGCAATACTGTCATGATAACTTCGGCTGCAGAGACGCCTTCTTCTTCATGAATAGAGGTTGGAATACCACGACCGTTATCGCGTACTGATACAGAGCCATCAAGGTGAATAGTTACAAAGATATCATCACAATGACCAGCTAACGCTTCATCAATTGAGTTATCAACAACTTCGAATACCATATGATGCAGACCGGTGCCATCATCTGTATCCCCTATATACATTCCAGGACGCTTTCGTACTGCGTCCAATCCTTTCAGTACTTTTATACTGGATGAATCGTAATTTTCAGACATGGTTTCTTCCAATTATTTTGTTATTAAACTGCCATGTTTCACGTGGAACATTCGTAGTTCACGTTTCATCGGTTCCACGACAGCAGAAATACTTTCAGCGGTAATTGCAGTAATGAACAGCTGAGACTGACACTGCGACAATAATACAGACACATGCTGCATTGTTTCTTCACCTAACTCTGAAGGTAAGTCGTCGATAAGCAGTATCGACTGCTTATCGGTTTCAGATTCAATTAAACTATTCTGCGCAATTTTCAATGCATACAGAAGGAGCTTCAATTGACCCCGAGATAAAATACTTTCAACACTATGGCCATGTATATAAAAGCTGAAGTCAGCTTTATGCGGCCCTTTACTTGTATAGCCAAGCTTTGTATCACGCTGAAACTGGTGTTTCAGCGCATCAGCTAAGCTTTCTTTCCACCCTTCATCATAGCGCAATTCAAGCCCTGAGAATACGGGTATTTTGTTAACTATTTTATCAAAAAAATGGGCGGTAAACCTACTTATATACTCTTCTCGGTGTTTATTTATTTTCTCAGCTAATCGAACAAACTCTTTATCCCAATATTGAATTTGTTCAGCATAGTTATTGGGCCGTAACTTTAACAGCGCATTACGCTGTTTGAGTACTTTATTGAAATCTTTCCACTCTTGAAAAAACTCATGTTCCACGTGGAACACACCTAAATCCATAAACTTTCTGCGCTCTTTGGGACCACCAAAAAACAAATCATAACTTTCTGGTGTGATCACTTGAACTGGGATCAACTGAGCAAGTTCAGAGACCTTTCGACTAGACTGCCCTTGGATCCGTAAAGAGGTTTCGCCTGACGTGTCTTTACCGATTCCAACTGGTATAGACAAGCTAAGATGCTGTTTTTTTGCATGAACAGCACACCGAGTCTGTTCATGACGGATCAACAATTTATGCTTATTAGTACGAAAGGACTTGCCGTGAGAAAGAAAATATATGGCTTCTAACAGACTTGTTTTACCGCTGCCGTTAGCGCCAATGATGACATTTATGTCGGGGCTGGGTTCTAAAGAAATCGCCTCGATGTTGCGAAAGTCACCGAGGCTTAAGTGGGTAAGACTCATTTTATAAACGCATTGGCATCACAACATACATCGCTTCATCATCACCAGCACCTTCAATTAACGCACTGCTATTAGAATCAGCTAAAGTAAACTGCACGTCTTCCGTTTTGAGTGTATTTAACACATCCAGTACATATGACACATTAAAGCCAATTTCTAAATCATCTCCTTCATAACCCACTTCAACCACTTCTTCGGCTTGCTCTTGCTCTGGGTTATTGGCACTGATCTTTAATAATCCACTAGATAAATTTAACCGTACACCACGAAATTTCTCATTAGATAAAATAGACACACGCTGAAAAGCACTGCGTAACCACTCTCGATTGGCCGTCACTAACTTATCACCACCTCGTGGTAATACACGTCTATAATCGGGAAAACGACCGTCAACCAGTTTACTGGTAAAAGTAAACTCGGTATCGATGATACGAACATGGTTTGCGCCAAACTGAATACTTAACAGCTCGTCATCTGCCGGTAATAACCGCATTATTTCCTGTACGCCCTTGCGCGGAATAATAAGCTGACGCTGCATATCAACAGATTCAGATATTTTCTTCTGCGCAATCGCTAACCGGTGTCCATCTGTGGCCACAGTTTTAATTTCACTGTTATCCACTTCAAACGACATGCCGTTTAAGTAATAGCGTACATCTTGATTCGCCATTGAGAAATGCGTACTTTCTAGCAGCTTGCGTAACTCCAAACGGGTTAGTTGAAATTCGACTTCACCCTCCCACTGCTCTAGATTAGGAAAGTCTTCCGCAGCCAATGTCGTTAACGAGAAGCGACTTTTACCGCTTGTGAGCAACAATTGATGTTCTTGGCTTGCCAGTTTAATTTCAGAACTATCTGGTAAACTCTTACAAATATCTAATAGCTTTTTCGCGGGCAGTGTAATTTTAGCATCACTCACTGCCCCTTCCAATTTTACAGCCGCCACCAACTCAATTTCCAAATCGGTTCCTGTCATCGCTAACGTACCGTCTTTAATTTCGAGTAATACATTAGATAAAATAGGCAGAGTATGTTTGCGTTCTATCGCACCGGAAACCTGTGTTAACGGTTTTAAAAACTGCTCTCTTGAAATGGTTATTTGCATAATAAAAACGAGCCCTTAAGACGACAATGTTCTGATCAAATTTTGATAATCTTCTTTTACTTCGTGTGATTCATCACGAAGTGCCTTCACTTTACGACATGCATGCAACACAGTTGTATGATCTCGACCACCAAACGCATCGCCAATTTCTGGCAAACTATGATTTGTTAATTCTTTTGATAACGCCATTGCTACTTGGCGCGGACGTGCCACTGACCGACTACGGCGCTTTGATAATAAGTCAGACACACGGATACGATAATATTCTGCAACAGTACGCTGAATATTATCAATCGTTACCAGTTTGTCTTGTAACGCCAATAAATCACGCAGCGCTTCTTTTACGAAGTCGATAGAAATTGGTCGACCGGTAAAGTTTGCATTGGCAATAACTCGGTTTAACGCCCCTTCTAATTCACGTACATTCGAGCGTAATTTTTTCGCAATAAAAAATGCTACTTCATGGGGCAAGTTTATATTACTTTGCTGGGCCTTCTTCATTAAAATCGCTACGCGTGTTTCCAATTCAGGCGGCTCAATTGCAATCGTTAAACCCCAACCAAAGCGAGATTTAAGACGGTCTTCTACCCCTTCGATTTCTTTAGGGTAACGATCTGATGTCAAAATAATCTGCTGATTACCTTCAAGCAATGCATTAAAGGTATGAAAGAATTCTTCTTGTGACCGCTCTTTATTAGCAAAAAATTGAATGTCATCGATCATTAACGCGTCAACACTACGGTAATACCGTTTAAATTCTTCTATCGCATTATTTTGTAATGCCTTTACCATGTCTTGCACAAAACGTTCTGAGTGCATATAGACAATTTTCGCGTCTGGCTTTTTTGCTAAAATGCCATTACCAACAGCATGCAACAAATGTGTTTTACCTAAGCCCGTCCCGCCATAAATAAACACAGGATTAAATGCTGAACCAGGATTATCAGACACCTGAGTCGCTGCGGCTTTCGCTAATTGGTTTGACTTACCTTCAACAAAATTATCAAAAGTATAATTCTCTTTGATATTAGGGCGATACGCTGACTTTGGTGCAGGCTCAACCTTTTCAATTACTGGTGCGGCAACATTCTGCGCGCTGGCTGCAGGTTGTGCACTGACGACCGGTGCTTGTTGGCTATCAGCACTTGGCTGTTGACCCAAAATAGGTTTGCTACCCACATCAAAATGCAATTTGGGTGCTTCATCACCACAAATCTCAATCAGTAATTCATTAATACGATTTAAATACTTTTCTCTCACCCAATCCAATACAAACCGGTTAGGCGCATAAATCGTTAAGGTATCATCGGTACTTTCTGCTTGTAGTGGTCTAACCCACATACTAAATTGCTGAGATGGCAGTTCATCTTGCAACACATATAAACAACTTTGCCAAACCGACAGATACACGCTGAACTCCAATACACAGTTAATATTCCCGGGCACCAATAAAGGTCTAAATTCACCCAGAAATTTTCGTTTATTATCATTAAATTAATAATGGAAGCCGAGTATTATGAATGGATCTTATCCACAACTTCAATATTGACTTTTCAAAAAAGGTGGATCCTGTTGATAAAAAATATTAAATAACTGTTTTAATTAAGCTTTTATTTTAGATCCAAGAGTTAGATCATAGCAAAAAACCGACAAGATCTCACTGCTAATTTACGATCATTTTTAGTTTTCCCAAGGTTTTTGCCATATTCCCCCCATGACCTGTGGAAAACTTCAATTAGATCAGATCGATCGAGATCTGCTGGTGTGATCGAAAGATCACCTTTATAATGCGGCAGCTCTATATAATAGCGACTACTAATAGCTATGTAGCCCGCTACTAGGTTATTAGCTAAAAAAGCACCAGCGTCTGAGATTGTTATTGACTTTCTCAGCTATGGGCATTACTATCTCGCGCTCGCAATGGCACCTGTGCCAGGATCGCGACCTGCATAGGATGTTTTAAACTTAACCGATCGGACGGAAATGTTATGAAAAGAACTTTTCAACCTAGCGTTCTTAAACGCAAACGTGCTCACGGCTTCCGTGCTCGCATGGCAACTGTAAATGGCCGTAAAGTACTAGCACGTCGCCGTGCTAAAGGCCGTAAAGTACTTTCTGCTTAATATAGGTGGAAAGCTTTAGCTTTGGCAGGGAGTTACGTCTGTTAACTCCCTCGCATTACTCTCGAATATTCCAAGAACCTGCTCGCGCAGCAACCCCTTATTTTACTCTTCTAGCTAAGCCAAATGATATTGGACGTCCTCGTCTCGGTCTCACTGTTGCTAAAAAGCGCTGTAAACTGGCTTGCCAACGTAATCGCATTAAACGACTTGCTCGCGAAAGTTTTCGTTTAAATCAACACAAGCTCGATAACATTGATATTGTATTAATGGTTAAAAGCGGTGTTGATGAACAAAGTAATGCAGAGTTAACGCAACAGCTTAATAAGATGTGGCGAAAACTCAATGAACGTTGTAAACCTGGCGCGCCCAAGCCTAAACCGTTTAAAAAGCGCCCAGTAAAGAATGTAAAAAAAGCAAACACGCAGCAAAAGCGCGATAATACACCCCGTTCATAGCTTTAACCCTTGATTTAGGGTATCTTTAGCTCACCTTTTGAACATTAATAGTGTGGCAATGATAATTAAAGTGCTCAAGCCTTGGTTCACCGTATTACTCAGTGCTCCAAAGCACACCTTTATATTTTTGATTAAAGGTTACCAACACTTTATTAGTCCTCTGCTAGGTCCACATTGTCGTTTTAATCCAACTTGCTCAAGTTATGCCATACAAGCAATTAATTGCCATGGTTTGCTAAAAGGGAGTTGGTTAGCGGTCAAACGCATATTAAAATGTCACCCTTTAAGTGCAGGCGGGGATGACCCCGTACCTGAGAAATCAACCCAAGTTAAACATCAACACGAGAAATAAGAGCTGTTATGGAATCACAACGCACGTTTTTATTTATCGGTTTATTGCTTGTGTCGTATTTATTGTTCCAAGAGTGGAATAATGACTATAACCAACCAAAAATCGATACCAGTGCCACAACACAAGTAACTACCCAAAATACACCATCGGCTACGTCACAAAATGATGTGCCCGTATCAAGTCAAGGCGATGTGCCAATGGCTGCAACTAAAGCGATCCGTTCGGTGATCACAGTAACGACTGACGTTTTAGCTGTACAAATTGATACCAAAGGTGGTGATATTGTTGAAGCCAAACTTCTAAAGCATGCTGAAACGCATGGCAGTGAAGACCCATATTTACTTCTGGGTGAGTTTGAAGGTAAGCAATATATCTCGCAAAGTGGCTTAATTGGCTTAAACGGCCCAGATGCCTCACAAGATGGCCGCCCTGTATATACAAGCTCAAATACGCAATACCAATTAAATGGTGATGAATTGCGTGTGCCTTTAACGTTTGTTGATGCGAAAGGCGTTGAGTTTACCAAAACATATGTCTTCAAAGCTGGCAAATACGATGTAAACCTTGAATATAGCGTTAACAACGCAACCGCTGATCCAGTGCAAGTACAGCTATACACTCAGGTTAAGCGTACCATTCAGGCCAAAGGCAGCATGGTTGATCAAACCTACCTGGGTACTGCATACGGTACCGCAGAAGAGCCTTATGAAAAATATAGCTTTGATGACATGGTGGAAGCAAACCTAAATAAAAATACACTTGGTGGCTATGTCGCCTTTATTCAGCACTACTTTGTAAGTGCATGGGTACCAGCGCAAGATTCAAATAACACCATTTATACGGCAGTTCGTAATGGCCAAGGTATTATGGGGTTAAAAGGCGAACCCGTAAACATACAAGCAAATAGTACAGCAAATCTCTCGGCAACCTACTATATGGGTCCAAAAGACGGTGATGCACTTGAAGCTATTCACCATAACCTAGACTTAACAGTTGACTATGGCTGGTTATTCTTTATCTCTCAACCGCTGTTCATCTTGCTTAAGTTCTTATACGGCCTGATAGGGAACTGGGGTCTTGCTATAATCGCGATTACTATTTTGGTGAAATCAGCACTTTACCCATTAACCAAAGCACAATACACGTCAATGGCTAAAATGCGCATGCTACAGCCAAAAATGCAGGCATTAAAAGAGCGTTACGGCGATGACCGCCAGAAGTTTGGTCAAGCAACAATGGAGTTATACCGTAAAGAGAAAGTGAACCCAATGGGTGGCTGTTTACCTCTATTACTACAGATGCCAATTTTCTTAGCATTGTTCTATGTATTCTTAGAGTCAACTGAACTACGTCACGCTGAATTCATGTTCTGGCTTACTGACTTATCAGCAGCAGACCCTTACTACGTTCTACCAATCTTATTTGGTGCGAGTATGTTTCTAACGCAAAAGCTGCAACCGATGACAGTCACAGATCCAATGCAGCAAAAGATGATGACGTATATGCCTGTGGTATTTACCATATTCTTCTTAATCTTCCCTTTCCCATCAGGTCTCGTTTTATACTGGTTAGTATCAAACCTGATCACCATCGCACAGATGCTGATCATCTACCGCGGAATGGAAAAGAAAGGTCTGAAAGTAAGATAATTACTCAGTGATCAAACAAACGCCCGCTTCATCGCGGGCGTTTTTGTTTACGCTTCTTCAAGTTATCTTCACCTCCCACCGTAATCGGTTCTGATAAGCGCTTTAACCGCCATAGAGTGGATAAATATTAAACCTAATAGCCCGTGTCAAATCACCTTTTCACACCACTCGAGTTCCCCCCTCACACCGCATCATTATCTATTTGCATTTCTCTATTTTATATCGCGAGAAAAACACAAAAAAAAACCAATTAACAATATGATTTATAATGTTTTTATTTTTTTATATATATTTCAGCCATTCTTGATGGTGTTCTGTGTCAATTCAATTAATTTTGCTAACACTGTCATTCATCGAGAACATCATGACCGAATCCGTGTTCATTGAGTTATTACAACAAAGCCCCCCAAGCTTCTATTGGATATTGCTGGCGTTCTTTATGGGACTATTAACCAGTCTCTCTACCTGTCTCTATCCATTGCTACCCATTACCATCGCGACCTTAAGTCAGAATAGTACTTCAAGCGTTACTCTACGGGCATTACTATACTGTCTAGGCTTATCGTCTGTTTATGCAATACTCGGAGCCACAGCGGCACTGAGCGGCCAATTCTTTGGCTCCATCGCCAGCCACCCATTCACGCAAATCATATTCGCCAATTTGCTATTGCTGTTTGCTTTTGTACTAAAGGGCTGGATCCCACTGCCTACTTTTTTGTATGCATTTTCGCAAAAGCAACACTCACATTCCGCGTTACTGATGGGGGTTGCCAGTGGCTTTGTTGCAGCCCCATGTAGCTCGCCAATATTGGCCGCGATTTTACTGTTCGTCGCTGAGCAACAAAATATAACGTGGGGTATTGCAATACTCTTCTCATTTGCAGTTGGTATGTGCTTACTTCTATTTCTTGCCGGTATTTTTAGTGGGTTCATTGCAAAAATACCAAAATCTGGCCGCTGGCTAAATACCATTCAATGGTTCATGTTTGTGCTGCTGCTCATAATGAGTCAGTACTACTTATTACGGGCTGGACAACTTATTTATATCTAAAAGGAAATATCATGACATATACAACGCTTTCCGCTGCTATTTTAGTACTCAGCAGTCTCAACACTGTGGCATATGCAACCCCATCCAACACAACGACATTTTCGGCCACGTCGATAACCGGGCAACAATTACCTGAAGGAGATGCGCCTATTTATTTAAAGTTTTGGGCAACATGGTGCAGCTACTGCTTAGAAGAAATGCCACATTTACAAGAAACCTATCAAGAGACACACAACAAACTACAAGTGATTGCCGTTAATGTGGGATTTAATCAGAATATCGGCCTGATCAGACGCTACATGAATAAACATCGTTATACGATCCCGACTATCTTCGATGCACAAGGTCACCTCGTTCAACAATTTAAAGTCACGGGCACACCGACACATATATTGCTGGATAGCGATGGGAACGAAGTATATCGCAGCACCCTACTGACCGATGAACTCAAACAAAGACTTGAAGCACTTAAATAAGGATCCTACGATGACTTGCTTTCACTATTTACCTCTGTGTTTTTTCTTATTTGTAACCCATTTACCCGCATATGCACTGACGCTGCCCGAACGAGGTCCCGTTGAAGTGGTATTCATTAATTTGTGGGATGAATACTATGCACCCACCACTTTACCCGCCGTAAAAGCAGACGTTACACGAATTTACGTGCAACCCGACATCAACATTGATGCGCACGTCGTGTCACAATTTGTCAAAAGCAACCCCCAATTTAAAGGCCTGGAAATTGATAAAAACCAACGTCTCGCCCTGTCTCTAGGGGTATGGAAAACCCCCTCACAGGTGTTTATATTTGATGGCAAAGCCAAAAAAATTAGCTATCTTGGTACCGACAAATCAGACACCACCATTAGCCATGACGGTATTATTGATGCTTTACCTGTAAGCAAACCGGTTACGCTCACCGACAGTGATGGAAACAGTCACGTGTTTGGTCAAAATAGTCCCGCCCAAGTGCTGTTTTTTAGCGACGCTTTGTGCCCTTTTCAACACCTGCCATTGTGTGAGAAAAAAATAGCCGCAAACAATCAATTAGCCAATATCACCACATTGCCGGTGACAACGATTATCAAGCCATTCTATATTTCTATGGATGACGTGCGAGCCTATAAAAGGCGATTCTCACTCACTCACCCTGTGGTACTTGATCAAAAAAACCAACTATTTCAGAAATATCAGGTAACGAGTTTACCTTATTGGATAGTATTAAATGACCAAGATGAAGTAGCCTTTCGAGGCGCAAAGCCACCTAAACGTTTGTAAATTAAAAAGCCTCGCAATGCGAGGCTTTTATTGATGTATAATTTTGGTAACGCCCAGGGTTACACTGCGACGTTACTGGGCTGCTGTCGGTAGCTTCGCTCGGTATTACTGGCAAAACACCGTGTTAGCCCATAGTCGGTTAATGCCAATATCTTCAGCACTGAGTCACCTGTATTCGCAGTATAATGATCATACCATCGTGGTACATAGGCTAAATCTCCGGGTCTTACGGTAATTTCCTTATCACCAACATGCACAACACCTTCCCCTGATAGCACATAAAAGATCGACTCATGGGCATGTCGGTGTTTTTCATTGCACTTACCAACGGGGATCTCCAATAAACGTGGATCAATCACCTCACTGGCCACATTAAAGCGTGTCACTTCAAAGCTGACCCGTTGATCATTACTATTTTTATACAGTGGCACACCTGACTGGCTATCTACATGTGTATACAACCCACTTAATTGCGTGAGATCCGCATAAGGCTGTGCTTTCGTCACTTGACCAACAAGCGTATTAAGCGGTTGACTTTGTAGCTCTGCATATAGCTTTTTAAAATACCTATCTCGCAGTGTAAGCGAGTGATCTATCGCTTCTTCAATGGCCAACCAGTGCGATTCTGTATCACCGCCACACGCATCTAAGGCAATGGCCTCAATCACTTCTGAATGCTCATCGTCACATTCCATATGTAAGCTCAGGTAAAGCAACTCGTCTTCAGGTACTCCTTTAGCCACTAACCCATTAAATAAGTAGCTATAGATCCGCGGAACAACCCCTTCCGTTCCCCATCCAAGAAATGCTGCGGCCCTAACTAAATCGCAATTTTTTAAATAATCTAAGCAATCGTTGAAGTATTGAACGGTATAATCTCTAAACTGAGTTTGATCAGGGTTTTCTAAACCGAAAGTCTCTGTGATCATACGTCGTAGCAAGTTAGAATGACAATTCTCTTGTTCTTCCTCTCCTGCTTCTTCCCATAAGTTATGAGACAGCTCTACACGGTAGTAGTCATTATCACATTGCATCATTAACGCACTCAGTAAGCGCGTAAAACCACGCGAGTAATAAAAATGCTGACTGATCACAAACCCATAATCATCAATTTCTAGCTCATTATTAGCGCAGCCCTGTAGTAAAGGGTTTTGCCAAATCGGGTGTTTTTCAACAAACGAGGCAAATCGTTCACCAATGCGTTGCTGACTGTGCTGAGTACTTTGCTTATTCATGCTCATAATATTTTCCTTAATTACCCACTATTACCAAGCCAATATTTGGCCATCTAACACAAACTTTCCGTGAAACTGAGTTGACGGCGCTTGAACCACTTCCACAATACTTTTTGCCCCCTGTATAGGTGAACGAGGTGCAGCATCGGTTCCCATATCGGTTTGACACCACCCTGGAGACACAACACTCACCACTATATTGCTTGCCTCGCATTCTTTAGATAAAGCAATGCTATACATATTCAACGCAGCTTTAGACATTCGATATGCCACACCAGACACCGAGTAATATTCGTTCTCTTTATCACTGGCGAAACTCAAAGATCCCAAGTCACTGCTCACATTTATTATTTTACCTCGCAGCGATTTGTGCAGTAATGGCATCAGATGTTGAGTCACATTAATAGTGCCCCACACATTGGTTTGAAACGTTGTGTGCAGCTCCTCAAGCTGTACTTTTGACGCTGAGACTTCCCAGTCAAAAAAGACCCCAGCATTATTAATGAGTACATCACACCGTTGATATCGAGTAGCCATGGCCGACGTAAAAGCGGTAATACTGGCAGTCTCGCTAATATCCAAAGGTAAAAAGTCTACTTCTAATCCTTTTTCAGCAAGTGCCTTCACCGCAGCTTGACCCGCCTGTTCGTTTCTCGCCGTCAACACCACGCGATAACCCAGTTGGGCTAACTGCTGTGCAACCGCAAACCCCAGACCTTTATTACCCCCAGTGATCACAGCTATTAATTGTGTTTCTTGGTATTTCATATTCACTCCTTTATGACAGAACCTGCTCACTCTCTGGCACAACGCCCGTTAACTTGAGCATAAATAGCGTGCCATTGTAGTGAAGCTTTTTAGATACAAATGTAGCCGTAGACGCTCGGCTTGACTCAGAAATTTGCTGCGCAGTGTATGCGATGTCTTGTGAGCAATGCTTAAATACTTGTGTCGCATTACGTATAAATTGATAGACCCCTTGCTCAGCAAGCGCAGGGGCTTGCTGCGCTAAGTCACCATACAAAATACCATGATGACCTAATACAAGTTGTGCAATGTCTAACTGCTGTAACCGTTTTAATGATGCGATATACATCTGATAATCTTGAAAAATAAGAGGTTCCCATTGATTAGGTGATACCATTTCCCCCAAGGCATCGGACACATATAAACGCTTAAACTTGGGCTCATAAAAGCTCAATAAGCATTTCGCATGACCAGGTGTTGCAATCGCGACCATACAGTGTGACTCATCAAAATCAATCTGCTGTCCATCTTCTAAGACTTCTACCGGAATATCAGCAAACGCGATTTTTGTTGCTTGCAATGTGTGATCTGCATACTCTGCTTGCGGCATGATCTTGTATAAACTGTTGGTAAGCTTACGGGTTACTTCATTGGCTTTTTCATGACTTAATGCCCGCTTGGTTAGCTTTGAAGTAAACACCCGCACACAGGGTAATAAGGGATACAGTAAGGCCAATGTACCAATGTGATCATAGTGCGAGTGAGTTATAAACCAGTACTTTATCTGTGCCAGATCACCAACAATGTGTTTTAATTGCTGCAAAATACGTGGAGCCAATGGCTCAACAGATCCTTCTAATAAAGCCCAACCACCAGACACTTTAATAAGATACATAGGTACATCAATGATGCCTAATAAGAACAAGTTATTATCATGTTCACCCATATGCTGCTGCCATAAATTACTTTTGCTCATCACGACACCTAAAACTTTACCAATGCGCCAGCCCAAGTAGCGCCAGCACCATAAGACAAGATCAGTACCCAATCCCCTTTTTGAATAACACCAGACTGGCAGCTTTGTGCCAGCGTAACCGCTGTAGATGCCGACGCCATGTTTCCATAATCAGTGACATTGATTGGCATTTTCTGTGGATCTATGTCTAATTTATGTTGAATTTCTTCCAACATTCTTAGGTTCGGCTGGTGGACTATAAACTTATCTATATCAGCAACTTTCAACTGATTCCGCATCAATATGGTGTGGGCAATTTCACAAAACTTTGTGACCCCATGTTCAAAGACATTGGGCCCATTCATACGCATAAAACTATGGCCGTCATCCCCGTCATCAGCTTGGTGAAATTGCCGCTGCGCGCTACCAGGAACCCGTGTTACTAAACTTTGCCACTGTCGCCCGTCAGCACTTATCACCATATCCACCAGCTCACCACATTGCCTTTCACTATCTGCGGTATCACTAACAACAACAGCGCCACTGCCATCACCGAGCATAACCGCTAGGTTGCGCCCCGCATCGCTGGTATCTATGCGTTTAGATAAGAGCTCTCCCGCAACAACTAACACGCAGCGCCTCTCTTTTGCCACAATAAAATTTTTGGCGATATTAATGCCATACAATAGACCACTGCATTGTGCACGAATATCAAAGGCCGCGACTTCTGACAAGCCGAGCTTATCGGCCAATACACAGGCCTGAGATGGGTCGTGGATATCAGGACTCAACGTATTTACAATTAACATATCGATGTCTTCAAGCTGTACATTTGCCTGAGAAATCGCCATTTTTGCCGCAGCTAACATCAAATCACTGCACGATTGAGTGGGCTGGGCATGAAAACGGGTTTTCACACCAATACGAGTACGAATAAAGTCATCAGATGTATTGATCCGCTTTGCAATATCATGATTATCCACTTTATTTTCTGGCAAATAATAGCCAGTTCCAACAATATAACTTTGGCTCATAACACGTCCTTTTTAGTGTGATTACACATTTCTAATACCGTTTGATGGATCTCTGGCGCGCACTTGGGCAGTTCACCCAACTGCCACACTTGGGCACCAAAACCCCAACCAACAGATGGGCTAGCGATGATAATTTTGCCGTTTTCAGGGATTAGCTGCTGCTGTAGTGCCAAATTGAATGCAATTGGCATAGCAGCCGAGACCGCACACCCATACTGCTGCATAATTTTCAGCGTCTTTTCATGAGATACATCCAATAATGCACACCACGCATCAATGAGCTTACGTGCAGGCTGGTGGAATACATAAAAATCAATATCGGCATTGCTCAACTGTGCTTTTGCCAAAGCACGCTTCACCAATTTAGGAAGGTATTTTGGAACAAATTTACCCATTTCACTGGCACCAGTCTCAGCCATTTGAAAACTCATATGAGATGGCGTATTGACATGCTTATCCCAGCTGACCGTCGAGAGCTCGTAATTGTTTGAAAAGCTTTGATAAGCTTGTGATTGAATACCCAGCGTCGGATCATCATCATGACTAAGAACAATAGCGGCGTAACCGTCACCAAAGTTCATACCATTCACATTCGTTCTATCCATCACTTCATAACTAGACTCTTGAACAATCAGCAGAACCTGTTTAGCTTGACCCGTTTTAATCGCGTTATGGCCTATTTGCATTGCATCCATCATGCTTGAGCACTCATTTTGAATGTCAAATGCCATTGCGTTCTCAAGGCCTAATAAGCGCTTAGTGGCATAACTGTTCCGCGGATAAAAGACATTTGCTGGTAAACCACACTGTGTATTTTCAGCCAGTTGCATTGCATTAGTTGAACTGGTTATCAGCAAGTCAATGTCATGACTCGGTACCTCAGCCAGATTCATCGCTTCGCGCGCGGCATCACACGCCAATGTCATAGGACTATGTCTTAAATGATCAGTATAAAAACGTTGCTCAATGCCCCACTTTTCTTGCCAAGCTAATTTGCTCTGTTTATCGATGTCAGGAAACCAATTTTCATCAAAGTTACTAACCGATATCGTAGGCACTCGTGTCGCAATGGCACGAATAGTTACACCGCATGTCATAACCTATCTCCTTGTATACATGTTTCGCGTGCCACCAAACGGTGACGGAACGGCTCATAACTCACCCAAATGACATCTTCCGCACCGCGTCTAGCGGCATTCCAATCCCACCAACGAATATGTGGATACTGCACCGTCAATTCAGCGCTGACTTGTGGCTGCAGATCAGGGGGTAAATCAAGCAACATCGGCTTATCAATATTCGTAAAACCATCGATTAATGGCTCGAACCCCGCTATTAACTTACTGAATAACAGCGGGTTGTAAGCTGATAATGTGATTTTTTCTCCTTCATAAACCAATGTCATCGGTGAGCAATCTACCAATTCATGTATACCAAGTGAGGCTTGACTCACCTCTGCGGATTTAGCCACCATGAGTGCACGCGCACCATGAAAGCGGCTATTTGCTTGCTCGACTGGAAAGGAGTTCGCTTCTACCACCAACACGTACTGCATATCGGTGCCCGCCAAATACCCATTTGCCACTTCCAATGCCTGTGACCAAGCGGTATCTTGCAAGTCCAACACAAAGGCATTACTGGCCATCATGTAGTGTTGCACTGGATAGCCTAATCGCGGAGTGTGGATCTGTGTTTTCTCAACCAAATGATCGGTACTTGTTGATAGCGTTAAGATCAAATCAATCTTATTCGGATCAATACGGCACTCTGCAAGTAATCCAGGCAACACATCTGACAAATAGTCAATGCACGTTAAACGGCTCCCCTCTGGTGGGAGTAATTGTGCCGATAACGCCATAACCTGCGCATTATTTTGAACATACTGGATCATGCGAATTCCTCTTCTGCTAATGCAATATTATTGAGCTGTGCACAATACGCATTGCGATGTGCCATCATGTTGTGCAGGCGTGTTACATAATCTTGAGGGAGTAGCGCTTGATAACGCAGCGACGCACGCGCGCGGCTGCGATAAATATCAGGCAAACTTCTGATCTGCGGAACGTGTTGACTAAGCATCCCTTGTAAAATTGTATCTACGCTACGGATCAAATGTGCAAGCACCATGGCCCATACATCCACCAATGAATTTGGGGATGAACATGGTGCACGTAGTAACGTAAGTACCGCAGAGAACACGCTTGAAAAGCGCGTTAAAGCAGCGTTAAACGACGATTTATCATCCGCTGATATGAGTTGGCTGATAGCATCGTGCACACTATCGATAGCCGCCATATCATTCATCATTTTCGCTTTTTCCCATGCATTAGCGGGTAATAATTGATGCTCAGCATACACCTGAGCTAGCCACAGCGAGATCACCGTTGAATCACACAATGCTTCATTATCGATGATGAGCGTTGGTACACGTCCTATAGGTGAATATCGTAATAATTGCGCAGGTTTGTTCGCGTAAACGTCTAACTCAATATAATGATGATCTAACTCTATTAGCGATAAAACATAGCGAACACGCAATACATATGGGCAAATTTTATAGCCAAAAAGCGTTAAATTAGGAGGTAATAAATGTGATTTGTTCATGCGACCTCCCGCAATTGACGAAGGCGGCGCTTCAGCTTTTTCCCGGTTACACCGGTATGCGCATTCGATGCTTGAAATTCTAAACTTGTGATCGCTGGAATATGATGTGAGCGCAGCAAATGATTAATTTGATTTAACAACTCAAAATCGAGGATCAATTCCGCGTCAGCAATTAATTCCACACAAATATGCGCCACGCTATATGCATCATTGTCGATACTAGGCCCTGAGTAAATGCTGCATTCAAACACATCTGTAAAGTGCCTTAATATCAGCTCCTCGGTTTGACAGCTATAAATCGTCCCATCACAGGTATTAATAGGATCTGATGTCCTATCAACATGGTAAAATAGCCCAGAGCTATCGAAATAGGCTAAGTCACCTGTTAACCAGTAACCTGCCAATTGCGCTTCTTCTGTGAGCTGCTTATTATTCCAATAACCAGCAGTGACCGTAGCAGACTTAACCCCTAGTTTACCGATTTTGCCTGCAGGTAGGATTTGCCCACTCTCGCTTAATATAGCCGCTTCAACCCAAGAAAAAGGTTTGCCAATACACCGATTGAATCGATTTGTCTGTAAGCTATGAATATTACGAAACATCGCAAAACCAAATTCAGACGACCCTAAATTATCGATAAAAACAGAACCGGGTTGTGGCTGGTTATTAAGGTAATGTTGGCCCAATGAGATCAGTTTGCGAATATGCGATTCATGGTTTGCATCACCTGTCGCAATCCAATAGTTCACCGATGTAAAATCTTCTGCCACTAGCGGCTGCTTACATAAATCGACATAAGTCTTTGGAAAAGCAATGATCAGATCATGCTGATACTTTTTAATGCTATGTATTAGGGGATCAGGGCGCTTATCACTGAGTAAATAAATCTCTGCGCCCCGTAACAAGCTCGACATCAATACTGATATAGCAGAACTATGTGAATGAGGAAGGGCGCTGAGCACCTTGCTTCCTTGTTGCTTATGCAACTGAGATTTCACACCAAAAAAGAAACTATGCTGGGTAAATATAACCGCTTTTGGTATGCCCGTTGTGCCAGATGTGTGGGCAAGCAATACTACGTCATCAGCAGTGAACGACTTTGCTGGTGGAACTGATTGTGAGCATAGCACCATCAACTTATTTATATTTACCAACGGACTATCGACTTCAGCATTGGCTTTAAGTGCTGCTTCTTTGTCGTCATCATGAATTAACACGCCGACGTTGTTACTTTTACAAAATGCCAACACCGTATCAGCAGGCAGTTTATCGTTAATACACACCGGGATCGCACCTAAACGATTGAGCGCTAAATAATGCAAAAAATAACTTAAACCATCATCCAAATATAACCCAACCAAATCCCCCTCTGACACGCCCAAAGCACAATATTTACTGGCTACTTGATACACTATTTGTTGAATATCATTAAAGCTAAAATGTGTTTGCTGTCCAGCATAAAGCGGGATGGTTTTATCAATACTGAGCACTGTTTTATGCAAATCCACAGGCAATGCCATTATTGCTTCATAAAAATTACCTGCACCGATAGAGTCATCGGCCTGAATTTGCGCGATCAAACTTTTCGAAAACATCATATACTCCTTATATTAGGCAGCTTCGGACTTGGCGGGCGTACTCATACATGCCAAGCCAGTTTCAAGTAACCAATTTTTTAGCATACTCATCCCCCCCTCTGACGCGATAGACTCTGGGTGAAATTGCACACCATAAATTGGAAATTCCTTATGTTTTATCGCCATTATTTCGGCGTGTTTCTCCCCTTCACTGACCGTCATAGCGGTGACTTCAAGGCAAGAGGGTAATGGTAGAGCAAGGCTTAAACTGTGATAACGCACAACACGTAAAGGAGATACCAAGCCGTCAAATAACCCCGTTCCATGGTGAGATATATGTGAACATTTGCCATGAATTGGTTCTGCCGCATGCTGCACTTTGGCACCGAATACATGACCAATAGACTGATGGCCCAAACACACGCCTAAAATTGGGATCTTTCCAGCAAAATAACGGATAGCGTCGCACGATATGCCCGCTTGTTCAGGCCCAAAAGGCCCCGGCGAAATAATGAGCCCATCCGGAGCGAGCGCAACAATGTCAGCCAAGCTCAGTTCATCATTGCGAACCACTTGGATGGTGTGACCTAAAGCAGCCACATAATGTACTAAGTTATAGGTAAACGAATCGTAGTTATCGATCATTAACAGCATGCTGTCATCTCCATATTGTGTGACGAGTCAGTAATGCCCAGTGCCAATAGCAAAGCTTTACTCTTATTTAAGGTTTCTTGCCATTCGCTTTCAGCAATAGAGTCAGATACCACACCCGCACCAGCTTGAAGATGTAAACAGCCGTCTTTGATCAGTGCGGTTCGGATCACAATTGCCAAATCAACATCCCCCCCTGATATCACGCCAACGCCACCACCATACAAACCTCTTCTGACTGGCTCGTATTGATCAATTAATTGCATTGCTCGTATTTTTGGTGCACCACTGAGTGTGCCAGCAGGTAATGTGGCGCGGATCAATCCTAAGGGGCTAATATGCTGTAATTGTTCAGCTCTCACTTCTGACGTGATATGCATAACATGGGAGAAATGCTCAACCGACATCATTTTTGGCACAGAGACGGAAGATAACTTTGCCACTTTCCCCAAATCATTCCGTGCTAAATCAATCAACATTAAATGCTCTGCGCACTCTTTTGTGTCATTAAGCAATTCAACTTCACGCTGTTGATTTTCTTTTTCACATGCACTGCGATGTCGTGTTCCCGCCATTGGAAAAGAAATTAACGCCCCTTTTTCACTACGTATCAGTGTTTCTGGAGAGGCCCCAAATAAACAACTTGCATCAGTACGTACATAAAACTGATAAGGTGATGGACTCATGTTACGAAGGCGTGTAAAAAACTCTATACCACTGCCTGAAACCTCTACACACATGCGCTGTGACAACACAGCTTGCATAATTTCGCCCTCTTTAATGTGCTGCTTTAATTTATCAACCGCCTCTATAAATTCAGGCTTTTTAAATTGATACTGCACATCACCTAACGTTGTATCTTTATCCCACGTCTGATCATTTTCAGACAACGTCAATGACGCAACCTCATCGTCGAATGCATAGGCAACTAACCACATGCGCTGTGTGTGATGATCCAAAATCAATAACTGTTTTGGCAGTAGCATGGTGATATCTTGAGAGCCGGTTAAATCCTGTAGTTGTGGATCCGGCAATTTATTTGGTTCAAAATAGCGCACACTCTCATAACCGAAACATCCAAACCAACCGCCACTAAAACACGGGATCTGTGCAATATTCGGCACCGAAAAATCAGATAGCATGCTTTCTAACGCAGCCCATACCACTTTAGGATCCTCAAAGTGCTGTGTTTGCTCAGTGTCTTGTATACTCAAACACAGTCTATTTTTTTTAACGCTAATGCGGGCAAGAATAGATAACCCAATCACACTAAATCGTGGCGGCATCGATTTTTGACCTGCATTGTTATATTCAAAAATAAATGAGTCATGTGGGTCTGCATAACGTTTGTAGAGTTCAATCACATCATTATTTTTATACGGTAACGCTTGTACTTTATAAGTTAAGGATGAGTGCATTACGCCACTCCTTCACTGACGCGTGACAATTGGCGACGCATCACTTTGCCATTGTCATTTCTTGGTAATGCATTAAGCGCTTCAATATAAAGAGGCCGTTGAAAGTTAGATAATTGTGCGGTGCACCACTCCTTAACTTCAGCCACTAAGTCATCAGTTTTACCATCATGTGTTACCAAATAGAGCGCTGCGCGTGTTAGACCGTATTCGTCCTCAGTCGGCACTAATGCTACTTCAGTAATATTTGAGAATTCGGTCATGATCCGTACTTCAATCTCAGCAGGGATCACCCAGCGACCATTCACTTTAAATAAATCATCAGCTCGGCCCTTAAAATGAATATGTCCTTGCGCATCGCGCAGCGCTAAATCTCCAGAGTCATACCACCCCAATTGAAATTTAGCGTCCGTCGCTTCAGGGTTTCGCCAATAGCCTTGTGCAACGCTCGGCCCCCGAACCCACATTTTTCCACATATATTCTCTGCCACGCTGTGTCCAGCGGCATCACGAATATCAATGTCGTACCCTTCCAGTGGCTTACCAATCGTGCCTGCCATCGCGGTGTCACTGGTATGACTGCAGAATATATGACACAACTCAGTAGACCCTAAGCCATCTAAAATTGTGGTACCGAGTGTTGTCTGCCAATGTTGAAAAAGTTGCTCTGGTAGCGCAGCCCCTGCAGAAATAGCCAGACGAACCGAATTAAATGCCCTCGTGACATGTAGCTGAGATAAAAGTGCTTGATATATTGCAGGAACCCCAAAAAATAGGGTTGGTTTATAACAAGATACGTTAGCCACCACTGCTTCTGGAGTCGGCCAATTAGCATCTAAAACCACGCTGCCACCGCACTCAAGCGGAAAGAAAACACTGTTGCCCAATCCATAACCAAAAAATGATTTTGCCAGCGAGTAGAATCTATCATTACTTGTCACGTGTAACGTCTTGTCGGCGAATGCTTTGAAGCTCTGTAATACATTATTAGAAGAGTGCATTACCCCTTTAGGGTTACCTGTGGTGCCAGACGTATATTGCATAAAGGCAATATCATCACCTTGCTTAAAATGAAAACCTGACCAGCTATCTGAACCTGTGTTTAACAGGGCTTGATAGTCAAATGTATCATGCGTCGTTCCCTCATGATAAACGTGGCAAGATATCCCTTTTATGGTGTGCTGTATCAACACACGCGCATCGCTATCATCGAGAATAAACTGCTGATTGGTCAGTGATAACTTAGGGTTGATCACAATGGGAATAGCGCCACATGCTAAACTTGCGAGAAAGCAAACATAGAGAGGCACACTGTCGTTCATCGCAATGACAATTCGATCATTTGGTTGCACAGCAAATCCCTCAAACGCAGATGCGAGCTGACATACTTGTTGCTGTAATGCCCGATAAGTGACATTCCCTTGTTGCGAATAAATCACGACTTTATCTGGTGATTTTGGCTCAACAAGCCAACGTGCCGCTAAGTTTATGAAACCCATCGTCTACTCCTTGGCACTGTGCGTGTATCAATACATTGGGTACCATCGTTACCTATATCAATCATTCCTTCACCCTCCCTTTTCATGAGTAATTACTGCAAAAAGCAAAATATATACAGCCTCTACTTTTACTTCATCTGTCAGTAAAAGATCCCTCATTCCTAGGCTGCTTTAGCTGGGTGTACCCTATATCTAAAATTAATTTTATAGCGACAAAAAAGACATAAAAGATAAATAAAACATAAATTTAGATAAGAATTTCACACATGAAAATTTAATCAAACAATTGAATAGTATGAATAAATTTATATTTATTTCGAAAGGCTAACGCAAATAACACGATAGAAAAAAATGGTTGCAAGCGGATAAAAAAAGTAAGCCAAAGTACAGCAGACTGTATACAAGGTATACGTATTTTTAGAATTGGATAAGCGTTGATATTATGCTCACAAAACAGCACATTATATGTATTACTAGGATATTAATAAGAAAGCGACAATGACTTGATTTTGCATGTTATTTATCTTTCATCAGCGCATGTTCAACCAAGCTTTAGGAAGCGTGGGTTCGACAATATGGAGGATAAGTGGCAATACCTGCGCAGCTTATCAGGGCCTTATATGAATGCGCATCACAACATAAGATGCCAAGTAATGCGCATATTTGAGGATGAAATCAGAGGTAGTTTTCTCCTTTAATTGTATTAGTTCACGTCTATTTGAAAGTTCCACTCCGATTCACAATATACTGAGTAAGGTTTTTGTAATGAGGAGAACCACGTCATGAGTTCGTTTTGCTGAAGTGCCGGGTCCGCCAATTGTTTATACCTTCGCTCATCACTTATTTGCCAGTAATGCGCGAACTGTTGTCTCATTTTATCCAGTTGTCCAATGGCATTGTCAACATCACCGAGCCGGTAGAACGCCAATGCCGTATAATCATAGATCAGCTTCTTATTAAACTGACCTGAATTTGCTAATTCTATCGCACTTCGATCATCGCCAAGTGTAAGATGGGTATACATAAGAGAATAAACCGCATAGCTTAATGAATCGTGCATATTTAAACGCATATATAAATTATACGCCGCTTGCTGGTTAAGTAATGCAGACTGGTTTTGCTGCAAGGCAAGCTCTGTCCAACTTAATAACAAATACGCATCCGCTTTAATATTGTCATGGCTGTTTAGAGACTCAAGACTCCCCAGCAATTGTGCAAAACTAGCCTTCGCTTGATGTAACGCAGACTTATCATTATTCGCAATGCCATGATCCATTTTAGCCATACTCAGTAATAACTGATTTCGATAGCGTAAAGGGGCAATATCTAACTCATCATTTAATACTTGCTCAGCCAGTTCAATATATTCAATGGCTTTTTCTCCTTCATGCAGTTGAATGAAGTAAAAACCGAGATAATTTGCTATTTTAATTTGGTACACCAATTCTTGTTGATCGGTCGCCAACTTTAATGCACTCAATAAAGCCTGATAACGCTCTTCTAACGGTGCCAAGTAATTCTGACCTAGCGCAAAATACGTTTTCATCAATGAGCTTAAGTTGCCATTTTGACGATAATAACGCACCGATTTATACAAGCTTTGTAAGCTATCTTCGAGATCTACGGTTTGATCCGTTTCAGGCCCCGCTGGTGGAGGGTTGCCTATATAATATAAACGCCTCGCCTCAGACTCCGTCATATCATGGATCTCAAATAAGTTTTTAGCTTGAGAAACAAAGTGTTGATATTTACTCCACTGCTGTTTTTGCCACGCTATCGTCGCCAACTTTCGATAGATCTTCGAGCGTAAAACATCATTATCTATTTCATCTGTCATCACCAACGCATGTTCTAACAAGGTGTTCGCTTGCGTATATTCTCCTTTGGCAATTTTCATTTCACCCCAGTATTCCAGCATGCGGGCATTCAAAGAAGGGTTCGCCAATAACCCTGCACTTTCTGATAACTGCTCAAATATGTCTGTTGCCTGTTGAAGTCGACCTGTATGCCAATAGGTTCGAGCCAGTTCGACCAGGGCATGAGTATTGTTGGGGTCGTGTAGTACCGAGGCTTCAAAGTAGCGCATAGCAAGACCAACACCTCGAGTCTCTAGTGCATACAGCCCTTCTAAATAGTCCTTGGTAGAAAAGTCACTTTCAGACACATGATAGGTACTCACCATGCCTGTTTTACCAATGACTTGCTGTGCAAAAGTAGTTGCTAAGTTAGGTAAAGGGTGATTCAGATCATCACTATAAATCACCCCTTTTTTAATTTTCCCTTGGATATCTGATAAAGTGTAATGGAACACGAAACGACCACTTTCTTGTGAAACTGTCGCCTCTAGCCAGCGCTCCGCATGCCCTTGTTCAACCAAAGATTGTAATGTAGAACCAACGTCATCGTGTGCTTCTTGCTCTTGAGACAACAAATGAAAAGCAGGCTGATTAGGAATGACTGTTACCACCCCCGACTCTTTCAAGTTTTGTATTAACAAATGTCGTAACCCGTAGTTAAGCCAGTCGAACTCAGTCTCCCCCGTTAAATTTTTAAATGGGGCGATCAACAATCGTTCGTTGTGATGCGCTTCACTCACATTTTTCGACGGCGGATCAACCATTGTAAAGCCGATCATCAAAAACAGTCCGGCAATAAAAATGCATAAAGTTAACACCAAGGCTGGCAGTCTTTGCGGACTATCACTAAAAAATGCCATGGTGCGCGTTGGCTCAGGTGCTGGTTCATCAGCCGAGAGCACATTACAAGGCATGTCGACCTCACAGATCCAAATGTACCCTCTCTGTGGGTACGTTTTAATAAACAATGGATTTTGCACACTGTCGCTTAATTGCTTACGTAGCTCCCGGATACTTTGGGTCAGGGAGCTTTCTCTATACTCGCCATTCACCCACAAAGCGGATAACAACTCTTCACGAGTAATGATCCTTCCAGCATTAAGTAAAAAATATTCCAATAATTGAGCGAGTTTAGGTCGCAGTTGTACGGTATTTTCTTGAAAATACAAAACGCCCAATACAGGGTCAAATGAATAACTATTAAACGTGTACGACATAATTCCTTCAAAGCTTACGTTAAAAATAATTAAATATTATTAATAGATAAAATAATCCGACCAGATTGTAGTAGTAACACGTGCTAAAAATTACATAAATGAGACAAAAGGTTTACATTATCGCTTTAATAGCCACAATTCTCTGGTTTTAGTGGATATAACCGACCATAGACAGTTTATCAAACAGCACATCAATACACTGAGTAAAGCTCCCACTACCAATTCAATATAATGATGGCTAACGCAATGCATCATCATTGATATGGCCGCATACAGAATAAATATCATTAAACTCGTATTTAGCACGGGAGCCAGATCAAGCTATTGTTCTTTTTTGTAAAAGTAATGCACATATACTGTTAATTATAGATTCAATAATATAAAGTCATCAGTGTAAAAACGAAGCTAAGAATAAAGGATCACCCTATTCTACTTGATCAATACAGGCGAGCTAGGAATATAACCATCAAACACCTAGCTCGTTATATGCGGTTGTAATGAGAATATCTTATGGTTGTTAATAGCTCAGTTTGCCCCTTTGCTGTACAATTAGCGACAATATAAACGCTAAATAAATGGCCTTATGAACACACAAGACACCATCGTAGCTCAAGCCACCGCACCGGGACGCGGCGGTGTAGGAATTATTCGCGTATCGGGTACATTAGCAACTCAAGTCGCCGAGCAAGTCGTAGGAAAATGCCCAAAAACACGTTATGCAGAATACTTACCATTCAACACCTTACAAGGTGAGCAATTAGATCAAGGCATTGCACTGTATTTTGCTGGCCCTAACTCCTTCACCGGCGAAGATGTTTTAGAGTTACAAGGCCATGGTGGTCCTGTTGTTATTGATATGCTACTCAAAGAAATTTGCCAAATTTCGGGGGTGCGCTTAGCGCAGCCAGGAGAGTTTTCAGAGCGTGCTTTTTTAAACGACAAAATGGATCTCACCCAAGCAGAAGCCATCGCCGATCTCATAAATGCGACCAGTGAACAAGCAGCAAAAAGTGCGCTTCATTCTTTACAAGGTGATTTTTCTAATCATATTAATACGCTGGTGGAAAAGGTTATCCATTTACGTATGTATGTAGAAGCCGCTATCGACTTTCCAGATGAAGAAATAGACTTTTTATCTGACGGGAAAGTGAGTGGGGATTTAAACGCGATCATCGCACAACTTAATGAAGTCCGTAAACAAGCTAAGCAAGGGAGTATCATGCGAGAAGGTATGCGTGTAGTGATCGCGGGCCGTCCAAATGCAGGTAAATCCAGCTTACTTAACGCATTAGCTGGCCGAGAAGCCGCTATCGTGACAGACATTGCAGGTACAACCCGTGACGTACTGCGTGAACATATTCATATAGATGGAATGCCACTGCACATAATTGATACAGCTGGACTGCGTGATAGCCCCGACAAAGTAGAGCAAATTGGTATTGAGCGTGCCTGGGATGAAATAAGCCAAGCCGATCACGTACTCTTTATGGTCGATGGTACTGACACCGAACACACTGATCCGATGCAAATTTGGCCTGAGTTTATGGCACGTTTACCGCAAGGTATGGCCGTTACCGTAGTGCGTAATAAAATCGATTTATCACAAGAAACAGTCGGTATGTGTCAACAAGACAACTACCCTGTCTTACGCTTAAGTGCAAAAAATACCGATGGCATCGATTTACTACGGGATCATCTCAAAGCATGCATTGGTTTTCAGGGAGTTACGGAAGGTGGCTTTATGGCACGTCGCCGTCATTTAGATGCGTTAGAACGTTCAGCTGAACATTTAGATATAGGTAAAACGCAGCTAGAGATGCATATCGCAGGCGAGATCCTTGCTGAAGAACTGCGTTTAACTCAGCAATATTTAAATGAAATTACGGGTGAATTCACCTCCGATGATTTACTGGGTAAGATCTTCAGCTCATTTTGTATTGGTAAATAACCACTTTCGAACAAAATTAAGGGGAGCACTCCCCTTTTTTACACCTCATCGAATACTCTCTCGACCACTCACACACAACATTAGATACATGATCAGCTAAATACTTTGACCGCATTAAAGTAACCGTAACCCTCTGTATTTATATTCAAATATAGCTTACTAAGTAAGCTATATTTATCGGACATTCGTTTCTTACACAATCGGTACTGCCCACACCTTATTTTTACGCGGCCGGTTTATCCCATAACTTAAATGTATATCAGCTCGAATTAACACCGTTTTTGGATCTACACGCGAAAAAACGCGCTCCAGGACGTAAAAAACCAATATTTCATGCGTAAATAACAGGCTAATTTTCTATAGCCGAGTACTCAGCATCGTTATTACAGATCAGATCCTGCCATTTTTAGATTATTTTAATATATTGATCTAACTTTATAGATCTAAAAAATAGATCGAAACCAATCACTTGATCGTTATTCACAACAAAGTTGTCCACATAGCCAATTACCTAGCTAAAAATAGCCAAAACACACTAAAATGGTGTTTAGTAGGTGCTTGAGGAATAAACTTATCGCAAAGATTTACTCAGTTTATCCACACAAAGCCCACTAAAAAGATGCTTGGAATATTTTATTAATTTATTTAAATACAACAAGTTAAGAAAAACACCTTTAAATTGAGCAAAAAGTGCACGCTATTTTTTATCCAATCAATTTACGCACCTCTTTACTTCTTCCACAGGCTCTATATGATGACGTCATTAAAATTACTTGATCAATTATAATGACACAATTAGAGATCATCGTTGGAAGTCAAATGGGATCAGCTGAATATGTTGCTGATCAACTAAAAGAAGCCCTAGAAAGTCAAGGGGTTGTTGCAAATTTACACGAGCAACCTGACTTGGCACAGTGTGAACATGATCACTGGTTAATCGTAACTTCAACCTATGGTGCAGGTGATTATCCAGAGAACTTATTGCCATTTATTGATCAAGTAAATCAGCAAAGTAGTTTGAGCTCTAAGCAATTTGCTGTCGTCGGGTTGGGTGATACCAGCTATGACACGTATAACCATGCAGCAAAAAATATTGCACAGTTATTGGTAGATAAAGGTGCAACAAATTTGTTGCCTGTTTTAGAGATCAATGTATTAGATGAAGCACTTCCAGAAGACACTGCGTTAAGTTGGTTACCGCAATTTAGTAATGCACTTACTGTATCTCAGTAGCTCTCATTGATCTTTTACACATAAGTTATACACATTTTTATAGATTTTAAGATCATATTGTGGATAACCATTGATCTAACTGCAGATCTAACCATAGTTATCCTTGGGATAATTATATGATGATCCCGCCCTGTGTATAAAGAGCCATTTTGATCAGAGCTTATCAGACACTTGATCCGATCCTATTCACACTAATTGATCTGATCTAAGTCTTTGCTGTTAAATAGGTATTTCACCTTACTCACAGAAAAGCGGATCACTAGTAGTAAGATCTAATAAAGATCTTTAAAAAGATCTTATTTATATTAAAAGATCTCTTTTGAGCTTTTTTACTCATTGGTTACTATTTAGTCATTTCACTTCTGAGTATTTCTAGGTAGAATACGCATCCTTTCAAAATCGAACCGGTAATTTTTAAGTAGGATCCCGTAAATGATTTATCATGAACATTTTGACGTTATTGTAGTTGGTGGCGGACATGCAGGTACAGAAGCTGCCCTTGCTGCTGCTAGAATGGGTATGAACACCTTATTGTTAACACACAATATGGATACTCTGGGTCAAATGTCATGTAACCCCGCAATAGGTGGTATTGGCAAAGGCCATTTAGTAAAAGAAATTGATGCATTAGGCGGGGCTATGGCGAAAGCGATAGACAAAGGGGGTATTCAATTTAGAACTCTGAATTCGTCTAAAGGACCAGCGGTAAGGGCAACACGTGCTCAAGCTGACCGTGTCTTATACAAAGCTGAAATTCAAACCATTTTGCAAAATCAAGATAACCTAAAGATTTTCCAACAATCTTGTGATGACTTAATCGTTGAACAAGATAAAGTGAAAGGCGTTGTAACTCAAATGGGACTGCGTTTCAGTGCACATTCTGTGGTACTGACAGTGGGAACATTTTTAGGTGGCCAAATCCATATTGGCATGGAAAACTTTAAAGGAGGAAGAGCAGGCGATCCACCATCGATAGCGCTTGCTGATAGGTTACGTGAATTACCATTTCGTGTTGATAGATTAAAAACGGGTACACCGCCACGTATTGATGCCCGAACGGTTGATTTCTCGGTTATGCAAGCGCAACCAGGTGATACGCCAACCCCTACATTTTCATTTATGGGTAAACAATCAGATCATCCACAACAGATCCCATGTTATATCACTTACACAAATGAAAAAACGCATGATGTGATCCGTGAAAATTTACACCGTTCTCCGATGTATGCAGGCGTTATTGAAGGTATAGGCCCAAGGTACTGTCCATCAATCGAAGATAAAATAGTTCGATTTGCTGACAAAGATAAGCACCAAATATTTGTAGAGCCTGAAGGGTTAACGTCCTATGAGCTGTATCCAAATGGCATTTCCACCAGCTTACCCTTTGATGTGCAATTACACATTGTGCAATCAATTAAAGGCTTCGAAAATGCCCATATCTGTCGCCCTGGTTATGCAATTGAGTACGACTTTTTTGATCCTAGAGATTTAAAACAATCTTTAGAAACTAAATTTATTAATGGTTTATTCTTTGCTGGTCAAATAAACGGCACTACCGGTTATGAAGAAGCTGGTGCGCAAGGCTTGATAGCTGGGATGAACGCAGCATTACAAATACAAGGTAAAGATGCTTGGACACCACGCCGCGATCAAGCATACACAGGTGTATTAATTGACGACTTAGCGACGCTTGGTACCAAAGAACCGTACCGTATGTTTACTAGTCGTGCTGAATACCGATTATTATTACGTGAGGATAACGCTGATTTACGTTTGACTGAAAAAGGCCGAGAGCTTGGTTTAGTTGATGATGAAAGATGGGCTGCATTTAACAACAAACTTGAAGTAATGGAACAAGAAGCGCAGCGTTTAAAAGCAACATGGATCCATAAAGATCATCCAGCCATCGATCAAGTAAACGCGTTACTTAAAACGCCATTAACACGAGAAGCCAGTTTGGAGGATCTTATCCGTCGCCCAGAGATCAATTATCATGATCTGACGGGGATTGAAGGATTAGGATCTGATGCGACCAATATTCAAGCATTAGAACAAGTTGAGATCCAAACCAAGTATGCAGGTTACATTGCGCGTCAACAAGATGAGATCAACAAACAATTGCGTCATGAAGAGTCATTACTACCAAAAGAGTTTGATTACAGCCAAGTAAGTGGCCTATCAAATGAGGTCGTTGCGAAGCTAACCGATGCTCGACCAGACACCATTGGCCAAGCTTCTCGTATTTCTGGTATCACCCCAGCAGCTATTTCGCTATTATTAGTGTATCTGAAAAAGCAAGGGCTGTTGCGCAAGTCAGCGTAACGGCAATGGGATCTCGTGTTACATCGACAACTATCTTCTTTATTAGCGCAGACGGATATTGCGCTTACTGAACTTCAACAGCAGCAGCTAGTGCAGTATGTTGAATTATTAGACAAATGGAATAAAGCTTACAATTTAACCTCTGTACGCAATCCGAGTGAAATGGTAGTTAAACACATTATGGATTCACTCATGGTTGCCCCTCACTTATCTGGCAAACAGTATATTGATGTTGGTACGGGTCCAGGATTACCGGGCATCGTATTGGCCATTGCTTTGCCTGATACGCACTTTGTATTACTTGATAGCCTTGGTAAACGAGTTCGTTTTTTAATGCAGGTAAAACATGCACTTGGTTTAGATAATGTCACTCCTGTTCAGTCTCGTGTTGAAGATTATCTGCCAAGTGTTAAATTAGATGGTGTGCTTAGCCGCGCATTTGCATCATTACAAGATATGGTGCAGTGGTGTGAGCACCTAATTGATAATTCTGGTCGCTTTATTGCGCTAAAAGGTCAACTTCCTGAGCAAGAGTTAGACAGCTTGCCAACAGGTGTGCACTTTGAGCAAAAGATTAGCTTAGAAGTTCCAGAACTGGATGCTGAGCGACATTTAATTATTCTTTCTAAAGACTAAGCTTTCCGAGGACACTGTGGCAAAAGTTATTGCAATTGCAAACCAAAAAGGTGGCGTTGGCAAAACCACCACGGCTGTAAATTTAGCCGCATCGATGGCTGCGACCAAACGTAAAGTGTTACTTATTGACCTAGACCCACAAGGTAATGCAACCATGGGCAGTGGTATTGATAAGTATGGCGATGTGCCCACCATTTATGATTTGCTGATAGAAGAAGCAGCGATAGCAGATGTGATCAGTAAAGACACGTCGGGTGAATATCATTTAATTGCTGCCAACGGAGATGTTACCGCGGCGGAAGTTAAATTGATGGAGCTCTTTGCGCGCGAAGTGCGCTTAAGAAATGCACTCGAGTCCATTCAAGATCAATATGAATTTATTTTTATTGATTGTCCACCCTCACTGAATATGCTGACAGTCAATGCAATGGCTGCGGCTGATTCTATTTTAGTGCCTATGCAGTGCGAATATTACGCACTAGAGGGGTTAACGGCATTGATGGACACGATCACTCAGCTGGCAAAGCTGGTAAATCCGAATTTACAGATTGAGGGGATTTTACGCACCATGTATGATCCTCGCAATCGTTTAGCCAATGATGTTTCAGAACAGCTGAAACAACACTTTGGCGAAAAAGTGTACCGCACTGTGATCCCACGTAATGTGAGATTAGCTGAGGCGCCAAGTTTTGGCGCACCTGCGATGTATTACGATAGGGCATCCAGTGGTGCAAAAGCATATTTGGCGTTAGCTGGAGAGATGCTACGCCGAAAAGAAAAGCAATCTGCTGCGGTTGCCTAAGAGGATAATAATAACATGTCGGTTAAAAAACGTGGTTTAGGGCGAGGTTTGGATGCCTTACTAAGCTCAGCAAAACCAGCTCCTTCATCTGAGCCGGTGGTAAGTGAAATAACTGAGGCTGACAGTAAAACAAGTGAGCCCCAACCACCAACAACAACCATGCCGGTTGATGGTGAGTTGCAGCGGTTACCTATCGAATATTTACGACCAGGTAAATACCAGCCCCGTAAAGACATGTCAGAACAAGCGTTAGAAGAGTTGGCAGGGTCAATTCGCTCTCAAGGTATTTTACAACCGATTGTGGTGCGCCACATTAGTGATACGGATTATGAGATCATTGCGGGTGAACGACGTTGGCGTGCCGCGCAATTAGCTCAGCTAAGTATGGTGCCGTGTATTTTAAAGCAAGTCGCTGACGAAGCGGCTGTGGCGATAGCATTGATTGAAAATATTCAGCGCGAAGATTTAAACGCCATGGAAGAAGCGGTTGCACTGCATCGTTTACTCACCGAATTTGAATTAACACATCAACAGGTTGCCGAGGCGGTGGGCAAGTCGCGTACAACGGTGACAAATCTGTTACGTCTTAATAATCTCAATGATGATGTTAAAATATTGTTGGAGCATGGCGATATAGAAATGGGCCATGCACGCTGCCTATTAGCACTCTCAGGCGAAGCGCAATCTGAGGTGGCGCGAACAGCTGTCGCAAAAGCCTTAACGGTGCGTGAAACAGAGAGGTTAGTGCGCAGTATTTTAGAGCCTGTGGACAAAAAAGAAACAAAGGAAAAGGACCCTGATGTCAGATTGTTAGAGCAACAATTAGGCGAAAATTTAGGCGCTAAAGTGGAAATTAACTATAATAATCGTGGCAAAGGCAAGCTGGTGATTTCTTACACTAGCTTGAATGAACTCGATGGTATCTTGGGCCGCATTCATCCAGACATGCAACAACCGCCAGAATGACCAATAAATAAACAATAGTGGTGCTGAAAAAGCGCCACTATTCGTCTCTTCAAGTTGCAAAATCACCAAAAATAAGTATAATTTCGCCAGTTTTCATACCCTGATTAAGTTTAAGGTCATAAAGGTTAATAAAAAGTGACTCATTCGTTAGCTGGCCCGTATAGACGAGCCGCATTAAAAGGCGTATTACTTCAGGGTATCGTAGCAATCGTCGCTGCAGTAATAGTTTTAATAGCTTGGGGAGTGCATGCGGGGGCATCTGCAATAGCAGGAGGCCTAGTCTCAGTACTGCCTAGCTTAGTGTTCGCTTTATACGCCTTTAGATATATGGGGGCGAGTAAAGCAGAGCAAGTATTTGACTCGATAAAACGAGGCAATGGATTAAAGTTTTTGCTGACTGTGTGTTTGTTCGCACTGGTATTTAAGTATTTTTCAGTCATGGCACTGCCATTTTTTTGCTGTTACATACTGGTGATGTTCACACAATGGTTGGCACCGATTTTTTTTAATCATTAACTTTTGGGATAAAACATGGCTGCAGAAGAAGTTACTCTATCAAGCCATATTCAGCATCACTTGACCAATGCCAAGATGTGTTCGACCGACGCCGGTCTTGCCTTCAATAAAGCATGTGCGGATAGTGGTTTCTGGACATGGCACGTAGATACCCTCGCATGGTCAATCGGTTTAGGTCTGATATTTTTATGGATCTTCCGTAGTGCCGCTTCTAAATCTACCACAGGTGTACCGGGTAAATTTCAGTGTTTCATTGAAATGATCGTGGAGTTCGTTGGTGACAACGTACGTGACACTTATCATGGTAGTAGCAAACTTATAGCTCCATTAGCGCTAACAATCTTTGTTTGGGTGTTCTTAATGAACCTAATGGACTTAATACCTGTCGATTTCCTACCTGCATTTGCTGGCTTAGTTGGCGAAACCGCATTCGGTATGGATTCACATGATGTGTACATGAAAATTGTACCAACTACTGATATCAACTTGACCGCTGCGCTTGCGATTGGTGTGTTTTTATTGATGATCGGGTACTCAATTAAAATCAAAGGCATCGGTGGCTTTATTAAAGAGCTTACGTTGCACCCGTTCAGTTCAAATAACAAACTGGTTCAAGTTATTTTGATCCCGTTTAACTTGCTACTTGAGACGATTGCGCTGGTTGCGAAGCCGTTCTCGTTAGCACTTCGTTTGTTCGGTAACTTATACGCTGGTGAGTTGATTTTCATCTTGATCGGCGCAGTTGGTTTAATGCAACTACCGTTGCACTTCATTTGGGCTGTATTCCACATCTTAGTAATCGTTCTGCAAGCATTCGTATTTATGATGCTTACCATCGTATACCTAAGCATGGCGAGCTCAGATAATCATTAATTTTTATTTTATATTTTAACTTTAATTTACAATTGAAACTTTGGAGAAAAAAATGGAACTAGTATTAGGTCTTAAGTACATCGCAGTTGCTCTACTTATCGGCTTCGGTGCTATCGGTACAGCGATCGGCTTCGGTAACATGGGTGGTAAATTCCTAGAAGCATGTGCTCGTCAGCCTGAACTTGCGCCTTCACTACAGGTTAAGATGTTCATCCTAGCTGGTCTAATCGATGCCGTAGCAATGATCGGTGTTGGTATCGCGATGGTATTGTTGTTCGTACTTTAATTTAACTTTTTGAACAGCTTACTATTTAAGGAGGAGCGGTTGTGAACTTAAACGCCACTCTTATCGGTGAATTAATTGCGTTTACGGTCTTCGTATTATTTTGTATGAAGTTCGTATGGCCACCACTAAATGGTGCAATTGAAGCTCGCCAGAAAAAAATCGAAGATGGTTTAGCTGCCTCTGATAAAGCCGAAAAAGAACTTGAACGTGTGCGTCTAGAAGCTGCAGAGCAGTTGACAGAAGCAAAAACTCAAGCGGCTGATATCATTGATCAAGCTAAAAAGCGTGCAGCGTTAATTGTTGACGAAGAGACAACTCGTGGTCAGCAAGAGCGTGAAAAAATTATTGCTCAAGGACACTCTGAAGTTGAATCAGAGCGAAGCCGTGTGACAGAGGACCTGCGTAAGCAAGTTGCTACTCTGGCAGTGGTTGGCGCTGAGAAGATTTTAGAGCGTGAAATCAATCAAGCCGCACACAGTGACATCGTTGAAAAACTTGTCGCTGAGCTGTAACGGAGGGTATGAGCATGTCTGAATTGACTACTATCGCTCGCCCATACGCTAAAGCGGCTTTTGAACTTGCTGTTGAAAAAGGCAATGTTGACGCTTGGAATGACATGTTGTTCTTCGCTGGCCAAGTGGCCAGTGATGAGCAAGTGGCTTCTTTGCTTGCAAGCATGCCAACTGCTGCAGAACAAACTGATGTATTACTGAAAGTATGTTCTGAGCAACTCAACGAACAGGGTCAGAATCTTATCAAGCTGATGGCCGAAAATGAGCGTTTAGCCGCCATTCCAGCAGTTGCTGATATTTTTGCTGAATTTAAAGCAGAATATGACAAAGAAATCGACGTTGACGTGATTTCTGCAACTGAACTTGCTGGTGAACAGCAAGACAAATTGGTCGCGGCACTTGAAAAACGTTTCGCACGCAAAGTTAAGCTGAATTGTAGCATCGACGAAGCCGTAGTTAGCGGCCTTGTGATCAAAGCTGGTGACACCGTTATTGACGGAACTGTCCGTGGCAAACTTGACCGCCTAGCGGCCTCGCTACAATCGTAATTGGGAAAATGAGCATGCAACTTAATTCCACAGAAATTTCTGCGCTGATCAAACAACGTATTGAGCAGTTTGAAGTTGTAAGTGAAGCACGTAACGAAGGTACAATTGTATCTGTTACAGATGGTATCATCCGCATCCACGGTCTAGCTGACTGTATGCAAGGTGAGATGATCGAGCTTCCTGGCAACCGTTATGCTATCGCACTAAACCTTGAGCGTGACTCAGTAGGTGCAGTAGTAATGGGTCCTTACGCCGACCTTAAAGAAGGCGTAAAAGTACAATCTACTGGTCGTATCCTAGAAGTACCTGTTGGTCGTGGTCTACTTGGTCGTGTTGTAAACACACTTGGTCAGCCTATCGATGGTAAAGGCGCACTAGATAACGACGGTTTTGAACCAGTTGAGAAAATTGCACCAGGCGTAATCGAGCGTCAATCAGTAGACGAGCCAGTACAAACTGGTTATAAGTCTATCGATGCAATGATCCCAGTTGGTCGTGGTCAGCGTGAGCTGGTTATCGGTGACCGTCAGACTGGTAAAACTGCACTAGCAATCGATGCAATCATCAACCAAAAAGGCACAGGCGTTAAGTGTGTGTACGTAGCGGTTGGTCAAAAAGCATCTACGATTGCAAACGTAGTACGTAAACTTGAAGAACATGGTGCACTTGAAAACACAATCGTTGTTGTTGCATCAGCTTCAGAATCAGCAGCGCTTCAATTCTTAGCGCCATTTGCTGGTTGTACTATGGGTGAATACTTCCGTGACCGCGGTGAAGATGCACTAATCGTATATGATGACCTGTCTAAGCAAGCTGTTGCTTATCGTCAGATCTCATTGCTATTGAAGCGTCCACCAGGTCGTGAAGCATACCCTGGTGACGTATTCTACCTTCACTCGCGTCTTCTAGAGCGTGCATCGCGTGTAAACGCTGACTACGTAGAGAAGTTCACTAACGGTGAAGTGAAAGGTAAAACAGGTTCATTGACAGCATTGCCTATCATTGAAACTCAAGGTGGTGATGTTTCTGCATTCGTACCTACTAACGTTATCTCAATCACCGATGGTCAGATCTTCCTAGAAACTGACTTATTCAACGCAGGTATCCGTCCTGCAGTAAATGCGGGTATCTCGGTATCTCGTGTTGGTGGTGCTGCGCAAACGAAAATCGTTAAGAAACTAGGTGGTGGTATCCGTCTAGCGCTAGCTCAATACCGTGAACTAGCGGCGTTCTCTCAGTTCGCTTCTGACCTTGACGATGCAACTCGTGCTCAACTTGAGCATGGTGAGCGCGTAACTGAGCTAATGAAGCAGAAACAATACGCACCAATGTCTGTTGCTGAAATGTCTCTGTCTCTATTTGCAGCTGAGAAAGGCTTCCTACAAGACATCGAAATCGCGAAAATCGGTGACTTCGAAGAAGGCCTAATTGGGTTTGCAAACAGCACATACGCAGAGCTAATGGCTCAAATCAATGAAACAGGTAACTACAACGCCGAGATCGAAGCGCAGTTGAAAGAACTTCTTGAGAAGTTCAAGTCAACGCAAACTTGGTAATTTAGTTATGCATGGTGGGTGTTATCGCTAACACTCACCTTGATTCGGAGAGAGAGTCATGGCCAGCGGAAAAGAGATTAAAAGCAAGATCGGGAGTATTAAAAATACTCAGAAGATCACCAGCGCAATGGAAATGGTTGCCGCTTCTAAAATGAAGCGTGCGCAAGACCGTGTGGCGTCAAGCCGTCCATATGCTGAGAACTTACGCAATGTGATCGGTCGTGTTGCTCAAGCTAATCTTGACTTCCATCATCCGTTCTTAGAAGAACGTGATGTGAAGCGAGTTGGTTATATTGTTATCTCTACTGACCGTGGTCTGTGTGGCGGTTTGAACACGAATGAGTTCAAAAAAGTGACACAAGACGTACAAGCTTGGAAAGAAAAAGGCGTAGACGCAGAATATGCAACGCTAGGCGGCAAAGCTGCTGGTTTCTTCCAACGCTTCGGTGGTCAACTACTCGCTAAAAAAGCGGGTCTTGGAGATGCACCTTCAATTCAGGATGTAATTGGTCCTGTTAAAGTAATGCTTGATGCATTCGCTGAAGGAAAAATTGACCGTTTATTCGTGGTATACAACAACTTTGTAAATACCATGAAGCAAGAGCCAGTAATCGATCAGTTATTACCTTTGCCAAAAGCTGAAGAAGAAGTATCAGCGCACGCTTGGGACTACTTGTACGAGCCAAATCCAGAGGCTATTTTAGAGACTCTGTTAGTACGCTTCATTGAATCACAAGTGTACCAAGGTGTAGTTGAGAATGCTGCCTCTGAACAGGCTGCCCGTATGGTTGCGATGAAAGCCGCAACTGATAATGCTGGTGACCTAATTGATGAGCTGCAACTGATTTATAACAAAGCACGTCAAGCTGCAATCACACAAGAGATCAGTGAGATTGTTAGTGGTTCGGCTGCGGTATAACGCTTCGGCAAAGTTTAACGAGAGGAATAGACATGAGTTTAGGTAAGGTCGTCCAAATTATCGGCGCCGTTGTGGACATTGAGTTCCCACAAGATAGCGTGCCAGCTGTATATGAAGCAGTAAGAATTACAGAAGGCGACTTAGTTGGTTTGACTCTAGAAGTTCAACAACAACTAGGTGGCGGCGTAGTTCGTGCAATCGCACTAGGTACTACTGATGGTTTACGTCGTAGCACTACAGTAGAAGGTACTGGCGAGCCAATTAAAGTTCCAGTAGGTACAAAGACCCTTGGTCGTATCATGGACGTATTGGGTCAGCCAATCGATGAAGCAGGTCCAATTGGTGAAGACGAGCGTATGTCAATTCACCGTGCAGCCCCTTCATATGAAGAGCAATCAAGTTCAATCGAACTACTAGAAACAGGTATCAAGGTAATCGACCTTGTATGTCCGTTCGCTAAAGGTGGTAAAGTTGGACTATTCGGTGGTGCCGGTGTAGGTAAAACCGTAAACATGATGGAACTTATCCGTAACATCGCAATCGAGCACAGTGGTTACTCTGTATTCGCAGGTGTTGGTGAGCGTACTCGTGAGGGTAACGATTTCTATCATGAAATGAACGATTCAAACGTACTTGATAAAGTATCGCTTGTATACGGTCAGATGAATGAGCCTCCAGGTAACCGTTTACGTGTTGCACTGACAGGTCTTACTATGGCAGAGAAGTTCCGTGACGAAGGTCGTGACGTACTTTTCTTCGTAGATAATATCTACCGTTATACACTTGCAGGTACTGAAGTATCAGCACTTCTAGGTCGTATGCCATCAGCGGTAGGTTACCAGCCTACACTCGCTGAAGAAATGGGTGTACTTCAGGAGCGTATCGCGTCGACTAAAGCGGGTTCAATCACATCAATCCAAGCGGTATACGTACCTGCGGATGACTTGACGGATCCATCTCCTGCTACAACCTTTGCTCACTTAGATGCAACAGTTGTACTTTCACGTGATATTGCATCTCTTGGTATTTACCCAGCGGTAGATCCACTAGATTCATCATCTCGTCAGCTTGACCCACAAGTAATTGGTCAAGAGCACTATGATACTGCACGTGGCGTTCAGACAGTTCTTCAGCGTTATAAAGAGCTTAAAGACATCATCGCAATTCTAGGTATGGACGAGCTTTCTGATGAAGATAAGCAAGTTGTATCTCGTGCACGTAAAATCCAACGTTTCCTATCTCAGCCGTTCTTCGTTGCTGAAGTATTCACAGGCGCGTCAGGTAAATACGTTTCACTGAAAGACACTATCGCAGGCTTCAACGGCATCTTAAACGGTGAGTATGATGATCTGCCAGAGCAAGCTTTCTACATGGTTGGTTCTATCGACGAAGCAGTTGATAAAGCAAAAAACATGTAATTTAGGGGGTTATTATGGCAATGACAGTACAACTTGACGTAGTAAGTGCAGAGCAGAGTGTATTCTCTGGTAGCGTCGCTACAATTCAAGTGACAGGTAGTGAAGGTGAGTTGGGTATTCACCCAGGTCACGCCCCACTGTTGACTGGCCTAAAACCTGGTATGGTACGTTTAGTTAAAGCAGACAGCAGCGAAGAGATAATCTACGTTGCTGGCGGCACATTAGAAGTTCAACCACAGACAGTAACCGTCCTTGCTGACGTTGCTATTCGTGGTGAAGACCTAGATGAGCAAGCCGCTGAAGAAGCTAAGCGTGAAGCGCAAACTCAAATGGCATCAGGGGCAGCTTCAGAGCTTGACCACCAAGCTGCCGCGGCACAACTGGCTGAAGCAATTGCTCAGCTACGCGTTATCCGTCAATTGCGCAAATAAATACAAACCTATCTGGTTTAAAAAGCCCACACCTTTTGGTATGGGCTTTTTTATTTGTATGTATTAAGTGTTCAACCTTTTACTTTGAGAGAATGTTTTTCTAAGCAGTTCAAATCCGATTGAGCTTGTTACTCAATGTCTAAAGAACCATTTGAATAACGTTTTGATAGTCAGTGATTTCCACCTTAATGTTAGGGGTAAACTATTTTGCGAATAAGTTGTTGTACAGCAGCATAATGATGTGACATTGCCCTGAGTTAGTAATTCCTTACGGCTGAAATTTATGAAATGCGTAAAGTAAAGGTATTAATACGTGATATTTTAATGATGGCTAAGGTATTTTTTATTATGCTGATTATAGTATGAATAGGGATCCTCTCATTTTGGAGGAGGTGAAAAAATTAACAAAGCTGCTTAATCTCACTAGCCGAGTAGGTATGTGTAGTTTTTAACCCTATGTTTATAATGCTAACTTTTTTCTGGTCACAGGTTATCGCGGGAGGTAACAAGACCTCACTTCTACTACCTATCTCCTCCTATCTAGACTCACGTAAAGAGAGACTAATAGGAACCAATAATTATGAAAGTTTTATCATATCAATTTTGGGTATTTTTACTCTTGATTGTACCCCAGCATAGTTTAGCACAGCGGGTTGTGACCACCGCTGCGGTAATTGAAAACAGTCAAGGTATTACCAGTGAGCTAGTAGCAGAAGTGATAGATTCAGATACAAGGGTTCTTTCTAGTTATTATAGTGCTCATGTAGTTGCTATCAAAAAAGTAGGGGAGCAGGTCAAAGAGGGCGATGTAATTGCTGAGTTGGATACGCAATTTTTACAGCTATCAGAACAAAAAAAACAGTTTGAAATTAAGCAAATAGAAATACAGGTTTATTATTTGTCTGTTGAATTAAATCGTATCGAAACATTATCCAAAACAAAAAGTGTTAATCAGTCTGAGTTAGATCAACTGACATATGAGCTGAAAAGTGCTCAGACTAAGTTATCTGAGTTAAGAGCCAGTTTAACAGAAATACAAAGGTATATTGCTTTGAGCACTATTCGTGCTACTGAAAATGGCTTTGTAGCCGAGACTTTCGTCCGCAAAGGGGAGTATTTACAGCAAGGCGACGCAATTGCACGGGTTAACAGCTTTAACGACATAGAGCTTGTTAGTCAGCTTCCTATTGAGCTTTTGGATTACATTGATGAACAAGCTGAGTTTATCATTGAAAGTGAATTACAGGTACCAAGACGAATAGGCACGGCAAAATTTGCTAGGCTGGTGCCAGAAGTGAGTGTTGGTACAGGGTCTATCACATTACTTGTTGAGCCAGAGCAGGCACTTAAAAGCGAGCTTGTATTAGGCTCTAATTTAGTGATCAAGCTAAGTGTTGCTATTCCTAATAGCTTTGTTATCCCTGGTGATGCACTGATACCAAGAGGGGTAAATAGTTTTGTATATAAGTTGAAAGTGGATAATTCAGTCGAAAAGGCCTACGTAAAAGTGCTCGCAGGGGTGAACGGAGATTATGTTGTTACAGGAACTTTGTCTGCCGGCGAAGAGGTGATCACACGTGGTGGGTTAGGACTAAAATCTGGAGAGGTGGTTAAAGTAGAACAGCGGGTAGCTCAATTATGAATCAGACAATATTAAAAAGCCCGCACTATGTGGTGAGCTTTTTCCTAATAATAACTTTGTTAGGCATTGCAGCTATTCCTAAACTGCCAGTTCAATTATTGCCTGATATTGGGGAGGACCGCATTGTTGTCGGTAACTTTTGGCCAGGGGCTTCACCGGTGGAAATGGAACGGCAAATTGTTGAACCCGTCGAGGAATTATTAAGTAAAGTACCAGGAGTATTGAGGTATGAAACCGATACAGGTACTGGGTTTGCCTGGGTTAATATGACATTTCAACCAGGTACGGATATGCAGGAAGCATACATCGAAGTTATTGATAAGATGAACCAGTTTAATACCCGACCTAAAACAGCCCTGGAACCCGTTATTCAAAATAAGTCAAAAGATAACAAAGGTAGTATTGCAGGTTTAGTCTTATTTCCAAATAGTCATGGAGTAAAGGCTGATCGTACTTTGTACACCGAAGTGTTTGAAAAGTTTATTAGACCAAGAGTGTTAGCTATACCAGGGATCAGTAATTTGTCACCAATGGCATCTACTGAGCAGCGAATTGACGTGATTTTTGACCCTAATAAACTGGTGAAGTATGACTTAACGATAGATCAAATGTTGCATATTCTTCGTAATTCATTGGACCAAAGTGTGGGGATTGTTGAGCAAGGAACTCGTAATTTTGCGGTACGGTTTGAAGGACGCCGTGATATCTCAGAGTTAAACGGGCTGGCTATTGCTAAACATGAGCAGAAAATTATAACGCTTGGCGATGTTGCTTATGTCGAAAGTGGGTTTGTGACGGATTCATCCCCGGTGTACTGGAAGCGCCAGCAGGCTTATTATATTAGTGTTAACGCCGCGAATGGGTCTAATGCGTTAACGTCATTGGCAGAATTAAAAAAGGTGATATCAGAGCTAAATACGACGATGCTACCTGAGTTAGGTGTGCAAATGGAGTTGACGAAAGATGACTCACAAACAATAAATAGTGCCGTCAATATGGTACAAAGCAATCTAATATTAGGGGTTGTTTTATCCACTTTAGTGTTATTTTTGTTTGTCCGTAAATTGCCTGTTATCGTCATGATATTTATCAGCTTACCCATATCTATCTTGGCCACATTTTTAGCTATGCAGATGTTGGGAAGAACATTTAATGTGATCTCTTTGGCCGGCATTGCATTGTCAACGGGTATGATCTTAGATGCGGCTATTGTTGTGGTAGAAACCGCCGTGCGATATCGCGAGCAAGGTGAACGCGTATTGGATGCTATTCGCAAAACAATGCATGAAGTGTCAGGTGCATTGGTTAATTCTGTAGTATCAAGCATTATCGTTTTTGCACCCATTCTATTTATGAAAAGTGCCGAAGGTAAGTTGTTTCATGATCTAGCTATTACCATCTCTTCAGCATTGGGTGCATCATTGTTTGTTGCTCTGTTATTATTACCCCTGTTATTACGATATCTGCTTCCTGTTATTCACGTGAAAGATACCTCTGGTAATTTTGTTGATCGAATTGCTACTAGGTTAGCGGGAATGGTAATCAGCGCACGTAATCGATTAATCATGTTAACGCTATTCGTATTACTGCCACTGGTAGGATTAATATTATTGGTGCCTAAACTCAATATACTGCCACAAGTTGAAGGGAGCCGGGTTAATGTTTCAGTGAGTGTTAATCAAAGTATGAATAATGAAGCGTTGACGCTTGAATTGTTAACACCTATAAATAAATTAATAGAGAATAATCAATATATTGAAGACGCTCCAGCAATTGAAAAATTCTTATCCTTCGTATCAGGTAACTCTTCCGTGCAATTGGTGTTGTATCCTGAAGATCCAGAACAGGCAAAACAGTTGAAATCTTGGGTTGTAGATGCCCTTAAAGACGCTTTTCCACATACTAATGTGTATGCGAGTTTTAATTCATTATTAGGCTTTGGTTTGTCAACAAACCGCAGGGTAACAGTAGACTTCACTGGTATGTCATTGGATGATTTACAGTTAATTGGGCGAGAAGTCTTTGATTATTTGAATACTAATATGGGGTATGCAAACCCTTGGAGTAATACGCCTTTGTATAATGATGATCCACAAATAATATTTACTCCGAATAACAATCAGCTACTTGAGTTGGGTGAGTCTCAGAATAATCTATCCCAAAAGCTGCAAGCTTTGACCGATGGTGTCTATATTGGTGAATACTCAAATGGCACAAAAAACTTACCTATTTATATCAAGGGTGAAGATTGGCATGCAATAAATGATGTATTGGATACTCCGCTTTATTTTCCACTTGAAAATAAAGCCACGTTGCTGAGAACATTGGTTGATTATGAACTAGATGTTGGGCCCAGTTCACTGTATCGCTTAAATGGGTTTCGTACATTATCAATTAATGTGACGCCGCCAAAAAACATACCTTTGTCATCATTTATTGAAGATTTAAAGGTACAAATTTCACCCATTATTAAACAGTCTATGCCGGAGTCTGTATCTGTGTCATATCGAGGGAGTGCTAGTAAACTCAATGCGTTAGTTTCAAATATGTTGCTACAATTCAGCTTTGCAATGCTCATTTTATTTTTATTGGTGTCAGGGTGGTTTAAATCGTTTCGAAATGGCATGGCGATTATGTTATCACTGCCAATAGCCTTGGTTGGAGGTTTGTTGGCATTGAATACCGTTAACCTTTTCATCTATCAGCCATTAGATATCATTTCTATGATGGGATTTATCATTTTAATTGGGTTGGTAATTAACAATGCGATTTTGTTTGTTGGCCACTTTAATGCGTTAGAAAAGAGTACCTACTCAGTGAGTGAAAAAATTCAATCAGTGATTAAATCACGGGCAAGACCAATTTATATGAGTACGTTAACGAGTATTTTTGGTATGTTGCCACTGGCAATCATACCTGGTGTAGGCTCAGAAATTTATCGGGGGTTGGCTATTGTGATTGTTGGTGGAATGACATTTAGCGCTCTTTGTTCTTTGTCGGTGATGGCTGCCTTGTTAAGTTTACCTATTTTTGGACGTCGCAAGGAGAGTGAACCTTATTTGACGCGATCAGATGTTGTGATGTAAGTCGTTTCTTAACCTGCAATTATTTAAGGCTACTGAACACAGTAGCCTTTTTATTTGTTATGTCGAAGGAAAAGCCTGTCATTAATATAAGTTTAGGGGAAAATAAATGGTGATCTTCATAAGCTGAAGTATGTAATTTTCAACCTTATAAACTTAGATTTATAAATAATCGCCTCTGACTTTACACATTGTTATTTCGTTTAAAGAACATATCATTTTTAAAAGTGCATTTTGACTATGCTTAGCATGTCATATGTGGAATTTTCTATCCAAGGTAGTCATACGACTCATTTAAAATCGTGCTTTAATTTTTTATTCATACCTATGCGGGAAAGTTTGTAACTTAATTCACTTATAAAGACTGTGATTATTTGTTATTGGAGTGAGTTGTACGAGATGCTTTTTATAAACTTAAGACAGTTTTTTTCTTAAGCTATTGTGTTTTTTGGTTTTTTAATTTTTATAGTGCATAAAGGGGAGAAGTGATACGTAGTCATGAATAGTGGCGTGGTAAATAGATAAATTAGGCTTAAAGTAGATTCATCAATCAGGAGCATGGCGATAAAAATATGAGTTGCCATGAGAAAACTAAAAATTATAAATAGGATTTGATCATGTTATCTACGTTAAAAACTTTAACATTTACAGCATTATTAACTTTCACTACAGTTTCTGTTAACGCGTCAGAGAAAAACAACATAAATGAGCAGAGCGTTAATGTCGGTATAAACCTTATTATCCCTATGTGCACGAGTTTTCCTCGATGTGAACCTGACAACAACTCTAAAAAAGGCTAACAACAATTATTTAGATCCTTTTAAAATCGGTAAAAAAGTAAAAGAAAACACCTTAGTCAGTGAGATATATAGTTAAAAGGAATGGTCGTTAAGAATGTATTTAGAATTGGCTGCTTAAATATAAATATGGGTTATACCGAGATTCTTACTTTTTCTAGAGTGCTGCCTCACAGTTGCAAGTTTGCACTGTGAGGAGATTTATAACTTAGAAATAGATATTATAGAGATCGGAACTGGGTGCTGCACGTTGCAACAATAAGAGCTTCTGTTCATTGGGGTGAAGCTGAAACTTGGCATATAAGGCATGTTTCAGTAAAGGTGCACGCTCAGTCTCCCCAGACTCTAAGTCAGTTCTGACTAAGTCGTACTGATATCCGTTTGCTATAGAGTAATATACATATTGACTGGTAATGTGCCAAGAGATGTTCGAAGCAGGTTGAAGCTTGGCTATAGGCGTTCCATTTTGTGGTTTTGATATCGGCGCACGAAATAATTGACCATCTGCATGTTGATAATACAGGTTCTCACCAAGTGCATCTTCTTTAGCGCTGATGACCTTAGGGAGCAGAGCTTGTTCTGATTGGTTATTATACAAGTCATGACGAATAAGCCAAAATTGATTACTTTCTTTTCGGGAAAAGTAGATAGAACGGCCATCATTACTCCAACTTGGGTTTTTAATTACCTCTAGCTGAGTTGTTAAATATCTAATTTTTCTACTTTTTATATCAAGTGTGAACAATTGATTGTCTAAAATACCTAATAAAGACTGGGATTTGTGATGATATTCAAGGTTACTGATATTGTGATGTTGAGTAAATTCCGTGAGTGGTTCCATTTCACCCGTTGTGGAATACGTAACAATTTGTGGTTTATTTTCATATTCATAGCGAAAAACAACCTGACTTGGATCGGCTAAATAATCTGGATGACCCTCTTTTCCCGCCAGAGAAAACTCAAATAAGTTGTAGGTTTTTTCTGTAATAAATGGGTTTTTAATTTCTATAATATCACGGGCATTTTTTTCTTCTTTACCAACCAATAAGCAGTTTTTACCACATGTACTGTAAATAGAATAAAGATCAAATTTAGTCTGAGTGTGTAATTCTAAATGATCTTTGTTACTGTCAAAAAAGTGAATGTTATTACCATTTGACAGGTAGACTCCAGAGCTACTTTCATCCCAAACCATATTCCAAGGGATAAAATCTAAAACAGTATTACTTTGTACTTTCCCCGACTCTAATTCTAATATGATTAGATGTGCCCGTTGGTAGCTTGAGTATCTCAGCACACCCAGGTGCTCACCATTGGGAGATAATGCCGAAAAATAGTCACCATGGGGATTGAAGTCGGGGTAAGTTACTTGAGTGAGGCGTTTTGTATTTATATCTATTTTAAAGATGGTGTTGGGATAATCGGATTGTTTCTTTAAAGAAAAATATAGAGCGTTATCATCTGGAGACCAGGATAAGTTTGGTTGTAAAGTATCGTATTGATAGATAACTTCTTCTCTAGACACATCCATAGTGTCATTTAAATATAAAATAACTAATTCAGCTTGATTACCTTTTTGCCTTTGTAATGCAATCTTTTTTCCATCTTTGGAAAACTGGGCGGAATAATTGTTGGCTTCACCGGCAGTTAAACGCTTCGTTACATTGGTTGAAAGTGACTTTATATACAAGTCAAAAACACCAGATGTATCTTTACGATGAGAGTAAACAACCATATCGCTTTGTTGGTGATAGTCAGCCCAATCTTCTTCCCCTGACATTGTGGTCACTGCTTGAACTTGTTTGACCATTAATTCAGTTTTAAATGGGAAAAAGGAGTAAATTGCAAAACAGATTAAAGCTATTATTAATATAAAAAACAGATGTTTGAGTGTTTTTTTTGGTTTTTTATTAATATTTTTATTAGATGAAAGCTCACTTTGCTCACTGGTGTGATCAAGGCTGTGACCTTGTGTTACCACTTCAACACTGACTTCTGCAATCAGTAGGTAACCTTTACTGGGAACTGTTTTTATATAAGTTGGGGATTTGACGTCGTCCCCCAGTGCATCTCTGAGCTTTTTTACTACTCTACGAATTGCGTTGTCAGATACAATTCGTCCGTCCCAGACATTATCTAAAAGTTCTTTTTGACTAACATAATGGCCATGGCGTTTAATTAAATAGCACAGTAGCTCCATAGTAAGGGGTTCTAGCTTAATGACTTTCGATTCATTATCTATAGAGGTATCGTTGTTATATAAACGGGTTTTTTTGAAATCAACTTGAAATTGACCAACTGTTACTTGCTTATCTTCTAGCCATACTTCCTTGCTAACACTGTTACCTTTCATGATTATTTTTATTTTTATTTTTGTTTTTATATTATTTGTTACTTTTCAATGTAACACATAATAATGGGAAGTGTTTTGTTTTTCTAGGCGACTTATTTAATTATCTTCATCAGTTTAATTTTGTTCACCGAGTGTCGTGCACTGGGTACAGGTATTGGAAATTGAAGATGACTATAAAGACCAAGAATAGCACAATAAAAAAGGCACTAATATTTAGTGGTATATCTGCAATGGCTGTTACCAGTGGCGTGAGCTATTGGTTATGGGCGCAGTTGAACGCTTCTTTGCCATTACTAAATGGTGAAATAAATATTTCTAGTATGGAATATGAGGTCACTATAAACAGAGATAGAAGTGGGCTGCCTTCTATTGTTGCTAACTCAAGAATTGATGCATCACGGGCTATGGGATTTTTGCATGCTCAAGAACGTTTTTTCCAGATGGATTATCTGCGTCGCAGAGCATCAGGTGAATTGAGTGCGCTTTTTGGTGAATCATTTATTAATCGTGATAAAGAGGCTTTACTTCACCAGTTTACCCGCAGTGCACAACAAGCCTACAAAAATCTCAGTGATCAACATAAAGCATTGTTGGATGCGTATGTTGAAGGGGTGAATACTGGACTAGAAAAATTAAAATCTCCCCCCTTTGAATACACATTATTAGAGGCAGAACCCCAGCCTTGGGAGGCTAAAGATTCATTTTTAGTGTCGTTTTCCATGTTTATGGAAATGCAGGGCCATAATTACCAAAACACGCTTTACCTAAATAAATTACAGCAAACTCTGCCAGAGCCTTTAGTTAACTTCTTAGTGCCTTTAGGAACTTCATGGGATCAGCCATTAGACGACAAGTTTATTTCGCCTGTGCCAATGCCGACAGCTGATGTTTACTCATTAAATAAGTTAAAGGAGAAAAGACTAGAAGATTTAGCATTGTTAGATAACCGTCTCTATGATTTGAGCTTGAAAGGGACACCATCAATTGCAGGTAGTAATAACTGGGCCATCTCTGGGGATAATACGGAATCGGGTAAGGCGCTGGTTGCCAATGATATGCACCTTAATCTCAGCGTACCTAATATATGGTATCGGGTTGAGTATAGTTGGAAAGAGGCGACCAAACGTCGAAAGCTGACAGGGATCTCTTTGCCAGGTTTGCCATTGATGATTGCGGGCAGTAATCAGCATATCGCATGGGGGTTTACTAATTCAATGGGAGACTGGTCTGATTTATTGCGCATTCCAGCAGGAAAAAGCCAAGAGTTAGTGACGCAGATCACTAAAAATATCCAGGTAAAAGATGGAAACCCAGTTCAACACGTAATAGAAGTAACGCCTCATGGCCCGGTTGTGGAGCATGAAGAAAATGGTGATGTACTTGTTTTACGTTGGGTTGCCCACTCCTCAGAGGCTGTTAATTTAGGTCTATTAGATATTGAGCTTGCCACAAATGTAGAAGCTTCACTTCCGCTATTTAATAAATCAAATATGACTCACCTAAACGTTGTTGTTGGCGATGATAAGGGCAATATCGGTTGGACTATGTTGGGAGCTTTACCCAAACGAGCGCATTCAGTATGGACGCCAGTTAACTATGATGACAGCAAATATAATTGGTCTGGGTATTTGACACCGGATGAATATCCAAAGCGAGTCAATCCTGAATCAGGCTTTTTATTTACAGCAAATGCTCGAGTTGTCTCGGGTGATGAGTTGGATATTATTGGCCGAGAAAATTATGCCTTAGGTGCCAGAGCTCGCCAGATTCAAAGTGGTTTAAAAATTATGCACGAACCCAGTGAAACTCAAATGCTGCGTACTCAGCTGGATAGTCGAGCATTATTTCTACAGCGTTGGCAGTATATGTTGTTGTCTATCTTGAGTGATGAGTTTATTGCTCAGCACCCTGAGCTTATCGAGTATCGCACTATGGTGAGTAATTGGAATGGGCAAGCTAAGAAAGATTCTACAGGTTACTTACTGGTGAGAGCTTTCCGTACTCAGGTAGCTCGCCGAGTATTTAATGGCATTCTTAAAGATGTCCATACGCAAAATCCTGACTCAAACATTTTTAATTACTTCAATTTAACCAGTCAATGGGAAGGACCGCTCTGGCAGCTTGTGAATGAACAGCCTGCACACCTATTGAACCCTCACTACGACTCATGGCAGGCATTATACGCAGATGCACTGATATTTTTGAATAACCACTTTATCAATACGCATGGCTCGCTAGCGAATGCTAAGTGGAAAGATTACAACAAGGTTTCTATTGCTCATCCTGTTGCTGGCTCATTGCCACTGATAGGCCGCTTTTTCAATATCCCTGAATATGGCGCTGATGGCGATATTAATATGCCTTTAGTACAGGAACAAAGCTTTGGTGCATCAATGAGAATGGGTGTGACCCCTGGCCATGAGCAAAGTGGGTTTTTCCATATGCCAGTTGGTCAAGCATCTAATCCTATGTCGCCCTATTGGATGGCTGGGCATAAAGATTGGCAAGAAGGCGCCTTCTCATCGTTCCTACCCCAGGAAACAGAGTATTCGCTTAAATTACTACCGTCTGAGCCTAAGGAGTAAATCATGAATAATAATAAACTGGCAGAAAATGATGGGATGCTGCTGACTTCTGCACAACTTGATATTTATCTGGATCAAAAGCGTTACCCAAGCTCCCCCATCTACAATATTGGTGGGCGTATGAAGATAAGAGAATCGGTTTGTGTGCCTTCTTTTCATCGAGCTATGGAGCAACTAGTTGCAGAGAATGATGTATTTCACTTGTATTTTACTGACGCAGTGGAACGGCCTGTTCAATACCGTACAGCGGTGCCGTGCAAATTTGAGTTCCTTGATTTCAGTGATGAGCTAGATGCTGAAGAGAAAGCACAACTATTTGTAAAAAAACAGCTAAATCAGCCATTTAATTTGGCTGAGGCTGGGTTATATCGTTCATTTTTGTTGAAATTGGCTGATCAAGTATATTGGTACATTCCAGTTGCACACCATTTGATCACCGATGGGTTTGGTTACAGTAATTGGTTCGATACGCTATTTAGGTATTACCTAAGTAATGTACGACAACAGAGTGATCCACAAGTTATTGAATTAACTCAGTTCGATAGTGTTGTTGAGTATATTAATCAAAGTACAGACACCAGTGAACAGGCCACAACTTATTGGCAACAGAAATTCAGTCGCCCGCTGCCTGATAGAGTATTTATACCTAAAAAAATCAATCAGCCAATTAAGCATGAAAGCTTTTTGAGTCAGCATGCGATTTCACAAACTGATTATTCAAAGTTGTGTGCATTGGCAAAAAGTATGGGAGTGCGCGTACATCACCTTTTTATGTCGGCAATCGTCTGCTATCTGAATCTTCAGTATCAAACATCAGACATTGTTTTAGCTCTGCCTTTTCATAATCGTGACAAAGTCACCGCGCGTGCAATTGGCGGAATCGTGTCCGTGTTACCAATGCGCTTTAATGTTGACCAACAATGGTCCATGGCAGAACTGGCCGCAGAGATCCGCACGCAAATGCGAGATGTCACGAAGTATAAGCGCTATCCAGTTAGTAAAATTGTAGAGCATGCGCGGCAGGTAAAACCAGACCTTGAGCGTTTGTTTGATGTTCAGTTTAACTATCAAAAACTAGATTACAAATTAGCCGATGGGCTGATTAATGCTGAATCTGAGTTTATTCCACCTGGTGTGGAAACCACTCCATTGTTATTTAACTTGTGTGAGTTCGGTGATCATCAAGATGTCATTTTACAAGTAGAGGCAAATAAAGCGTTATTTGAACAATCAGATATCGCACTGATGTTTGAGCGTATATTTACCATTATTTCGGGAATGCGAGATAACCCAAATCAAAAAATTAGTGAGTTTAATTTTTTCAACGAAGAGGATTATCAAGCATATAAGTTGTTGAACAACCGTGCTGAAGATTGTGAAATCAATAGCTTAGTATTGCGTTTTAATGAACAGGTATTAAAGGATCCAACTCGTATTGCTTTGCAAGTTGGTGAGTTAGTATTTACTTATCAAGACTTAAGTATTCTTGCTTCTCAGGTCACTACTGTCTTGAGTTCTAACAATGTGAAGCGGGGTGATCGTGTTGGGTTATGCCTAGAACGTAATGAAAATATGGTTGCCACCTTACTTGCGTGCTTGTCTATGGGAGTGACTTATATTCCCTTAGATCCATCTTATCCGCTTGAGCGTTTAGCATTTATGTTTTCAGACAGTCAGGCTGCGATGTTGGTAACAGACTCGCAGAGTGCACAAGCTGTAAACCTAAATGCTAAGCAGACTTTATTAATTGACCACCATATCTCATTGACAGCAACTTCAGTTGTCCATCCATTAGAAGTACCAACAGACCGAGCGCGGCTAGGGGCTTATATATTGTATACCTCAGGATCTACTGGTCGTCCTAAGGGAACACTTATTGCTCAACACAGTTTAGATAACTTGATTTGCTCTATGGCGCACCGCCTTGATTTAAACAATAAAAGTGATTGTTTGGCAACAACGACAATCGGTTTTGATATTTCTACTTTGGAGATATATGGCCCATTGATTGTTGGTGGCAAGGTCACATTAGTTGATCAACAAGTAGGCAAAGATGCACTTAAATTGGCGGCTTATGCAGATGCACGAAAATATAACTTATTTCAGTGTACGCCAACTATGTGGCAAGCATTGGTAGAAGCTGGATGGCAGGGAAATGATGAAGTTACATTAGTCACTGTTGGGGAACCGCTTTATCCCGCACTTGCTGAGCAAATGATGGCACGTTCACTGCGTGTTGTTAATGCGTATGGTCCAACTGAAGCAACGGTTTATTCGATGGTTGAAGTTGTCCACAGAGATAAAACTGGGGTGCCTAGCTGTCGTTTGGCTTGGTCACTTCCCAATTACCGTCATTTTGTAGTGGATAATCGTGAGCAGTTGTCGCCTATCGGTGTGACAGGGGAGCTTTGCATTGCCGGTGATGGCCTGGCGCTGGAGTATATTGGCAGACCTGATATTACGGAAGCTCAGTTTGTAAGTTTACCCGCTGTTGCAAGTGAACGGATTTACCGTACTGGGGATTTAGTGACCTTGAATAGACAAGGTGAGATAGAGTATTTGGGGCGTATAGATCATCAAGTAAAAATCCGTGGCTACCGTATTGAGTTAGGTGAAATTGAAGAGAAGTTAGTACAACTATCAGGCATTAAATTGGCGGTGGTAACAACACTAGGCAATCAAAGTTCCGATGTGAAACTAGCAGCTTATGTCATTATGGAACCCGGTATCACGTTAGATATCGCCGCGGTAAGAGCTGAATTAGCTGCCGATTTACCTAATTTTATGCTCCCACATTTTTATACTGAAATGGATGCTTTTCCGTTGACTTCCAGTGGAAAGGTCGACCGTAAAGTTTTACCTGCACCCAGAGAGCGGAAAGTCGAATGTGTTGTAGCTTCAACAAATACGGAGCGCTTGTTATGTGATGTTTGGCAGTCGTTGTTTGAGTTAGATAAGGTAAGTATAACGCATAACTTTTTTGAGCTGGGTGGTCACTCTTTACTGGCTATGAAGATGTTTGGCCAGTTACGAAAAGAGATTCAAGTAGATCTCCCCCTGGCCAGTATCTTCGAATTACCGACAATTGCTCAGCTGGCGGCCAAAATAGATGTGTTATTGGAAGAGCGCTCTTTTAATTCGACAACCCGTCACCTTATTCAATCAGATATTGAAAGGGGTCATCCATTATCCCGCTCTCAGCTTTCGATGTGGCTGATTGATAAGCTGAGTTATGGTACAGCGCAATATAATATGCCTGGTGTTTTTTCAATCACTGGAGCATTACAGATCACCGCTTTACAAAATGCACTGGCTCAATTAGTTGGTCGTCATGAAGTGTTACGCACCGTTTTAATTGATGATGCAATCACAGCTAAGCAGTATGTATTAGAAGATTACAGCCTAGACGTACCAGTCGTAGATTTGTCTGCTAAACATGACGTTATGTCGTGTGTTGAAAGTTTTATTGATGCTGAAGCGAATATGCCTTTTCAGTTGAATGCGGGTTTGAAAATACGTGCAAAAATTATAAAAACTGCGCCCGAGCATCATTTTTTATTACTTACCTTACATCATATTGCAGCCGATGGCTGGTCGATTAATATTCTTACGCAAGAACTTGAAGCTTTATATCGCAGCACTTTAAAAAATGAAGCGGCGGAGTTACCGACGCTTGATATTCAGTATAAAGATTACGCACATTGGCAACATCAAAATATTCAGGATGGTCTGCTAGATGAACAAGTTACTTATTGGTTAGATTTTTTAGCTGATCACCCTCAAGTACATAGTTTACCGTTAGATTTTCCTCGACCTCCCGAGCGGTCTTCAGAAGGTCGTAGTTATAAGTTTGATATTGAAAACCGTTTATATAAAGACCTCACTGCTTTTTGTCAGCGTAAAAGTATGACACCGTTTATGGTGCTGCAATTAGTGTATGCCTTGTTAGTGTCGGAGCAAAGTGGGGAGTCAGATATTCTAATAGGCACCCCCGTTGCAGGCAGAAATCATCCTGATATTGAAAAGTTAATCGGGTGCTTCACGAATTCGATTGTATTGCGAAACCAAATAGATTTAAGTCGCTCAGTCGATGAGTTACTCACAGAGACTAAGCACTCTGTTATGTCTGCTTTTGACAATCAGGAGGTGCCTTTTGAGTTGTTAGTAGAGCGATTGAACCCTACGAGAAATAAAGGTTACAACCCAATATTTCAGCTGTGGTTTGTATATCACAGCCAGCAATTTAACCCAATGAAATTGGATGGTTTGCAAGTCAAGATGGTCGAGGCTCATAGCCCAAGTGTTAAGTTTGATCTCTCTCTATCTGTCTTCGAAAAAGGCGACACATTGACTTTAGATTGGGAGTATTTACCTGAGCTGTTCACTGAGGGAACGATTGCGAAATATGCCACATGTTTCAAGAGTATTTTGCAATGGTTATTGACTGAGCCAGACACTCTGTTCCCTTCGCTAAGTGACGCCTTACCGAGTATTGATGAACCAGTAGTTGCCTCCGGAGTTTTTGCCGCACAGGTGTTAGCGAATGTAACAGCATGCCCAGAGGCTGTTGTTATGGTCGATGATGGTGCCAAAGTTGAGCAACAGGCACTGCTTTCGAAGGTTAAGCATATGCGTGCTTACTTGAATGAGCAAGGAGTTGAATCTGGTACTACGATTGGTATCAGCCTTGAACACAGTGAAGTGTTATTAGTAACTCAATTAGCGTGTTTATTTAGCAATATTACTTTTGTTGAATTTGATCCAGCAGATAAACCTGACGAAATCATTAAGCGTTTTAATCTAAAATTTACAGTTACTCACGGCCAATTAAGCGCCGCTCTGATGGGTACATCACTCACCCTTTTGGATGCCACAGATGCGTGGGGGTGTCAGGTGCCTATAGGACTTAATGACTGTGACCCCGCAGTGCCAACTCAAACGGTTTGCATTATTAATCCAGCAACAGATAAAGAAATAGCTCTAACACAACAAGATTTGCTTATTTTGTCTAGCAAATTAGCTGCTGAACTAGGTGTATACAAAGGGGGAGAAAGTAGGTTTATGTGGAGCACATCTAAGTCATTTGATGGCTCTGCGACTGGGTTATGTTTAATGAGTCTTGGATTTGAACTGCATATAGTCGATGACAACACTCTAAGCTCAAATTCAAAGTTTAATGAATATATATCATCTCACCGTATAAGCCTCATTGAGCTAGCCGCTGGGGGGTTTAATTTACTGGATAGTCAACAGGCACTTCGATTTGACGATAAGACAAATTTTCTTATCAACAGTCATGAAATGAACAGTCACTTGGTTGACGTCTTGGTTCAGCATCAAGCGCACTTTAATGCAAAAGTAATCGCGGTGAATACGCTTATTGAGGACCTAAGGAGACCAGTATTAGAGTTGCCTTTATCACAAAAACAACAGATTAGTATGAGCAAAGAGATGCAAAGTCGGATGACACAGCTGCGTAGTCGTATCGCAGGTGTATTACATAGTATTTATGCATCATTGCTGAAAAAAGAGCATATAAATGTCAATACAGGTTTTTTTGAGCTGGGGGGGAGTCCACTACAAATCAATGGGTTGAGTTCATACTGTGAACAACATTTTAAGACTGAATTGAGTAAATCAGTATTAGAAAAAGGACCATCAATCAGTCAATTAGCAGAATTAATATCATCAATTTTTATAAATCAAAGTGTGGCCAGTACAAATATGACTGCCACCACTTCAGCGCACAATGTAAGGAAATAATCATGAATACACAAACAATAATAAATCAATGTCTTGATCAAGGCGTTCGACTCTCAGTAGAGAATGGAAACTTACAAATCGACGCGCCAAAAGGCGGGCTGAGTAATGAAATGATTGCCACGTTGAGAGAAAATAAAGCTCAGCTTATTGCCTTTATTAAGAGTTTTTCAGCACAGGAAGCCGCGGTTGAAAAGCAAAAACTAAAACCTTCAAATATTGACGGACCTATTCCGCTGTCTTTTGCTCAACAACGTCTGTGGATCATTGATCGAATTGAACAGGGGTCGGCCCAGTACAATATGTCAGCAGCTTTTAAATTGGACGGTAAGTTAGATCAGCAAGCTTTTATTGCAACGATTAACACCGTTATAGAGCGCCATGAAATTCTGCGTACTGTTTATAAAGAAACAAATGACAAGTGTGAGCAGGTTATTCGTGAGCATTTTGACAGCGCCGTAACGATGATCGACTTTACACATTTGCAAGGTAACGACTTATACGATGAAATTCGTACATTAGCAGAAGAGGACGCACTTAAGCCGTTTGATTTACAAAATGACACGATGCTGAGAGTGCAGTTGATCAAGGCTTCAGGCTCTGAACATTACGTTCTATTCAATATGCACCATATTGCATCCGACGGTTGGTCAATTGGTGTCTTAGTCAAAGAGTTTTTGGAAATCTATACGGCGTATAGTCAAGGTCAACCAAATCCACTTGCCGATCTGGATGTACAATACAAAGATTACGCGCATTGGCAGCGTGAATGGCTACAAGGTGATGTTTTTGAAAATGAGGTTGGGTATTGGCGCGATCAACTTCAAGATCTTCCTGCAACACACAGCTTACCGTTAGATCGTAATCGACCAGTTCAACAAGGCTTCTTAGGTAACTCAATTCGCCGAGAATTGAGTGCAACCTTAACTTCAAACCTAGAAGCATACTGCCGAGATCAGGGTGTGACGCAGTTCATGGCACTGCAAACTATTTATGCTTTGCTTGTTGGTCAGTGGAGTGCTGAAGAAGATGTTGTTATGGGCACACCTGTTGCAGGTCGTGTACACCAGAATGTTGAACCTCTGATTGGTTTCTTTCTAAATAACCTAGTTTTACGTACGGATCTATCTGGTGATCCGAGCTTCAATGAGCTTATTGCTAGCAACAAAAATACCTTACTTGAAGCATTTGAACATCAACATTTACCATTTGATGCACTGGTTGAAGACCTGAACCCTGAGCGCAGCAGCAGTCATCAGCCTATGTTTCAATTATGGTTTGTTTTGCAAAACCATGATGGAGGTACATTCCAACTACCAGGCCTAGAAATGTCTAACCCAGATGAAATATTAACGGGTGTTGACGTAGTAAACTTTGATATTTCTTTGAGTGCGATGGTCGAAGAAGGACAGTTAGTTTTTGTTTGGCAATACAAAACGGAGCTGTTTGATACGCTTACGATAGAGCGCTTTGCGCAGTCATTTGAGGCATTACTGGAAAATGCGATAGCTAATGGCAACGATAAAATCTCAAAAATTTCAGGGGTTAACCAAGATTCAGAGCAACCTTGGCATATCGAAAATGAGCAAGTTTTTGAAAATGAGCAGAACCTTGTTGAGTCTATATTTACATTTGCGCAGCAAAACCCGAGCGCGATTGCTTTGCGTATTGAAGATGAGTTGATTAGTTACGGTGAACTTGCGGCTAAAGTTAGTGACTTCTCTCAAAAATTATCACTGGCAGGAGTAGCAGCAGGGTCGCCTGTTGGTATTTGTGTTGAGCGCAGTATTGAACAATTGGTTGCTCAGTTGGCAATTATGCACGCCGGTGGTGCCTATGTCCCCTTGGATGCAGACGCTCCGAAAGATCGTCTGGAATATATAATTTCGGATACTGAGCTTCGCATTGTGGTTGCTCAAACACAATATGTTTCTCAGTTTGCACAGATCAATTGTGAAACGGTCGCCATTGACCATTCTGAGCTCAATGGTCAGGGCGTTATAAGCGCATCAAGAATAGATTTATCCCCTGATAGCTTAGCTTATATTCTATATACGTCAGGCTCTACGGGCAAACCAAAGGGGGTTGCGGTACAGCACAAAAATCTCACTAACTTGGCGAACAGCATGCATTTATTATTGGCTGAACGTGGGGTTTCTGGTCAATATCGCTGGGCATGGAATGCGCCGATGATATTTGATGCATCAGTACAAGCTCTCACTCAATTGGCATTTGGTGTGGAGTTAAACTTACTGAAAGATGAGTTACGAAAGGATCCGAGTCAGCTACTGACTTATCTAACTGATAATAAGATAGATGTTTTAGATACGACCCCTGCGCTGGTTGATTTGGTGCTACGTGAAGCAGAAGAACAAAATTTAGCATTGCCTAACTTGTTGATTGGTGGGGAAGCGATAAGCACCGAACTCTGGCAAAAAATTGCAGCGCATGCTGAAGAACATGCTCATTTTGCTCTAAATGTATATGGCCCTACAGAATGCACTGTCAATGCGACTTATGCAGATATTACCGTCGATTCTATACCAAATATAGGTAGCCCATTACCAAACTGTCAGGCGTTTATTTTGAATGATGCCATGGAACCATTAGCAGCAGGTGCTAAAGGTGAAATTTATATTGGCGGCAAAGGAGTTGCTCGTGGGTATTACAACAATGAGACATTAACTGAAGATCGTTTTGTCGAGTCAACACAGTTTGGTCGCATATACAAGACGGGTGACTTGGGCCGTTGGCTGGCTGATGGCGCTATTGAGTATTTGGGGCGTAGTGATTTTCAGGTGAAGTTACGTGGTTACCGTATTGAGTTAAATGAGATTGAGTCGGTTATTTTAGAGGACTCAGGCATCACAGATGCGGCTGTACTGGTGAAAGATGAGCGACTTATTGCGTATGTAGCTGGCTCAGATGTTAACAAAATCAGATTGACTGACATGATGGAAGCAAAGCTGCCAGCATACATGGTGACTGCAGTCATTATTGAAGTCGATGAAATACCATTAACGAAAAATGGCAAGCAAGATCGTAAGGCTCTGTTGAATATTGAGCTTGAAGAGGTGGTCGACGATTATATTGCGCCAAGTACTGAGATGGAAACACACTTGCTATCAATTTGGCAGGAGTTGTTGGGCAAAGAACGCATTAGCATGGACGATAACTTTTTCTCGATTGGAGGCCACTCATTACTCGGGATCCGAGTTGCGAGCGCATGTCGAGAGCAATTAAGCATCGAAATACCGTTAAAAGTACTGATGGACAATCCAACAATTGAAGCGCTTGCTGAGCGTTGTGAGTGGTACGAAAAGCAGAAATTAGTAATGTCAGGTGGCTCAGCAGGAAGCGACGATGAAAGGATGGTGATATGAATGCAGAGCACATTATAAAACAGTGCTCTTCTTTGGGTCTCAGGCTGTCTACAGACGGCCAGAACCTAAATGTTACAGGTGATAAAAGTAACCTGGTTTCAGAGCTTATGGTGACGCTGAAGGAGAATAAAGCTTCATTAATTGCTTATATAAAGCAGTTCTCAGCGCTCGAAAATGAGCGCCAGCGTTATAATATTAACCTTGTGGATAGAAATGGGCCATTGCCCGTTTCTTCTGCACAAAATCGTATTTGGTTATCTCAACAAATACCTGGTTCGGCCTCAATATACAACATGCCAAATGGTATGCATGTACTTGGTAATTTTGACGAGCACCTTGCTCGTCAAGCTACTCGGTTGATTATTGCTCGACATGAGATATTACGTACAGTTCTTCATTATGAAGATAACCAGCTGGTGCAAATAGTAAAAGATGCCGGTGATGTGAACTTTATAATTGAAGATTTCAGCCACTTGAATTTAGCTCAGAGTAAGGCTTTGGCGCTAGAACTTTTACGGCAGGACGCCGATAAACCCTTTGATCTTGAAAATGACTTGATGCTTCGGGGCGGGTTTTTAAGGCACTCTGAGGATAATGGGACGTTGTTTTTCAACGTCCATCATATTGCCGCAGATGGTTGGTCAATGGCGTTGCTGTTCGAAGAGTTTAAGTATTTTTATAGTGCGTTATTTAATGGGACGTCGCCAACTTTACCTGCGGTTCCGTTACAATACGCAGATTATGCTAATTGGCAATCACAGTTACTCGATAGTGAACAAGTTAAACACTCAAAGTCTTATTGGTTGCAGCAGTTACAGGACCTACCAGCGGTAAATAGCATCCCATTAGACTACGTGAGACCCGCATCGACGGGTGGAAGAAGTGACTTCCGGGTTGCAGAATTATCTCCATCTTTGACGAGGCGTCTTAAAGCGCTTGCTATTACCCATAAAACTTCGCTGTTCGTGTTATTTCATGCACTAGTTTCGATTTTAGTCGGCCGTTATGCACACAGCAATGATGTTGTTATAGGGACGCCAGTAGCTGGACGTCGACAAAAAGAGTTAGAAAAAACATTTGGCTGCTTTATAAACACGCTGGTATTGCGTTTACGCACCCCAGAGGGGATTAATTTTGCTGAATTGCTAGCAGCAGCAAAACAAACAAATGAATCTGCGCTTGAGCATCAAGACATACCTTTTGAATATTTAGTGGAGGCACTGCAGCCTGAGCGCAGCAATAGTTATCATCCATTATTTCAGATTGCGTTAGTACAGAATAATCTAGACGTAAGTAATGCAAAGGTAACCCCCTTTGCTGGCGACGTGACATTTGAGTCATTTGACACTGCAGAGTTAAGTGCAAAATATGATATCCAAATCAACCTTGTTGAACATGCCAATAATCTTCAAGTGAGCTTTGCATTTGATACTAATTTGTTCAAAGGGGAAACGATTGCGAGAATGGCCCAGCAACTTGAGAGCTTGTGTGAGCAAGTAGCTGATGATGCTGAGATTGCATTATTGCGCCTGCAGTTAAGTGATGCATCAGAACGAGAAGAGATCACAGCCATGGAGCAGGTTCCTGCTTATCAGGCTAATAATCTACCTATTCAGCGTTATATTGAAAGTTGGGCTGCGTCATCACCAGAAAACAAAGCCGTTAGCGTAGCTGGTAGTATATTGAGTTATGGCGAATTGAATACGCAAGCCAATCAGTTAGCAAGGTATATGCTGAATCTTGGTATTACAAAAGGTACATACGTTGGTGTGGCGTTCGAACGCTCGCCGGAGTTGATAATAGCCATGCTTGCAGCCGTGAAAGTTGGAGCTGTGTATGTTCCCTTGGATCCAAATTATCCGAGTGCTCGATTGGATTACATGATTGAGGATACGGCCCTCAAGTATGTTTTGACCGTTGATAAATTAGCTCATTTATTTCATGAGTATAAAATTCATGTTTTACCTATCGATGCGCGTGACGTTGGGTTAATTATTCAGTCTCTTGCTGCACAAAATCTAGATCTAGATATCAAAAGTGGTGATCTTGCTTACATTATTTATACGTCAGGATCGACAGGTCAGCCTAAGGGGGTCATGATCGAGCATGCTGGCATAGAGCGCTTAGTCTGCAAACCAAACTATGTATCACTGAGTCCATCCGATAATATGTTGTTTATATCCAATACGGCATTTGATGCGGCTACTTTTGAAATTTGGGGGGCGTTGGCTAATGGTGCCACGCTTCATGGATTGGATAATAGCTACTTGTTGGATGCAAACAAATTTATTGAAGAAGTTACTCGGCTTAATATTACGACAACATTTATAACAGCGGCTTTGTTCAACCAAATTGTTGCGATAAGGCCTGACGCTTTTGCCATGTTTAATTATGTGTTAGTTGGGGGGGATAAGCTCGACAAAAGCAGTGTGGACCGAGTGATGTCAATAGGGAAACCCAAACATCTAATTAATGTTTATGGCCCGACAGAAAATACAACCTTTAGTACTTTCTTTGATATTGAAGAAGTAGGTGATGTTCAATACCCCATTGGGCGGCCAATATCTGGTACGGGCTGTTATATTTTGGATGAAAATCAGCAAAAGTGTGCTGTAGGCGTTATTGGAGAGCTGTATTTAAGTGGTTTGGGGTTGGCAAGGGGCTATCTGAATAAAGTAGACACAACTGCAGAGCGTTTTGTTGCTGTGCCATCAGCCAATCATACCCGGCTTTATCGCACTGGAGACATGGTGAAATGGGATGAGCAGGGTAACATTTGCTTCATAGGTAGGACTGACAACCAAGTTAAGATCCGTGGCTTTCGTATCGAAGTTGGTGAAATAGAGCATGCTTTATTGAGGTTGTCCGATATCAAAGAAGTGGCCGTTCAGGTTGAGTCTGAGGCGACACAAAAAATACTTGTCGCTTATGTTACTTGTCAGCAAGTTAGCAGCTCAGAAGAGCTCAAATCTGCTTTGAAATCCTATTTACCAATCCATATGCTCCCAGCTCATATCGTGGTGTTGGCAGATATGCCGCTCAATGCCAATGGTAAAATCGATCGCAATCGTTTGGTACGAGAAACCCAGAATCAAGTTGAAAAACTCACGCCACCAACTTCTCCGTTGGCTCACTCTATCGCTCAAATTTGGCAAGAGAGTATGCAACTTTCTCCTGATTGTATTGGGATGCAAAGCAATTTCTTTGAGTTGGGAGGACATTCTTTATTAGTCATGAACGTTGTACATACAATCCACCGTACACTGAAGTCACAAGTGCCTGTCCAGTGTTTGTTTGAAAACCCCGTATTAGCCCAGTTTGTCGCATTGGTAGAACAATATCAGCATACTGATAGTTCACTAACAGTACCCAAAGCATCAAGCTGCGAAGATGGTTATCCATTGTCAGCAGCACAGCGCAGAATGTGGTTTATTGATCAACTGGATAATGAGAGTACGCACTATAACTTAAATTATCAGTTTGAAGTACGGGGTGAGTTTGATGTAGCAATGGCTGAACGAGCATTTAGCCTTTTGTTGTCACGTCATGAAATATTGAGAACGTCATACCATGAAACTGACACGGATGAAATTCAATTGGTGCAGCCTGTGTCTGCCTTTGTTTTGGAGCACAGCTGTGTTACTAGAGATGATTACTCCGATGAACTCGACAAAGTACAGGCTCGGCTAGGCCGAAGGTTTGATCTAACTAAAGCGCCACTGTTACGGGTAGCATATATTGATGTGGCCGCGGAAAGTACCGGCACATTGCTATTATGCCTACATCATATTGCCACTGATGGCTGGTCCATGAACGTGTTATTTAATGAGTTTGTGTCACTGTATCGCAGCGAACTAGCAGGGGAAAATAATCCTTTGGTAGCCAACTCCCTTAGCTATATTGATTATGCCGTGTGGCAAACACAGTACCAGAAGAGTGAGGCATGTCGGGCATCTCTATCTTATTGGAAGGAGCAATTAAGCAAAGCACCAGCACAGCATGATATTCAACTGGACTTTCCTAGACCTAAGATGAAACGCCATGTAGGCGCAGTCTTAACTCGGACCTTACCTAAGGCGCAAGCAGAGAAGCTTAAGCACTTTATTGGGGCGCATAATTTGACTTCATTTATGCTGGCCCATGCAGCTTTGTCTTTGGTGGTTGCTCAGCATGGTCGTGATTCACAGTGTGTCATTGGCACGCCAGTAGCTGGTCGGCATGAACAGCAATTAGCAAATTTAGTTGGTTTATTTGTTAATACAGTCGCGCTCACAGCAAAGACAGACTTTGATACGCTGGGTGACTATTTGTCCCATATTCGTGACGTAAATATTGCCGCTCAGGCACACAACTTAGTGCCATTCGACTCGGTCGTTGATGCGTTAAATGTGACAAGAACTGCGGCAATAAGTCCTATTTTTCAGATTATGTTGACCACAGACAGCGAAGAAAGCTTCCGTATTGGCGCGGCGCAGCCAGTTGATGATTCTACCAATGTTGAGTTTATATCTAAGACGAGTTCAAGTATTTCAACGAAGTTCGATCTTGATATTCATTTTGACCTTTCACATCAGCAGTTAACGATCCATTGGGTATATGATACCAGCTTGTTTAACGTCAGCAGTATTGAACGATTGGCAGAGCAGATGGAACAAGTGTTAGGTGAGTTAGCTGAGCGTTCAACACAAAGCCATGTCATGACAACGGCATTGAGTGACTTGGTTATTTGTAGTGTTGCTCAGACAGAGGCGCTGGCTAGCAGCTTAAATAAGTCGACAGTATTAACGGGTGTGCGAGAAGAGAGCTTACTGGATACTTGGTCAAAAACGGTGGCTCGCCAACCTGATGATATCGCTTTGTTTTGGCAGGGTAACACGTGGACTTGGCAGGAATTAGCACATCAAGTTACGTGTTGCGCACAGGTATTACACTCTGAACATGGCGTTGGCCGAGGTCGTACTGTTGCAGTACAGATGGAAAAAAGCGCTGATATGGTGGTTGCTTTACTGGCTATTTTAGCTTCAGGAGCAGCATATTTACCCATTGACCCTAAGGCACCACGTCAGCGTGTTGAGTATGTGTTAGTTGATGCGAAAGCGTGTTTACTTATTTCGCAGCCGTTTTATTTGTGTGAGCACACCGATGATATTTGCCCTTCGACTACGATGGCAGCACTCGCAGCAACACGTATTGCTGAAGAGACAATATTACATATGCCATCAGCTGACGATTTAGCGTATGTGATGTATACCTCAGGGACCACAGGGCAACCTAAAGGGGTAATGGTTTCACATCGTAATGCTGTGGCGCTAATGACAGAAATGCAGGCATGGCCGATTTGCCAGGGTAAACAAAATTGGGGATGGAATGCTAATTATGTCTTTGATGCTTCGGTGCAAGGGTTATTGCAATTAATTGCTGGCACGGCGCTGACCCCGGTTCCGGAAGGCCTAAAGGTTGAACCTCATTTGATTGGTGAATACCTCTGTGCTAATCAGGTTACAGTTTTGGATTGTACTCCTAGCTTAGTAGATATGTGGCTAGATGAAGGGCTCGATGAGCAACTACCTAACCTGATCATAGGGGGGGAGGCCATTTCAGAATCGCTATGGCATCGTTTGGTTGATTGGCAACGTCGCAATGATCGAATTGCTCTTAATGTATATGGACCAACAGAGTGTACTGTAAATGCCACCATGACTCTCATAAGTGGTGCTCGCCCTAATATAGGCAAGCCACTTTCTTATAATAATTTGTATGTTTTAGACGTACATCAGAGGCCAGTTGCACAAGGGATGAGTGGAGAGCTTTACATCAGTGGTGATGGCGTCGCGCAAGGGTATGTTGGAAAGCCTGAGCTTAGTGCACAAAGCTTTATTGAAAATGGGTTTAAGCATGGGCAAAAGAGCCACCCTCTGCTCTATAAAACGGGCGATATTGTTCGCTTTTCAGACGGGGTGTTGGAGTATTTAGGCCGAGCAGATTCGCAAGTAAAGTTGAACGGTTATCGCATTGAGTTGGCTGAAATAGAACAACAATTAATGGCACTACCGGAAGTCACGAGAGCACATGTGGTTATTTCGCAACAAGCTGGTGGTACGCAAGTATTGGTAGCTTACTTACAACCTACAGGCGTTATATCACTTGATTACTCAGAGATTGGTGTTGCGTTGAGCTTAAAATTACCCAGTTATATGGTACCGCAACAGTTTGTCACTATCAGTCATTGGCCTATGACCCGAAACGGAAAGCTAGATATACAAGCTTTACCGCAGCGCGAGGTTGAGATGTCTGGTGAAGAACTCAGTACAACAACTGAGCATACACTGGCTGATATTTGGCGAACAGTTTTAAAGCTGCCTAGTAACACGGTGTTATTTAGAGACTCTCGGTTTTTTGATTTGGGAGGTAACTCTTTACAGGCTGTTGCTTTAGCGCGAGTTATTAGAAAGACTTTCGAGACAACAGTCAGTACGTTAGATGTATTTCAGCAACAAACTTTATCCGCATTAGCTGCCAAAGTCACTCTCTCTAAAATAAATGAGAATGAGGATCCTCAACTTGTGTGCTTACGCGAGGGAGACAGCCAGCAGGTTCCCATTATATTTATTCACCCCGTTGGTGGACAGTTGACTTGTTATACAGAAATAGCGGCAGGCATAAAAAGTGACGCATCAATTTATGGGTTGCAGTCCACCAATCAACAGTTTGAATCTATCACCACACTTGCAGAGCATTATTTAGCGTTACTCGACGTTAAAGTGGGTGCTGCTGCTTACCGTTTAATCGGCTGGTCTATGGGAGGCGTAATTGGGCATTCCATGCAAGGCTTAGCACCTAATAAAATACAAAAATTGATCATGATTGACTCCTATGTGCCTGAAATTCAGAACATAGTCGATGATGAATTGACGCGCATGGAAGCATTTGTTGCTGAGCTCGGCATTTCGACGGATGGAATATCTTTAGAGGATATAAGACACCTGCAAAGCGAACAGCTATTAACGCTGGTTCATTCATTGTGTCTATCACAAGGGCGAGTATCTGAAGATTACACTTTGGCTGACCTCCAAGCACAGTGGCAAATACTCACCCAAAATCAGTCGTTGTTTGTAGCACATACATGTACTCCATCACAGTCTATTGCGCATCTAATTTATGCCAAAGATTTTACGGCATTGAATGGTTGGTCAGCGTTGTTATCTCAATGTGATGCGCATGGTATAGCAAATACAGATCATCACTCTATTTTACGTTCTAACAAACTTAAATTATTAATAAATAAAAAACTAAATTAAATACTTAATAAGGATAATTCCAATGTTAAAAGATACAATCATCTTCAACGAGCAGCCTAGTTCAGCCAATGAAACATCAGAATTTAAAACGATGTTTTTACCTGAAGGACCTCAATTCCCTATTGTTGTAGAAGATATTCAGCATACACACAGTGCTGCACAGTGGGTAGAAAACAATGCTGAGCTAATAGATGTTTACCTTAAACAACATGGCGCGATATTGTTACGAGGGTTTGACGTTAAGGATGAAAATGATTTTCGAGAGGTTGCAAATACATTTATTCCTAACCTTGCCAAATATATGGAAGGTGCCACACCCCGAACTAACTTAGGAAAAGGCGCCTACACCTCTACTGAGTTTCCACCAGAGCTAAGTATTGCCCAGCATAATGAGCTTTCTTATATTAAACAGTGGCCAATGAGGATTACTTTTAGTTGTCTTATTCCTGCCCAAGAGCAGGGCGCTACACCCATTGCGGATGTGCGAAAAGTGTACGAGCTCATTGATGATTCAGTGAAAGCTAAATTTGCAGAACATGGTTGGATGTTAGTTAGAAATTATGGCAATGGATTAGGGCCTACGTGGCAAAAAGCGTTCAATACAGATGATATAGAAGAGGTTAAAAATTATTGTCAGCAAGCTGACGTTGAGTTAGAAATTATTAGTGAAGAACAAATCCGCACTCGACAGGTTCGTCCTGCTATTCATAAGCACGTTCACACTGGCGAAGCTGTATGGTTTAACCATGCTGCATTTTGGCACCCATCAAGTTTGTGTCCTCTTATTAGAAAAGAACTTGTGTCGCAGTTTGGTGAAGATGCTCTGACTTATAATACCCTATACGGTAATGGCGATATTATTCCTGATGATGTTGTTGAACATATAAATGAAGCTTATAAGCAGGCAACAGTGACCTTTTTATGGCAAAAAGGCGATGTCTTACTCATGGATAATATGCTTGTTTCTCATGGGAGAGATCCATTTAAGGGAGATCGACGAGTGGTTGTATCAATGGGTGAGCCAGTTGAACTATAAATTATTCATGAGGCTCGCGTTAGCGAGCCCCAAATAGCAGGTCGATTATGTTGCTTTATTATATTAAGAAATTTAAAAAAATTATGCTTCTATCTGGTGTTGCAAGCTTATTTACAGCAAGTGCATCAATAGCCTTATTTCATATGATCGGAGAGAGTGGTCATACAGGGTTTCAACCACTGGAGATGGTCGTATTTGGTATTTTAGTCGTGTTTTTATTGGCTGCGTCTATGGCAACAAGTTATTTTCTGTCGCAGTATAGCTCTGGAACAGTTAATAGTGTGCGTCAAAGTTTAATTAAACGAATATTGCGGACTGATTATGGCCTGCTTGAAAAAGCTGGACGAGCTAGGCTATACAACGTTTTAACAAACGATGTGAATGCGATTTCAGGTGCATTGGCAGAAATGCCAGCATTTATTTATAACAGCTTCTTATTGATAGCGTGTTTTGGCTACTTATTTGTATTGTCGGAATTGATGTTTGGTATTTTGGTGGTAACCGCGCTAGTTTCGTTTTTGGTTACTCGGGTTGTAATGGCTAAGATCACTCGGGCTGCCAATACTATGAGGGAGCACCAAGATGATGTTATAGAGGGATATAAAGGGATTTTGGATGGTGCTAAACAGTTAACTGTGAATAAAGTTAGGCGCGAGCATTTTTATGAGCAACGCTTACAGCCGGTTATGTCTGATCTTCGAGTCAGTGAACGTGAGTATGGGTTTGCGTGGGATATTAACCGAAATATCAGTCAGGTGCTTATTTTTATCACTTTAGGAACAATCGTAGCCGTAAATCAGTACTTGCAAAGTACTGAGTTGGTGATGAGCTATATTTTAATTGTGACATATATTTCAGCACCATTCGGTTATGTGATGAATTTATGGCAAAACATCGCGCGAGCTAAGGTCTCGCTGCAAAAGATTGAGTCACTGCAATTGAGTGCAGAGCAGGTAGAACAATCTGATAAGTTGGAAGCTAAATCTTTTAAAGAGTGGGATCATATTACTTTCAAAGATGTGTCGTTTACATATGATTCAGATGGTGAAGAGGCTGCTTTTTCTTTACCTAAGCTCAACTTAACACTCAACAAAGGGGAAGTTTTATTTATTACTGGTGGAAATGGCAGTGGTAAATCGACATTTTTACATCTGCTGTTAGGCCTGTACTCACCAAGTAATGGCTTTATTAAGGTTGATGATTTTGCCGTTACGGAGTCAAACCTTGATGATTATAGATCCAAAATAACCATGGTCTTACCTGATTTCTATTTATATAAAGAATTATTGGATGGTGATGGGCATCCGGTTGACCTTAAAAAAGCGAACATGCTTTTAGAGCAATTCCAACTGAGTCACAAATTAAGTATCGACCAGACTGGATTTACTGCTACTAAGTTTTCTCAAGGACAAAGAAAACGATTGGCACTTATTTCATCAATACTTGAAGATAAAGATATTTATGTTTTAGATGAGTGGGCTGCAGACCAAGATCCGCACTTTAGAGCAATGTTTTATAAAGAATTATTGCCTCGTTTGAAAGCACAAGGGAAAACGGTGATAGCTGTGACGCATGATGATAAGTATTTTCATTTGGCAGATCGCCATATTAAGTTTGACCAAGGCAACGCTAAAGAGTTGCTTAGTGATCAAGCTGCCTGATATAAATTAAGGAATAAGTATGTTTACATTTATAAAATCTAAACTAGAAACGCCAGAAACTCCAAGAAACACTAAGGCTCAGCATACAGTTTCAGACGAAAAGGCTGTGATAACAGAGTCAATCACTGAGCAAGGGGGTAAAGTCATTAAGGAGCGTTCTGTCGTTGTCGGGGGAGATGTAAAAAGAAAACAACCAAAAACCCCAACCCCCCCGGATGTGTAAGTGTTTTAAATCGCCGAGGTAATTTTGAGAGTCATTTGGTTTTGTGGAAATTATGTGGTGAGTTACCACTTTAAGCAAAATTTACGACTCTCATGTTATTTAATATACGTATAGTCTTCCATTATTTTAAGTCGTTAAAAGTTGCAATATAGCAAGGTTCGGTATATTCAAGGCAGAGAAAGTTAGAGTATTTCCAGATTGCTTATGGGTGACAGTTCTTCAGCGTTATAAGGAGCTTAAAGACGTCATCGCAATTCTAGGTATGGACGAGCTTTCTGGTGAAGATAAGCAAGTTGTATCTCGTACACGTAAAATCCAACGTTACCTATCTCAGCCGTTTTTCGTTGCTGAAGTATTTATAGGCGAGTCAAGTAAATACGTTTCACTGAACGACACTATCTTAGGCTTCAAGGCATCTTAAATAGTGAGTATGATGACCTGTCAGAGCAAGCTTTCTTCATGGTTGGTTCTATCGACGAAGCAGTGGATAAAGCAAAAAACATGTAATTTAGGGGGTTATTATGGCAATGACAGGGCGACTTGACGTAGTGAGTACTGAGCAGAATGTATTCTCTGGTAGCGTCGCTAACAGGTAGTGAAGATGAGTTGGGTATTCACCCAGGTCACGCCTCGCTCCTGACAGGCCTAAAACCTAGTATGATCTGTTTAGCTAAAGTAGACTGCAGCGACGTGTTATCCGTCAGTTTTGTAAATAAGTAAAAACATATCTGGTTTAAAAATCCCACACCTTTTGATGTGGGCTTTTTTATTTCGTCATCAATAAGAAGTAATTTCGTCATTAATAATATTTCTTAAGATAAAAATAGTTAACTAATGCTGTGTCTACTTTAATAGAAGTGATACATTATGTTTTGTCGAGTTACGGGTACATTATTCACTTTAGAGCAAATATTGATAAAGTGACAACTTTTCTGTTATGAAATGTGGTGTTATGATATCTACGTCCTGAGCATTGACTAAGCTTTTGGCTCCTATATAAGTAGTTAATGCTCCACGGATTTAGAATAGTTGGGTGTTGTCTCAAAAGTAGGACAATAAGTAGTCGGATTTATAACCAGTAAACTGAGGGTAAGCGCGATTTTTTATTGTTTTATTTTTATTTTTTTATTAGGAATAGTTTAAAATTTTTATGATATAACTTGATATAAAAGGAGTTAACTTCATTTTTTGAGGCTGCGCACAATTCATCATGAACGAAGTGATATTTTTACGACAAGCAAAAGAAGTAAAGTTTGGAAGTTGGGTTTTGGAGCTTTCCAAACAAACTATATCTGATGGTGATGTGGAAAGGGAACTTGAGCCGCTATTATTTAAGTTATTGTGTTATTTTATCATCAATAATGAAAAAATTGTCACTAGGCAAAACTTAGTTGATGACGTTTGGTGTCAAAATTATGTGGATGACAATGCAATAAATAGAGCAATGTCAGAGCTGAGAAAAATTTTAAAGTCTGAAAATCAAAAAGGTCAAGTAGTAAAAACCCATTATAGGAAAGGGTACAGCTTTTTTTTAGAACCTTCTATAATTTATCATCAAGAACCGCTTTTAACTTCTGCACCTGAAATTCAATCGGTGGACACTGTTGTAGAAAAAAGTACAGTGACAGAAGAAACTCTCATCACACGACCAAAGTTGAGTGGTATTTTGCCCAAGCTCTCTGTTGGTCTTTTAGCATTAGTCGCTATTTCAAGTATTTTTTATAAGCAGTATTACCCGAGAAGTGATATATCGATAGAAAATAAAAAAATTGAAGAGAGTGTTCTATCTTGGTTACCTGGTCGTTATTCACTGCTTTCTTTGTCTCCTAATAATAAATTAATTGCATTTTCGTTTATTCCCAATGCAAGCAAGAATAACTCTTTGGTTGTTAAAGGCCTTGAAAATGGTCATGAAAAGCGGCTTGGTGAGCCGGGGATAAACTATTTACCTTTAGGGTGGTCGGTCGATTCAAATACTATTTATTATCGGGCCATCACTGATGATAAATGCCAAGTGTGGCGCTTAAACGCTGATTTTAATTCAAATAATGAGTTCCTTTTCGATTGTAGCTTGGCCGATAGTATGACAGGTGGCGGCGCTGGGAATGGTCGCTTTATTTACTCGAAGACAGGTTATAGAAATAGAGATGAGCTTGCTGCACTAACAAATAGGAACTTGTTGACTGGGGAAGAGTTCCAAATTACATCACCTAATTTAAACTCTTATGGTGATAGATTTTTATTGTATATCCCCAGCAAAGAGCTAATTTTATTTGAAAGACGTCAATACGATACAAATGAATTATACATAACAGATCCCGATGGGGGAAACCAAGAGAAATTATTTGAAATTTCGAGCAGAATTTGGGCGCTTAATTATGATGAGGTGTCTGATCAGCTTGTGTGGTTGGACAATACTGAAAATATCGTTTATGCATATGACTTAGCGCAAAGAAAGTTCGGAAAGGCAACGAGACTTGAAACTGAGAAAAGCTATGCAAACTTTCAGGCTATAGACAGTAAATCGTTGTTATTGGTTAGTTACCCGTTTTTATTAGACACTTATCAGATTGATTTAGATAGCAACAAAATTACGCCTATTGTAAAAAGTGAACATGAAGATCATATGGGTATCGAGGTGGATAACGGATATCTTCTTTTAACTAGAGAGCGAGGTGAAAAAGTCATTAACCTTATCGATGGTAGTTCAAATCGAACACCATTACCTATACCTAAAGGTCGTTATTCATCAATACGTTATAACTTTGAAACGAATCAACTATTAGTACAGTATTCCGATAAAATTGAAGTTTATAATTACTCAGATTTAAGCTTAGAGGATGTTATTTACGTAAAAGGGGCTGTGATATCTGCAGAATTCCTTGGAGACAATGAAGTTGGTTATGTGGTAATTGATGAAAAGAAGATAAAAACAAAAACGTTTAAATACTCAATAGTGAGTAAGAAACAAGTTGAAGTGCCTGCGCTTACGTCTGTTTGGATAGGTCAACTTGATGAGTCTACATTGGTATCGTTGGCATCAAACGACAAAATCGTTCTATACGATATATTTTCTGGTAAAGAACGACAGAAGTTTGATTTACCAGAAGCTAAATACACACACTCTATTACTATTGGTTCAGGCAATATATACCACTCTGATGGAGAAAAAGTATACCAAGTCAATAGAGATGGTTTGGGAATGATTGAAGAGGTATTTACAATAAATCAATCTGAACACTATATCGCTAGTATGCAATACTCAGAAAAAACAAATAAAATTATCTTAGGAATGATAGAAATATCTGAGAACCAACTTCTTCAAGTTGATATATTCTGAGTTAGTTCGATTTAAGTAAATCGCGCTATCGGGATCGAAATATGTTTTAAAGGGTACCATGCGCTGTGAGTGAGAGAAGTCGGTGGCTAATTTGGCCCAGCTTTGTAAAGCAACTTGAACTAACGTGAACCAGAAAGAGAAGATAGGTAATATCTTTAATCAAAATAATTTTCACAGACTGACAAGTTGTCAAATTACAGCTGCGGTCAACATGCATGGCGGGATCACACTTTGTAAACAAGGCAAATTTATGATCTAATAGCATCGGTTTTTCCTATTTATCTATCGTAGTGTCTTTATTTTCTCATCTCGAACTCGTCAAAGAAAACCGCTCAACGATTAATCAGCACTATAACCTCATGTAACTCCACCCAATTTATAACTCCCCCTAAAAATTCTACTTATGAACTGTTTCATTTTTAGGAGGAGTTACATCAGTATGCTTGCTAAGCAGGTTATTCCCCCTTTTGAACGGGATGGCTTGGGCATAATTTTACAAGGTACAATTGAAGCTATTTGATGTTTAGCATGTAAAGTTGGACTCTGTTTGCTTATGACACGCTCTTCGTTAACTGCTCAAAGTGCCTTGTAAAATATTGATAAATATATTTTTTTGTGAATTGTGCGAGGTGATAGCCAAACCGAGGAGGCTTCAAGTAACGTATAAATACCGTTTATTAAACCTGTTATCAGCGATTATCACCTGCCATTACACCAAACGCCCCTCCATATAGAACATTGAATGGATACTAAGTCGTCTTTAATCAATCAAAACTCTAGCGTGAAGGTTTTTTTTCTGAACGCAAACAATATCTGAATATTACGAAGCGTCGCCTTGTGCGAGGTTTTATTTTATAAACTTTAAAATCAGATACTTAAGTTAAACCTTATGGTGGAATATATAAGGTTTGATAATTACTTTAATTTGTCAAATTTGTTTAATGTATTGGTATCGAAAAAACGAAACAAAATAATAAACGACTTACTTAAGGATACTAACTCATGAAACTGACATTAAAGCTAAAAACAAAAAAAATGAAAAAGCTATTAGGTGCTCAAGACTTAGATAACAAGCAAACAAAGCAAATCGGAGGGGCTGGTTATAATACTGATACGGTTACATCAAGAAAATCTCAGGACTTAATTAACAACTATCAGAATTTATAAGAAGGACACTTACTCATGAAACTGACATTAAAGCTAAAAACAAAAAAAATGAAAAAGCTATTAGGTGCTCAAGATTTAGATAACAAGCACACGAAGCGGATCGGAGGCGCTGGTTACAATACAGATACTGTTACATCAAGAAAATCTCAGGACTTAATTAACAACTATCAGAATTTATAAGAAGGACACTTACTCATGAAACTGATATTAAAGTTAAAAACAAAAAAAATGAAAAAGCTATTAGGTGCTCAAGACTTAGATAACAAGCAAACGAAGCGGATCGGAGGGGCTGCTTATAATACAGATACGGTTACATCAAGAAAATCTCAGGACTTAATTAACAACTATCAGAATTTATAAGAAGGACACTTACCTCATGAAACTGACATTAAAGCTAAGAACAAAAAAAATGAAAAAGCTATTAGGTGCTCAAGACTTAGATAACAAGCACACGAAGCGGATCGGAGGGGCTGCTTATAATACTGATACTGTTACATCAAAAAAACCTCAGGACTTAATTAACAACTATCAGAATTTATAAGAAGGACACTTACTCATGAAACTGACATTAAAGCTAAAAACAAAAAAAATGAAAAAGCTATTAGGTGCTCAAGACTTAGATAACAAGCACACGAAGCGGATCGGAGGGGCTGCTTATAATACTGATACTGTTACATCAAAAAAACCTCAGGGGCTTAATTAATAACTAACGGAATTTATAAGAGTATTGGAGGTTAACTGTTGAATATTGTAAGTGTGCCCCTTTTGTTATCTATGATGACAGGGCCTTTATATGGAAAGCTAGAATTACAGGATCCGGCAAGTGACTTTTACTATGCAAGAGATGCAGGTGAAGTTACAAGTGAAAGTGCGGCTTTAGAGGGTCATAAAGTTTTTAAAGGGCAAAAGCTAATAGAGTATATCGTACTTGATAGTAATGAAAGCCGCTCTCTTTATTCTAAATCTGACGGATATATTGAGTTTGTGACTTCAGGCTTATTAGCCGGTGAACCATTATCTAAAGGACAGCTATTATTTATAGTTACTTTGTATGAGGTGTTTGGTAAGTATGAAGCCCTCAAGGGTACGGGGTTACCGTCTATATTAGTTGGTTCTCATGTGTGGGTTTGCAACGATCAAGGGAGTTGGAAATTCTTAGTTAATGAGATAAAAAATAATAGAGTTCTTTTATCAGCAAGCTTGGATCAGAAGGATTTTGAACGAGTAAATAAAGCAAGCAAGCAAGCACAAATGAGTATGTTTTTAGAAAAAGGCCAGTGTAAAAAAAGTAATATATAGTTACTTTTTTTACATACCAACACACTAAACTGCATTTGCTACACTTTAGGGTACTTCTCTCAAATAGCTATATCAAATAGCTTCATAAAATAGTGCCATCAAATAGCTTCATAAAATAGCTTCATAAAATAGCTTCATAAAATAGCTTCATAAAATAGCGCCATCAAATAGTGCCATCAAAAAGTACCATCAAATAGTACCATCAAATAGTGCCATCAAATAGTACCACCAAATAGTGTCATCAAATAGCTGCACA
>NZ_PNBY01000179.1 GCF_005886875.1 Pseudoalteromonas aurantia | reverse complement strand
ACCATTGATGATGGGCAAGCTAGTGAATTGAAAAACACGCAAACTGACGCATTTAGCTTAATTGATGCGATTGACCGAGGGCAATTACCGGAGGGCGTCGTGGATGCTTATCCTATTGGGCAAACTCAATTGGGGATGTTGTATCACTCAGAGCGTGAACGGGAAGAGTCGGCTTATCATGACATTATGACGCACACGGTACGTTTACCGTATAACGAAGCGGCGTTCAATACAGCAATGGCTGCATTAATGGCGCGTCATGAAGTGTTACGTACCGCGTTTAATATCGGCCAGTATTCACAGCCATTACAGCTTGTTCATGAGCATGTGGCGGTACCACTGACCACCGAGTATCAATTGGACTGGACGCTGGACGCGCGTCAAACCTCTATGGAGGCATGGTTAGCAGAGGAAAGAGCGCAAGGTTTAGACTTTACATCGCCGGGGGTGTTTAGAGCGAAGGTATTTGTTCATTGCGAGCAAGCTTTTGTATTGGGATTAAGTTTTCATCATGCCTTGTTAGACGGATGGAGTACCTCGATCTTAATGTCAGATTTAGTGAGCTATTACCAAGGTGCTTTAGCTGACAATCTCGTCACGAAAGAGGCATTAACGACCAGTTATCGTGACTTTATAGCTTTAGAGGGTGAAGCGCTCACCAGTGATGACACTCAGAATTATTGGCAGTCAATTGTATCAGAACTGGATGTGCTGAAACTGAAAGGCAATGCAGTCAGTGATACGCCATCATGTATCAATCGGGCAATGGTACCTGTGAGCGATGTAGAAACAGAGCAAGCAAAAG
>NZ_PNBY01000178.1 GCF_005886875.1 Pseudoalteromonas aurantia | reverse complement strand
GCTTGCCCATCATCAATGGTGGCCGCTAATTCCGCTAAGGTGTCACACTCAAATAAATCTTCTAGAGCAAAGTCTACGCCTTCAGCCTGAGCTCGGGCTGCCAGCTGAATACTCAAAATAGAGTCTCCACCTAACTCAAAGAAATTATCGTGGATAGTCACTGTGTCTACGCCCAATACCTCTTGCCAGATGTCACACAACTGTGACTCTAATGCCGTACGCGGCGTGCCATCTCCTAACCCTTCTTCTTGTTCCTCACCTCGTAATGGGAGCCCTTGCAATGCCTTACGGTCTACTTTGCCATTCACGTTTAACGGCAACTCTGCCATCACCAATAAATGCTGTGGATGCATATAACTCGGTAGAC
>NZ_PNBY01000177.1 GCF_005886875.1 Pseudoalteromonas aurantia | reverse complement strand
ATATTCACGCTCTCGCCCTGCTAAGCAATGTATCGGTAATCTTAAAAAAACCGCTTTAAATACGCATTATGGTGGCTAAAACCGCCAATTGAGCTTTTCACCCACTCTTCATCATAATACGTATTCAAGTAGCGTTCGCCACTATCACAGATCAAAGACACAATAGCCCCTGTTTCACCTACTTGCTGCATACGGTCAATGAGATTCAGCACCCCCCAAATATTAGTCCCCGATGACGGACCAACCTTGCGTCCTAATTGTGCATTTAACCAATGCATTGCAGCTATGCTCGCTTGATCTGGTACCTTCAGCATGTCATCCACAACGCCAGGAATAAAAGAAGGCTCAACTCTTGGCCGACCGATCCCCTCAATTTTACTGCCACAATGATGGGTAAGCGCTGTATTTTGGCTTTTATAATAGTCATAGAATACCGAATGCTCTGGATCAACAACCAGCAACTGTGTGTCATACTGCTGGAAACGAATATATCGCCCTAAGGTTGCTGACGTCCCCCCCGTCCCTGGGCTCATTACAATCCACTTTGGCACCGTAAATGGTTCATCAGCCATTTGTTTAAAAATACTTTCTGCAATGTTGTTATTGCCACGCCAATCGGTCGCGCGTTCTGCAAAAGTAAATTGATCCATATAAAAGCCATTCATTTTTGCAGCTAACGCTTTTGACTCGGCATAAATTTGATCTGTTTGCTCAACTAAATGACATTGGCCATTATAAAATTCAATTTGTTTAATCTTTTCTTGAGCAGTCGATTTAGGCACAACAGCAATAAACGGTAAACCGAGTAATTTAGCGAAGTAAGCTTCTGATACGGCTGTGCTGCCAGAAGAAGACTCAATAATGGGGGTATTTTGGTGAATTTTACCGTTACACAGGGCATATAAAAAAAGCGATCGCGCTAAACGATGCTTTAATGATCCTGTAGGGTGTGTGCTTTCATCTTTTAAATACACTACAATATTCGGGTGGCTTTTCAAATCTAACCGAATAAGGTGTGTGTCGGCAGACCGTCTATAATCCGCTTCAATGGTTTTAATTGCCCAGTTTATCCACGCTCGGTTCATCGCTTAGCTCCTGTTTAGCTTATGGTAGTACTTGAACCAAGACTGGCATCTTTTTGATGCCAGTGCAAAAACTCTTCGTGAATTATCCCTTAAAAGACTAGCTCAATAACTCAATGGATTGAGCGTGGTACAAGGAATTATGAGGATCAAGCTGGGTTTTAATACGCAGTAACCTTGGGTAGTTATCTTTATAATACAGCGTTTGCCGGTTAGGCAAATCGAGATCTGGGTAGTTAACATAACAGCCGTCCATCACACTATCTGATTCAGGACCATTGAGGCCATACATCTTAGTGTAAAGCTGCTACGGGGTTTATAAATGCATCTGAAGTCAACAACTCCCACAAGGTATTAATTTGAGCGACTGGAAACACATCATTCATACATGCTGTAGTGTCTTGTCATCAATGAATATCACCTGTGTTTCTGTCAGCTTTTCAGTTTCATTCATCCACTTTACAAATCATGTATTTAGCGCCTCGGGGGCGCGATGACTCACTACTCTCGCAATTGTATCGTGTGCTGGTATCCCTTTCTCAAAAGGGGGCGTATTTTCGTAACCAATCCAACCTACACTCACCGAAATCTTCCCATCCTTCACCTCCTGCAATAACGGATTATGCTGTTAGAAAAAGCACATCAAAAAGTGCATGTGAAACTTTACTTTGCTGGCGAGGGTCGTTTATGGACTTTAGGTACTTGGAAAAGGAGATAAGGCTCATATTTATTACATGTCACAAAAAGGAGTATAAATTCATATTTACCTTAGGTGTACTAGTCTACATGAAGTTTTTGCTTATTTTATTTTCGTGTTCTCACCCTGTTTAAATAGCTCAGTACCAGCACCTTGCATAAATGTCTCACTCTGTTAAAAAGTAACATTTACTCTACATCTATACCTCAGTTTAATACATCTATCTTTAGTCTCTGTTTTTCATTAAAACCTTAGCTAACTTGACGTTATCACTTTATATGAACTGCCATTTCAACCAACGTATTCTCAAAACCCAGTTTTTTATAAGCACTCATGGCAAAACCATTTTCAGCGTACACATCTAAATAAAAGTCATGAATACCCTTAGCTTTGGCCCACTCAATCAAGTGCTCAATAACCACTTTATTTATTCCCTTGCCTCGATGTTCAGGTTCAACATACATAAACCCTAAATATCCATGTTTATCATGATTTAAAGACTGTTTTGACACTCGTATCTGGACATAACCTGTCGAGATTAATTCACCTTCTAACTCAACAACCAACAACAAACTGTCATCGCTCGAAATTAAGGTTGGTAAATCATAATATTTAGCCCCCTCAACTTTAAGCGTGCTATTAAATGGTCGTTCAGCACTAATAATACCTTGTTCTAGCTCTTCTAATCTTAATAAATCAGTCTCTTTCGCAGCTCTGACGATCATTCCACACCTATTTGTTTCTATTTAGATACACATTTGAATGTACCTTTTTTTTAAAAACCAAGAATACACCTCACAAAAAAAGCACCTAAAGGTTAATGCCGATCAGATAAG
>NZ_PNBY01000176.1 GCF_005886875.1 Pseudoalteromonas aurantia | reverse complement strand
ATAGGATATAGCAAGCACTAAAGGGACAAACGGCAGGATGCTGTGGCTACAAAAGGACAAATCACACAAAGTGATCAGGAGTTTTACAGGATGTATCTTTTAAGGGATGATACTAGGACATACGTTAAGCCTTGAAGCAGGCATCATCGTTAATAAACGAATTTTCGTATATTACGGACCAATGGCAGGCAGCCATGTTCATCGGATGAATATAGTGTGTAGGGACAGTACAGGACCTTAGCAGTGACGCTAATTTTCGCAGAAACAGAACACCAAGCGAAGCCACGGATGCGGACAGTTTTAGGAGTTGATCAGATCAACATTGCAGGATGCGTTTAGAAGATTCCGTCAGCGCGGCTCTCACGAGTCGCGCGCTTTCTTTTTTCACGACAACTACCCTAATTAAAACTATTTTTGATTTCGTTGTTCTACACATCATCACCGCCTTTTTCGTTTACTCTTTAAATATGCATCTCTAAAGTCGATAAAGTGGCTCGTCAGCTTTTGCGCAGCTTCCTGCTCTTGATTTTGCTCTAATACCATACATGCCACTTCCGCAGTGCCCAACTGATGTTCATGTGCTGCGACACGCAATTGATAATCAGATAACGACTCTGGTGATATCGATAAAATAGGTAACGCATCAAGGTAAGGACTCTTTCTAAACATTTTTTTAGCTTCGCGCCAAGTACCATCTAAGAAAATATAAAGCGGCGTTTTCCCCTCAATACCCTCTACTTTAGTGATCACTCTCGTCAGTTCAGATTCTCTGTCATCCACTGGAAAAACAATAACCGGAAAATAATGCGGATTATTAAGCAGCTCGATCAATTTTGGGTCTGGTTCTGTTCTGTCCCATCTAAAGGCGTAATTATCTGGTATAATGTCTGCGATCAGTCGCCCAGTATTGGATGGTTTAAAGCTTTCATTGTGATACATAATAAGACAAACAGCACTCTGGCAAGTATCTGCTACAGTAATGCCACCACAAATACATAAGTGCTGCGCAAGTAAACACGCTTCACATCGGTTTAACCTTGATCCTCTGGCTTTGTACTCACGCCTCGCAACCGAAATTTGTTGTTGGCGCAAGGCCAATACAGAATTACTCACTAGATACCCTCAAAACAATCAAGCGTGTATTGTAATAAAATTCAGCTATAAAAACAGTAAGGAGCCTCGATGAATATTCAAAACTCTGCAAGATTACATTTTCGCCTTATGACGCAAGACGACGCCCAATTACTATTTGAACTCGATCAAGATCCTGCTGTTATGACACACATTAACGGTGGCATCGCCAATTCAATGGCCGATATACAAGAGACTTATATTCCTCGATTAATCTCGTTTACAAATAAAGCAAAAGGCTGGGGGCTTTGGCATACCAGCCTATTGTCAAATAACGAATTTATAGGGTGGATCCTAGTAAGACCTATGGGCTTCTTTGAAGGTGATAGCAATACGTTAGATTTAGAGCTAGGCTGGCGCTTTAAGCAATCATCTTGGGGCAAAGGGTATGCAACAGAGGCTGCTCAACACATTGCCAATACCATTTGTAAAATGCACCCTGAGTTAGAAGCACTTTCTGCTTCGGCCCTTGTTGAAAATCATGGTTCTTTAAAAGTCATGAAGAACATTGGAATGAAATATATCAAAAACTATATTTACAACGACTCTCGTGGCGATCATGATGCCGTACTGTATCGCAAAAGCTTAAAATAATGATGAATATCAGCACACAACTACTTAAAAGAGGTATGTCATGACACTCTCTATTGATCAACAACGCATGAACTCTATTCTCAGCAATGACAATACACAACGTTACAAATACTTAATTAAAGAAGTCTCACGCACAGAACTGGTATGGATCCTAACTGACGAACACGGTTGCGTTATGCTAAATAGTGATGATGAGGATTGTGTGCCTATTTGGCCTAATGAAGAGTTTGCCACATTATGGGCTACCGGCGACTGGCAAGACTGTAAACCTCAGTCAATACCACTTAAAAAATGGCATGCTAAATGGACTGACGGCCTAGCAGAAGACGAACTTGCTATCGCAGTGTTCCCTATCCCAGACCAAGATGGCTTAATCGTATACCCCGATGAGTTCGATTATGAGCTCGTGAAGTATAGGAAAAACAAAAAATAACATATACGACATTACTTACACTCTGAAGTTAACCGCTCTCGCTAGAAAACAAAAAACCCAGCTAATGCTTA
>NZ_PNBY01000175.1 GCF_005886875.1 Pseudoalteromonas aurantia | reverse complement strand
TGTAAAATAAATGGATAATTTGAGTGCTCAAAAGCGGCATCAGTTAGCCCATCAGCCCCACGCTCGAACAACAAGGCTTCGCCAACACTCTCCTGTGCGTATGCTCTGAAATGGGTGTAATTAAAGAGCGTATTAAAGAGCTCCTCTCCATCCACTTCACGTCTCAATGTCGCTAATGGATAACGACGATGGCCCCATAACTGGTGCTCCTGCTCTGCCAACTGTTTGATCCATTCAGACCAACTGAGTGCTGCAGT
>NZ_PNBY01000174.1 GCF_005886875.1 Pseudoalteromonas aurantia | reverse complement strand
GCTGTGAGCATCTGGGTAAAACTATGACGGTAACACGCCACAAAACGTGCTAAATCTTGCGCTGTGTAGCGGCAAGTATCGACTTCTAACGTTAAGTAGATACTCTCACCCGTTGGCGTCATACCTGCTTGTAAAATGAATGGATAATTAGAGTGCTCAAAAGCGGCATCAGTTAGCCCATCAGCCCCACGCTCGAACAACAAGGCTTCGCCAACACTCTCCTGTGCGTATGCTCTGAAATGGGTGTAATTAAAGAGCGTACTAAATAACGCCTCTCCATCCATATCGCGCTTCAATGTTGCCATTGGGTAGCGACGATGGCTCCATAGCTGGTGCTCCTGCTCTGCCAACTGTTTGATCCATTCGGACCAACTGAGTGCTGCAGT
>NZ_PNBY01000173.1 GCF_005886875.1 Pseudoalteromonas aurantia | reverse complement strand
CCTATAGCGAAAGAAAAACAGTATTGGAAAACTTATAACGAGGTGGCCAAAAATGATTGACCACTACATATCTTATATAAGATGGTGTAAAAGAGATAGTAAAAAAGCCACTGTATTGTCATACACTGACCTCTTAAACCATAATATGTAATACTACTTTGACCTTCAGGCTAGGCATTATTTAGAGGTACTTAATAGCTCGGCGTAATTTAAACCTTGTCCAACAAGTAGGGTTTTGACAATAAAGTTAGGCTTCATATCTTGAACAGCTCTTTCTAAACGGCGTAAAGGCTCATTAACATGTTCAAAACCTAATGCCCAAGTACCGTAGCCCCATGGGATAAACACTTTACAACCCAGGTCTTGTGCAGCTTGTACTGCATCTTCTGGTGACATGTGCATTTTTCTTGCTCCGCGAGGGTAGGCTACAATAGGCATTAAACATACATCTATATCGCCTACTTTTTGCGGTATATCTTTAAAAATAGGGCTATAACCCGTATCCCCAGCGAAATAAACTTTATATTGACCATCATCCATTAACCAACTCCCCCACAAGCTTTCATCTGTATCGAATGCACCATGACTAGATGTATGGTTTACAGGTAAAAAGTGAAGGCCGGTATTATTATGTTGAGTTTGTGTATACCACCCCATTTCAACAATAGGGCCTTGCTGATAATTCACATCATCGGCAGTATCTAGTGGCAAGTACAAAGTGGTGCCATCATTAAAACCATTCAAAGAATCATTGTTTAAGTGATCGTAGTGGTTATGAGACACCATGACCCCTGTTACAAACTGCAATTGGTCTGCTTTTATCGGTGCTTCACCCAAGCGATTTAAGTCATTAATAACCTTACTTCCAAGCCAGCCATAGCCATCAAATTCCCCAAAAACAGGATCTGTCACCAATGCATCACCATTTGTTTTCTGTATTAAAAAACTTGCGTGGCCAAGCCATGTGATATGCCCGACATTCCCTTTACTTATTTCAAAAGTAGGCGAGAGTAACTTCTCATATTCAAAGCCAAACGTCTTATCAATACCTGAGTGCGCAAAACTGATCATGCCCTGCTCAACCACTTTCTTTTCAGTTGGTAATAAAAAGTCTACTTCATCATAAGCATGGTGAGGGCCACTCCCTTGATACGTACTAGGGTACATATTTTGATATTTCTTTCCTGTTACTAAAAATAATTCATTCTCAATACGGGTGATACTTTGTGAGCAAGCACTCAAACACAAAGTACTAATAAGTGTAAGTAAAAGTCTATTTTTCATGGTTGCGATACCTTTCCTATAACATGCACTCATCGTACATTTGCGGTTCATTAAAATCTTAATCACTTTTTATGATTTATCGAAAATAGAAAACAAAAAGAAAAACAAAAAAATAAACAATAAAATCAGAAGCTTGACAAGACACTTAGCTTAGTATTTCAAAATTACGATAGATATTGACGCATAACAACCTACCCTAGCGACACTAAATATATTTCAACCAAGCATGGGCGCTACAGAAGTGTGATTGATAATAATTAAAATGGCCTGATATTTTCATCTCAACGCATTTTTTGTCGGGTAAGGTAATCTTCCCCGAAAAATCACTGAAAAAGAGTAAAGTTAACTTGAAAGAACATTCAAATTATAAGGAAGATAATGAAAGATTATAAAAAGCTTGATGTGCTCAGCTTTTCCCTCTATTTTTCTACCGTGCACTATTCGCAAGAACTCACGTTAACCACACAAGATAAATTCACGCTCAAAGCTGATTTTTTGAGTCTCCAATAACAAGTCATAATGCCGTATTAATGCTTCATCAGTGAAACCATAAGAGGAACATTTATGAAAGTATTAGTAATATGTTATCTCGGTAAGGTATACATGCGCTTAGCCTCGATTTTAGAAGGGTTGGAAAAAGTAAAAATCAACAATAATAAACACTTGCAGTAGTTCATTACTCGGTAAATAGGTTCTATCCAGCCGGGAATAAAATACACCAATGGCACAAGTGCGACATAGTTAATGAAAGCAAGAAGTGTGGATTAATCGATGTCATGGTTTTATCCCTAAAGTATTTAATTAAAGACTATACCTTCGCAGGTATACAAAATGTGTTACAGGATCAGTTACCAGCGTCAAACTACAACCTCAAGGTCATTTTTTGCTTCAATATTAATACAGTCACTATGCGTAATGTCCCCTCAAACTGCTTTGTTATTACCATCAACTATTGCTCGATGGTTCTGAGGCTGCTTTACTAACATCATATACGTATGATGAAGAAGTAAAGGCAGACTCCTTCTCTAAAACCCAGCCAGAATGGGGGGAAACCAAATTCGCTGTTTACACGTTATCCCCCGGCCAACGAGAAAGCTACCTAAAGTCTGTGCATTGTTTATATTGATTTCAATACTTATATTAGCAACATGCTAATAGATAAACACCTCTTGGTAATCAACTAAAAACGATAGCTCACATAGGCACCAACACCTTGTTTGTACGCACTATCAGCCGTAAAGCCATTCTCTTGCGGGTTAAAGCTCGAGTACTTCAAATACACTCCAGTATCTAAGCTTCTAGAAAGTGCATAATTCATTGACACAGATGCCTCATGCGCGGTTGATTGTGTCATATCATTTAAACTCCGGAGTATGTAGTTAGTAGTTATCACCACATCTTCCAATACTTGATGCTGTACCCCTAGGTTAAACCGATATTCATCCGCATTTTTATCGGTATGTTGCACATTCCAAAATACATATTGCGCACCAAATAGCAACGCAGTATCTTGCGAGTAAACATATTTACCCGTAATATCTGCACCATAACCTAGTACATCAACATTGCCTCCCCCTAACTTTTCGTATATGTCTTTTAAACCAGCCCCGACAGTCAGTTCAAAGCCTAAATCACTATTTCCTCTGTCCAAAAACCGATACCGAGTATGGCCTAAGCCAATTGTCCAGTCATCACTCAGGCCGTATCGCGCATCAAGACCAACTCCAATATCGTCTTCATCACCGTTTTTACCGTAACCCAAAACGCCACCAACTTGTAACTCACTGTCTTGCACAGTTAGTGATCGAGTGACTAAGTTACGATCACTTAACTCATTCGCTTGACTCGCGCCAACACAGAATAATGCAGCTAAAAAAGAAATTTTATTTAACATGTTATGTCCTATTACTTGCTTCAATAACAACGATAATACCGACACAACCTGTAATATTCGTGTACTTAACTGTAGGAAAATGTGCGTGAATTGTGAGAAAGTGAAAGCTGGGGGTGTTTATAAATACATGGGTAAATTTATCATCTTACTACCCAAGTGAAGCGACTCTCATTGAAGTGGTCAACCGCTTTTGGCCACCTCGTTATAAGTTTTCCAATACTGTTTTTCTTTCGCTATAGGCGAGCTTCCTTCATTATGACGATGAGATCGGTAACGGTTAACCACTACAAATAGCTACAGAATATCGTTGCTGAAAAATGGCTTTTAAAGTAGGTAGCGTTAAGTGAAAACAGAGTAGCCATCCATAATATTGATAGCTACTCTAGGTAAGTAAGTTTTAAAAATGAGATTTAAAAAGTAGCACTGTAGCGTACACCGAATTCACTCGCATCATTGCTCTTGATAAGCAAGATATAGTCGCCAGTATTCAAACGTGCATCATCATAACGCTCATCAAATACATTACGACCATACAAAGATACAGTCCAATCAGCATTGATTGGGGCATATGAGATATCAAAGTTTACTGTAGTACGTGAATCAATTTGCGTCATACGACGAGGATCATAGCTAGGCTCACCGTACATGCTATCTCGATAAGACACATCTACACGCGTGGTGAGTAATGCGCTATTACTTAATTCAAATGCGTACGATGGGCTAATTGCCGCGGTTAATTCAGGTGTAAGTGGTGCAACTGGTTTTACGCCATTTTGCTCTTCAACATCGACATCCATATAACCCAAGCTTGAATGCACAGTAAAATTATCAGTTACCATGTAGGTACTTTCAAACTCAATTCCACGGGATGTCTGCTCAACGATTAAATTATTTGTATCAAAGCCTGAATCTGTAACAACATTCACCTGATAAGGTAAATCATCATACTCAGTATTAAATAAAGCCACGCTCATACTAAAGTCATTGGTTAACTGGCCTTTAAAGCCTGTTTCATAGTTTATAGCACTGATATTTTCACTGGCCATAAATGCATTATTAGCACGAACAATTGCCGCAGCTTCAGGGTTATCAGGTCCGCCAACTGAAAAATACTGACCTATCAAAAAATAAGGACGGGCTGGATACTGCCCAGATTGATAACCAGTCTGCACAGTCGCATACCAATTTAAGCCATTCTCAAAAGTGTAGTTACTGGCCACTTCCCACGATACATCATCCCACTCTCTTTGTGAGTAAACAGTCCCGACAGGATCAAATACATTAGTTGACGCAGACTTCTCATCTTCAGTGTAACGTACACCACCAGATAAACGTAAATCATCTGTGGCATCGTAGCCAACATTCACAAAAACGGCTTTACTTGTTGTTTCTTGATCAAGCTCTAACTTTGTTGGCCCACCGTTAAAACTTGCTTCATCAGAGCGTTGACGGTTACTCCCTTCTTCATTAAACCAATATAAACCAGTCACAAAGTCCACATTACCCAAGTACCCTGTAAACTGCAGCTCTACCGATGTTTGATCTGCAGTCCCACGCTCTGGATAATGGTCTAGCGCAAGCTTGGTACCATCGTCATCAAGGCCTGCCATATACTCAGAAGAACGCTTACTAAAAATAAACTTCGCACCTAAGTCTTCGTTAATGTCGTAATCAGCAGTCAATGATAGACCATTTGCTTTATTAGATACCTTAGAAGTGGCAAGCGTGCCAGTTGCATTATCATATGGGTCAGCCGCAACATCAGTGTTGCGCAACCCGTTTTGATATAGACGTCCATTTGGCATTTCATCAATTAATGTAGTGTACGGGCGCGTGCCACCTTCACCGTCATTCGCATCTGCGGTGAAAACAATACGTAAATCATCGCTGGCGTTGTATTTTAGTGAAAAGCGACCGTGAAACTCTTGATTTTCACCTACATCATATTCAGCATTTGGTAAGTTAATGAACTCACCTAACCCGCCACGACGATTAAAGCCAAGATTAAAATTAAATGCAAGGTCGTCGCTTACGGCTTGGTTAGTAAAAATACTGCCCTTTAGACGACCACGAGTACCTACCTCAGCACTCATTTTAGCAACGGCTTCTTGTCCTGGCTGCTTGGTTATAATATTAATTGCACCGCCAATTGAGTTACGACCGTATAGGGTCCCTTGAGGCCCACGTAAAACTTCAATACGCTCGATGTTTGCTAAATTCCAGTTTTGACCAACTTGGCGGCCCAGGTATACGCCATCCACGTAAACGCTCACACCAGGATCTGTTGTGATCAAATGATCCTGAAGACCAATACCACGAATAAAAGGGTTTGCCGATGAGTTATGACCTGCCGAAAAACCGGTTATATTAAGATTAGGAACAAATTTACCCACATCGGTAATATCAGCAATCCCTTGAGCAGCTAAGTCATCACCCGAAAATGCACTCATTGCGATAGGCACTTCATAAATAACCTGTGATCGCTTTGTGGCCGTTACCGTAATAGCTTCAATTTTCGATTCTTTTTTTGCAGCCACTTCTTCAGCCATAACCGGTGCTGCAACAAGACTTGCCAAAGCAAATGCCGTCGCTGCCGCTACAGGGCTAAAGTTTCGCGCTACTGTGAGTTTACCGTGTGTCATTGTCATCTTTGTTCCTCATTAGAAACTAGTTAATCTTAATCTCGTGTGTTCCGGTTTCTCGCTAAGGTGCGCCAACCGGGGTGAAAGCATGACACTGCACATATATTATTTAAAAAACACACGCACACAGAAATGCCACCTATTAAAAGAGGTCGCAATACGTATAAACATGAATTAACAAATAGAAATGCAGCAATAATCTGCTATTCGGCTGGGCGAATATGTTACCACTTTATGACAATACAAAGCAATAATCATATTTGCCCCCCACCCAACTCGAAGCATTAGAAAGTTTATTTCAAAAACCCACATAAAAAAACAAATACAAACCAACACACAATATTAAAGTGATTAATAAATCCAACAACCTAAAAAACCACAAAAATAAAAACTGGAATATCTATGGACAACAGGAAACCATTATTTACTATTACTAAATAATAAAATCAGAATCAACAACGGCTATGATCTTACTAAAAGTAATCACTGCGCTTTCTCCCTATATTAATTTCAGGCTTGCCTCTCAGCAATTTGTAAGCAAATATTAATATTCACATTAAGTTGCCAAAATGTATACAAACACCGACTAAGCTGGAGTTGAGGCATAAAAGGAGAACAGCTATATGCATAATTCAAAAAAAATACTGACCCCACAAGAAGCCACTGTAGATATGAACCCCATGTTAGATATCGTATTCATTTTAATTATTTTCTTTATTGTTACTGCCAGCTTTAACCGAGAGACTGCGTTAGAGTTGAACCGTGCAGATAACACCGCCAATACGATACAACCCAAAATAAGCCCTGTATTTACCATTAATAAGCAAAACCAAGTATATTTAAATAATCGCCAGATCACGCTTGAAAATATAAATGTCAATGTCGCGCGATTAGCAGCTGTCGGAAAGTTCAACTCAATTAGCTTGCGCGCCCACCCTTTAAGTGAACATAATACGCTTGTCACAGTGCTCAATGCCATAAAAGAACAAACAGATGTACCTGTATCACTTGGAGAAGCACTTCACTGATCAACCTAATCACTGTAATAGGTAAGTAATCCACACCTCTTACAGTGCCTTCAAATACATCATTCAGCTAGATATAGGAACGCTCATGACTTTGTTTCATTCAGCATTTTGGGAGTTAAATACATCAGTACTTTATCACGCACAGTATGCGAGAATAATAAAGAGATAGTCACTAAGGAGTCATTTTCTAGGCTGTTATTTATATCCACACCAAGATAAGCATAAGAATTGTGCTAAAGAGATGCACTGAACTAACCTTTACATAAATTGGTATAAGAAGTGCTCTACTCAATTAGATCAATAACTTAATAATTTGCTATTAGCGTCATACCCAATCTAATTATTCTGGGTCCTGACCTGCGTCAAGAAGACAACGGGGTAAGTATATGAAGCCTGTTATATTAACAGCGGCAAGAAACATGGGGGTTTTGACCCTGACCTGCGTCAGGAAGACAACGGGGTAAGTATATGAAGCCTGTTATATTAACAGCGGCAAGAAGCATGGGTGTTTTGGATCCTAACCTGCGTAAGGAAGAAAAA
>NZ_PNBY01000172.1 GCF_005886875.1 Pseudoalteromonas aurantia | reverse complement strand
GCTTTACCTCGATGAGTCAATTGGTCATTGGCTTTCAACACACGATAAAAGCTTGATTCAGATGCGAGATACTGCCCGTTATCTGCCAGCATTGGCACTATCTGGCTCGGCCCTAAATTGGCGTATTCCTCTTGGTTGCTGATATCTAATATTGCTTGCTGCTCTTCCTCTGTAAGCTTGTTTTTCGGCTCTGGCCTTTTCGCTGTTGGTCTTTTATCAGCGATGATTTCACCCTGTTCTTGCCAACGCTGTAACGTCCGTATAGACAAACCTATTTCTTCACAAGCTTTCTCTTTTCTTGCACCTGAGTTCACGGCATCATCAATCAAAGATGCGTAATGCAGTCTATCTGAGTGTGACGTTAACTGTCCTCGTCTTCCCCCCAGTAAGTATTTAACTTTTTTCTTAGCACCAATAATGCCGCGGTTTCAGCAAGGGCTGCATCTTTACGTTTAAGCTCTTTTTCTAGCTCTTTGATCCGCTTACGATCAGCTTTTCGCTCTTGGGTTAATT
>NZ_PNBY01000171.1 GCF_005886875.1 Pseudoalteromonas aurantia | reverse complement strand
CACTGAGTCAATTGTTGTTGTGCTTCAGGCTGAAGCAACGGTTTATCACATAACGTCTGCGGCGCTGTGAGCATCTGGGTAAAGCTATGGCGGTAACACGCCACAAAACGTGCTAAATCTTGTGCTGTGTAGCGGCAAGTATCGACTTCTAACGTTAAGTAGATACTCTCACCTGTCGGTGTCATACCGGCTTGTAAAATAAATGGATAATTAGAGTACTCGAAAAGAGAGTTATCCAACCCTTCTGCCCCACGCTCAAACAGTAGAGCACCGTCTACACGCTCTTGTGCGTACGCTCTGAAATGGGTGTAATTAAAGAGCGTACTAAATAACGCCTCTCCATCCATATCGCGCTTCAATGTTGCCATTGGGTAGCGACGATGGCTCCATAGCTGATGCTCCTGCTCTGCCAACTGTTTGATCCATTCAGACCAACTGAGTGCTGCAGTCGTCGTGCTAAAAGGTA
>NZ_PNBY01000170.1 GCF_005886875.1 Pseudoalteromonas aurantia | reverse complement strand
GCACACACAACCTATAGCTACACCGAACTACAATCACAAGCGCAAGCCTTAGCGGGTGCATTGGTTGCTCAAGGCGTACAGCCGAATGAGCGGGTTGGGGTGTTGTTTGAACGTTCAATGGATGCCGTACTGGCAATTTTAGCCGTGGTGCAGGCCGGGGCGTGTTATGTCCCAGTGGATGCGCAGTATCCACAAGAGCGTATTCGCTTCATGATGGAAGATGCACAAGTCAGCCGAGTGATCAGCGCCGATACATTGTGTGACACCGCGGGCCTCGAGGCTTGTCATGTACTGCCATGGTCTCTTTTAGAAACGCAAGCAGTACAGTGTGCACCTGTCAGTGTAGCCATGCGACACGCACAAAGTGCCAGTTATGTGATGTATACCTCAGGGTCAACAGGCACGCCGAAAGGGGTCGAAGAC
>NZ_PNBY01000017.1 GCF_005886875.1 Pseudoalteromonas aurantia | reverse complement strand
AAATTGCATCTAAGTTATTCATGCCCTTGCCTTGGTAATCTTATGTTTCTTGGTCGAAAGATCTGCTCACCACAAGGGAATTTAGTTCAATTTCTTATGCGCAGCTCAGGTTAAATAGTAGCCACAAGATAATTACTTTTATTAGATACATATTCATCTTGAAGCTACTCATTGACATTTTTTATAGTTTGAATGGTGGATTATTAATCGCTCAATTTGATGTTTTAGAGGCCTAATAAACAATTCAGCTAATATACTGCTATACACTAAAGTTAAGAACGCAATCCCCATACCAAACAATGTTGGATGACGATTAGCCAACTCACCTTGATAAGCAAAATCAACAGGGTAAAATAAAACAGCAACAACTCCTATCAAGGTTGAAATGAGGCCTGCTGCATAACAGTAAAAAATTAACCAATTAAGGCTAGAAACATGAGTGTGTAATCCTTTTTCGTGCTTTGGTAAAACAAAGATAAACCGCATTAATTTAATAATATCTAGAGTTTTCCCTCCACCTAAAGATATTGCAGCCATGCCAAGAGGAATAAAAACGGATAAAATAATACTCGGTTTATCAATAAACGCTACAACTCCACCTCCCAACTCAAACATACTGATAACTAAAGCTGTAATGACTAAAACACCACTAATACCGCTCCAATTAATTCCACCTTCACCAATTTGAACTTCTGTATCTTCTAAAAGTTCACTGGGAGGTATATCAAATGCTTTCGAAATTGCTTGCTGTGATTCTAAAGAAGCTGTTTCACCTTTCTCTAGCCTTTGTATCGTGCGCAAACTTAGTCCGCTAATTTCTGCTAAACGCTCTTGTGACCAACCGTTTTGGATCCGTAGTTTATTTAACTTTTCTGCTGAAATAGACATTGTTACTCCTGTCCAGTAATTCTGTGAGTCATCAGACTAAACCATCTAATATGACAGCGGTACGTCACGATACCGTCATCACTATGACAAAGAAGGTTTTGTTGATATTAACTAAGGCAATATACGCTTTCAATTCAACTAATTTAACCCCAGGTTTGGATAAGAGTTTTGAAATAGAAAGTTTTTTAAAAACAAACTTACGTAAAATCCAACGATGATATTTTGCTCAATATCAAGGCGTTTTTATGCAGTAATAGCGGGCTAATATAAATATAAATGAAAGCAACGCCGGGAGTGAAAAATAGCTTTATTGGGCAAATTCGCCTATCCAGAACTGAGGTTAATTTATATGGCTGTGGAATAATACCTAAGTCCTAAAGTATCCACATCATGACTAATCAGCCTAAAACTTTAAAAGTAAAAGTGTAGAAAATAGAAAACCCACTAGTAACAGTGGGTTTTTATTATTTATGATGTTTAACTTTACAGTTATAAAATAACTATGTGCTAGAAAGGAATATCGTCATCAAAATCGATAGGCGGTTCCATTGGATTGGATGCGCCACCAGCAGGTGCGGGCTTCGGTGCAAAACCACCTTGTTGCTGCGGAGCACTTTGCTGAGGCTGCGCAGGGGCAGCTTGTTGAGGTGCAAACCCACCTTGTGGAGGACTTGCAGGCTGCGGGGCATTTTGGTTTTGAGGCGAAAATCCACCTTGCTGCTGTCCACCTTGATATTGACCGCCACCTTGCTGAGGCGCTTGGTTATATTGCGCTTGTGGTTGTGAATAACCACCTTGCTGCTGTCCACCTTGATACTGGCCGCCGCCTTGCTGATCGCCACGCGCACCTAACATCTGCATTTGACCAGTAAAACCATCCACAACGATTTCAGTTGTATATTTGTCTTGACCACTTTGATCGGTCCACTTACGTGTTTGCAATTTACCTTCTACGTAAATTTGCGAACCTTTTCGACAGTATTCACCGACAATTTCAGCTAATTTGCCAAAAAATACCACACGATGCCATTCTGTCTTATCGATCATTTGGCCCGTGTTTTTGTCTTTATAACTATCAGAAGTTGCTAAAGTAATATTTGCGACGCCATTGCCGTTCGGCATATAACGTACTTCAGGATCTTGGCCTAAATTACCAACCAAAATAACTTTATTTACACCACGTGCCATGGCACCTTCTCCTCACTCTATTGCAAGCCAAGCACTTGCTTAGCCTGATTTAAATCAAAAATTTTGTCATCAATTTTAAGGTAACTGCGACTTTCTTCGCGCACAACTGTTGCTTCAATCACACCCGGTAACATCACTAACTTATCCGCTATATCAGCCGCTTTTTCAACGTCAGATAAAGGCACTGATAAACTAATTATTTTACTCTTTGGCGGGATCTGCATGTTCCATGCAATTGCCAACCATATTACCCCAATACAGGCTACCGCAGCAAATACTCCCTGCGGCTCCCCAAATTCAGCAATATAACCGCCTAATAAACCACCAAGGAATGCCCCAAAAAACTGGCCAGATGAGAATACCCCCATTGCTGACCCTTTTTGATTTGCCGGCGCAAACCTTGCAACTAACGCAGGCATGGTCGCTTCTAAAAAGTTAAACGCAACAAAATAAAATAACATACACAGTGCGATTGCTATAATAGAATTAACGGCAAGTACTAAGCTAATAGAACTGAATGTTAATAATACAATACTGGCTAAAAAAGCGGCTTTTTCTTTGCCTTTTTTAATCGCTACCATCATCAGAGGTGCCATAAAAACAAACGCCAGTAATAGCACTGGAATATACAACTGCCAGTGTTCAGCAGCAACAAGCCCACCGATAATAAGCTGACCCGGTAGCACCACAAACAATGTCGTTAATGTCAGGTGTAAGAACATCACGCCAATGTCTAGCCGCATCAATTGAGGATCTTTCACCAAGCGTCGAATATCACTAAATGAGGCCACTGTGTCGCCTTTTGGTGCACGTTGTATGGCGCTGGGTACCACAAAAACAATGATCACTATTCCTAATAACGCCAGTATAGCCGTTAACCAGAATACTCCCGCAATACCAAATGCTGCCGCGACCATAGGGCCCAATAACATGGCGATCGCGAAGCTGAGCCCAATGCACATACCAATAACGGCCATGACTTTAGGCCGTTGCTCATCACGACTCAAATCCGATGCTAATGCAAGCAAAGCACTGGCTATTGCCCCCATACCTTGTAATGCGCGACCTACCGTTACCCAATAAATTGATTCAGCGGTAGCCGCAACAACCGACCCTAAAGCAAATACAATCAAACCGGCAATAATAATGGGCTTTCGACCAAACTTATCTGATAGCCAGCCCATTGGAATTTGCAGTAACGCTTGTGTGAGCCCGTATGCACCAATTGCCAAGCCTATCCACATAGGTGACACATTTGCGAATGATTGCCCATAAATAGCCAAAACAGGCATCAGCATGAACAAGCCAAGCATACGAAATGCAAAGACACTTGCCAGCGACACTGCGGCACGTCTTTCTAAAGGATTTAAAGAGTGATTGGACATATTTCTCGTTTTTGTCAGCCAGCTTTAACGCGCGACATTCTAACAAAAAAACTCAGTCTAACTTATACTTTTTTAAGATTTGGGCTAATTTTCCGGAGTTTTTAATAGCAGTAAAGGCTTCTTTTAATTTATGGTACTGCGCTTTGCTAATGGTTCGCTTACTAAACGCATAATATACAGGCTCTTCATTGACCACTAAAGAACTCAGTGTGATCGACATAAAATCAGGATTATTTTGAGCCTGATATAAAATATTGTACTTTTCTTCTAAAAACCCTGAGATCCGGCCATGGCGTAATAGATTCAACTTAAGCTGATTATCTGGCACATAAATAAAATGACTATCTACGTCTTGCTCTTGAACCATACGCTTTTCAAACGCTTCACCATAATAGGCATCTCGCTGGATCGCGATAGGTGATGATAACGTAAACAAAGCTTCAATATTAGGTACCTCAAAGACTCTGGCTGTATTCATTGCAAATACAATGGTCTCCATACGCTGAGGGCCAATGAAATACGCATAATGCATCCGCTGAGCTATTTTTGAAACACTCAACATCATGTCAATTTCGCCAATTTCTAGCATTTTAAGTGCACGCCCCCATGGCACACTGACAAAACGATAGCTGCATCCAAATTCATCTAATAGAGCCCTCGCAAAATCTACATCTAGTCCATGCCAATTGGGCACTTTATCTAATTTAGATTGTGCACCATAATCTTCAAAACGTACGACATATTCACAATTAGAGTCAGCGCTCACAACGTAACCAGATGCAAATGCTAACGCGCTGATACAACACCACTGAGCAATATTCAAAACAACGACTCGCAAATTGATCCTATTGAATAGTTTAGTTCGTTTAGCAAAGATACGTTAATATTACGCAAATTATGCGATACTGTTTCGCTATCATTATCGCCATTAAACTCTGTAGTTAGGTCAGCATGGATAAAATAGAAGTCAGAGGCGCTCGCACGCACAATTTAAAAGATATATCGCTTACCATACCGCGCGATAAACTTATCGTGATCACTGGCCTTTCAGGCTCTGGAAAATCATCTTTAGCATTCGACACTTTATATGCTGAAGGTCAACGTCGTTATGTAGAATCACTATCTGCCTATGCCAGACAGTTTTTATCACTCATGGAAAAGCCCGATGTTGATCATATCGAGGGCTTGTCCCCTGCAATTTCCATCGAGCAAAAATCAACATCGCACAATCCGCGCTCTACTGTAGGCACCATTACTGAGATTTATGATTATCTTAGGCTATTATTTGCCCGAGTAGGTGAACCTCGATGCCCAACACATGATTTACCTTTGGCAGCTCAAACTATCAGTCAAATGGTTGATACAGCGCTTGAATATCCTGAAGGCAGTAAAATGATGTTACTTGCTCCGGTCGTTAAAGACAGAAAAGGCGAGCATGTTAAACTTTTAGAGCAATTAGCAAGTCAAGGGTACATTCGAGCGAGAATTGATGGTGAAGTATGCGATTTATCTGATCCTCCCACATTGGAACTACAGAAAAAACACACCATAGAAGTTGTCGTTGATCGTTTTAAGATTAAAGATGGTTTACAACAACGTTTAGCAGAATCATTTGAAACAGCACTTGAACTATCTGGTGGCATTGCTGTGCTTGCCAGTATGGATGATGCCCAGTTCCAAGAGGTTATTTTCTCAGCTAATTTCGCTTGTCCCACATGTGGCTACGCGATGATGGAGCTGGAGCCACGCTTATTTTCATTCAATAACCCAGCAGGCGCTTGTCAAAGCTGTGATGGGTTAGGTGTTCGTCAGTATTTCGACCCACAGCGGGTAGTACAAAATAAAGAACTTAGCCTCAGCGGCGGCGCAATTAAAGGGTGGGACAAACGCAGCTTTTACTATTTTCAAATGCTGCAATCTGTTGCAGAGCATTATAACTTTGACTTAGATGCCCCGTTTGGTGAACTTAGTCAAGAAGCGCAAACCATTGTGCTTGAAGGGTCAGGGCAAACCAAAATATCCTTCAATTATAGAAATGATCGTGGCGACCTCATAACCAGAAATCATGAGTTTGAAGGCGTGTTAAACAACATGAACCGCCGCTATCGTGAAACTGAGTCAAGTTCAGTAAGAGAAGAGTTGGCAAAGTACCAAACGAATCAAGCTTGTCCGAGTTGTAATGGTTCTCGTCTTCGCGAAGAAGCTCGCAATGTATTTATTGGTCAAACAACGCTACCGATGATCACCAATATGAGTATTGGCGAATCTATGAACTTTTTTCAATCGGTAGAGCTCACAGGTCAACGCGCTAAAATTGCTGAAAAGATCTTAAAAGAGATCCGCGATCGTCTTTCTTTCTTAATAAATGTTGGTCTAAATTACCTATCACTTGATCGCAGCGCTGATACGCTATCTGGCGGTGAGGCACAGCGGATCCGTCTAGCGAGCCAAATCGGTGCAGGCTTAGTGGGGGTTATGTATGTACTAGATGAACCATCTATTGGACTACACCAACGAGATAACGATCGCTTACTGAGCACACTCACGCATTTACGCGATTTAGGTAACACCGTGATTGTAGTAGAGCATGATGAAGATGCGATCAGAGCCGCAGATCATATTATTGACATTGGCCCTGGTGCCGGCGTGCACGGCGGTTATGTCATCGCGCAAGGTGACCGCGATGATATATTAAACAACCCCGACTCTATTACCGGCCAATATCTCAGTGGCGAAAAGTGCATAGCTGTACCAGAGAACCGACACCCAACCAATGATAAGTGGCTAGAGTTATTCGGCGCATCAGGCAACAACCTAAAAGACGTAGATCTACAGATCCCATTTGGCCTAATGACGTGTATTACTGGGGTATCTGGGTCGGGTAAATCTACTCTAATCAACGATACCTTGTTTAAGCTTGCACATACTGAGCTAAACGGTGCAACAACCGCAGAGCCTGCCGCACACAAATCAATTAAAGGCCTTGACCATTTCGATAAAGTTATCGACATAGATCAAAGCCCTATTGGCCGCACTCCACGATCAAACCCAGCAACTTACACTGGTATATTTACTGCTATTCGAGAGCTTTTTGCAGGCACGCAAGAAGCGCGTGCTCGCGGCTATAAAGTGGGACGCTTTAGTTTTAACGTGAAGGGCGGACGCTGTGAAGCATGCCAAGGCGACGGCGTTATTAAAGTAGAAATGCACTTTTTACCTGATGTATACGTTCCGTGTGATGTGTGTACAGGCAAACGCTATAACCGTGAAACGCTCGAAGTGCTCTATAAAGACAAAAATATTCATGAAGTGCTAGAAATGACGGTTGAAGATGCGCATAGCTTCTTCGAAAAAATTCCAGCGATTAACCGCAAGCTACAAACGTTAATGGATGTAGGCTTGTCTTATATTCGTTTAGGACAAGCGGCAACCACACTTTCAGGTGGTGAAGCGCAACGGGTAAAATTGGCGCGTGAATTATCAAAACGCGATACCGGTAAGACTCTTTATATCTTAGATGAGCCAACAACGGGCTTACACTTCCATGATATTCAGCAATTATTGGTTGTTTTACATAGATTGCGTGACCACGGGAACACCGTAGTGGTCATTGAGCACAACTTAGATGTGATTAAAACAGCAGATTGGATTGTTGACCTTGGCCCTGAAGGCGGTGCAGGCGGCGGCCAAATATTAATTGCTGGTACACCCGAGCAAGTCGCTCAATGTGAAGCATCTCATACAGGTAAATACTTGAAGCCTTTACTATAAGCACCTATCATTGGCGCATAACAATAATAACAAGGTCGTTATGCGTCAAATACCTTTCGTCAATAGCTTTTCAATATCGTCTTTTATACGAGCTTATAAAGAGCGCTTTCAAGCATTTTGGTTCAGTCTCACATTTGCACAACGTAGCTACTTTTTAGCCTGTACAACTTATATCACGTTAGCTATATCAGAGATTGACTCCACGAATGGATTTGCATTATTCATCGTGTCTACTTTGGTGTTAGCCGGGTTGATCCATGAATTTTGGCCTAAATTTTTATATTTTTGGGACAGCTTACCAGGCAAGTCTCTGATATTTTTATTTTATGCGTTTATAGCCAACTTTGCGCTTGTGCAAGCTGCAGGGCACGTCAATGACATAACAGGCGTAAGTTCAGACCACTTTCCGTATACACATAACTTAAGTGTCCTCCTTTCTTTGCCTACTTGGTTTATCACCACCAGCGTGGGGGCCTTGTTGCTACTGCAATTACTCATGCCACTTTACATTCTATTCTTGCTGTTAATAAAGCCATTTGGATTGGCCAAATTATGGCAATCTCCATGCTACAGGTTTCCTATTACAACAGGGATTGCTCGCTTCGCCTTAAGCTTTATGTTAACCCTGAATATGGCATTATTTTTAAGTAGTTCGGGATTAGCTCACGGCGTAAATCTCATAATAAGCGACATAGCCAACACCATATCAGATAAAAAAATCGCAGTTAACATTGATAGCCCTTCGGACGCTGCGATCATTACAATTAAAAAAGAGGACCAAACTACGCCTAAAGACAGTTCCAAATCAATCAATATTGAAGATATCAACTCACAAGAAACCGTAGATGAAGTACGTTCAGCCATTAAAGACAATACAGCACGCTCAGAGCGCTTTTTCCAGTGGCGGCAGAAAGTACTTGCTAACTTTATTTATGATCAAGAAGCCGACAGTAAATCTCGATGCCAGCTTACACCTGACAGTCGAGTTGTTGAGCTTAATGACTATGAAATACTGGAAATTATGAAACACACAGATACGCAAGGTTCAATCAGTTATACCTTCACGGTAAAGCCGTGTATTTCTCCGGCAATTGGCCACCAGTTTAAGGTATCTCTATAAAGTGATGACCTATTAAATAGGGTATGACTGAGTGTTTATAAAAGCGCGGTTAAGGCATTACGTTCATCTGTACTTAATGCCTGAGTCGACTTACTTGCAAAGTCATATCGTACCATAACCGTTTTACCTTCAGCACAGCATTCATCATGCTGCCAAGCTTGCTGTAAAATGACAAAGGAGCTATTCCCAATCTTTTCAATATGCGTTTTAATTTCAACCGGTTGGCCATAAAATAACTCACCAGTAAAAGTAACTTCGACCTTGGCAACAATCAATTTCCACGCATGTGGGTTTAAGTCTGGGGTAAATATTTTAAAAATTGGCACTCGTGCGGCTTCAAACCACACGGGGAGTACGGTATTGTTGATATGTCCTAAAACGTCGGTTTCACTAAACCGAGGCATTAATACTTCTGACAGCATAATAATTCCAATAACATGTAGGTACAGTCATGACTGATTTTATTCGCGTTTATGAAAACGCGCTAAGTACTGAGTTTTGTGATCAATTTATCACTACATTTGAGCAGAGCCCACACTTACAACAAGGGACCACATCAGGTGGTATCGACCTTAGCAAAAAAGTAAGCCAAGATCTGTACTTAAATTCACATCCTGAATATGCCGATCATTTACAGCATATTCAACAAGTCACAGCACAACACGTATTTCAATACATTGAAGAGCATTTTTTTATGTTAATTGGTGCTTTTGGTTTAAAGGTATATCACCCAAGTACAGGCCAACCCGTTGATTTAACCGTTGATAACTTTGATGAAGTTGGCAAACCTCAAATACACCTGCTGACCCAACAGCTATTCCGCTTAGGTTCTATTCAGGCACAAAAATATGAAGTTAATAAAGGAGGTTATCCGTACTGGCATAGTGAAGTTTACCCTCAGCTTGGGCATAACGAAGCATTACATCGTGTTCTGTTGTTTATGTTTTACCTGAATGATGTACAAGACGGTGGCGAAACTGAATTTGTATATCAAAATAAAAGGATTGCACCTAAAAAAGGCACGATGGTAATCGCACCTGGTTACTTCACGCATACACACCGTGGCAACAAACCCGTTTCTAACGATAAGTATATTTTGACCTCTTGGGTGCTATTTAATCGAGCGGAACAAATTTATGGGCAACCCACATCATAATATGTGGGTTATAACTTTTAGGCTAACGACCAGTAATAAATTGCTGCCATGCGGTCAATAGGTCAACAAAATCTTCAAAGCCACATCCCGCAACTAAGCCATGATCATCCAACGCTAGCGCATCATCTGCATACTGGCTAATATCACTACCCTCTTGAAATAACGCATGTGCTTCAAATAACGCTTCCTCTGTATTTAACGTAAAGCGTATTTCACTGCCTAATCGAACCCAAGCAGCTTGACCTTTTGTCATTGTCTTACATCGTGCCAATAAATCAGCTACTTCACTTTTATCAAGCTCTTCATTTAACCAACGTGCGATAAGTACTTGCTCATCGCTAATTTTGACTTTAAACCCCGTAATGGGGTCGCGGATAAATTGATACTCCAAAATTCAACCTTATTTACCTATTAACCCCGTTATTATACTGTGCAAGTGCTTGTTCTGTACAACTAGAGCGCGGATAATAGTGTTTTCATTTTCACCTAGATTGTTTATGCAACCGTTAAGTATTTTGTTTCCATTGGTCTTTGTTGCCCTTATCGGGTTTATATGTGCAAAGTTAAAACTGCTATCAACTGAACATTTTAACGGGCTTCGTCACTTTTTTTTCAATATCGCAATTCCAACTTATTTGTTTATCAGTATGTATCAAGCTGATTTAAGCCAAGTGCTTTCTGCTAACATCATACTCAGTTTTTATGGCCCTATATTTCTCATTTATGTTCTATGTGTTGTGTTATTTAAAATACTAAAAAATATGACACTCTCAGACTCAGCGGTATTGGCACTCGGTTGCACGTACTCCAATACTGTTCTCGTTGGTTTACCTATTATTATTACAAGTTTAGGGGCCCAATATGGTGCATTAGTATTTATTATTATCACATTTCATAGCGCCTTGTTATTCGCACTCACCTTTGCCTGCTCCACTAAACAAGAGCGTCGCTTTATTGATTTAATTAAGCCGTTATTTGTTAATCCTATTGTACTCAGTATCAGTGGCGGTTTATTGGCCAATTCGCTCAGTATCCCAATGCCAGACCCACTTCAGTCCGCACTGTCATTACTTGCCCAACCCGCTATAGCTGGTGCATTATTTGTACTAGGTGGCAGCCTAGTTAACTACGCCATAAAACAAGCTTGGCAACAAGCTCTAGTATTGAGCATAACTAAGCTCGTCGTATTACCTTGTGGTGTATATGCATTAGCAAGATGGGGATTTGACTTAGATATAAAAACAGTCGCGGTTGTTACCCTTATGAGTGCGTCACCTTTGGGGGTTAATGCTTATTTAGTTGCTCGCCAGCTAGGCACACAGCAAGCTGTGATGGCAAGCAGTGTTGCGCTTTCAACACTGCTTAGTGTTTTAACACTCAGTCTATGGCTAACTGCGATCATACCTTGAGTCACTGCGGTATTTAGCAGCATCAATGATTGACCATAAATGTGCAATTGCGGCAATCACCCCTGGTATAATCAAAAACCATAACGCGTACCCACCAACAACAATAATGGCAAAAATTAAAGCAGATAAAATACGCCCTTGAACTAATTGTCCTAAACCTGGGAAGAAAATATTACATATTGCGGCGATCACATTGCCGCCTGAACCTTGTCCTGCCATGGCAACCTCTTATAAATAAAAATAATAAACTATCTCTGATAATACAGCTTTCGTGCCAATATAATTTTATATAATAATCAGAAACTTAGAAAGTAAAAAACTTAATTCAATCTTACAAATTAGTGTATTACACTAACTTTTGGTTAAAAAGTTAGTTAAGATAAAACAAAAACTAGGATGTTCTGCCATGTTTTACCGACTCACTCGCCCCTTGACCCATTTGGTTGAGCGCTACTTACCCGATCCATATGTGTTTGTATTACTGCTCACACTTATCGTACTAATTTTAGCCAGTACCGTCACGCCTTTTACACCGATAGATGCCATCAATGCCTGGGGTCAAGGACTGTGGACATTACTCACATTCGCCATGCAAATGCTGTTGGTGCTACTTTCAGGATATATGTTAGCAAGCACTCCAATATGCGTTCGTGCCCTTGATAAAATGGCTCAAAAAGCCAAAACCCCCACGGTTGCAATCATTCTCATCACCGTAATATCTATGTTAGCAAGCTGGATAAACTGGGGGTTTGGGTTGGTGGTTGGTGCACTGTTTGCCAAGTCTCTTGCAAAACACATTAATGTGGATTACCGGGTATTAGTTGCTAGCGCATACTCTGGATTCATCGTATGGCATGGCGGGTTATCTGGGTCAGTACCTTTAACAATCGCCACAGCTGGGCACTTCTCTGTGGCGGATATTGGCGTGGTTGAAACAGCAAACACACTATTTGCACCGTTTAATATCATACTGTTGATCGCTATGCTGATCATCATGCCCATTTTAAATGCTTGTTTACTGCCACCGTCAGAAAAGCAAGTCATGATAGATAAACATAAATTAGCAGATACAAACCCCGATACCACTTCACCAACAACACACATGACACCTGCACATAAGCTTGAACATAACCCTTGGCTTGGCAGCGCGGTTGGCCTGCTCGGCTGCACGTATTTAGCGCACTACTTCTTTATTGAAAATAATGGCCTTAATTTAAATAGCGTCATTGGCATATTTTTATTCTTAGCTATTTTATTGCATAAAACTCCCGCAAACTTATTAAACAGTTTACAAAACGCGATGCCCGGCGGTGCAGGGGTCGTTATTCAATTTCCATTTTACGCTGGTATCATGGCGGTCATGGTCGACTCAGGCTTAGCACAACAAATTTCACGTGCTTTTGTCGCAATCAGCACCGCTGATACATTGCCCTTTTGGAGCTTTATGAGTGCTGGACTAGTCAATATTTTCATTCCCTCCGGCGGCGGACAATGGGCTATTCAAGCCCCGATTGTATTACCTGCAGCAGAAATGTTAGGCGCTGAGGTCCCGCGTGTTGCCATGGCAGTTGCTTGGGGTGATGCATGGACTAATTTGATTCAACCATTTTGGGCATTGCCAGTGTTGGCAATCGCTGGGTTGAAGGCGAGAGATATTATGGGTTTTTGCTTATTACAACTGCTTATTTCTGGAGTGGTTATTGCCGCCATACTGACATGGGCATGACGGCTATACATTTGTATATCAAAGAAGCCAGATCAACTTGATAAAATCTTCATTGGCAGACTCAGAATAGCACTTTCTGAGTCTGCAAAATGCATCATAACGGCAACGTGCGCAGCAACCACAACCACATACATAACTGCCGAAAATACCTGCCCATAGCGATCTAATGGCACTAAATGAGATTGATGACGACCGCGCCATTCAAACATAATTTCAAGTGTGCCTATGAATAAGAAAAAGACCAGTAACATTAACCCAAAGGTATAGCTGACCCATAAACCAAATAATACGCCACCTAAACAGACGAATAACCCAACCCAAGAACGCATTGAAAAGCTGATACTTTTTAGAACATGTCCACCATCTAATGGTAACATTGGCAATAAATTAAACAAATTTAATAAAGCACTGAGTACCGCTACGCCAGCAAAAATCTCCATTTCAGTAGCGTAATACAACACGACCCCGAGTACGGAGGTGATAAGGCCAAATGCGGGACCCATTAACGAAATCACCACATCTTGCCAACGAGTCGTAATTTTGTCGTCACTGATCGCCAAGCCACCGACAAATGGGATCAAATAAATGCCTTTAGTTTTTATTTTAAAGTATTGCATAGCACGAACATGACCATATTCATGAATCACTAAACACACAATCAACATAATGGCGAACTGCCATGAAAATAACCATGCGTAACCTGCAACTGATGCACCCGCCAATGCAGCTTTAACCACCTTTGCACTTTTAAATAATTTAAACCCTAACGCAGCTAACCCCATAAAGCTAAAGCCGCTCTTTTTTTCAGGAGCCGGCAGTTCAATCCACTGCCACGCTTGGCCATTAATCGCAATTGCAATTTGACCTTCGAATAACTTCTCTGTATTAAACTGAAACTGGTGCCCATGTGCGTCGGCATGGTAAACATTGTTACCACCGTCTTCCAGCGCAAGTGCTTGCTTATCACAAAATACTTGTACTATTTGTTCTGCTGACGCATGAACCACAAATTGGAGATCAGCAAGGGTAAATTCAACTTTTGTCATATCAATATTACACTGATTTTTTCTTTATTATCCCAACAAATCCAGACGCATACAAACCTACTTTTCACCTAAATTAATTTTAATTTTCTAAGGCTGTACTAAACTCATAGCAGCCACGTTTTCAAAGGAAATGTTATGACGGTCAAAGTAAATAAAATAATGGTTGTCGATGATTCTCAGGCGATTTTAATGGTAATGAAAGCCATTTTGACTGAATTGGGAGTGACGTATATTAGCTGCTGTAGTGATGCGACCCAAGCGCTGCAAAAAATACGACAAGCCGCCCATCAGTATGATGCCGTATTTACCGATTTAAACATGCCAGAGATAGATGGTATGGAGTTGATCCGGCAACTCGGTGAATTAAAGTATGCTGGAGGGGTTGCGATCATTTCTGAAATGGATAATAAAGTTATTAATCTAGCAGCTGATTTAGCAAGGCAGTGTAATGCACATTTGATTGGCAATATAACCAAACCCGTACAATTGTCAGAGGTGGATAGATTACTTCACAAGTTAGGGTCATTTATTTCCCCTCTAAGTCATACAGAAGTTCCTTTAAATGAAAGCGAGTTATTACATGCAATTAGCCATAATCAAGTCACGCCTTTTTATCAACCAAAGGTAAACCGATCTACAAAACACGTCACCAGCATAGAAGTGCTAGCGCGCATTGTTTCTGAAGATGAAGGAACAACGCTTTTACCCCATCGTTTTATTGGTCCTGCTGAAGATCTTGATTTGATCAACCTGATAACTTTTCAGTTATTTGAAAAAGCCACCGAAGAATTTAAATGTATTCGCTCAGAACTATGCCCCCCTGCAAGATTGGCTTTTAATTTATCGCCCAGCCAATTAAATGATCCGAGTTGCCCTGATAAGCTGGCACTTATTTTGGAGCTTAATCGTTTAACACCGCAGGATATTATTCTAGAGATCACCGAGCACTTGCCATTAGAAAGTAGCACACAATTAGAAACGATGAACCGCCTAAGGATCCGCGGATTTGAAATTTCATTGGATGACTTTGGTACTGGCTTTACTAATTTTCATCAGCTTAAATCTTTGCCATTCACCGAGATAAAAATAGATCGTTCGTTAGTCACTCATGTCGAATCTGACCGATTTTCACAAGTGCTCATTGATAGCTTAGTTGATATCGCGCAAAACGAACGCCTGAGTATTGTAGCTGAAGGCGTTGAACGTATCGAGGAGTTACAATACCTAGATAGATACAAGCATAACCTACTTATGCAAGGCTTCTTAATTTGTCGACCAAAACCAAAAAAAGAGTTTATCCGTTGGATCCGCTCTTGGCTCAGAATGACAAACTCTAACTCTTAGGTTTACTTTCTAACTGCTCTTCATCAGCTTCAATCAGGTGCGAGTGATTATCAACCCGATCGCGCCACTTTTGTTTTGCGGCAAGTTGCATGTTTGAAGACTGATCTCGCTCATCTACAATATCCATGCCCATTAAAGACTCCAACATATCTTCAAGGGTAACTATACCTTGAATATCACCGTATTCATCTATTACTAAAGCAATATGAATTCGCTTTTCCAATAGTGTTTGGAACAATTCAGGGGCTGCCAACGTTTCTGGAACGGTATACAGATCAATCGCTAATTTACCAATTTTATAATTCTCACCCAAACGATGGTACGCCAGCATAATATCGTTTTTATGCACAAAGCCAATAATGTCGTCGGTATTTTTGTCGTAAATTAATACACGAGAGAATGAAATAGCGCCGTGTTCAGATAAATACTCATGCACCGTCATGTCTTTATGAACTTTAAACAACACCGTTCGAGGTGTCATAACCTTCTCTAACTTCGCGTGTTTAAACCGTAACAAACTGCGGATCGTTTGGGTTTCATCTTCATCTAATGCCCCCGCCTCAGATCCCATTTCAGCCATTGCTTCAATTTCTTGTCGAATATACTGTGCTTCGTTTTCTTTGCTGCCCATCAATTTTGTTAACTGATCAGATAACCAAACAAACGGTTTTAAAATTCTGATCAACCATACCAAACATAAAGATACGATGGGTGTTAATGTACGCCAATAAGTTGCACCGAGTGTCTTTGGAATGATTTCAGATAGCACCAAGACCAACAACGTCATAACAGCAGAAGCAATACCCACCGCCGCATCAGAAAATACCACCGCAGCTTGAGCCCCCACGCCAGCCGCACCAGCTGTATGTGCCACTGTGTTTAAGGTTAAAATAGCCGCCAATGGCTTATCTATATTGTTCTTTAAAGCTTGCACCCGCAGTGCTAACGTCAAACGCGTTTTTTTCAAAATAGCAATATGGCTTGGCGTAATACTTAATAGCACCGCCTCCATCACAGAGCATAAAAATGAAATGGTGATGGCAATTAGCATATAACTAACTAATAGAAACAACGGGTAACTCCTTACAATTAGGCTGGCGACAGTTAATCGCATGACCGATTATTAATAGTGATATATATGATATATTGGGCCAATATTATTACCTACAATAGGCTCAACTATGATTTTCCGTACCGCGGTTACATTATTGCTCTCAGCTGTTGCAACACAGCTGGTCGCAGCTCCTCTCGATGAGAGTAAAATACAGTTTATCGGTCCATTAGGTACACAAAGTACCATAAAACCTCATAATACACCGCATCAAAAAAGCATAATTAATAATTTGCTGCCTCAGTTACAAAAGCCTAACCAAAAACTGGAAGTATTTGGTAATACCCGCTCATGGCAAAGCCTTGAGCAAGTAAATGCGCTCACCGTTAATGGTATGCAAGCACTGCGTTTCAATTTTAGCACGACACGTTTTGTTGAAGGCACTTTTACCCTATCGGGGATCGAAAAAGCCCATGTATTTCTCAATGGCGAGCCATTAACTGGGAAAAATGAATTCTCCATTCATGCGGTCACAGGCGATCATCAAGTGATTATTATCACTGAACAAGTAGATGACTGGAAAAAGGTGGTAATTGATTACACACCAAAAACTGAGCATGATGAGATTGTTTTGACACAAAAAACGACGACTGCACTCTCGGCAAAACAACTTTATGATGCGCCAACAATTAGTGCTATCTCACTTTCACCAAACGGAAAATTTTACGTAGCGACAGAGCGCCATTACCAAGCAAACCGTAAAAATGCTGCAATTAGCAATACCAGCCTGAAAAACATCGAGGGTGACGTACTATATCGCCTTTCTGGTGTATCAGCGTCGCAAGTATCATGGTCACCAGACTCAAATGCCATTGTGTTTACGCAAGATAAACGAGTCTCTATACTCAATATTAAAGATTTCAGCATAAAAACCGTTGCAGAACACTTTACAGGCGCATCAGGTTATCAATTTTTCGACAAAGATACGCTCATTTTCTCGTGGTCAAATACACCTGATGACAAACATACGCTCGTAAAGCATTACTCAGGCCTGGAAGATCGTTGGTCATATGCGCGTTCAATAAGCCAACCTTTTTTACTCGATGTAAAGTCTGGATTAGTCAGTACCATTTCTGAAAGTAAGCTCAGTACTCGCATAGCTGATTTTGATAATAAACGTAATACCGTTCTAGTCACTCGTAACCCAGTTAATTACGCAGCGCCTCCACATATGCTCACCGAGTTAGTGGAAATAGACTTATCGAACCACACAGAAAAAATGCTTGGTGAATATAGAACATTTAACCGAGCTAAATACACAGACAAAGGCATTTACGTTATAGCTGGCCCCGACTTTAGCCAAGGCCTTGGCAGAAACCTGCCAAAAGACATGCTAGCCAACAATTACGATGGTCAGCTCTACCTGTTGAATAATGATGGCGAAAAACCGCAAGCCCTCAGTAAAAAATTCGACCCTGCAATTGGAGGTTTACAGGTACTCAGCAATGGTGATGCAGTGCTGAATGTTACGGACAAAGATACAAAAAAACTGTATTTATACGACGAAAGTAAGCGTCGCTTCAAAAAGCTTAATACAGGCTTTGATGTTGTACAAAATTACAGCGTCTCTAAAACCAGTAAAGGTCAGGTCCTTGTAACGGGCAGTCAAGCTTCATCACCACAAGCACTGAGCCTAGTTACCGTAAAACGTAACAAAACGAAAGTGCTATGGGACTCAAAACCTGTTGCTTATGATAATAGCGAAATCGCCGCTTTGGAGGAGTTTAACTTTACCAATGAGTCAGGCACGCAGATAAGTGGCCGCGTTTACTTACCACATAACCTAGATACTTCGAAAAAACACCCGGCATTAATCTACTATTATGGCGGTACATCACCTGTATCAAGAGGCTTTACTGGTCGCTATCCGTTTAATCTATGGGCAGCACAAGGGTATGTGGTTTACGTAGTGCAACCAACAGGTGCGACAGGATTTGGGCAAGAGTTTTCAGCCAAACATGTCAATGCTTGGGGAGAACATACTGCAGATGATATTATCCAAGGTACTAACGAGTTTTTAGAAGCCTACCCATTTGTCGATAAGAACCGTTTAGGTAACTTAGGTGCATCTTATGGTGGTTTTATGACGATGCTACTGGCGACCAAAACTGACTTATTTAGTGCATCTATTGCACATGCCGGTATTTCTAATATTACCTCATACTGGGGCCAAGGTTGGTGGGGCTACTTATACTCAGGCGAAGCGTCTAAAAACAGCTTCCCATGGAATAATCCATCGCTTTACTCGCAACATAGTCCAGTATTTCATGCCGATAAAGTAACAACGCCTTTATTACTAATTCATGGTGATGCGGATACTAATGTGCCTCCTGGTGAGAGCCATAATATGTACACCGCACTCAAGCTACTTGGTCAAGATGTTGAACTGATCGAGTATAAAGGGGCAGATCATCAAATTATTGTACGCGACCGTCGCTTCCATTGGTGGGACACAATGCTTGCCTATTTTGATATGCACCTAAAAGATCAACCTCAGTGGTGGGACCACATTTATAGCAAATAGCTTTATTGGGTGAGAGGGTTATGCTCTTTCACCCTACTTTTAATATAGACAATGCCTCCACTACTTTTAAGCATATGACCCTCCTACTTTTTCTATTCAAGGCACTAATTAACAATAAAAACGTGTTGTTCTGAAAGTATTATCGCTATTCGGCACTTTTTATCACAAAATAATCATGTTCGACTTCTCAGCTGACTTTTCTCAATGCTAATATAGGGGTAATTATTGATTAGATAGCGATACTATGAGCATCCACGTATTATTAGTAGAAGATGATGAACTGTTGGCTAAGCGTATTTTAAATCACTTTGCCAATACAGAGTTTTCGATCGACGTCGATAATACCGGCGCAAGTGCGTTAGAAAAGGTACAAAGTAGCCAGCAAGAACCGAATAAAATTACCCTCGCCATTGTCGATATTGTATTACCAGCAACTGATGGGTTAGAGCTTGCCAAAGAACTTAATACATTGACAGATATTGGGGTGATCATGCTCTCAAGCAGAGACTCTCAAGCTGACCGTATAGCAGGGTTAGCACAGGGCGCTGATGACTACATTTGTAAACCCGTTGATCTATTAGAACTTGAGCTAAGAATGCGAGCGTTGTGTAAACGCCTAACCATCGCCGATGATCAAGATGAGTCTGAAGAGTTTATCGAATACGCAGACTTTAAACTTCATCCTGATAACCGTACATTAATCAACGGCCAAGCTGAAGAATCTCGACTCACAGAAGCTGAGCATAAGGTACTCATTTGCTTAATCGCCAACGCCGGTAAAGCCACTTCAAGAGAGAAAATATCAGAAGATATCGGCCAACCTGATTGGAGCCCTAGCGACAGAACCGTTGATGTGTTGATTGGTCGGTTAAGAAAAAAACTTGGTGACGAAAAAGAGCAAAAAAGAATTGTCACCGTGCGCGGTAAAGGCTACATGCTTTCTGCTTAACACAGCCATTTTTAATACCGAGTGAGTTGAGACAATAGCCGCTCAAACGCTCGGTAACTTAATGCCTCTTTGATATCTACTAAGTCTATTTTCGCTCTTCCGGCCATGTCTGCAATGGTACGCGCCACCTTTAATATACGATGGTATGAACGCGGTGATAAGTTAAGCTTCTCGGTCGCAGCACCTAAAAACTGTGATTCTGCATGACCTAATTTACAAAACTGACTAAGCGCTTTGTTGCCTAACAATGCATTACACATACCTTGACGCTCAATGGCAATACGGTGCGCAGTGTTCACCCTATTTCTTATGGTTTCACTTGATTCTGCACAAGTTTCAGTTTGTAGCTCTTGTGTAGTTAACCTTGGTAGTTCAATTTGCAAATCAATTCGATCTAAAAATGGGCCTGATATTTTTGATAAATACCGAAGTACTTGATCTGGTGTGGCCCGCTTATCTGAAATAGACCCAGTCGGGCTTGGATTTAATGCTGCAATCAGCTGAAACCGAGCAGGAAAATCAACTTGGCGGGCAGCTCTAGATATTGTTACCAAGCCTGTTTCCATCGGTTCACGTAGCGAGTCGAGCACCTTACGCTCAAACTCAGGCAACTCATCAAGAAATAACACACCATTATGCGCCAGAGAAATCTCTCCCGGCTTGGGATTAGACGACCCCCCCACTAAAGCGACAGCCGAGCAAGTATGGTGAGGGCTTCTAAATGGCCGGTTTCGCCAATTCTCTATATCAATGGCTTTTCCAATTAATGAATATATTGCGGCGGTCTCAAGTGCTTCATTGTTTAGTAGTGTGGGCATAATCGACGGCATACGCTGTGCCAGCATCGACTTACCAGTGCCTGGCGGCCCTAAAAATAGTGTATTGTGACCTCCTGCCGCCGCAATTTCCAATACACGCTTTGCTGCACTTTGACCTTTAACTTCACTCATGTCTACATGTGAGGTAACTGAATGTGTTTTTACATCAGGGTACTGCATGTTTAATGGCAGCGCATCTTGACCTTGTAAATCTAACCATAACGATTGTAGCGAGCTTACTGCCTTTCGATTACAATGTTGCGCTAAACTGGCCACCTGATCGTTGCCTTGTGGAATATAGCAACACCTCTGTGCTTTCTCTGCCGCAAGTACTGCTGGTAAAATGGCATTAACCGAGTGCACCTCACCACTTAATGTCAGCTCACCATAAAATTCATAGTGATGTGACTGAAATGCCTGTAACTGGTTTGAAGCCACTAAAATACCCACAGCAATCGCCAGATCATAGCGTCCGCCCTCTTTCGGTAAATCAGCAGGGGCCAAGTTAACAGTGATCCGTTGCTCAGGGAATAAAAACTTTGAATTGGTTAACGCGGAGCGCACCCGCTCTCGGGCTTCTTTTACCGAGGTTTCAGGTAACCCGACAATATGGAATGCTGGTAGTCCATTGCTTAAATGTACTTCAACAGTGACTTCCGGTGCAGAGATCCCAACTTGGGCACGTGTATAAACTTTAGCAAGTGACATATCCTTGTCCCTTTGATTACTTAGCTATTCTGGGTATTTAAATATATGGATCACCCATTTATGATGCATTGCCAACAAGCGTAGTCCAAGTGTTGCAGACATAGCACAAACCATAATGACTTCAATAGGTAAAGACCAGTGTGATAGTTGAGTATATACTATCCCACCGAATATACACGTGATGGCATACAGCTCCCCCTTTAATAATAGGGGCATATCCCCCGCTAGGACATCTCGAATAACCCCACCAAAGCACCCGGTTATCACCCCCATTATGATGGCAGTTGTATCCGGCATTCCAATAGAGAGCGCTTTTTGCACTCCCATCACAGCAAAAAATGCCAAGCCAAACGCATCTGCTATTTGTAACATCTGCTGTGGAATTTGCTTATGCCGATTTAAAAAATAAACGCTGATCATGATGGCGACACCAATCGCAATAAAATAACTTGCATCATGTAACCAAAATACCGGAATATCTAAAATAATATCCCGAAGGGTTCCGCCCCCGATTGCTGTAACAGTAGCCAGCACCACCACCCCAAATCCATCCATGTGTTTACTGTGCGCAATCAAAGTACCTGAAATAGCAAATACCATTACACCAAGTAAATCAAACCAATGAAATAACTCAGTCATATAAAATTACTTCCTAAAAATAGCTTAAAAACGGCCAATTCTCTCTAACACTGGCAGCTCGTTATTATAAAAACAACTTCAAAAAAATAAAAACACTCCATTACCTACACTACATTACTAAAAACCATAATCATTCTTATAAGCCAAATAAAAAAGTCGCTCAGGCAAGCGCCCCCTAAAAACTTTACTTTACGACATTATTTATAATGGTAATAAAGCTTGGAACACATTAATCACAGAGCATTAATAGAGCCAAAAGCCTAAATGCTAGAAACTGAGCAATAGTGTAGTTTTTCATTAATGTAATTAGTATTAGACCGGTTGGTACAATTATTAAAGATTGTTCTGGGTCCTGACCTTCGTCAGGAAGGCAAAAAAGTGAGGTGAATTCGCTGCACTGGATCCTGACCTCTTCGGTAAAACACTGAGGTGAGCGTAATAAAAAACTACCTCTAAATAGAAACCTCCGTCTCCCTGAACTGGTTTCAGGGTCGATCGCTTTTCAGGGTCTATGGCTTTTCACTGACCTTTCATCCCAAATTCCTTTTCCTGAACCCTAAAAGCAAAAAACCCGTCGC
>NZ_PNBY01000169.1 GCF_005886875.1 Pseudoalteromonas aurantia | reverse complement strand
TCTTATGGTCAGTGCCTTCGCGTCTCAAAATGGCGTTGTAATGGGTCAACTTAAAACAGATGCAAAATCCAATGAAATTACAGCAATTCCCGAGTTACTTGATTTACTAGAATTGAAAGGTCAGTTAGTAACATTAGATGCTATGGGGTGTCAGACTAAGATAGCCAAAAAGATCATTGAAAAAGAGGCGAACTATCTATTTTCAGTTAAAGGTAATCAGGGGTTGTTGCATCAAGCAATTAAAGAGGCTTTCTATAATGATAGTCAGAACGAACGTGCGGCCGCATACAGCTATCTGGAGCAACAACGTGGCCGCACTGAGTATCGTAAATATGAAGTGCTTCAAGCTGCACCATTCCATCTTACTGAAAAATGGTCAAAATTAACGACGATAGGGAAAGCAATTTACTACCGCATAGAGAATGGAAAAGAGCTTATCGACACTCGTTATTACATTAGTTCTGCGCAATTATCGGCAGAAGAGTTAGCCAATCATGTACGTAGCCATTGGGCTGTTGAGAATCAATTACACTGGGTTCTTGATGTCTCATTCAGAGAGGATAACTGCCCAATACGCAGAGGTCACCCGGCAGAAACCTTACGTAC
>NZ_PNBY01000168.1 GCF_005886875.1 Pseudoalteromonas aurantia | reverse complement strand
AAACTCTGAGGCGTTCTTATGAACCGTCGGACAGAAAGTCGACTATTCATATGGTCAGTGCCTTCGCGTCTCAAAATGGCGTTGTAATGGGTCAACTTAAAACAGATGCAAAATCCAATGAAATAACAGCAATTCCCGAGTTACTTGATTTACTAGAATTGAAAGGTCACTTAGTCACATTAGATGCTATGGGGTGTCAGACTAAGATAGCTAAAAAGATCTTTGAAAAAGAGGCGAACTATCTATTTCAGTTAAAGGTAATCAGGGGTCATTGCATCAAGCAATTAAAGAGGCGTTCTATACTGATAGTCAGAACGAACGTGCGGCCGCATACAGCTATCTGGAGCAACAACGTGGCCGCACTGAGTATCGTAAATATGAAGTACTTCCAGCTGCACCATTCCATCTTACTGAAAAATGGTCAAAATTAACGACGATAGGGAAAGCAATTTACTACCGCATA
>NZ_PNBY01000167.1 GCF_005886875.1 Pseudoalteromonas aurantia | reverse complement strand
TTGTTGAACGAAGCCGCTAAGCGGCAGAAAAACATCATTCATACTTAAACTCTGGAACATCGCCATGTTGGTGGTGTCACACCGGAGTTAATACCATGAATGACCTCGAACAAAAACATTTCGACTTCCTTTATCTTCAACATCTTACCAACTTAAAATTACAAGGTAAACGACCCGCTACCATTGATGCATACGCTCGTGCTGTTCGTCGCATCACGCTCTACTTTGATCGCTCACCCGATACTCTAAGCACCCAAGATTTAAAACAATACTTTAATGCCCTCATTCAAACTCACTCTTGGAGTACCATTAAGTTAGACCGTAATGGCTTACAATTCTTTTATAAATATACCCTTGAACGCCAGTGGCAGTGGCTCGATATTGTTAAGCCCCCTCAAGTAAAACGTATACCCGATATCTTAACTGCCGCACAAATTGCTTTTATGCTTAATCATACTAAACAGCACCGTTACCAAGTGTTCTTTTTAACTTTATACACTATGGGGTTGCGTCTTAGTGAAGCTTTACACCTGACTGTGGCTGACATTGATTGTAAAACAATGCGCGTTCATATTCGTGATGGTAAAGGCGGTAAAGATAGGCTAGTCCCCCTACCTGATAAAACACTTCAAGCATTACGTCTTTATTGGAAAACTCATCGTCACTCTACGCTGATATTTCCAGGAAAAGGGCTTGGTGCTAATACGCCAATGGATAAAGGCGGCATACAAAAGGCCATGAAAGCAGTATTAAAACACTGCAAAATCACCAAACATATCAGCCCACACTCTTTGCGCCACTGCTTTGCCACTCATTTACTAGAGCAAGGTCTCGATTTACGTTCATTACAGTTATTACTCGGTCATGGCAGTCTTAATACCACCTCAAAATACACGCAGCTAACACAGATAAAACAGCATGACACCCAAAGGCTCATAAACCAGTTAACGAATAATCTCATGCGTATCTCGGCGGCTTTATGAGTTGCTTTATTGAATTACTGCGTCATCATGAACATGATTTTCTACACCAGTATGAGAGTCAGCTTAATCACCCTATTCGACAGGCGATTAAAGCACTGCTTCGATGTAGAACCAGTGAGCAACATAAAATGAGTTGGGGCTGCGCTCACTGTCACCATCAAGCACAACACCCGCTCTCATGCGGGCATCGTCACTGCCCACAATGTCAACACCAGACAACCACACAGTGGTTGCAACGACA
>NZ_PNBY01000166.1 GCF_005886875.1 Pseudoalteromonas aurantia | reverse complement strand
TAGGCGAACGTTTACCGCTCACTTAAACCCCCAATAAAAAGCGCGGTATAAAGCCCCGCCAACGTCCAAATAAAACCACCCCACCGTAGGCGAACGTTTACCGTTCGCTTTAAACTACCAATGAGCGCATTTACCTACTACCTTTTATCAACACACACGCTAATTTTCATGGATGAAATATGCATAAATCACACTTGCTGAGAAAAGGTCGAGTTTCAAT
>NZ_PNBY01000165.1 GCF_005886875.1 Pseudoalteromonas aurantia | reverse complement strand
AGGAGATCTTAAAAAAGGCCTGCGCCCTCCTGCTAAAGGAAACCAAGTAACGTTTAAAACCGTTAAGAAGCTCTCTTCAGTATTTCCAGTGAGTAAGCTTTGTAAAGTAATGAACGTCAGTCGCTCAGCCTATTATGCTTGGCTAAAGCGACCCGCAAAAATTATTACAGCAGAGCATTTGCATATGTATCGAAGAGCCAAAGTCATCTTCGAGCAAAGCAGAAATAGCTTGGGTTATCGAGATCTGAAGAAGCGGTTATGCAAGGAGGGCTTTAACGTCAGCGAATATGGCGTTAAGAAGTTAATGGCTAAGCTTGGTTTAGTTGTAACTCAGCGAGTTGCCTACAAAGTCACAACCAAGTGTAAACATAGTGATGCCGTTGCTGATAACCTGCTGGATCAGAACTTCAATCCTGTTGCACCAAATCAGGTCTGGGCTGGTGATGTGACGTATTTAAAAACAGGGGAAGGCTGGATGTACCTAGCCATTGTTATGGACTTATATTCACGCCGAATCGTTGGCACATAGATAAGCGAATGACGACTGACTTGGTCAGCAAAGCTATGATGAAAGCTTATAACTTAAGTTAGCCATCACAAGGCTTGGTGTTTCACTCTGATAGAGGCTCACAATATACCAGTAAGCATTACCGTAAACTGCTAACCACCTACGGTACTAGAGCGAGTATGGGCGATGTTGGAGCGTTGATGAATAGGTTCATATTTCACCGGGCAGGCAGTTATAAGCGAAAAACAGACTGTCGCTCTAACTCATTTTTTGGACAAGAACGTGTTAGAGTATTTATTAAATAACGCTTGCCTAACCGGCGCAAAATAGCGAAGAAGGAGCTCAGCCTGCTGTTTTGTGTCCCTTTTTGTTTAGGCACTTATCAGATAACTTTATGTTTATAAGTGATTTTTAGTAAAGCTGATGCAATAATATATTCTAAGAACACAAAAACCATCTGGAGTGAAGAAAAAATACCGCTAACTATATCTGTAGGAGCTTCCCCTCTCGGAAATGGCTTCGTTTTATGAATAAAGTAAAAAAAGTTTATAAATCCATAGATAGTTATTAATGCCAATACAAATAAATACTTACCATTTGTAGCTGAAAAAATATGAACCAGATTACCATTACTACCATTAGGCATTGTTTTATTACACATATTTACCAATGGGATTGCCATTAATATGACAAAGGCTTGAAAAAAAATGTGATTGACTTGAAAATCACAATACCAAAGTGGCTGCAAATATTTATTATTACAACTGACAAAAAGCAAAACAATGCCAGCCCTAAAAAAAATCGAAGAGTTGATGGGGTCATAGTTACCTAACTATTTAGTATTTATGCGGCACGTTGTTTGTGCTGCATAATCGCTTGTTGGACTGAGCCGCTACCTACTCGATGTGTCAGAGTTGGTGTTATTTATGCTATGGGAATTTGCTTTTGGTGGCGTAAGGTATCTCGAGCCTATTTTATCGGCTTGTCTTTCGCGCTTAAGCCATCCCTGCATTACTCAGTAAGTTTTATCGTGCCATTACAGCTAATTTTCGCTGATTTATCAATGATATTTTCACCGCGCACGTACTTTTTTTAGCCTGAACACTTAAGCAGGTTAACCCGTTGATTTAATCCAGCAAGCTCTGCTGCTAGCTCGTTCGTGCTAATTTCATGGTCTCTTCACTTGAATTAACTATTTCGTTAAATCGTAAAAACCCTATTTTGCACGTCAATTTTGGGTGGATGTCAGTCAAAACTTTTGGGTGGGATTACCGGTGGATGTCAGTTAAAGTTTTTCAGGTGTCGGCTGTGTGACACCTATCCTTATTTGTTTTAGCTATCGAAATACACTTAGGCCAAAAGGTGCAAACCTGCCACGCTGCTGACTCCGTAAGCCCATAAAGTTTCAAACGCAGAGCTTAAAAAAATACGAGTACGAGCAGTTATTGTTTTTACCATCCCCCTGTGTCAGGATAGTTGTCGCCTCAGTTTTTCATAAAATAAAACAGGGAGCGGTAAGTTAGTTATGAGTGAAGCATTATCCAGAAGATCATAAACAAGCAGTCATTAGAAAGCTGGTTGAAAGTGGCTTATCATT
>NZ_PNBY01000164.1 GCF_005886875.1 Pseudoalteromonas aurantia | reverse complement strand
TATTTGATCAACAAGGCCTTCTCACAATTTGATCTAAATAAGTATAATGAAACTCAACCTCACCTTTATTTAAATATGCGGCATAATAGATATTATCAAGTATTATCATAGAAGGAATCTTACCATCATTATTTTTATTTAAATTATCTACAAGACTTTGGTAAAGTGGATCATTCTTATTTAAATATCGATCCAATTTATTGTGTTCAAATGATTTAAATTCATGACTTTTAATGCTACTCGGTTTATTAGTGTTATTACTTTCAACCTTGCTAACGTTACTATTTTTTATATTACTCAACAACACACTGGAATTAGAAGATTTCTCATTAAAAACTTCTTCCAATGATGCACCTGATACAATTTTATAGCCATTACTCTGGGGGCTTGAAAAGTAATCATATGCAACAAACAGCACAATGACAACCGTTAAAAATAGAGTTTTCTTTATCATAAAGCACTCACAAAAATCATAAAATTTAAAAAATTATTCATAATAAATTTCTTCTTTTTAGTTCCTCATTTAACAAGTCAGTATCAAAACCAATCATTCTAATATTTTTTAAATATATAATTGGAACAGAACTTACATTGGATTCTTTGTATAGCTTCAAACCAAGATCTGATTTTGCGATATCAAGATAATGATAATTATAATTATAATTATAATTATAATTATAATTATAATCAACATTGTTCAAATCTAAAAATTCAAACAACTTTTGACACGCATCACAATATTTTAAGCTTAACACTAATATTTCACTATCATTAGCATGTTGAGAAAGAATACTTGCATAATTCCCTTCATCAATCATCGAGTACTTTTTAATAGCTGAATTACAAAAATAGGCCAAAGCAACGGAAAATAATATTATAAATAGGTACTTAATCATTCCATGTAACCGAAATTTTAAAAAGTTGACATTTAACAAATGGAAGTAAAATACTCCCCTTAACTACAATTACTATTTAGGGTATACGCTTACACGCATCTTTCGGACAAATGTAGCCAAATTGAATTCTGTCACATTGATCCAAGTCACAATCCATTTCCTCAGCAGCAAACAGGCCGAAACTGCCCATTGAAATTGAAAACGCAGTAAGACTGGTTAACATTAATTTTGTAATTTTTCATTTTAATTCCTTTATACTTCGTTATTAAATACCAGGTTTTACTGAACTTGACAGAGATAAGAGTCACCATACTTTATACATTTTACCACTTCTGCTTGTATCTCAAAGCTTGAAAAAGATGCGGTCACTATGGCGGCCATAATAATTTTTTCTCATAATTTCTCCTTACATAACTGTAATTTACAATTTATTTCACATTGTTTTATCAAAATACCAACATCTAAATTCAACTTAACCTGCTGATTTAGACATTGATTTGATTCGACAATTCCCTTTCTTAACTCCCTATATTGACCTCCAAGCAAGTAGAAATTCATAGTGGCTTTTTCACTTTGATATTTCACTACCCACCAAGAAACCAAACCAATTAATCCATTGTGAAATACATTATCACTTTGTAATTATTTATCAATATAAAAAACAAAAATAGATCAGGTTAAAGTAAAAAAAATTTCAATATTATCAACCATGCTAATTATTTAACGCAAACTAATAAAACCATTATAATAAACACCCAAGAAGCCCAAAAACAAAGCAAACCAGTAAGATAAAAACATTTAAAAAATCGAAATTAAAAAGGCAAAGCACAACCCGAAATAGGTACAAAAATATAAACAGTTAACATTTACACCTAATAATAATAAAAAGACAAACACCATAATTTTAAATTTAAAAATTATTATTTTTTAAATTTCTTCAAGTACAACAGCTAAATGGATAGGTAAAAATGATTTTGATTGCCTTAAAAGCAAAAAAAATAGGATGTGGTAAAAAACAAATGAAAGCTACAAAAAAAAACAAAAGTGATATTTTTCTATACTTCAATTTTATTTCTGTGTGATATCTTCATAAAGCATCTTGGTAAATAGATAACACCATAAGAATACAAAGACTCCAAGCAGCCTCATTAACCAATCAAGAAAAGTAGCACTAGGTAGGTGTAGGAGCTCTTCACCCATAAATGGCATGAACAAATAATAGAGGCAGGGCAAGATCATGAA
>NZ_PNBY01000163.1 GCF_005886875.1 Pseudoalteromonas aurantia | reverse complement strand
CGGTGATTGCAATGAGACATCCATCATAGTGAGCAAGGAATTTACAAATCCCTCTAAGGCCCTAAGTGGCAAATGGAATACGGCCCTTAAGGTTAAACAGGTTTCAATTGCTAAATCAGAATAGTAATTTGAACGACCACGGCCCCCGTGTTTTTCGGTATTCTGCCACTTTGAGATGGCACTCTCACTTAGCCAAATATTGATGTTACCGCGTTGAACCAAAGCACGGTTGTACTGTGACCAATTCCTGATT
>NZ_PNBY01000162.1 GCF_005886875.1 Pseudoalteromonas aurantia | reverse complement strand
TTTTGTTTGACACACTGTGAATGTCCATATATGTCAGTGTAAATTCGTAATCACGCTGCTTAAAGCTGGTTGAATATCATAAAGTGTCACAATTATGAGCAATAGCTCAGCGTGCTGTTACATTCAGCTTACACCGCCGGCAACCGGTTAGTTGTTTTGAAAGGCTTGATTAGTATAAGTAATATACTCATCAGGAAATTCTAGAAACTGATAAATACTCTCATGTAATTGAAATTTCCCTGGCAGCTTCTTATTTATTTTTTGGGAAGTAGTTTTTAAAATATCCATATAATTTAGGCCTTTGCGCTGACATATATAGTTTAACCATTTGTTGCCATTTTTCGTATGCATAGACTCATCGGCATTGATATATTCTAAAATAGCTTGCAGTTTTTCATGAATGCCACGCTGTTTAAGCTGAAAGATCAGGCCCATGTTATTACCAACCGCATCTCCTTCTTGTATCACTTGCTCAATGGCTAGTTGCTCTTCGAGTCCATCTCCCAATTGATGTTTATTCCAGACATCAAAGTTATAACAGTACTGGCCGACAACAGTGCCCATATGGCTCTCAAGGTAATCGGCCAGCAAAATAAAGTGTCTGGCTTCATCCCAAATTTGTTGCGCCATATCCGCTTTAAAATCAAGGGGCATGCTTTTATAGGTCAGGATATTGAACGCACATACTTCCATGGCACATATTTCGATATTTACCGCGATTGAATGTATGAATTTAACCAGTTTCAGATCTGAGCTGTCTTGTTCATCAAAATCCTGGCCATCTTTGTATGTCAATTTATCCGAGCGGGCAGGATATGCAAGCAGCTTTACAACTGGTGAAGCGCTTTTGAATTCAATGTTCGTTAATTGCCCCAGTTGTAAGTCAATGCCAGTGAGTGTTGTTTCACCTATTTTTGCATAACTAGAAAGCAATATTTCATGAATGGATGTGAGCAGGAGCTTTGATGGTTCATCGGCAACCGCTTCAGTTTTATCCAGTTGTTTTTTTGTCCATGAAGCAAGACTCTTTTGTAACAGCTTGCAAACGTCCGGCAGTGAAAATTGTTTATGTAAATAACTCATTTGCTCTTCAAAGCCAATAGGCATCAGTATCCTCTGATCGACATTAAACAGCTCTGACAAACGCCTGTTCAATATTAAAGGCAGCTCTTTTTCGTAGCCAAGAGACTGGCCGATATAGGCTTTGTGATGCAAGTCTTCACATTCCAGCAGCCAAATGCACTTAAGTTCCTGCAACCTCAACGTAGCGTAGAGTAAGCCTCGAATAAAGTTAGACGATTCATTAAGGTATGTTATTTGTTTAGTCATGATGGAGCCTTAGGTTTACTGGTATTAGATCATTGAACAATGGTGCGGTGCTGTTGTATCCCAGCTAAACTTCATATAGTCGCTCATCACGGATTTGATTTGCTGTGCGAACAAGGGGCAATCAAAATGGGTGATGAATTTTTCGATGAGTTTATTTAAAGATGCATAAACTTCAGGATGATTTGCTATCAGCACTGTTCTTTTTAGCTTGGCATTGGTATAATCCCAATCATTACTGTCCGACAGGATATAGTTATGACACATCATAACGACTCTGTTTGACCACATTAATTTTTCGGCAATCGCGCCGCCCGTATATTTTTCATTCATGCCATCATGCAAAAAATTACATAAAGAGATGCGGTGAATTTCCATTTTTTGGACGCTGTTTGCAGGCACGCCTTTGGCAACTATTTCGCCTGCGCGCTTTTTCAGGTATGCGCACATGCCTTTGCCGTCAAGCAAAATTTCTGATTTGCTGATGCAATGTGGATAGAAAAAGTGCCTGTTTGAGCTGCTGTTTTCAAGGAGATTGAGCAGCGCTTTAAAATTTACTATAGTTGCTTGCAGAGGATAGCCATAGATCTCTGACTGAATTTTCTTTCCCTCTACCTCTGCCTCATCAATGACGATGAGATCGACATCGGAATGCTCGGTATTGGTTCCTTCAATATACGAGCCAAAGACCATAATACCAGCGGTCTGTTTGCAATATTGTTTACAAAACTCAACAATTGCGGAGGTTACATCTTTTTTATTTTCGGCCATGTTAACTCACGTAAATACAAATCTGAAATGATGACAGTAGAATGAATCGTTTAAACTACTGAACAATGTGGCGCTGAACTTTCTTCATTGAAGCTTATGACTGTGCCCATGATTTCTTTTGCTTCAGCTGAAAAGGCTGCTTTATCTGAAGTGTCAATCAATGACATTAACGCGCGATGTAGTGCTGCTATTATTTCTGGAAAGTTTGCTTGCAGAATTTCAGACCTAAACCTTGGGTTATTCATGCGCCACTGCTTACAATGGATGAGTAGTTGGATTTCACACTTTTCTATCACCCGACTCGCCCATAAAATTGCTTCGGCTTTAGACTTACCGGTATATTTTTCTTTCTCGCCATTATTGAGATAGTTAATAAGGGATAGCCTTTTTGTCTCGATAAATTGCTCAGACGGCTGGAATGGACCCAAATTAAGAACGTGTGCTGAAACTTCTTTTAGGTATTGTGCTAACCCGGTTTTATCGTATATGACTTCTGCCATGTCATAGCTGGTGGCAAAGAAAGGCTGGGAAGCTTTGCTTGATTCAAATAAGATATTTAATGCGGTTTGAAAATTGAAAATAGTCGCCTGAATTAAATACCCTTCAAAGTATTTTTGAATTTTATAGCTGTCACTACAGGTTTCGTCGATGATGATCAGGTCGACATCTGAAGTCTTTTTTGCTGTTCCTAAGGCATATGAGCCATAAAGAAAGATGCTGGAAACATCGAGCTCCCTGTGCTTACAGAAGTCCCATATTTTTTGTTCGAGTGTTTCTTTGTTGAGGATATTCATCTATAACCCCTGGCCTTTTTTGTAAATATCAATGAAGGTACAAAGTATATAGCCAAGAAAAAAATGGCACTAATCACCATAATAAAGGCCCCGCCTATGTCATCTTTATAATGGCTATAGCTATAATATAAAGCGGCTGAATAAAGCAGGTTTAAAAGAGCAGCCAGTAAGCCTTTTTTATGATAGCCAGCTAGGTTCTCAGTCGGGCTCTTCAATACATTTATTTGATAAGAGATGGTTAACATCACAGCTGTAACAATGAGGAAAAACAGATGATTTTCGCTTGATAAAAACCTGAATTGTAGTCCCCAAGAGCCGATTAATACTGGAATGAGTATTGTCCAATGAGTCATAATTTTGCCTTAAAAATTTGGGCTTGGGGAATAATTCCTAAGCCCAAGTTGTGCTTAGGAATATATGTAATCCCAAACAGCATCGCCAGCACCAATAATAGTACCTACCATACCGCCGACTAAACCGCCGACCATACTGCCTGGAATTGCACCGGCTCCACCAGCGAGTGAACCGACGGAAGCACCGATGGCTGCACCAGCACTTGCTCCTGCAGCTCCGCCTCGTATACCGCCTTCAAAAGCTTCTCCCGAAATAGTACCAGCACCACTTACTTCATTAATTTCGATTGTATCTAATTTTCTCATTTTTATTTTCCTTTAAATTAAGAAGTAAAATATTCCCAAGCACCGACAGCCAGAGCGCTACCGGCAATGATCCCAAGACTTACAGGTGCACTTACCGCTACGCCTAGCACTTGCGCAGCACCAATTAAGACTCCGCTACTACCAGCACCTGTGACCGCGCCTTCAGCCGCATCCCACAGGTCACCGGCACCATTTACACTGTCAATTTCATCAACCGTCAGTTGTCTCATTTTGATATTGTCATTCATCTTGTTTTCCTTAATTTATTGTCATAACTCAGTATTTGACGAGTAAGGATTTTATCTTAAAAACAAGTAGTTAAACCTGTACCATGGTACAGTTTTAACCTGTACCATGGTACAGTTTCAACTAATAAATCTCATTAATTGATGACGGCTTTCGATGTCGAGCTTTCTGTATAAATTAGTGCAATGATATTTGACGGTGCGCTCACTAATATACAGCTTTTGCGCTATAGTTTTATTCCTTTCTCCGTTTAGCAGCTCCGCCATAACTTGCATTTCTCTTTTTGATAGTTGTTGTTTTACTTCTTCTTTAATCATCAACATTGTCTATCTCCTACCATCTCCGTAATTGTTGAACGGGGGATTTTATGCGTAACTTCCGTCAGTTTTCCTTTATAGATCTCAACAACTCTATCTGCTGAGCGAATAGTTTCAGGCCTATGGGCGACAATAATGCGAGTGATTGCGAGCTGTTTCACTTGTTTGCTAATGCTCGACTCACTTTTTATATCCAAGTTGCTGGTTGCTTCATCCATAAAGAGTATTTTGGGATCTTGATAGAGTGCCCGCGCCAGTAACAGACGCTGCTTTTGCCCGCCACTCAAACCTGTTCCCATATCACCAACAAGGGTATTGTACTGCATTGGCATTTGAAGAATTTCGTAGTGCAGGCATGCGGCAAAAGCACTGCGCGTTATCCGCTCTTGATCCGGACTTGAGGTAAAACAGGCAATATTATCGGCAATCGAGCCACTTAATAACTTGTCATCCTGCATCACTGCAGAAATTTGTTTACGGTAATTAAAGATTTCCTGAATGGGTTTGCCGTCAACCAGTATCCGGCCCGATGTCGGTGATAAAAGCCCCATCATGCATTTAAGTAAGGTTGTTTTTCCTCCACCGCTGCTCCCCACGATGGCGATTGTTTCCCCGGGCTTGATGGTGAGATTTACATCTTGAAATACCGACTTTTCAGAGGGGCTATAAGAAAAACATAAGTTATCTAATTCGACTTTGCCCGTGATTGGCCTTTGGTGAAGCTCTTTCAGGCTTGACTCTGACTGTTCGAGCATTTTATCTGGTGGGGTAAACACCACATCACTTAACCGGTCTAAATGCAGACCCAGCATTCTAAACTCTATCCATTTTGCAATAAGGCTGTCCATAGAGCTGATAAATCGGCCTTTATAACTCATAAACGCATATAACATCCCTACCGTAAGCAAATTATCCATTACGGCGTTAGCTGCAAAATAAATAATGACCACATTCTCCAAACCAAACAAAAGCTTGTTGGCGGTCGAAAAGCCAATGCCCCAGCGGCGAATTTGAATGCCTTTATTAAGGCTTTCGGCGATATGGTTTTGCCACTGACTTTGCCTTTCGATTTCTTTGCTGAACAATTTAATGGTTTGAATTGCCCGGATGGATTCCATAAAGTGGGAGCTTTCCTTCGCTGCCGCTACAATTTGCTCTTCATGCATAAGCCGTAATGGGCGGTATAAGGCGTAACGCAAAAGGGCATATAAAAATACCACCAAGAGTACGATAAATGAGAGTTTTGCGTCGTATGCGAACATAACTGAAAGCGTGATCAGCGCCATCAAGCCGTCTATCACGGCAGAGATCAAGCCCGTTGTCAGCATCTCACGGATATTGGCTAATGCTCCGAACCTGGAAACGACATCTCCCATATGGCGCTTTTCAAAATAATCCATGGGTAAACGGATCAGATGATGGAATACATTTGCTGACATCTGTATGTTCAATTTGGACGAAAGGTGAAGAATAACCATCTGGCGGAGATAGCTGGTACCGGTATCAATTAACAGCAGCAAGGCAAAACCTAAGGCCAATACCATAAGCAGATTACCATCCGCTCGCAACAGCACATCATCGACCACCATTTGCATGTAATAAGGACTAATAAGTGCAAACAGCTGAATGAGCAGAGACAAAGCGAGTATGAGCATCAGGCTGCGCTTTAAGCCGACGATTTTTGACCAAAAGTGACTCAGGCTCAGGGTGCTTTTCTCTTTTCCCTTTTCAAACTCAGGTGTAGAGCTTAATTCAAGTGCCACACCGGTAAAGTACTTGCCGATCTCTTTATGGGTAAAAGAACGCTCGCCAATGGCAGGATCATGAATGACTACTTTATTGGTGGTAACCTTTTTTAAAACCACAAAGTGTTTCATTTCCCAGTGAAGAATACAAGGGGTTTGAAGTTGCCCCAGTTCTTCAACCTCAAGCCTCAAAGCCCGGCTGGAAAGGTTCACTTTTGCAGCGATATCCATGACTTGTTTTAATGTTGCGCCATGGGAAGAGATCGAGAATCGCGCTCGTAAGCTGGTCAGATCTACATCATAGCCGTAATAACCTGAAATCATTGCCAGGCAAGCTAATCCACATTCGCTTGCCTCCGTTTGGATGATCACAGGCAACCGGCTATTTGAGTTTAGATTAAGCAGGTTTTCCGGGCGTGGCAGCGTTAGTGCATTCTCCATTACAATTTTCCTTTTATACTAAGCAGAGGTTCCAACAACCACTCTAAAATAGTTCTATCTGTCAGTTTTATATCAGCTGATAGAGTCATGCCTACTTTTAGTGAGAACTCTTGGCCATAGGCATTCACGGTTGGGCTGTTGAGTTTTGCTGTTACTAAATATACAGCTTCGCTTGACGGCACTGGCGCACTATCCAATTCGCTAGGGAGTAATATCGATTCAGAGATATGAGCGAGTTGCCCCGAATAGAGACCAAATTTTTGATACGGAAAAGCGTCATATCGTATTTCTATCTCTTGTCCCGGTTTGACGAAACCTGCGGCTCTTACCGGTACCAGTAGCTTGACTTCCATACCGTCATTTGGCGGAACAAGGAACATCAAAGGGAAGTTTTGCTGGGTCTGTTGTCCATTCTTTACTTGAAGGTTCGAAACAAATCCGTCAACAGCGGCCCGAACTATGTATTCCTTTTGCCCTTGAAGTTGTGCGGTACGCTGCGCAATATCACTGAGGTTTCGGTTGAGCTCGTCGATTTGGTTTTCTTCTTCGCTCGGCAATAAGGCAAGCTGGGTATTGAGTTGCTCAATGCGGTTTTTTTGATTGACTTTTTCTCTTTCGAGCGATTCAAATTGGCTTTTTAATGCCAGTTTCTGTTCTTCAATAGATTGGCCATCCACCTCTGAAACAAAGCCTTGGGTTACCATTTTACTGTAGTTGGCGGCTTTGGACTTGCTTAACTCAAAGCGCTCACTCAGTGTTTTTATTTGGTTGTTTAATCGGTCGAGATCTTGTTTTGAAGCCGATAATTGTAATTTAGCGTCTTCTCTTTTGAGTTTGAATATTAAGCGAGTTCTTGCTAACTGTTGCTTGATTATTTTTTGCTGTTCTTGATATTCGTTGAGTAATACATCTTCAAGGTGGGCCCCATTCATTAGCATTTTGTCACCGCTGATTATTGCTAAAGGCTGGTTTTTGATCACCCACTCTCCCGCTTTGACTAAAACCTCTTTGACAGTACCAGAGGAAGCATCTGGAAATACCCGAATAATACCAGCTGAAGGTTCAACCCAACCAAGCGCAGTTTCTTTTTTTGCAAATTGGCTATTGAACAACCAGAAAGAAACGGCCACAACCCAGATAAAGAGCAGGACTGAAATTATGGTATAAGAAAAACGAGGAACAACCAGCGCCTGACCATGAAGGCGGTCTTTTTGATGTTCCAATGCCTGCGAACGAAATAACTTTCCTTGCATTATTTGCACCATCCAATTGGAGATAAAATGTGATTATGTTTGTGTAAAAAAACCGTAACAGCTTGTTTTTTATGCTTTTCATTCAGGGTTGACCCTGAATAATCGGGCGCACTATACGGGCAATATATTGTGGTTTCAAGTAAAAATATAAATCCACCTTATTTAGAGTGGTTTGGGATTATCTGTAGATGAAAATTTGGATATAAGCATGAACAGTGACACCCATTCAA
>NZ_PNBY01000161.1 GCF_005886875.1 Pseudoalteromonas aurantia | reverse complement strand
ATTTCTACCCTTTTGGAACTGGGAATTTCAATTACCGAAATTGCCAAAAAAGTGAAGTGCCATCGTGCAACGGTGTATCGTGAGTTAAAAAGAAACCAAACACATGGGCAGTATTGCCCTATGAATGCTCACACTTACTCTGTTAGCAGGCGCAAAACAGCTCGCAAGTATCGGATACCTGCTAAGCATATTGAATTTGTACGTTTTTTGCTTGGTATCGATTGGAGTCCTGAGCAAATTTCCAATGTGCTAACAAGCGTAGGCGCGTGTGTCAGCCATGAATGGATTTATCGCTGTGTTGCGCGAGATAAACGCCAAGGTGGCAAGCTCTATCGTCACTTGAGGCAAGGACATAAGCGATATCGCAAAGGCCTAAAAGAGAAGGCACCAACGATTAAAAATGCGATATCAATTGATGAGCGCCCACCTATTGTTGATAGCCGAGAGCGATATGGAGATTGGGAAATCGACACTGTATTAGGTAAGCATGGTACAGGCGCTATCGTCACCATCTTAGAGCGAAAAAGTCGATTTTATTTGGCTACGAAAGTGCAGTCCAAATCGGCGGATGCAGTGACAAAAGCGACAATAGAGAGGCACATGCCATATAA
>NZ_PNBY01000160.1 GCF_005886875.1 Pseudoalteromonas aurantia | reverse complement strand
TCTTGTTCCTCACCTCGTAATGGGAGCCCTTGCAATGCCTTACGGTCTACTTTGCCATTCACGTTTAACGGCAACTCTGCCATCACCAATAAATGCTGTGGATGCATATAACTCGGTAGACGCGCTGCTAAATAAGCCTCTATCTCTGCCTGCTCTAACGTACTGGCAACGTAACCTACCAGTTGCTTCTGCGCGCCAGCCTCTTGTACTAATATCACCGCATCTGTGATCCCCTCATGCTCACACAAAGCCGTTTCTATCTCTCCTGGCTCCACGCGATATCCGCGGATCTTAACCTGCTGATCTATTCGCCCTAGGAACTCAATCAAACCAGCATCGTTAAAGCACACTTTATCGCCTGTGCGATACATACGTGATGGCTCGTCCATGAAAGGGTCTACCAAGAAGCTGCTTGCTGTCTTGTTTGGCGCTCCTAAATACCCTGCTGCAAGCGCTGCACCACCGATGAATAACTCCCCTGGTGTCCCTGGTGCAACTGGATTAAGGTTACTGTCTAGGATATAACACACCGTGTTATCCAATGGCTTACCAATCGGCACTGCCTGACGTTCATCCCAACGGCTCATGGCATAAAAACAAGTAAATGTCGTCGCTTCTGTTGGACCATACCCATTCACAAGTGTATGACTCCAAGGTGCCGCTAAGTACGTTGAAACATGACGAGGTGATAATGCATCTCCCCCGGCCACTAAGGCACGTAGCCCCTTCAATGCCGATACCTTTTCATCAACCACAACATGGAACAAGGATGCTGTCAGCCACAACACACTCACCTGATGACGTGCTATTTCTTGCTCTATCAACTCTACGGTGACTTTACCTGTGTCTGCCACTGCCACTGTTGCACCATTTAATAAAGCGGCCCATATCTCAAAGCTGGATGCATCAAATACGATGGGGGCTAATTGCAGCAAGACATCCTCTGCATTAATCGCTAA
>NZ_PNBY01000016.1 GCF_005886875.1 Pseudoalteromonas aurantia | reverse complement strand
ATCGAGATCAGTCTTCTTTGGTGTTTGGATGTGGCAATGAATGAAGATGGTTGCCGTATACGCCGAGACGGTGCAGCAGAAGTGTTTGCTGGTGTAAGGCATATTGCATTGAATTTATTGAAGAAAGAGACATCCTTTAACAAAGGTGTACGCGCTAAGCAGTTAAAAGCCGCTAGAAACGAGAGCTATCTAGAAAAAGTATTGAATAGCAAGTGATTTTTCATGCTCTTGCCCTGATGATTAAGGGAATCTCATTGCGTATTTTTGATTTGTTACGCATAATTCACTCTAAATGAGGAGTTAAAATATTAACATTTTCAAAAGGACTTGAATATGCTCTATAGAGTTACTGGCTGGGCGGCAATCGCCCTCAGCATCGTTGCATTATTTCCAAGCCACCAAACCGGTGCATTATCTGTGATTGGTTTCTATATTTGTTTATTTTCGTTATTAATAGGAGCCTTCGCCAGCCATTTAGGGCACTACTTTTACTACAGAACCGTCTTTCTAATCGCACTTATGAATGTTTTCATCGTTAATGATGGAACACGGTTTATGCTGTTGATTGAGCAAAACGATTGGGTCTATATTGGTTCCATGTACGGTATATTTGTCGTGGTTGGGAGTATATGTAGCTTCTTGATCCGAAGGGAAGATACTCCTCAGGTAAATCCAAAGCGCTATGAGGCATCGCAAAAAAAATTGTCTCCGTGATGACGGCTCATACCGCTTAAAAACTTACTTTGAAGCAAACGCAAGCAATTCATCACCGGATAATCGATTTATGATCCATTCATTCTGCTGTTTAGCACCAATGCTCTGATAAAAATCAATTGCAGGTTGATTCCAATCTAGCACAACCCATTCAAATCGCCCGCAATCTTTTTCTATTGCTAGACGCGCCAAGTGCTTCATAATCGCTTTACCTGCACCATTACCTCTTTTATTTTGAGAAACATAAAGATCTTCTAAATACAGGCCATATTTACCAAGCCAAGTAGAGTAATTAAAAAAGTACACTGCAAACCCTATTGCCTCACCTTGTTCTTCACAAATCAACGCATGAGCACGAACATCGTTACCAAATAGCTTATTTTCTATATCTGTCACAGTATTCAATACAGCATCAGGTTCTTTCTCATAAACTGCTAACTCATTTATAAAATGTAAAATAGTAACAGCATCGGACTTAACAGCAGCGCGTATTTTAATTGTCATTGTCGTTTTTCCTTTTTAAATTCACAGTGCTCAGTGTATGCTAAATCCCCGCATGTATTAAGTGCATATATTGCACTGAGTGAATGAATATAATGCATAACATATTAAATATAGATTTAAACTTACTCAAATTGTTTACTGTGCTTTATCAAAATGGTTCTGTAAGCGAAACTGCCGATGCGCTCAATATCAGTCAATCAGCTTGCAGCCATGCACTAACTAGATTGAGGCATAAATTAGATAACGACTTATTCATTCGTATCGACAATAAAATGATACCTACACAATTTTCAGAGCACTTAGCAGCCAAAATACTGCCTGCCATGGAACTGTTACAAGTAGGCTTACAACCGAGAGAACAATTCAATCCTGATACTGATACAACCTATACTATTGCCGCAACCGACTATACTGCTTGGTGCCTAAAACCCCTGATAGAATATATGCACCAACACCATCCTCGCATTGCTATCCGCCTGATAACACTTGAGCAGCGTATTCCAGAAGAAAAATTAAAAACAGGCCAAATTGATTTTGCCTGTGGCTTTTCACATCAAGCTGAGCAATCTCAAAGTATATTTGGCTTAACTTGGCTCACTGATAGCTACGTCACGCTCACGTCTAAGCAGCACCCATTAGCTTTTAAAACTACACTATCGATAGAAGACTTTATCAGCTACCAACACATATTAATTGCACCTTGGAACGAAGGAAGGGGAGTCGTTGATAAGGCATTAATCAAAAATAAAGTATTACGAGATATAGCCCTAACTACACCATTTGGCTTAAGTGCACCTTTTATGCTAATTGGCACACACTGGATCCTGACCTTACCACGAAAATATGCACAATACGTTTCAGACAAGCTTGCTTTGAAAATACATCAACCGCCCATTACAATACCAGAGTACAAACTCAAACTGTATTCACATAAAACTCGGCAACAAGATCCAAAAATAATTTGGTTCAGCGGTATATTACAGAAAATATTTAATCCAACTTATTGTGAAGAAGTGAACTAACTTAGATAGTCTGTACGTATGGGGTTATATAAACACAACATAAGGACAAACCATCATGAAGGTTATGGCGTTTATCATTTTATTAGCGAATCACATAGGTGCTGCACACGCAAACACAATAGACAATTTAGTTAGCAAACCGATGCAAGTTGGTGAAACAAGTCGCATGACATATCTTTTTTGGGATGTATATGATGCAACCTTATTTGCGCCCAATGGTAACTACAGTGCTGACAGCCCCTTTGTACTAAAACTTTCATATTTGCGGGATTTAGCGGGAGATGATATCGCCCAACGATCCATTGAAGAAATGCGCAAGCAGGGCTTTACTGATGAAAAAAAATTAGCCCTATGGCTTACCAATATGAAACGTATATTTCCCAATGTTAATGAGGGGACGCAATTACTCGGGGTAAGAAATAAAGCGGGTGGAAGCGTTTTCTATAGTGATAATAAATTACTGGGGGAAATTACAGACCCTGGTTTTACTAAACACTTTTTTGATATTTGGTTAAGTGAAAAAACATCAGAACCAGAAATGCGCAAAGAATTACTCGCCATAGAGGATAAATCATGAAAAACACATTATTCGCTGTAGCTATAAGTATCGCCGTGAGCGGTTGTGGCGTGACTATCCAAGGTGAAGCTTACAAAGACATCACTCCTTCGTTTGACCCATATGATTTTTTTAACGGCAATGTTAAAGCATGGGGTATTGTACAGAACCGATCAGGCGAACTGGTACAAAGATTTAAAGTAAATATTGACGGCTCAGTTGATGCGAACAATGTACTGACATTAGATGAGACATTTAGCTATGGTTTAGGCGAGGGTGTAACATCAAGAGTATGGACGATAAACGAAACTGGAATTAACCAATATCGAGGCACTGCGCCCGATATACTCAATGAAGCCACAGGCACAGTGTATGGAAATGCCATGCAGTGGCGCTATGATATGGAGCTACCTGTCGACGATACCACATATAACGTACATTTTGATGATTGGATGTGGGCCTTTGATGAAAATACCATTGTAAACCGCTCTTATATCCGCAAGTTCGGTATCACAATGGCAGAGGTCACAATTTTTATGCAAAAACAAAATCAATCATATTCACCCAAATAATCCTATCTTATAATGAAAAGTGAGTATGTAATTCATGCTCCTTTTGTTCACCCGCACAAAAGTGGGCTGTGCCTGATATAGTTTTTAATTGCTCAGTGCCACTGCCTTCTATAACCGTCAATGCGCCTTTAGCTTCTCCGTGTTCAAATAGGCCTTCATGTAACAGCGAAATACTCCCTTCACTGGCTTGGTACTGGCCAGTGAAAACCTCAATCCCTGTAAAAGTTGCAGACCCATTAGGTAAATAATACAAACTATAATGTGTTACAGAAGTTCCTTGTAACACACCAACATAGTGCTTTTTAATTACTGCACTTCGAAGTGACGCTTGGGTATTTTTGCCCTTCATAACATCATTTTCTTGCCAACTCTCAATAGTAAACTTAGACATCACCTTTCCTTTCTTTGAATCAATATGACAAAATTACTTTATTCACAGCTCGAAGAATTGTATAAATGCGACAAACTCATACTCATCTAACCAATGCTTCCGGTGTATTTCACCCATCAAAAAATGCACAATATTACAATCTCAATATCTACCAACCAGCAGAACACCTTACTTCAATTATAGATTGCTATTGGTTTGCTGATTGGGATCTACAGGACACAACCACACATATACAAAGAAATTTACCGAGCCCAAATATGCACTTAGTGTTTGACCATTCAAGTACCTATTACACCGGCGTGATGACCCAAGCATATGAAACACCTCTAGCAGGTGAGCACGCTATTGTTGGTGTTAAATTTAAAATTGGCGCACTCAATAGATATTTACCATGCGACCATAACGCGCTAAAAAACCTTCATTTCAATAGTAACGATGTACTATTGCCTTTAAAGAAAGAGAAAAATTTAGTACCTAAAAATCACAAAGCCAGTATTTGCATATTAAATCAGTTATTTCATGACTTACCACCGGCCAGCGCACAAATTAAAAAAGTAAATCATGCATGGCAAACATTATTAAATAACCCAGAGATTGATACCGTGCACAGCTGGGCCAACTTAGCACAGTTATCTGTGCGGACACTACAAAGATTATGTACAGAACATATTGGTTTAACACCAAAATGGCTGTTGCGAAAACAACGATGTATTTACGCGATAAAACTACTGGATAATAAAGACTATGATATTTATGACGTGATCTTACATTTAAAGCTGAGTGATCAAGCGCACCTTATTAAAGAGTTTAAAACTGTTCTGGGACTGACCCCCCGACAATATCTAAAATTGTAAAGGGCCTTTACACTTATTCAAGTAAATGTAACCTGGTAAGTTGCTTCTCTAAAATGTTCATATTAAAAGGTTTAATAATAAATCCACTTACCTTTGCAAGCAGTGCTTGCTGTACTTTTTCTTTTTCATTCTCGCCTGTCACCATAAGCAAAGGCGTTTTAGCCAGTATACGGTCTTGACGGATTGCTTGGAGTAGCTGTAAGCCATCAATTTTTGGCATATTCAAATCTGAGATAACAAAATCGTACGGCCTGCTTTTTAATAATACCATCGCTTGATAACCATCAACCGCTTCATCAATATCATCAAACCCAACATGTCGTAGCATATTTATCATCACATGCCTCATAGCAGCCATATCGTCAACAACGAGGATACGCATTGAGTCTCCTTACCTAAATGCTCATAAATAGTGAGTGTAGCTTATATCTAGCATCATGAAAGGCATCTGTGTAATTGAAATGAAATATACGATAAAGCGGTCTTGAATAAAGGAAGATTAAGAAGCATCAACGCAAATAAGTCACGCAAAAACCCTATGGATAATCACCAAAATGAATTGTAGCCAACATGACTATATTGAAATTGCCTGCCTATACCATTACACCCTAAAAGTATGCACCAAAAAAGGTACTGAACATCATGGGATCGCTATCAACACCGTTTATAACGAAAAAAACAGCAGTGTTTATGTATTAAAGATGCTGAGCAAAAACAACTCATTGAACTCAATACACTTGTTAAAGTGGATGTTCTAACCCCAAACCCCTACTTTAGCCACTTAAGAATTTAGTGGCAGCTCCATAAATACGCTTGATGGGTTTTCACGATATAAACCAAAGCGTTCACATCGTGCAAAGCCGAGGCTTTCATATAAATTGATTGCTTCTGACTGTTTGTTACCGGTTTCCAAGCGCATCAATGGGATTTGAGCTTCACCTGCATAGTGTAATAAAGTTTGCATAATACGTCTTGATAAACCTTTACCACGGTATGTAGGTTTTACATATAAACGCTTTAGTTCACCATAAAGCGTATTGTCGAACTGTTTAACAATCGCACCACACGCTACAATACCATCTTCATTCATAAGGCCAATAGCATGTACGTTTGGTTGTTTTAATTCTGTGAGCTCTAATGATTGAGCACTAGCAACAGGGTAAAGGGAGTTCATTAATCGATCTATTTCTGAGAATAATTCAATAACATGGCTATCTTCAGGGTTTAAATCAACTAATTGCATATATTCACTCAACTCAGTGTTTCTAAGAACATTCTAAAGGTGGAGTCAAACTATACCGACATACACATGAGTAACAAGTAAAATACGTTTAAATTTGTAACCTTTTTATGGGATAACGAAAAGCTTGATATATTCATCATTTAAAACATAAGCTTAACTAAAGGAAGTAATTTTCCAGCGCCTGCTTAAGATACTTTTGCATGGACTCTCTGTGATACCTGCGGACATTATAGCTTTGTTCTAAATGAATAAAGCGTTTAGAAGAAGCACTGGAGCTCGTTGAGCATATATTTGACGAGCCATTGGTATAACGCGCTTGAACATTCCAAGTCCCCCCTAAACTTTTAGTGTCGTTCCCATAGACACATGCCGCTATTTTTCCCTCGTCTTCAACGACTCTGCGTAACGAGTGTAAAATGCTGTGTTCTGCATCAGCGGTGTTATAGCGTACACTTTCACTCAAATTAAGCATCAGATCGTTATCCACATCACACTGTGCTTGAAGTTTAGCAAGCGTTGTCTTACCAAAGCCGTGATATTGGATAAAGACAGATGCATCATCAAAATCACTCATATACTTATGGGCTACATTAAAAAATGATTCTGTTTGATGCGCAACATCACTCGCCTCATAATGACCATTGGTACAGGTACTTAGAGCATGGCTGTTATCCCGACGGGTACCCGCTAACATCAGTAACTTGGTTTGTGTGTATAAGAAAGCATCAATTGCTTGGGTGCCCGTAAACGTATCTCTTTTAGGGTGCGGCGCTTGTAATATGGCATTCAACCCAAGGGGGTTATACACATAAGTACCCCCGCCTATAAATTCGGCACTGTGCAATGATGCACGTTCTTGTAATAAGTAATAGGTAGCTTGTGTGTTGGTATCAAAGAATTGTGCAACAATATAGACAATAGGGGTCGCTAGTTCTTGCGCAAGAGGAAGGTCTTGCGCAATAAATGCGTCAAATACCGCTTCAAACTGCTGCTGTTCTGTTGCGCTGGGTGCGACCCATGTATTGTCTGCTTTTTTACCATAGTCAATCGCTTTGAGGTGTTTAGCCAGTTCCCCCGACATAATCGTCGTCGCATAACTGGGAAAGCTCAGCAAAGTGACTAGCAGTAAAGCCAACGTAACCAATACAGTCACTGATAGGATACTTTTTCCATAAGGCATAAAAGAACAGGGTAAATACAAACTCATAGCATCTCCGAACGGTTAAATTAGCAATCAAAAAACAACATGTCGCAATTTTTCTGATCCGTGCGGCTTGCAGAACAATTCTTTGTATTAGATTATAATTATTTAATATGTCAAAAGTTGTATTATTAATATCAAAATAAACCCTATTGTTTTATAAAAAACAATAAAAATGATTTTTAAGTATTAGTTTTTATTTACCCTTTCTAGTTCCAAAAATATTGTTCCTTAAGTTTTTCATAGAGTTAGCAACTGCACTGACCAGTAAAGCGAGTAGTAAAATATTTGCCATATTTTGCATAAGTAATACAAGCACTGATCCAGGTAAGTCGTGTTACAAAGGACTAAAGGTAAAAGTAATAAAGGCTGTACAAGTATGTTGCTGGTATTTGAAATGGTCTTCAAATAAATATCCTGCTTGCGGTGGTGACGAAGTTTAAATATTGAACTATCTTTTTGATTAAATAACTCGTTTATCAACTCGGTAACTTATGATTTTTACATCAAGGACTGCTCGTCTAGCCAAAGCATCTATGCAATCCAAACTAAACCTATTTGAACAACACCTTTCGACAATTGAAATATCAAGTAGTGGCAAGATATTACATGTTAGCCAACACTGTTTATCCCAAATTGGTTATCAATTAACGGAGTTAGTTGGACAACCTCTCAATCGTCTATTTAAAAGCCTAAGTAACGCTACGATTGAAGCAAATACTGAATATAAAATCGACACCAAAAACAAACGTATTCTATGGGTTAAAGTTGGCGTCATTAATCAAACTGAGGGGTTAACTGAGGGCGCAAATACGCTTCTAACGTTATTCGATGTCAGTGAGCACAAAGCACAAAATATGGATTACTCAGGGCAAATCGCTGCGATAAGTAAATCACAAGCAATTATTGAGTTTGATTTAAATGGGGCTATTCTTTTCGTAAATGAAAACTTTCTCAATACTATGGGTTATGAACGCCATGAGGTTATTGGCCAGCATCATAGCATGTTTGCTGATGCTGAATATGCGGCAAGTGAGAAATATAAAGATTTTTGGCTCGCTCTAAAAAGAGGAGAGTTTAAATCTGGTGAATATAAACGAGTAGGTAAAAATGGCAAAGAAGTCTGGATCCAAGCAACCTATAACCCTATTTTTGACACCAATGATCAACCTTTTAAAGTCGTCAAATACGCGTCCGATATTACCCAATCAAAAATACAAGCTGCCGACTATGAAGGCCAACTCGATGCAATAAGTAGGTCTTTGGCAGTCATAGAGTTTAATATGGATGGGACGATCATCTCAGCAAATGACAACTTTTTAAGCGTGATGGGGTACTCGCTCAATGAACTTGTCGGCAAACATCATAGCCTATTTACTGAACCGCACTATGCAGCCAGTGTAGAGTACCAAACGTTTTGGGCTAAATTAAATGCTGGAGAATTCAGCTCTGGTGAATACAAGCGCTTGGCAAAAGGCCACCGAGAAGTATGGATACACGCGTCGTATAATCCAATATTTGATATCAATGGTAAACCAGTGAAAGTAGTCAAGTACGCATCCGATATCACAGAGCAAAAAAAGCAATCCACTAACTATGAAGGTCAGTTACAGGCCATTGGCAAGTCACAAGCGGTCATTGAGTTTAATATGGACGGCACCATACTCACAGCAAATGACAACTTTTTGCAAGTAATGGGTTACACGCTTGACGAAATCAAAGGGCAGCACCACCGGCTGTTTGCCGATACACATTATGTGAATAGCCATGAGTACAAAGAATTTTGGCAAAAACTACAACAAGGCAAGTTTCATTCTGGCGAATACCAGCGATTGGGTAAAGGTAATAAAGAGGTTTGGATCCAAGCGACTTATAATCCAATATTAGACCCAAGTGGTCGACCCGTTAAAGTTGTAAAATTTGCGACAGACATAACCGAGCAAAAACAACAAGGTGCAAATTATGAAGGCCAGCTCAGTGCCATCAACAAATCTCAAGCGGTAATTGAGTTCAAAATGGATGGGACTATTTTGCACGCCAATGATAACTTTTTAAACACGATGGGTTATCGCCTCGATGAAATCCAAGGGAAACACCATAGCTTATTTGCTGAATCAGACTATGCGGCAAGTAATGAATATACTCAATTTTGGCACAAGCTCAACTTAGGGCAATTTGATAGTGGTGAATATAAAAGACTGGGCAAAGGGGGTAAAGAAGTTTGGATCCAAGCCACATACAACCCAATTTTAAACACTAACGGAAGCCCCTTTAAAGTTGTCAAATATGCCACTGACATCACACAACGCAAACTTGCTGTGCGCTGTATAAAAGAAGCCATTTTATCGCTCTCTGAAGGGCACCTGTCTCACAACATCGATAACGACCTTGGAGCTGAATTTAATATTTTAAAAGATGCAATGAATGGACTGACGCGAAGTTTAAATAGTATGGTGCATGAAATTACAGACACCTCTAACAATGTATATCAAGGTTCACAGAAGATTGCAACAGACAGCGAAGAGCTTAGTAAACGCATAGAGCAACAAGCCGCTAGCCTTGAAGAAACAGCCTCAACCATGGAGGAGTTAACTGCCACTGTAAAACAAAATGCCAAAAGTGCTGAAGACGTCTCTGTGCAAGCAGATCAAGCAATGAGTAAAGCAGCGCAAGGTCAGCAAACGGTCTCCAATGCAGTCAATGCCATGTTGGATATTGAAGGGTGTAGTAATCGTATTTCAGACATTATTGGCGTTATCAATGAAATTGCTTTTCAAACCAATCTGCTTGCACTGAACGCGTCTGTTGAAGCCGCAAGAGCAGGGGAGGCGGGTAAAGGCTTCGCCGTAGTGGCAAGTGAGGTGCGCAATCTTGCGCAGCGTAGCGCATCTGCTGCAAAAGAAATCAAACACTTAATCGAGGACAGTAGTTCAGCTGTAGCAAAAGGTAGTGAGCTCGTTGCCACTTCTGGAGAGCGGTTTACAGAACTCACTCAGGTTGTGCAAAAAGTAAATAGCATGATTATGGATATAACCCGTGCAGGAAAAGAGCAGTCAGAGGGAATAACCGCGGTATCATCTACAGTCGCTCAGTTAGACAATTTAACGCAAAAGAATATGCAACTGGTAGAGCAATCTACTCAAGCAGGACAATTAATGCGGCAACAAGCACAACATTTGCTGCAGCAAGTTTCGACCTTTAAAGTGAGCAATACGCAAGAATTACTGCTTGCACCTGAACCTCAAAAGATGTTTCAGCTAGCTGCAGGCACGAGCACACTATAGCTATCAGCCGCGCTTTTGCCAAAGCGCGGCTCCTCAAATTACCAAGCAAAAAAACCAAACTTACACAATATTTACAAGAATACTTGTTCCTGTACTCTGGTTCATGTTGACTTAACACGAAGCCAGCAACTTAACTTTTTCTACAGGAATTAGATCATAAACAAAATAGATGCCATCGCGCTTTTATGCACATTAATAATGTCCACTTAGGCTAATGCTCAAACAATTGAAAACGGCGGTTCTCCCCTTGAAGTCGTCACTTTGAGAGTGGGGCTTGCGTTTTTGGCGCAAGGAGATACTGCGACACAACCCGCTTACTCCATCGTACTGACAGTGCACTATATAATGCAAAAACACTGAAAGAAATAAATACACGGTGTTTGTTTAAGTCCTGACCTTTAGCGCCTAGCAGGCTAACTCTCAAGTAATAGGCATCATGAAGAGCGTTGCGTCTTACTATGCGGTATATTACTTATCGTCGCAATCATCAGCTACAGCTTTGGTGATAGCAATGAAGTGTTTGTATTTTCGCCGTGCGGGCTAGGTTTGAAACCGGTCTTTTAATCGCAATAACTTCTGAGCAAATCTACAAAAACCCTAGAATAAACTCACTCTTTATCGAGTGAGTTTATTTCAGTGACTACATTATTTTGTTACAGGAAAACCTCTGTCACGCATTAATGCACTTACATCCGCATCTCTGCCACGGAATAAGCGATAGGCTTGAGCTGGATCCATCGCATTTCTCACAGAGAATAAATGCTCAACTAATTTATCAGCAAGTGCTTTGTCATAAAAGCCACCAGGTGCATCAGCAAATGCTTCTGCAGCGTCTGAAGTCAGTACCTCCGCCCACAAATAGCCATAATATGCCGCAGCATAACCTTCACCTGAAAAGATATGACCAAAGTGGGTACTACGGTGACGCATTACTAACTCTGTTGGCATACCCAGTTTAGTTAATTGCTCCTTTTCAAACTTAGCAGGGTCAATTTTTGCGGGGTCCGTAGTGTGATACAGCAAATCCATCATTGCTGAAGCCATGTATTCTGTGGTCGAAAAGCCCTGATTAAATGTTGATGATTTCTTAATTTTATCAACCAATGACTTTGGAATTGCCTCACCTGTTTCATGATGAACTAAGAATTGATTTATCACTTCATCTGTTGTTAGCCAACGCTCTAATAACTGAGACTGAAATTCGGTATAATCACGCACACCGGTATGTGATTGAGGGTAAACCACATCAGCTGATAAGAAGTGTAATGCATGACCAAATTCATGGAAGTAAGTCTCTGCATCAGACCAAGAAATAAGCGTCGCTTTACCTTCAGGGCCTTTCACAAAATTTGAGTTATTAGTGCTTAGAACATTCGTTTCACCATCCATTGTTGTATAACTACGGAACGTATTAGCCCATGCACCAGAGCGTTTTCCTTTTCTTGCAAATGGGTCTAAATACCATAAACCAATGTGCTTACCTGTTACGGAGTCTTTCACTTCCCATACGCGAACATCATCATGGTAAACAGGTACTGAACCATCTGTTACCTCTGAAAACTCAAAATTAAATAAACGTTTAGCAACATAAAACATCGCTTCTCGTAGTTTATCTAACTGAAGATACTGTTTGATCTCATTAGAATCTAAATCGTATTTTTCTTTGCGAACTCTCTCTGAATAAAAGCGATAATCCCATGGTGCGATAGTAATATTTGCACCGTCTTTATCTGCTATCGCCTGCATATCCGCAACTTCTTCTTCTACACGCGCAATGGCAGCAGGCCATACTTTATCCATCAATGCTTTTGCATTCGCGGGAGATTTTGCCATGCGATCTTCAAGACGCCACTGGGCATAGTTTTCATAACCTAAAAGCTGAACGCGTTCATGACGTAGCGTCAAAATTTGTTTAATCGTCGCATTATTATCATATTGGTCGCCGTTACCACCACGGTTATAATAGTTTTTCCAAACTTGCTCGCGTAACGCACGTTCAGTCGAGTAAGTTAAAAACGGATCCATTGAAGAACGAGAGTTGGTAATTGCGAATTGACCCACTTTACCTCGTTCAGCTGCGGCTGACGCGGCACCCGCGATAAATGATTCAGGTAAACCTGACAATTGTGATTTATCTAGGAATACCACATAGCCTTCTTCATCAGCCAATACATTGCTGGAAAATTTAGTATGTAGCGTAGCCAATTGCTGATTAATTTCTGCATAGCGGGCCTTAGCTTCACCTGTCAACGTCGCCCCATTACGCGCAAAACTGTTATACGTCAGCCAAGTCACTCGTTGCTGCTCTGGCGTTAGCGTTTTATATTCCTCACTTTGGTAAACCGCTTTAACTCGGTCAAAAAGTTTACCATTTTGTGTCACCTTAGATGAAAATACCGAAAGTTTTGGCGCCAGCTCTTTCGCTAATGCTCGGGATTCTTCTGATGATTTATTATTTCGCCAAATTCCATAGTACGTAAAGATACGATCTAAGCTTTTACCAGCACGCTCTAACTCAACAATGGTATTTTCAAATGTCGCAGACTCAGGGTTGTTAGCCACTTTATCAACATCAGCTAAGTGCTCAGCGATCCCCGCTTCAAATGCGGGTGTTAAGTCAGCTAAATTCATTTTATCGAATTGTGGTACACCTTGAAATGGCCCAGAAAAAGGCTGTAGTAACACATTTTCTTGTGATACTTGACTATTAGAGGCTTTAGTCAATTCAGTGGTAGAAGTACACCCACTTAACGCAACCACAACGGCAAGGCCGAGCGCAGTCATTGTTGTTTTAATCATTGTTGTCTCTTTAAATTTTTGAATACTTATTTATATACTCGCTCATTTTAATCGGGACGGTAAAACATGCAATTGATTCGCGGCAAAAAGCTAAATAGTGCGTTTAATTAAAAAAGCACAGTTGCAATTGAAGACCGATTGGTGCAAGTTAGTAAAAAACCACTCTGGCCAGTGCAATGGAAATTGGTATTTTTATTTATAATAACGTCGAAGTACTCGATTTTTGCGGTCCTTTCGACGTTTTCTGCACAGCAAACCGTTTCACCAACCAACATATCAATGTCAGTCTTGTCGCCCCAACTCACTCCCCAGTAAAAACAAGAGGCGGACTGAGTGTAAACCCCCATTACAGTATTCATGGGCACCCTAAATTTGATCTATTGCTCGTCGCTGGCGGACAATATAAAGAGGTGATAAATAACCCTACTGTACTGCGTTGGCTAGCAGAAACAGCAAGGCATACTCCAGAATGCGCTTCTGTATGCACTGGTGTATTTATTTATGCCCAAGCGGGTATTATCGACGGTAAACACGTTACGACTCACTGGAACGATATTCAAACCTTACAAACTCAGTTTCCACAGCTACACGTCATTAAAGAAAAAAGGTTTGTAATCGACAATAACTTTATTAGTTCAGCAGGTATAACTGCAGGAATAGATATGAGTTTATCAATTATTCAATCCAGATTTGGCAAGTCTGTTGCCATAAAGGTAGCCCAATATATGGACTATAATACGCAGCTGTAATATTGGCGCTAATTAACAAAATAGTCCAATAAAAAACGACTAACTTGCTTGGACATGCTGCATGTCTTTAATGCACTCATTAACATAGGCAAGCTCTTTTTCCATCTTTTGATAAAGAGGGGTGTATTGAGTGTCACCTTGTTGTACTAATGCACACCCTTCCAGTTCAGCCGCCAGTGAATAAAGCTTTTTGGCACCAATGTCTCCGGCTTGACCGCGAATAGCATGGGCAATGTGTTTTGTTCTATCATGATCAGTGGATTCAATCGACGCATACAAGTCCTTAAATTTACTCGGTGCGTCTGCGATAAATAACTCACAGATCATCGCGTATAAAGCGCGATCTCCTTGCATACGATCTAATGCATCATCAATATTAAAAGATTTTTCTTCCTCAGGTACAGCCAAGAGCGTCGCAGAATCATTGTCGAACTCGTTATATTCAGATGCTAAGCTGAAGTTTATTAATGTGGCAAATAAACTATCTGGATTGACGGGTTTCGTAATATAGTCATTCATACCTATTGCGAAACAGCGCTCTCGTTCTCCTGACATAGTCCCTGCTGTCATTGCTATAATTGGGATCGCTTTATAGTGCTGCGTCCCTTTGCCTGCTCGAACCGCCTCAGTTGCTTCATAACCGTCCATCAATGGCATGTTACAATCCATTAAGATTGCCATAATATCTAACGATTGCTCAGCTGCAATGTTGAGCTTCTCTAATAGGTCTATCCCAGACTTCGCCGTTAATACGTCGATACCTTGCGAGCTCAGCATGCCCTTTGCTACCTCTAAGGTTATCTGGTTATCATCTACCACCATCACAATTTTTCCGAATAAAGTACTATATTGCTCAGAGTGTTGGTTCGGTTGCTCATTTTCATCAACCAAATCGAACATAATGTGTGTCTGTTCTTGATTAATAAGTGCAAGCACATCTAAATAACGTATCGGCTTTGCAATGCTGGAAAGTATATTTTTAGGCAGCTCCCCCTGCAGCGCATCATAAAAAATACAACACCGTTGTACCGCTTCCTCACTCTGCAGATGTAAGTCTAAATGGCTACTATCTGCATCAATAAGCCAATATTTTGCATCCATTTTGGTTGTTAACTCACCGGAAAAACGCTCAACTAGCTTTTCTAGCAACTGAAAAAGCTCACTTGAGGGGCTTTCAATATATATTCTAGACCCTGATAACACGGGCATAATATGCAAGGGTTTAGCACGGCTTACCGGGTAAGGCAATCGCAGTGTAAATTCACTCCCTCGACTTTTAACTGATGAAAATGAAATGTCGCCCCCCATAAGCTTACACAGCTGTTTGCAAATAGATAACCCAAGTCCAGTCCCCCCATATTGACTCGTCACGTTGGCTGATTCTTGCGAAAATGCTTGGAATAACTTGTCATAATTACTTTTTGAAATTCCCACGCCGGTATCGCGAACACTTACTTCTAACCAAATATGTTCATTATCAGTCACCGTTTTTGCAACAACATATACACCACCTTTGTCAGTAAATTTAATTGCATTACTGAGCAAATTGTATAAAACCTGTTTGAGTCGACTTGAGTCACCAAATAACCCTAAATATTCAACCTCCAATGCATCAAGCTGATAATCCAAACGCTTTTCGTGTGCTTTAACACCAATGGAAGAAGTTACATGCTCCAATAGCGTGATTGGATCAAACAACTCACAGTCTAGTTCTAATTTACCCGCTTCAATTTTTGATAAATCGAGAATATCATTAATTAAGCTTGTTAATGTTTGAGCACTGGTCTTCATCATGTCTAAATAATTTTGCTGCTGTTTAGATACTGCCTCTCGGCTCACCAGATTCAGCGTACCTAATATCCCATTTAATGGTGTGCGCATCTCATGGCTAATACTAGAAATAAAAGAACTCTTAATATTAGATGCCTCTTCCGCTCGCTTTTTAGCATTCTGTAACTCTGCGGTGCGCTCAGCAACTTGTTGCTCTAAGTAAGCATTGTTATGTTTGATTTTTTCTTTGGCTTTATTTTGCGCTGTTATATCTGTGACAAATAAAGCAAACCCTTGCGAGCTTTCATCGCTGCCACGTATTGGCGATACGGTTAGCTCCAACGCAACGGCTCTTTCATCCTCTTGCGGCAAACTGATCTCAAGTGGTTTAACTGTATGATTTTGGCTGACTAACTCTAAGGTATCAGTAAAATAATTGTCCGACACATAGTGTTCTAAAGCATGATAACCCAAACCAATATTAGGCTTTAGTTCAGGAAAAAACCTTTGCGCAGCGCGGTTAAAACTGGTTATTTGTAACTTTGTATTAAAGCCAATTATACCACCAGCAGCACCATCGATAATGTCAGCAAACTCAGATTGAGTCGCAATAAGCTTTTGTGAACTTTTGAGATAAAACCAAATAATGACCAATACAGTGATAAAAATAACACTCAATACAAAGAGTAAACCATAAGTGCTGACACGCTTTTCGAATAAAATTTCAGCATAATGGGCCACTGGGATCGCAGCGGCTATTTTTATCAGCCCATGTTGCGTACTGGAGGACGTTCTTAAAAAATCCTCTTTTACAATGAATTGTTGCTCAACATCTTTGTTCAAAGTCGCCAGAAGTAAATCGCCAGATAACCACGGAGCGTGAGCATATAGCGCCTGCCACGTCATCTCAGAACGAAGGTCTTTGGTGAAACGCATGGTTGTATTCGAATGGTAAATAAAGTGCCCGCTTTGATTCAAAAGTAGCAATTGCAGCGCCGGGCCGATATCGCTATACAGATCAGTGAGCAATACATCTGCGTTAAGGTTTAATACTAAAATTGAAAATAAAACATTCTCGTCATTGTATACAGGTAAAGCAAAACGCAAAGTCGGCTCAATAGGGTGTACTATTTTTCCTCTTTCTTTATTTAAATCAATTTCAGATACGTACAAACTGCGCTCATTGAGTTCAAGGGTCTCTAAAAAATACGCCTTACTTGCCTTATTTTGTAATTTTGCTTTGGGCTGCACTTTTACAACTCCACCAAAGCGGTCAACGCGTACTCGCTCATCCCCCGTGCTACTATCAATTAATCGTAACTGTCGAATGTCAGTGTAGGTATGCATCATGGATTGAAATATCGTATTTAATCGCTCTTCCCATAAGGCCAGCGACGTGCCGTCAAGAGGGTCTATATTGCCATTCAGTTGCGCTCTAGAGATCCCTTGTATCGGCGGTGTTTCCAATAAAAAATATAGAAAATCACTATTATTTTGAATGTACTCAGATAAATGCTGCTTTTTATTTTCTAGCAACTCCGATAAAGCGTCATTAACGTTTACTTGTGCTTCACGTTGAATTTTTTGTTCAAAAAAGAAAAGCGAAGCTACCAATGCGACAGTAAGCATAACCAAAAGAAAGGGGATCAATAGCTGTCTAACAAGCATAGTTACGCTCTTATGCATGGTGTTCCTTCAATACGCTTACGCGTCCTTGTTAACATTGAATGCGTCATGCAAACAGCGTATCAACATGACTGTTCTTACACTTTAGAATAAATAGATCAATTTACAACTTAATCAGCAGAACATTTCCAATACAAAGTCATTAACTATGCCTTATTGTGCCTAGAATAACCCCTTAATAACCGAGTGCCTGACATAGGCTAAGCGACGATGTATTTTTTTAAAAGTAACGTTAAATGTTTGACGAAAAAAGGTTAAAAAGTAAAACATGGGTAGCGATACAGCCAAGGCAGCAATAAAAGCCGCAATCGGTGGCAACTATAGAATCAGCGAGTTTCTTAAACCATCGCATATTACCTGCAAGGAAAGCATTAGAAACAAGACATAGTAATGAAGGGGCCGACAATAACCCCTTCTACACCTTGTTAAAGATGGATCTAGCTATCGCTCTGTGAATAGTAAAATAACAAGCTTTTTAATCCCCCCTCTGGATTAATATCGACAAAAGCAGAGGGGTTTTTCAAGCGTTCAATAAATTGCACATCTGGTGCTTGCGCTTGCATTTCTTCAATTAAAAATTGTGACTCTAAATTAGGGTCATTTACACAAGCCAGAACATGAGCGCCATCCTGGAGTAATTCAGGTAACCGGCGTAATATTTTTTTATAATCCTTAGTTAAAGCAAAGCTCCCTTTTTGAAAAGTGGGCGGGTCAATAATCACTAAGTCATAGGGTCCAAACTTACGTAACTTACCCCATGATTTAAATAAATCATGGCCCAAAAACTTAACCTTATTGGTGTCATGTTCATTAAGTCGGTGGTTTTCTCTGCCTTTACTCAGAGCCGCTTTTGCCATATCTAAATTTACAACTTGAGATGCGCCACCCGCAATGGCCGCCACCGAAAAGCCACAAGTATACGCAAATAAGTTCAAAACATTTTTTTGCTGCGCATGCTCCATAACCCATTTTCGACCATTTTTCATATCGAGAAACAAGCCATTATTTTGCTTTTGGCCTAAATCCAATAGAAACTTTAGGCCATTTTCAGTCACAACTTGAGTATGCGCAAGCTCGCCAAATAAAACATCCATCGGCGCTCCCGCTCTGCTTCGGTGATGCAGCAGCACACTGCGTACATTGCTTTGCCACACCTCTAATTGAAGCCATTGTCCGACGCAGGAAGTAAGAGAGGATAGAAATACTTCAGAATGTTCTTTAAAGAGTGAAATTAATATTTGCCCGTTTAGCCAATCAATGGTGATCTGCTCAAGCCCCTCAAAACATTGCCCTCGACCATGGAACAAGCGAAAAACCTCATCGCAAAAACTATCGATTTGGCGAACATGTTGGTCAAGCGTAACTAAAGCAGAGGGAGTCATATTGTTATACACATTATCTGAAATGCCGACATTGTACTGTGCTGATGAAAAAGTAAAAGCCAGATTAAACAGAAATTATGGAGAAAAACGCTCAGGATTAAAAAAGAGACTATGCGTCTGAATAAGTATGATTAACAAGGGATACTGACGGTCTAATTACCGAGCGACTTTGTCGTAATCACATTATCAATGTTGCTGAGTTTCAGCCAGTTTTGCTAATCGTAACACAGTAGTATTCATATTTTCCCTTAGCCAGATATTGCGAACGAGCTAGCAGCAGAGCTTGCTGAATTAAATCAACGGGTTAACCTGCTTAAGTGTTCGGGCTAGAAAAGTGCGTGCACGGTGAAAATATCATTGATAAATCAGCGAAAATTAGCTCTAATGGCACAATAAAACGTACTGAGTAATGCAGGGATGGCTTAATCACGAAAGACAAGCCGATAAAATAGGCTCGAGACACCTTACGCCACTAAAAGCAAATTCCCTTAGCATAAATAACACCAACTCTGACACACCGAGCAGGTAGCGGCTCAGTCCAACAAGCGATTATGCAGCACAAACAACGTGCTGCATAAATACTAAATAGTTATGTTTACAAGGAAAGTTCGTGTTAAACGGCATAAACCACATCACTATCGCAGTAAATGATTTAGAGGAATCTTTCAACTTTTACGTGAAAATTCTTGGTATGGTTCCACATGCAAAATGGTTTCGTGGTGCGTACCTTTCATTAAATGAATTATGGTTTTGCCTTTCACTTGATGAGGCTTCTCCATCCAAAGATTATAGCCATCTAGCATTTGATGTATCGCCTTCTAATTTTAGCGTGGCCAAGGACAAAATTCTCAACTCAGGCGCTAAACAATGGAAGCAAAATAAGAGTGAAGGTAATTCTATATATTTCCTAGATCCAAATGGCCATAAATTAGAGTTACATGTTGGTAGTTTAACTAAAAGGCTGGAATCTTTAAAAATAACACCATATGATGGCTTACAATTTTTTTAGCGGAAATTTACAAAGACATATATGGACACTCCCGGTATGTCAAACAAAATAACTCTGGCGGGGTAGAATAAACTACCTCGTTTTTTCATTTCGTCGCTGCCACTGTTTGACGTTTGACCCATTTGCAATAAAGCGTTGCTCTGACATATATCCGGGCTTAACTGTTATTTCAGTGCCCCTAATGAGCTTCGAGCCTATACACCCTAATTTGAATACACCCAACCGGTTTATATACCGTGCCTTTGCCGGGTTTTGTATAGGCAGGCTAGGCCTTTTTTCATCTAACTGTAGCGAACAATGATAGGCGATTGGCAAGTGCTCTCAACACCCACGCGGGTTAAGCTACCCTTGTCATTTACGAGCTGCTTGCCAATCTAACTTGGTGTTTAAACATTACCTTGAACCTGGTTGCATGAACGTATGGGGCGGTAATATTCATTTTTTGAAGTAATATCCACATTAACCTTGCCAGACGGTGTGCCACTGCAACCGCTGCTTTATTTACCCCACGCCTTTGCTTGATGGCAGTGACCCATAGGTTCAGGTCATCGTCTTTTTTATGCGCGTGGTTCACAACCGTTCGAGCACCATGAATAAGTTGTTTTCTGAGGTATTTATCTCCACGTTTAGTAATTGTGCCCAAACGATTTGTTTCACCAGACGCATATTGCCTAGGCGTAAGGCCAAGCCAGCACTAAAGTCTTTCGCACTTTTAAATGCTTGGCCTTTATCGATGCTGGCGCTAAACGCGGAGGCAATGATAGGGCCAATCTCTGGAATGGATTGCATAATTTCTGCACTGGTGTTGTGTGTAGTGGCATAGTTAATT
>NZ_PNBY01000159.1 GCF_005886875.1 Pseudoalteromonas aurantia | reverse complement strand
ACCTTTACCTTTACCTTTACGGTGACATTACTTGTTTACAGTTTTATTTTGCTTACAGAATGTTAATGGATTGTTTATTTTAGGGTGGGTAAAAGGTTTAGAGGGGTAGCGTGAATTAATATTGGGGAAAATAGCAGGTGAGTGGATTTTTAGAGGTTGAATAATTCTCATTGTATTTTATTTTTTTGTTGTGTAACTTGTTGTATTTAAATGTTTTTAATTTATTTTAAATATAATCTTTTTTATATCTTTAATTATTTATCCTTTACTTTCAATGGTTTATTTATTCTTGTTTGCTTTTTTTCTTTGGTAAAAGAAAGGAAAAAGAACACTGACTTTCTAATGATAAGGTTGTATGTGATTTTTCAGTTTTATTAAGCTTCTGTATTTAATAGTTTTTTTAATTTTACCTCTGCTTTTTTTTGTTATTTCTACCCATTGTAAGCTCTGTAATTTGTATGTAATTGTATATTTTATGGGTAATTAAAATATTCATATGCTAACTCCATAAAAATACATGGAATTTTTTATTATATAAAAAAGTTCATATTTCACGTCTTTATTTTGTAAACAAAAAATGGTTTGATATGTAACAACTGTTAAACGATTGTTGTTCCAGGGTGGTATTTTGATTTCGTTTAATTTAGGTGTTTTTACAATGCATAAATTAAACAGTTTTGTGATCAAGATTGGAATTTTTTGACTTCACTAATTTTTATAAAAAGGACGAGTGATATGGTCACCAAGAAGTCGCCTACAAAAGCTAAAGCTAATCTAAAACGAAAAGTGAATACGGATAGCAAAACTAAGCCGTATGAGGATGAACCAATCGCCATTGTAGGCATGGCGAGCCAATTTCCAGATGCTGATAATCTGTTTGATTTTTGGAGTAATATTTGCCAGAAAAAAGATTCGATGACGAGTGTCGACGAAAAGGATAATATGACGTATTGGGATAAAGATGCTTTCTATGATCCAAACCCCAGCAAAGTTGATAAAACCTATATGTTTAAAGCAGGTTTCATCAAGCCCATCGAGTTTGATCCCGTTGAGTTTAAAATCCCCCCTGTATTGATTGAATCAATAAGTACTGCACAATTATTCGCATTACATGTTGCCAAAAAAGCCATAGAAGATGCTAATTTACTTAAAGAAAGTAGTTCGTTAGACCGCAGTAAAGTCGGCGTTATTTTAGGTGGTGCTGGTAACGGTAATACCGCTTTTTCTTTGCTAGCTCGTAACCAAACACCTATGGTCCGCAGTGCCATGGTAAGTAAGGGAATACCAGGTGAAGTCATTGATAGTGTCGTTGACAAGCTTAACGAATGCTATATTGGGTGGAATGAAGATAGCTTCCCTGGTTTCTTAGGTAATGTGGCTTGTGGACGTATTGCTAGTTTCTTCGATTTTGGCGGTACTTCAAACATGGTTGACGCGGCTTGTGGTAGCAGTCATGCGGCGATCAAGTCGGCTGTCAATGAGTTAAGAATGGGAAGTTGTGATGCTGTACTAACTGGCGGTGTCAATTTAGAGAACTCTATATTTTCTTTCCTATGTTTCTCCAAAACGCCGGCGTTATCCAAAGCGGGCATTTGTCGACCGTTTGATGATAAAGCTGATGGCATGCTATTAGGTGATGGTGTGGGCTTAGTTGTTCTTAAACGTCTAAGTGATGCTGTTGCTAATGGCGATAGAATTTATTCTGTGATCAAATCAGTCGAAGCATCTAGTGATGGTAAGGCTAAAAGCGTCTTTGCACCTCGCGATCAAGGGCAAGTTTATGCACTAGAGCGAAGCTACGGTAGAACACCTATTTCTCCCGAAGACATTGAGCTTATTGAAGCTCATGGCACGGGCACTGCTTCTGGAGACGAAACCGAACTACGAAGTTTAGGTATGGTGTTTGGAAATTATGATATTGCACCACGCTCTATAGCAGTGGGTAGTATTAAATCACAAATCGGGCATGCAAGATGTGCTGCTGGTGCTGCTTCGTTGATTAAAGTGTCACAAGCACTGCATCATAAAGTATTACCCCCTACGATCAATGTGACAACACCTAATCAGTTTTTTTCAGATGATAATAATCCTTTTTATATCAGCGCAGAAGCTAGACCTTGGGTAAAAAGAGATGGAAACAAACCACGTTGTGCAGCAACCAGTGGATTTGGATTTGGTGGTACAAATTACCACATAATTCTGGAAGAGTTTCAAAATGAGCATACAGATGCTTATCGTCAATCTAACCTTCCTGAAGTTGTTGTTTTAAGTGCTGAGAGTCCACAACGATTACAACACATTGTAGAGCAAACCTTAACTGAGTGGCGCAGTGAAAACAACGTTATAAAATTTCGTGAACACTTAGAACAACAGCAAGTAGAAGTGGCAAAAAGTGAGGCACGCTTGACTTTATTGACGAGCGATGTCGGTCATGCAGCAAGTTTATTAGAAAAGGTATTGCCACTGCTTGTTAAACAGCCTACGGAAGAATTTGAACACCCAATGGGGGCTTTTTATCGTCCGAAAAGCTTGGTTGAAAGCAAGGACCAAGTTGCGGTGTTGTTCCCAGGTCAAGGTTCACAGTACTTAAATATGGCAAGGGATATGGCCATTGAGTACCCTGAATTTAGAGACTCGTTGCATATTGCCGATATAGCAGCTGTCAAAAAACTGAATGAAAGGCTTTCGACGACGGTTTATCCTGTGCCTGTTTTTTGTGAAGAGCAAGAGCAAGTCTTACACAATAAACTACGCCAAACAGAGTTTACTCAACCCGCTCTTGGGGCAGTATCAGCGTCTTACTATAAAACACTATGTAATATGGGATTGAATGTTACGCGTTTTGCTGGACATAGCTATGGCGAGTTAACAGCCCTGTGGGCGGCTGGTGCAATGACAGAGGATCAACTTTATCTCGCTTCTGTTGAGCGTGCATTATCAATGGCTGGTTCTCTAGAAGGTAAAAATGAAAAAGGCGTAATGTACGCTGTGGAAGCCGATGGTGCTGTGGTTGAGTCGGTGCTCGCTGGCTACAAAAACCTAGTAGTTGCGAACTTTAATTCACCGCTACAAACGGTATTTGCCGGTGCGCAAAATGAAGCTGAACAGGCTGCACAAAAGTTTGCTGAAAAACAGTTAAAATGTCAGAAGTTAAATGTCGATGCTGCATTTCATTCTCCTTACATAGCAGAGGCTCAGGGCTCGTTTGCTGAAGTATTGAAGTCATTTCCTTTCAAATCACCAAAGCACCCAGTTTATGCGAATACGACAGCGAAACCCTATAGTAATCAGCCAGCTCAAATACGCGAGACATTGTCTTCACAATTAACTAGTTCGGTGAAGTTTGTTGAATTAGTTGAACAAATGTATGTCGATGGTGTTCGAGTATTTATCGAAGTTGGTCCTAAAGGTGTATTAAGCAATTTAGTTAAAAATATTCTCGGTGATAAACCATTTGCTGTTGTACCTGTTAACCCATCTTCTTCCGCACCCGCAGTATCTCAATTTTATAAAGCGGTTGCACAAATGCTTTCATTGGGAGTCGAGCTTAAACAGATAGATAAATATCGGTTAAGACAACCTTTGCCAAGTAAGCCATCAGTAATGGCGATTACACTGGACGGTGGTAATTACGCGACACCCAAACGTAGAGAGGTGATGGAAAAGCTCAGGGAAACGGACGATCACTTAATTAAAGCATATGTCGATGAACAAGCAGAACAGCAGCTTGCGCAAGCACAAACAAAGCTGGCAAAGACAATTGCTCAAAAGGATCAAGAACTTAAACAATTACGATTAGCAAACCAAGATTTAGAGCAACAGTTAGAGCAAAAATTGCAAGAGGTAAAATGGGTTTCTAACCAAGTTGTGAACTCTAATCATGCATCTTCAAATTTAACTCATAATCAGATAACAAGGGAATTGACCATGTCTCAAAATGACACAAACGCACAGTTCGGCGCCGTTGCTGGACAACTACAAGCTCAACAGCAATTAAGCGATGTACATAGCCAATTTCAGGCGAATCAACAGCAGTACTTAACTATGCTAACGTCAGTTATCAATCATCAACAAAACGCTTTGAGTGAGTTTAGAAGCCATGACAGCTTTAACCAAGTGCTAGGTCATATCGATAACACATTGTCAGTACTTGAGAAAAACCAAACACTTTATCATGTAAATCACGAACAATATTTCAGAAGTCAGCAGGCTTTACTAGGCCAAGTTGACCATAGTCATGAAGTCACTGCCGCGTCATCGATAGCACAAGCGCCAGTAGCACAAGCGCCAGTAGCACAAGCGCCAGTAGCACAAGCGCCAGTAGCACAAGCACCAGTAGCACAAGCGCCAGTAGCACAAGCGCCAGTAGCACAAGCGCCAGTAGCACAAGCGCCAATAGCACAAGCGCCAGTAGCACAAGCGCCAGTAGCACA
>NZ_PNBY01000158.1 GCF_005886875.1 Pseudoalteromonas aurantia | reverse complement strand
ACTCTGTATTCAAAAAGCATATTCATGAACTTTTATCACAAGATGTTCAGCCTGTTATTCGCCTCATGTTGTTAGAGGTGCAACAAGAGTTAGAAAGCTATGATAAAAAAATTAAACTCATGGATACCTTGTTTCAACAAACTAACACCCACAACACCAGTGCAGAAATTATGCAATCCATTCCAGGGATTGGCCCTATCATTGCCTCCGCGTTCAGCGCCAGCATCGATAAAGGCCAAGCATTTAAAAGTGCGAAAGACTTTAGTGTCTGGCTTGGCCTTACGCCTAGGCAATATGCGTCTGGTGAAACAAATCGTTTGGGCACAATTACTAAACGTGGAGATAAATACCTCAGAAAACAACTTATTCATGGTGCTCG
>NZ_PNBY01000157.1 GCF_005886875.1 Pseudoalteromonas aurantia | reverse complement strand
ACTCTGTATTCAAAAAGCATGTTCATGAACTTTTATCACAAGATGTTTAGCCTGTTATTCGCCTCATGTTGTTAGAGGTGCAACAAGAGTTAGAAAGCTATGATAAAAAAATTAAACTCATGGATACCTTGTTTCAACAAACTAACACCCACAACACCAGTGCAGAAATTATGCAATCAATTCCAGGGATTGGCCCTATCATTGCCTCCGCGTTCAGCGCCAGCATCGATAAAGGCCAAGTATTTAAAAGTGCGAAAGACTTTAGTGTCTGGCTTGGCCTTACGCCTAGGCAATATGCGTCTGGTGAAACAAATCGTTTGGGCACAATTACTAAACGTGGAGATAAATACCTCAGAAAGCAACTTATTCATGGTGCTCGAACTGTTGTAAACCACGCACATAAAAAAGACGATGACCTGAACCTATGGGTCACTGCCATCAAGCAAAGGCGTGGGGTAAATAAAGCCGCGGTTGCAATGGCACATCGTCTGGCAAGGTTAATGTGGATATTACTTCAAAAAAATGAATAGTACCGCCCCATACGTTCATGCAATCAGGTTCAAGGTAATGTTTAAACACCAAGTTAGATTGGCAAGCAGCTCGTAGATGACAAGGGTAACTTAACCCGCGTGGGTGTTGAGAGCACTTGCCAATCGCCTA
>NZ_PNBY01000156.1 GCF_005886875.1 Pseudoalteromonas aurantia | reverse complement strand
ATGGCAAAAGAAAAGTTTGAACGTTCGAAACCGCACGTAAACGTAGGTACAATCGGCCACGTTGACCACGGTAAAACTACCCTAACTGCAGCAATCACTAACGTACTTGCAAAAGTATACGGTGGTGAAGCAAAAGACTTCGCAGCAATCGATAACGCACCAGAAGAGCGTGAGCGTGGTATCACAATCTCAACATCTCACGTTGAGTACGATACACCGACTCGTCACTACGCACACGTAGATTGTCCAGGACACGCGGATTATGTTAAAAACATGATCACAGGTGCTGCACAAATGGACGGCGCAATCCTAGTAGTTGCTGCAACTGACGGCCCTATGCCACAAACACGTGAGCACATCCTACTTTCTCGTCAGGTTGGCGTACCTTACATCATCGTATTCATGAACAAATGTGACATGGTTGATGACGAAGAGCTACTTGAGCTAGTAGAGATGGAAGTTCGTGAACTTCTTTCTGAATACGACTTCCCAGGTGATGACTTACCACTAATCGCAGGTTCAGCGCTTAAGGCGTTAGAAGGCGAGAAAGAGTGGGAAGACAAGATCGTAGAGCTTGCAGAAGCACTAGATTCTTACATTCCAGAGCCAGAGCGTGACATTGATAAGCCATTCATCATGCCTATCGAAGACGTATTCTCAATCCAGGGTCGTGGTACAGTAGTAACTGGCCGTGTTGAAGCTGGTATTGTAAACGTGAACGACGAAGTTGAAATCGTAGGTATGAAAGAAACGACGAAGACAACTT
>NZ_PNBY01000155.1 GCF_005886875.1 Pseudoalteromonas aurantia | reverse complement strand
TAAATGCTTAAATGCTTAAAAGCGCTAAAAACTCGCTCGTTCTCATCCAATTTTATTTGAGCTGCTAGCATAGGCGGGGTAAGATACAAATAGAAACAAGATCTATTTGTGTAGGTAACAAATATGAGTGGTTTACATAAGCTAGAAGTAAAACAATTGCGCATATTAAGCGAGCTGCTTGCGCTTCAAAACTTAAGTAAAGTGGCGCATAAGGTTGGCTTAACCCAGCAAGCTATCAGTGAACAGTTAAAAAAACTAAGAGATATTCTAGACGACCGCTTATTTGTTCGACAGGGTAACAAAATGGTACCAACTCCCAGAGCACAAGCGCTAGAAGCCCCTATAGCTGACGTACTGATTAAGCTCGAGGACATTGTTAAGCCTGAGCATTTTGAGCCCGCAACCTACCAAGGTGTATTTTCTATCAGTGCAACCGACTACACCACTCAGGCTCTGCTGCCAGAATTGCTAAGTATCGTCAGAGCGCAAGCACCACAACTAAAACTCATAGTTCAGGACTTTGCAACTGACAACGCAAGTGAGTTAATGAGTTCAGCAAAGCTAGATTTACTGATCAGCTTTCCTGATTTTATTCCAGATGATCTACCTTATGAGTTATTATTTATAGAACAACACTTGTGCGTGGCAAGCAAAAACACGTCTCTAGGCCAAAAAGTATTGAGCATCTCCGATATCGCCAAACAACCCCAGTTGGTGGTCTCACCATCAAGAGCAAACCTTAAAGGTTCTCACGATCAATGGTTTGCGAATGTTGGCCTAAAAAGAAACATCGTTATGTCTGTCCCTAATTTTTCATCCGTGCCAGACCTCTTATGTTCCACCGACTTAATTGCGTTTTTCCCCTCTAAATTACTACCGAACGACAAAGTCTCGATATTGAAAGTCGAAGACCTGCCACCCCCTTTTGAAGTCATTGTTGCATGGCATCCTCGCAGTAACCAAAGTAAAATTCATCAATGGATCGTAGAAAAATTACGCTTCGTCTGCAATAAATCAAACGTAGAATACTAAATTAACCCCATAACAAATTGGCGAAGATTACCATAAAAACGAAGAAACATTTTAAGTTGACTCCCTTAATTTTCCGCCTTGTGAAGTCTTTATGAAAGCTTGCTCGTCCTCTCTCTACTGGGGCAGAGTATGCTAGCGGGAAAGAACGGTGACGCGTAACGGAACAAACGAGCATTGACACCCATTTAAAATTATTGCCAGCCTTAAAAAATACCTATGAGATATTGTCGAGTTCTCAAAATTGAACGGATAATATGCGCTTTACACTGAAAGAGATAGCGAAATTGCACGACTCAGTGCTAAAGAAACACGCCTAATCCACCGTTAGTTATTAAGGCTTATTGAAGGCGTTAGCTGATCACTCTAAACGTTAAGCCCAGAAATCACTTATCTTTTAAGCTGAATTTAAAAGATAAGTAATGAATGAAAAACAGTCAATTTGGGGTGGGCAGTCAATTTGGGGGGGGCTTTGTAAATTTATTCATCACGTCCTGCATATTTTATTTATTTGTAATCACAAATTCATGGAAGCCTTCGGTCTCAGGTGGTTCAACTTTCAATACATTCACAATCGGTAATTTCGCAAAAAGTCTGTCCCAAAACTTTAATGCTTCGCGGTCATTTTTATAAACGGCTACATGCCAATTTGATGAGTTATTTAACATTAACTGGCGAACAGCATGCATAGCGATACCTTTTGATCGGTACTTAGGTAGGATAAAAATATCAGACAGCTCAGGCATTTCACGCTCTAATATTTCTGTTGGCTCTACAGTCACGAAACCTGCTAGATTGTTCTCAACAACAATTAAGTAAGCGTCACAGTCTTCGTCACCCGTAGCGACATCTTTTAGGTATTCTTCATCAATATCAAATCTGCCTGAACTATCGATGTCTTCGTTATCAAAATTGCTTTGATGGTATTGATAAAATTGCCAAAGCATTGAAAATGCTGGCAAATATTTTTTTGTTAATTTTCGGAGTGCTATGTTCATTTTTATCTCTAACTACTTAGTATTTATGCAGCACGTTGTTTGTGCTGCATAATTGCTTGCTGGATTGAGCCGCTACCTGCTCGGTGTGTCAGAGTTGGTGTTATTTATGCTATGGGAATTTGCTTTTAGTGGCGTAAGGTGTCTCGAGCCTATTTTATCAGCTTGTCTTTCGTGCTTAAGCCATCCCTGCATTACTCAATACGTTTTATCGTGCCATTAGAGCTAATTTTCGCTGATCTATCAATGATATTTTCACTGCGTATGCACTTTTCTAGCCCGAACACTTAAGCAGGTTAATCCGTTGATTTAATTAAGTAAGCTCTGCTGCTAGCTTGTTCGTGCTAATTTCATGGTCTCTTCACTTGAATTAACCACTTCGTTAATTCGTAAAAACCCTATTTTGCACGTCAATTTTGGCTGGGTGTCAGTTAAAATTTTGCCACCATGCTTGGCTATAATTGGTGAGGCACGAACCTAGCCAAGCTTTATTAGTCCATGCGTTGATGCGTTTGTTGAACGAAGCCGCTAA
>NZ_PNBY01000154.1 GCF_005886875.1 Pseudoalteromonas aurantia | reverse complement strand
CGGTTCCTATTTCATAGTTGCTGGCAACGCCTTGTACCGTGATATGACTTAAATCGAATTGGTCATCGGCATTTTGCGCTAACCGCCCAGTGCCTATTTCATAAGTGCTGGCAACGCTTTGTAACGTGACATCACGGGCATCAAACTCGCCATCAACACTTTGCGCGAGGTGATTGGTTTTTAGCGTGGTGCTTTGCCCTGCGGCCGCCAAGTACACGTTATTTTGCTGAATATTGCCAATATGAAAGTCAATTTGCGTTCTACAAGGTTTATTGGCAGCAATTGCCTGCCACAGCTGTGCTTGCAACTTAGGAGTGATAAAGCTTGCGCCCTGTTCATCTAAGTTGTTTTTAGCCAAAGCCAATACGCGGGCGCTGTGTGGTGGGCCACCAATTTGCCACCATTCTTGCAGCTCTAAGTCTGCATCGAGTGCATTGAGGGATTGCTTTAGCGCCCCAACCGTTCCTTTTATCCGGTGGTTTGGTACGCTGGCTGCAATCACTTGGCGCTGAATGTGCTCTGGCCACGCACTGTCCCATGCATCAACACTTAAACCATGAGCAAGCCAAGGTAAAAAATGTGCTGGGCAATTATTTGGGTCCCAAAGATGCTTTAACTGAACAGGTATGTCTTCAAGGCGTGCGCTGGCTTCAAGCAATGACGACTCAAGCAATGAGCTATTAGCAAGCGTTAACTTGGTTGGACGTTCATCGCTATTAGACATTGCGCTGCGCCTCTACAGAAACCGTTAGTTGCTTGCAATATGCCGCTTGATTTTGTGCAACCACAATATCGGCTGTGGGGCTAATTAACTCTACTCGCTGGACCCCCGCGCTATGCAACACAGCATATAACCCCGAGAGTGAAATATCGTGACCAAGCTTGTGATGAGTATTGAGCCACGTTTGACATGCCGCCCGTGACTCGGCGCATATTTCATCGGCATTTAAACCCGGGTATAAATGCAGTTTTGCTTTGACCTCAAAATCGAAGATGTGGGGTGTTAGCAAATTCACCCTGTCTGTGAGTGGGCGAATATCATCTTGATTTAAATGTTGCTCAACCGCCTGTAAAACAGCATTTGATGGCGTGCCATTCCCTTCATCAGATAATAATGTAATGGCAACATCACCAGGCATGGGCGTGGTTAAGTCGGCACTATAAGTGCTTTTTAGCAGCATAGTCCCGCTGGGTAATTGCTCAGCCATGGCTGAGGGTGGCGCTTGCATCACAAACTCTGGCGCTTCAATAAACACATCTTTAATGTGTGAAGACGCCTTATAACTATGAAACGCATACGCCCCAACCGGTCCTGCGGTGCTAAACCCTTCTAATGCCAGTTTAATACGGGTACGAAAACGTTCATCGCTTTCAAATGCGCTTGGTTCATCACACGCAACACTATTGACGTTATTTGCCTGATCAACTCCTGCTCTAACCGCCCTTTTTACACCAAATCGTTGCCCTAAATAGTCCAGCTCAGTGTGGGTAGCTTTTGCCAATAAAACCGCTTCTGCTCCCTCATTGATGCGTGCTCTTACTAATAACTCTCGATACGCAAAACACTCAATGAGTTTTATCACGGGATCGCTGGCAAAATTCAGCTGCGCATCTGGAAAACGGGTTTTGTAATCTGCGAGGATCGCACTGCTTATGGCGTCAAAGCTAAGAGACTCTACAAGGCTTGGCGTGGGAAGTTGGTTGAGTTCGATGGCGCTAAAATTCGTTAAACTCATAATTTGTTAAACTCATAATTTGTAAAACTAAACGCTCGCTATATCATATTGTTCATGGCCAAACGCGTTACCCGTAACACCCCTTTGTGGCGGTCTTACGGGCAACGTGAAACGCGGCCATTATCACCAATATGTATTGCTGAGGTTTACTTACTAAGCACTTGGTTAACCGCAGTAGCGCGCGCTGATATTTCATCCATGACGCTTTGCTGACCTTTACTTTGATACGGGAACGTTAACGACCCCGCTGCCACGTCTGCCTCAATATGGCCAATGGCTGATTGTAATGACGTAGCTGATGCGCGTACTTCTGCCAATGTGGTGGCTTTGTTAAGCTTATTAATAAAACCACTGAGTTCGTTGAGGAGTAAATGTGTGGTGTCTGAGGTTGTACCAAGCAATGAGTCGGTATCAGCCACTTGCGTGGTGATACTCGCACGCGCCATTGCTTTGTCTTGTGCTTGTTGTTCAAGTTCAGTTAGCACCACCGAAAAAGTCGCGCTTGCACCATATTGTTCATGTACCAGCTGCGCAGTCGCGTCAAGTGGTGTGTTACAGTCGTAGAAATGGTCAACGACCTGACCGTTAACTGTTAATGTAGCCATTATATTCTCTCCTTAGTTATACGCGGGTTGATCAGCATCACCGAGGTACGCAAACTGACCCCATTGCTTTTTAGTTAGATCTACATCACCAGTTACCACTGCTGGTAATGCAACTTGAATAATGCCTGTTTCCGTTTCTGGTTTACCTGCACCATTAACATGTGGGTGACAATGGGTGTAGTGGTTTCGCCCGGAATGGCCGATAAATTGCCCACATAACTTTGCTGGCTGACCGGCCTCAAGGCCTTGACACCAAAGTCCATTTGGAACAACACCTTTAATATGTTTAACTATGGCGGCAACCGTTGATACAGTCGTTCGACGACTATATTGAAACATTAAATACGCTGATAACCCTTGATTTTCACCTCGACGATTTGGGTAGTACTCCAACTCCCATATCTTAAAACTCCCAGCGAAATGCTGTCGATCTGAATTAATCGCTTGCAGAAACTCTCGCGCTAGTGCCGAGCGTTGTTCTGGCAATACGTTCGTCGTTACTGTTTCAACCACTTTGGCACTTTTTACAAAGCCACCACTCCAACTTTGTGGGAATGTACTATCAGCATTTGGGAGCAATGCTTGGTTTTTAGTTAAACGAAAATGTGATTGTTTGTCTCGGGCTGAGTCTATGTAGCTATTAACTTGACTTATATAGCCATCAACGGTGCTTTTGGCTGACAACACTTTGCTGTCTATATCTTGAATTTTATTATCTACAATGGTGGTGAGGTCATTTGAGGCCTCTATAAGTTTGGCAATATCTTGTTCTAACGCCATGTGTATTTTCTCCATACATTTTAAAAAAAGCGCATACAAAAAAGCCCGCAAAAGCGGGCTATGTATGCAATAAAAAGTTAATTGTGCTTGAACCGTTAAAGTCGCTTATAAAACGGGTTGGTTTTATAAGTCAGTTATTTTGGAAATTGTGTTTTAACCGCTTCGCGCTGTGCTAACCAAGCCGTTTTTGCTGTGCTTGCTTGTGCCGACGTGTCGCCAAACTCAGCGACGGCAGCCATGTAATCAAAGAACAAATAATCGCTTTGTGCGCTGTAGCTTTTTCTTCGTAGTGTGTGTACTTCATCGGTATTAAAAATCACTTCAAAATCATCGGCGGCAACGCCGGCTTCTTCAGCAATGTGTGCACCATGGGCTAAGTCTTTAATACCACCAGCAAAATTAGTTTGCGTAGAGATTTGTTTTAATATCGCCATGGTTATGCTCCTTCAGCAACAGTTGGACCAACGTGAGAATACGGGTGGCCAACACTGTCAGCCCAGATCATGTTATCGCCATGATCGCCCATCCCCACATACGGCAATGCAATCGCCACTTTCATTTTGCCAAGGCCAATAAATCTTGGTTGATGGCATCCACCCCACCCAGCTCTTGTTGCGTGCTTATATTGCCAGCCTTTGTTCAGATCAGAACTGTCAACTCTAATTGATGCAGAGCGATTTGAAGAAGGGTAAAACTTCATGTTCCCACTTACTTCAAGTACATTAATCCAACAACTGGCTTGAGTTAAAAATTCACCACGCCCCCATCCAGTAAAAGTGGGGCAACCTTGGTTAAATACAAATAAATGACCATTATTTGCATCGGTTTCTCTGCCTTTGGTGATTTCTACATCAAATACCACCACTTTAAAGTCAGTGCCATAATAGGGTTGTGATTCTGAGCGATAATCTCCTAAAGCACGGGTTTTAAATTCGTCATTCGGCACCAATCCATGCTGTGCCAGCATGCTTGGGTTCAGTTTTGTGACCGTACTTACCCCTTCTGTGCCTTGATAATAAAAGCAACTCCATGGGGCGGCATGTGATTGTAATACGTCAACTGCCGTACCTTCTGGTTGGCTTGCGTTGATGTGTGCAAAATGCTTGGTGTCTGACAACATGTTTGGGCCAAGCGGCAGTGCTTTTTGAAAGCTGGCAATTTTTGCGTCTACGGCTTGCTCTTTGGCAGTGAGTTTGGTGTCAATCTCTTGCTTTTTTTGGTTTAAATGCGCGGTAATATCTTGCACTTTACCGTCAACGGTGTCTGTGAGTTGGTTGGCTGATTTTATGAGATCAGCAATGTCTTGTTCTAATGCCATATTATTTTCTCCATAATAATAATGAGCCAACCTGTATTCACTTATTGTTAAATAAACAATGTATGTAATACGACTACGTATGGCTCGAGTAAATGAGCATAAAAAAACCCACCAAAAGGTGGGCTTAGTTATTGCTCGGTAAAAAGTTTAAAGCTTAAGGTTTTGGATAATGTGCCTTAATAGATTTACGTGCCCCAAGCCACGCCGCTTTCGCGGCTTCGGCTTGGGTACTTTGCTCACCAAACTCTGCTTGGGCTGCAAGATAATCAAACGCTAAACCATCTGATTGCGACTGATAAGCAAAGCTACGGGCATGTTGGCACTGGGCTTCTAATTGCGCGTGTTTTGCTTGGGCAATTAGCCCAGCTACATCTGCTTGTGCCACACCGAGGTCAAGCAAGATTTTTTCTTCAGCAGGAACATTCACCATGTCGTTGCCTGCTACGTTGAGTTTTTCTAAAATCATCGTGTTTCCTTTGATTTTTGTGTATTACTTTATGTGGCGACTAGGTGGTTAGGTTACCCAGTCACCATTTTTAATAGCGCGTATTTCACTGTGTAGTGTTTAACTGTGTCGTATTTAAATATAAGCCCTACGCTGAAGTCGGTGCCGGCGGCGTATAAGGGTGATTCACATAAGGAATGGTATTGGCGATAGGTGCTACGCGATCTGTAAATGGAATGGGTTCTACAAACCAACGAACTGACCATGTGTCACCCTCTATTTCACGAAGTACCCTTCGTAAATTGTCGCTCCCATCATGATATTTAACGTCTCCAGCCCAATTTTTTGTAATGCGATAAGTTAAACCCCCACCTCGCAAATATAAACCCGAGCCCGAACGATACCAAGCACCAAAACCACCTTCTGTACTGCCACTGTAAATAGGCTTATCTGGGTTTACTTTCTCTGCATTACAGTACATCTGAAAGTTAACGTGACTCGCTACATTGGAATAACGCTCACTAAACCGTTTTATATTCATGTAATTAGCGTCACCACTCCATCCTGTTGCATTACCTTCTAGCTCTAAAAGTAATGCCGATTGATGTGGTCGATTCGCATGAAGTGGCCGCTCGTTAACACCGCCATTCCATGCATAATTACGGTGAATCGTTACATTGCCAGTTCCAAAGCTATTATCTGGAAATGACCACCAAACCGGATACAAATAGTCTTTTGAACCGCCTATTTTAATGGTTTGCACATACCGCGTTTCGGGCGTTGCATCTTGAATAAATTGGTCAACTTGCGCTTCTTTGGCTACTACGCGGCTATCAAGCTGTGCCATTTTTGCATCGATGGTTTTTGCTTTATTATCAATGACTGAGGTGAGTTGATTGGTTGATTCAACCAAATTTGCGATATCTTGTTCTAATGCCATTGTCTGCTCCTATTATTTCAAAACGCCTGCGTCCATCAATTCAAACTTTTGCTTGATATGACGATACATGTTGCCAATTTGTGCTGCACCTAACTTGGCCAGCTCCGGTGCAATTAAAATATTTAAATTAACACCTTGATCAATCACCGTGATTGAATCTGCTGGCACGCCGGTTAGTACAAGGTCAAACGCTAGCAGCAAGTCAACTTCTGATGACTTATAGGCAATGGGTTTATCAGGGTCTGAATAAACAGCAAACAAAGTGCCGTCTTCTAAATAAAAGCCAACTTCGTTGACCCAAAAGTTATGATTGGTGTCATCAATTACACTCATATGAATTTGGGCATTGCCTTTGTCTTCGCCGCTGGCCACAGAAATGCGATGTACCTCTGCTCCTAATGCCGAACGACTTTGATGAGGCGTATAATTACCGGTACCTAGCCCTATTTTGTTAATTTTGGCTTGAAAGCCATTCTTTTGCGAATTAAAAACTGCCTCTAAACCCGCAGTTGTTATTGTTGGCCGTAAGATTGTGCTCACTGCACATACTCCTTAGGTTGATTTGATATCAATCAGCCTTGTATAAGCGACGCCAGCGTTAGCCTGAAGTGCACTTGCGATCATCTCTTATCAAAGACTGCGTGATATAAGAAACAATAGAGTGTTATGTGGGGTTACTTAGTGTTTGATTACCTGTATGTTGCCAGTTTGCTGCATTACTTCATGTAACGTCACTTAACTAAGTAAACGCACACCCTCTCTATTGAGATGAATGAAGGTAAAAGCGACCTACGCTGAAACGTCGATTGCTAAAATGAAATGCGGCGGCTAAAGAAGACTGTAAGTAATAGCAGCCTGCTGGTAGTTTTTGGTTGTTACTCATATAAAATCGGCCCACACTGTGGCGCTGGTTATGCAAGTGCAGCCCTGCGCCCAGTGCGGCGGATAACTCACCCGACACGGCCTGGGTTTTGCCATAATTACGTTTAAGCCCATAGCGATGTTTATTCACAACAGTGAGGCCCGCAGTCATTTCTGTGGGAGCGGCTTTCACCGGTACCGTGTCGTAATTTATACGACCAACTTGTAAGCCACTCGATGTGGTTGCAACGGTCACCCCTAAATCAAGCTTAGCGCCCACCAGAAAATCAAAATGGGCTCTTTGCGGTTTGGTATGATTGGTTACGCGGTAAATCGCATCGTAAAGCGTTTGGCTTAATACCACTTGCGCACTGGTATAGGGAGTTTCATTGGCCCATGCAATAAACGTAAATGTATTCGGTTTACCCGAGTGGTGCGGTGCCAAAGACACATCATCAACATCTTCAAACCATTCAAAAAAGTCGACTTTTACGCCCAATGATGCAAGCGCCCTTTTTACTGAGCCAACGGTGCCTTTGTGCTTATGTATGGTGACTGATTCTTGGATCAAAGCCCGCTTACTTTCTGTTGACCATTGTTCGTCCCATTCATCAACTGATAAACTCCACGCCAGCCAAGGTAATAGCTTGTCAGGGCAAGTCTTTGGATCCCAATGTTTTGCCACGTAATCTGGAATGGGTTTACTTGGCACAAAGCTCGATGCTCGCTCAATAGATTGCTCGAGCTCACTGCCATTCATGGGTAATAAAGACTGAAACTTAACGCCTTCGTCGCTGTTATTGCCATCGTTCATTACATCACCTTACATAAAAGTAATTGTTGGCAAGCTTGCAATCGCAGCTTGATTCACTTCACAGGTGATGTCGTCTTGTGGAGACAATAACTTCACCTTTCTCACGCCAGCTTGATGAAAGGCGTCGATCAGCCCTGAGTGCGGTACTTCTTGCCCTAACTTATAGTGCTGTGAAATAAACTCATTCAGTGCAGCGTTGATTTTTTCACTTACTGCGCTTCGGTCAGCCCCATCATGAAAGTGGATCTGCGCGTGTATGTCGTAGGCTTTAGGTTGAACCATGTGGACTTTAACAAGATCAGTTAATGGCCTGACATCGTCATCATTTAGATGTGTATTCACCACATCGTGCAGCTCGCCCACATTCGCATTTTGCTCAGGTAATATATACACATCAACAATACCCGGCGCACTTGAGGTAACGTGCACATCTTTTACATTGGCTGAGGCGGCCAATGCTTGATATTCATACGCCCCCATCGTGCCCGCCATACTGTGGCTTTCTAAAGATAAGGGGATCCGCGCACGGTAACGCTCGTCACTTTCTTCATGCCCTCGTTCGACACCAAATAACACCCCTAAATGATTTAGGTCTTCGCCTGTTGCATAAGCAACCATGACTGAGCGAGCCGCATCATTAATGCGCTGTCGCAGTAATAACTCACGAGTGGCGGCAATATCTAACAACTTAATTGCAGGATCTGATGCAAGCACCATATAGTTGGGAAAGGACTCGGTTAGTGCATTTTCCATTTGTTGATAAATGTCGTCGTATTTTAGCGGTTCTATCACATCTGGCACCGCCAATCGTGATAATTCAATTGCATTGTTCAAAGTGCTGCTCCTCATAACACATATGGCTGTGCACCATCGTGTTTATTTGGCTGAAGTTGGGGGCGTGTCGGGACTCCGAAACGGCGTTTAGTTTGCTCTGGCTTTACTGCTCAATAGGGTATCGAGCTTTTTATCTATCGAATCAAGGCGTTTTTCAATGCGCTTTTGATCTTCGTTTCTGATCTGTTTTAAATGTGACAGCTCTTGTGTATTGGCGGTGATCCGTTTATCTAAATCACTCAAATACAAAATCCCTGAAACAAGCAATGTCACTGTGGTAATAATATGGGCTAAATTGAGTTCCTTTTTCATTTGCCACTGCTCCGGTTGACTCACTTAGCGACTCCGTTAATCTTTTCAATTGTTCGTAGTCCTGCTAGCCCTAACATACCAAGTGTTAGTTCTAACATGACTTCTAGCGGTAATTCTGGTGCGCCTATTTCTGGCCATAGCCATTGTAATATTGGGTTGACCACAAATGAGAATAAAAAGCCAAACCCGCAAACCCACAATAAAAACGGCCTTGCACCCGCCACAAACACACTGCGGTGCGATGCACTGAGCTCGCTAATTTTTGCTTGTATTTGTGCTGATTGTTCAACCAAACGAGCTTTAAGAATATGCTGTTTTAACACTTCTTCTTCACTGGTAAACAGCTCATCTAAAATGGTCCCAACCGTTTGGATCGGATCTTTTATTGCTGGATTAAATAAGCTTGATAATATTCCCATTATTGCCACTCCCCACTGAGCATTTGTTTTGCTAGCTCATTGGCACGCCCTGGTACCTGATTCGCCCAACGACTGTACAGCATCTCAAGCGCCGCTTGCTCATAATTACCCTGCTCTAAATTGGCAATCATTTTTTTAAAGCCCATTAGGCCAGTTACACCTAAATTGAACGCCATATTCACTAATACCGCTTGGCGTGGCTCGTTGCACCGGCTTACATCTATACGTCGTTTAATACCCGCTTTAGCTTCTTTTACATCGCGTGCTAATAATTGCTCAGCTTCCTCTTCGTCGATGCCGTTATCTTCTAAATTTCGACCGTAACCGATCGTCAATTTTCCCCCTGTGCAGTAGTAAGGATACTGTTTATATCCTTCATGCTTTTTGATTTGTTCAACTGTGATCATCAGTGACATAGCGTAACCTCTTATAAATTAACTCAATGTGACAACTCAAGCATTAAACTGCGCTCGGCTTTTGCTAACCAAAACTCCGCTGAACGCTTAGAGTCAAAGCCAAGCAATTTGGATGCCTCAGCCATAGTGCCACCCATAACGTAACGCGCTCGAATCGCTTTGATACATTCAGGTCTTAAGCGAGAAATAATAGAGGTGATCAGCTCAATATCATCAGGTACACTCATTGCTTCGCTCGACGAAAACCCACCGGTTGGTTGCCCTGTTCTGTCTGAAATTGAGTGAGATTTAAATCCTCTACCCATTTCTCGTTTAAGCCAAAAATTACCCCACTTTTTAAGCGCAGCTCTTACTTGCTTAATCGTTATGTTCGTTGTCATCATTGATCTTCCCGATTACTTCTAAAATATTTAACAGATATACGTCTTCTACTAAGCTGATCACATCATTCCATTTAGGATCAAACTCTCGGTTTTCCCACCTTCTTAGCGTTCGCTCTTCAATCCCATACGTCGCTGCAGACTCAGCTTGGGTATAACCCCTCAGACATCTGGCATAGCGTAATATCACACCTCCCTTGGGCGTTCGCTTAACAGATAGACGTTCTTTATTTAAGGCTGATTGATTCATTACGATCCTTTTAATTTCACATCAAGTAAGTAGGTAGCCAATGCCACGAATGACAGACGTGGCCGTAACTTACTTTTATATATTTATGTAGAAAGGGAGAGTGGCGCTGCGCTTACATACTTCGTCATGTTCCTTTGACTCCGCGTAAGCGATTTTGGCGCTACTATTATTGTAATTCATGCATGCTATTGAATAGATGAGTGGCTGAATGTTACTAAAGATGGGTAAACCCGAACCTGCTCGAACTGAGTCGTAACTCCAAATAAACACCTAACAACCAGTACTGTTTACAAAACCTGACAACATGTTTTTTCAAGATACGTTAATCTTACCGATATCTTGGCTCTAAAACAGGTCATATATGACCTAATATTAATTACTTAAGAAAAAACAACAGGATAATTTAACGAATGGATCGACAGCTTATTAATAGAACAATATATACACTTTTGTTAAATAGTTGAGTTTTTAGAATACTCTAATATAAAAGTATAAGATCAAGGTAAAGGATTGCCCCTCAGCGATCCTTTCTCTAAAATAAGCAGATTAAAACAAAGTTTGGATTCTCATGGCTCAATATATTTATACAATGTCGCGGGTGAGCAAAGTAGTGCCGCCAAAGCGTACAATTTTAAAAGATATCTCTTTATGCTTTTTCCCTGGTGCCAAAATTGGCGTACTGGGTCTAAATGGTGCGGGTAAGTCTACACTCTTACGTATTATGGCTGGCCTAGACACGAGCTTTGAAGGTGAAGCTCGCCCACAACCAGGTACAAAAATTGGTTACTTACCACAGGAGCCACAACTTGACGAAAGTAAAACTGTTCGTGAAACCGTTGAAGAAGCCGTAAGCGAAGTTAAAGGCGCATTAACGCGACTTGATGAAGTTTACGCAGAATATGCAATGGATGGCGCTGACTTTGATGCATTGGCAAAAGAACAAGGTCAACTTGAAGCGATTATCCAGGCGCACGATGGCCATAACATTGACAATGTTTTAGAGCGCGCAGCTGACGCACTGCGTTTACCTGAGTGGGATGCGAAAATAGAACACTTATCTGGTGGTGAACGTCGTCGAGTCGCTATTTGCCGCTTATTGTTAGAAAAGCCAGATATGCTGCTACTTGATGAACCAACTAACCACCTTGATGCAGAATCAGTTGCATGGTTAGAGCGTTTCCTACATGACTATGAAGGCACCGTTGTTGCTATTACCCACGACCGCTATTTCTTAGATAACGTAGCTGGTTGGATCTTAGAGCTAGACCGTGGCCATGGTATTCCATGGGAAGGTAATTATTCTTCTTGGTTAGAACAAAAAGATGCACGATTAAAGCAAGAAGAAAAATCAGAGCAAGCACGCCAAAAATCAATTGAGAAAGAACTTGAGTGGGTTCGCTCAAACCCGAAAGGCCGTCAAGCTAAGTCAAAAGCTCGTATGGCCCAGTTCACTGAAATGCAGCAATCAGATTACCAAAAACGTAATGAAACCAATGAGCTATTTATTCCACCAGGTCCACGCCTAGGGGATAAAGTCATTGAAGTAAGCAATTTAAGCAAAAGCTTTGGTGATCGCGTGCTAATAGATGACTTAAGCTTTAATGTGCCGAAGGGTGCGATCGTTGGGATCATCGGTGCCAACGGTGCGGGTAAATCAACCCTATTTAGAATGCTAAGTGGTGAAGAACAACCTTCTGCTGGTAACATTGATATTGGTGATACGGTAGAACTGGCCACTGTTGAGCAGTTCCGTGATGATATGGAAGGAAATAATACCGTATTCCAAGAAATATCAAATGGTCAAGACATCTTAAAAATTGGTAACTTTGAGTTCCCAAGCCGAGCTTATGTTGGTCGCTTTAACTTTAAAGGTAATGATCAACAGAAGTTCGTTAAAGAGCTCTCCGGTGGTGAGCGCAACCGTTTACATCTAGCAAAGCTATTAAAAGCCGGTGCGAACGTTATTTTACTGGATGAGCCAACTAATGACTTGGACGTTGAAACCCTACGAGCACTCGAAAATGCAATTCTAGAGTTCCCAGGCTGTGTTATGTGTATTTCGCACGACCGTTGGTTTTTAGACCGTATTGCCACACATATTTTAGATTATCGTGACGAAGGTCAAGTGAACTTCTTTGATGGTAATTATACTGAATACGAAGAGTGGCTTAAAAAAACGTATGGTGCAGCCGCTGCTGAACCAAAACGAATTAAATACAAAAAGATAGGCTAACTTATAGCCCTACGCCAAGCCCCAAACATTTGGGGCTTTTCACTGGTATTGAGCTAGTTTAGCAACTATGATTATTAAAACAGTTTAAGAGAGTGACCAATGGAACAGCGTAGACGATTTACAAGAGTATTGTTTTCAAATCTGGCAACATTAATGACTGCCAGTGGTGACTATACGTGCAAAGTTCTAGACCTCTCTTTAAATGGTGCTTTGATCACCCTTCCTGTGGGCTATATCCCATTAAAAGATGAACCTGCTAGCCTTAAATTTAATCTCCCTGACAGTGAAATAGCAATCTCAATGGAAGTAGAAATTGGCCATATTGAAGAAGCCTATCTCGGCCTTCATTGCTGCCAAATCGATATTGAAAGTGTGAGTCACTTGAAACGGTTAATAGAGCTAAACGTCGGAAATGACGACATATTGCATCGTGAACTTGAACAACTTACTTGGAAAAAGTGAGAAAAATCAAAAGCCTGGCTTATTAAAAGTATAACATCTACCTCAGCACGTTAGTATTATTAGCGTATAAATTAATTTTTTATTATCCCACATTAAATAGTAATAGTTTGAACATATGTCTTAACCTCGCATTGATAATATTGATATATTTAAGCGTCGCCATGTGTGAAAGTACGGTAGGCCTTGCATTAAATAAGAATGATTTTCTTGTTTCAAGTGACCAACGATTCAACAAGTTATTAAGCAACTCCACTGAATGGTGGGTAATTTATGAGGTGTGAACTATAAACAAACTTAATACAAAAATCGCCCAGTAATTGATATCGAGCGTATTCATTAGTGGAGATCACCTAACTTAAATTTTTAGGCCGTCTACTAAGCAAACTTTCTGCTTGGTAAATAGCGCAATGCCAAGTGAAGTGGGTAGCATAAAAATACGCCTGCTTTTACCAAATTTAATGACGCAAGGCCGTATCTATAAACCTCTTCTAAATAATTAGCTTCAATAATCACCCTATCAACGTACCTTAGTAGCTGTAAACACAGCACCACACCAGACAAATAACAGATATATTTGGTGATATTGGCAAACTCACACCGTTTGATATTGTGCCATTGAATTACCCAAACAATTAGCAATAGCTCATGTAAGCTAAAGTAAAAATAATATAACTGCCTTTTTCCATCGACTCCCAAATCAGCGTCTAAAATCATATCCCCAACAAACCGCCCAAGCATATGGAATAAGGCCCCAAGACTAACTAACACAAATAATGAATGATCAATTTGTTCTTGTGTACATAAACTCGGTTTACCTAAAAGCATCGCTTTTAGTGAATGCTTGGACAACAAAAGCAGCGTGCAAAGCGCGAACAGCTTGCTTGCTACAACCATCCAATCCAGAGATAACAAGAATGACATCATTTAAACTCTATCCGTTGTTTTTTATGAGTGGAGTTAATTTTGGCGGTAAAGCCACTCTCGTTGACATTTTTGGCGGTTCAATACCACCTCCATTTGATCCGTAGATAGCTTTAACAACCTGTTCTTTTAACACCTTGCTCTTGAGTATATCGCGACACATTTCAGTTACTCCATCATATAATGAAAACAATGCTCACAAGTTAAGTCTGGGGAACCTACTTAGCTCAGATATATAAGTCGCATAAATGAAGATACAAGATGCGTTTAAAAAGACTTTGCTCTTTCTAAACCACAATGTGTACGCTTAAAACAATTTATATGAACCAAATAAATTTTCATCTTTCATTTGAAACCATAACAATAAAACACATATTTAACAAATAAAAAACATAAAACATCGAAAAAAGAAATATTGAAACATTAGAGATAGTACCTTTGCATGACAAAAAAAGCGTTAATTAATCGAGTCATCTACCCAAATATCTAAATATTGATATAAATAACAACCTTTAAGATCGTCGGTCAGGTTTCACACGCCTGGAAGCCCTGTGCATACGAACCAAAGGGTGTAAAAAGTATCAACTCTAGAGATTAGATAACGCTGGCTTAACCTTTATGAAAGTTGGCGAGACACAGACCACAAGTTAGATGTTTCTGGTACTTGACCTCCGTCAAGAAGACAATGGAGGGAAGTATGGAACCAATGATAATAACAACGACAAGCATGGTGTTTTAGATCCTGACCTTCGTCAGGAGAACGACAAGGTGAGCGTAATAAAAAAACCGCCTCTAGATACAAACCTCAGTCTCACTGAATTCATTTCAGGGTCCGTGGTTTTCATTACCCTTTTGGAATAAAAGAGGTATATCAGCGAAATAGATCCTGACTTTCGTCAGGAGGACTATGGGTAAGCGCTCAAAAACTTGTGATCATACCAACGGTAAACATAGACGTTATGGATCCTGACTTTCGTCAGGAGGACTATGGGTAAGCGCTCAGAAACTTGTGATCATACCAATGGTAAATATAGACGTTATGGATCCTGACCTGCGTCAGGAAGACAATGGGTTGAAACTCAGTCTCTAGATACAAACCTCTGTCTCCCTGAATTCATTTCAGGGTCCATGACTTTTCACTGCCTTTTCATCCCAAATTCCTTTTTCTAAACCCCAAAAAGCAAAAAACCCGTCGCATCTCTGCAACGGGTTTCTCTAATTTAATGCCTGGCAATGTTCTACTTTCACATGGCAACTGCCACACTATCATCGACGCTGTTTCGTTTCACTTCTGAGTTCGGCATGGGGTCAGGTGGGTCCAAA
>NZ_PNBY01000153.1 GCF_005886875.1 Pseudoalteromonas aurantia | reverse complement strand
TTATTTAGGAAACAACGCCCAAGTTAATAGCCAAATGGCATTAACGCTATTACAAAGTTCACCATTTGTTGCAGCACCACTTAATAGTGCGCAGCAAAAAGACTTAGTGGCATTTTTGCGTGCATTAACCGACAATTGCGCTAAAGATACACGATGCTTACAAAAGTGGCTCCCTGGTACCACCGCGGTCGACCCAGATAACTTGCGTTTAAACGTATTAACTCGTCATAAAGGATAAAGTGTAACCCAATGAAAGTGACTATACGTGTCAAATTACTATTGATGATATTAATTGCTAACTCGGCACTGGTGTTAGCAATTTACATTGCCAATCAAATTGCATTTGAGAAAAGCTTTGCGCAGTATGTGCAAAGTAATGCGCGCGATAAAATGCAAGTGGTGATTGTGAAAGTAGTAGAGACGTATAAAGCACAAAATGGTTTTTCTTGGGTACGTCACCGCTCTGCGCAGTTAAGTGAAATCATGCAGTTATATCGCCAAGTGAATGGAGATAATATCAGTCGGCCTCCAAAGCGAGGACGCAAGCCAGAAGATGCTCATTCTAGTGGGCAGGAATACCGCCCTAAACGAGGAAACACGGACGCAAGTGACAGGTCATACCGTCGTCTACCGCCTCAAAATGAGGCGCGCCCAGGTCGAAAGGGGCCACCAAGAAAGGGAGAGAGAGCATCGTCTAACCGGCTCATATTTAAGTTACCAAACGGTCAACTATTGATTGGTAAAGCTGACATGGCCCACTCTGCGCTATGGTTACCTATGTATGATGGTGATGATAACGCGCAAACGAAAGGGCAGGGAGAGTTAATTGGTTTCATTGGGATTGAAAATGGCACTTTGATTACGTCTCGTTTTGACTCGATATTTGCCAAACAACAAGCGCAACAGTTTTTACACATTGCGCTTTTGGCTTTGTTAGTCACGGTTATTTTAGCCATTCCATTCAGTAAATATTTAGTACAACCCATTATACGACTGCGACGAAATGCTAGGCGTTTAGCGGGAGGAGACTATGAAAATAAAGTTGTATTAAACCGTCGAGATGAACTCGGATTGCTGGCACGTGATATGAATAAGCTGGCAGATACTTTGGCACAAAATCAGACGGCCAGACAACAATGGATCGCCGATATTTCACATGAGCTACGCACACCTATTGCAGTAATAAGAGCCGAATTAGAGGGGATGATTGACGGTGTTATTGCTATTGATGAGGCACAGTTAAGCTCTCTTTATGAAGAAATAGAACGACTTACTAACTTGGTGGATGATTTACACCAATTGTCGTTATCGGATAGGGGGGCACTCACTTACAATATGATGCCTTGTGAACTGAGCGGTGTATTAAATCGCTGTATTGATAAACGAAGTACAGGGCTTTCACTATTTGAGATAACGATGAGATGTGATGATAAGTTGACATTACACTGTGATCCGCAGCGAATTAGCCAGTTGTTCGATAACTTATTGCAAAACACCATTCGGTATACAGATGTGTCAGAACAAAAAAGCGGGCAGTTAAGTATCAGTGTGACGCAAACGTCGGAGAAAACACAGGTAATATGGGAAGATAGTTCACCAAGTGTTGCTGCTGAGCAATTGCCGAAGTTGTTTGAGCGCCTTTATCGAGTCGATAGTGCTAGAACGCGTCAAGCGGGCGGAACGGGACTCGGCCTCGCAATTTGTACCTGTATTGTTGAGAGCCACCAAGGAACAATACGAGCAGATTTGAGTGATCTGGGTGGACTCGCTATTATAATGGAGTTTTTTCACTAAAACGGACTGCAACCTTTGGATAAAACACGCATATTAATTGTTGAAGATGAGCCTAAGCTGGCAGATATTCTGAGTAAATATTTAGAAAAAGCAGATTATGAGACGCGTATTGTTGCTGATGGGGCCGATGCTGAGTATGCGTTTTCAACATTTGATCCACATTTAACCCTTCTCGATATTATGTTACCGAACGTAGATGGAATTGAAATTTGTAAAATGGTGCGCGCTAAATCTAATGTACCAGTCATAATGACGACCGCAAAAGTAGAAGAGATTGATCGGCTACTTGGCCTAGAGATTGGCGCAGATGATTATGTGTGCAAACCGTATAGCCCCAGAGAAGTGGTTGCTCGTGTTAAAGCGGTGCTGCGCCGAGTGACACTGAACGGTAATGGTGAAAAGCATGATATAGAAGATAAGCTTAGGCTAAATGAAGATACGCTCTTCGTATCGTTTTTGACCAACAGCGTAAGCCTCACTCATGTTGAATTTTTACTTTTAAAGTCAATGCAAGCCCATCCAGGGCGGATATACAGCCGTGATAAGTTGATGGATCATATTTATGATGATGATCGCATTGTCAGCGACCGTACTATTGACAGCCATATTAAGAAAATCCGCAAAAAGTTGCACGGTATCGCGCCTGAGCATGAGTTTATTCATTCAGTTTATGGTGGTGGCTATAAGTTTGAGGCTCAAAGCGAGTAATTGGTGGGGTAAATTCAGTATTAGATTATTTAATCACCGCTGTATTTGACCTATATGTGCAGTGGGAAGCAAGCTGAATTAGCCTCACGGATTAACTTCACTTCCCGCCTTTTTATAAAAATACCCTTGGTCGAACATTCATAGCAGGTCAGTTACGCGCTCTAACGCGAGCTTTACATTAAAGCGGAAGAGTGGGAAGATATAACGTACCTATTTTGTGTTTGCTTACAGATTAGGGTCATTTAAAGTTTTTAGATCCCCGTCAAAGAGTTCAATCTAGACATAATTAAATCACGAGAAAAAATGAAATATTCTATTTTAGGTGTAGCCGCTTTATTACTGCCTTTATCTAGCTATGCGCAAATGCAGTTCAGTTCTGAGCTATTATTAGGTAAATCTCAGCACGATATTTATTCTCGAACTGAGCTTAACAATAATAAAAAGCATTATTCGTCAGATCTTGTCACTCACTCTTTGGGTGTGAGAGTCGGTGTCAAGTTTTCTGATTATATTTCTTTTGAGGTTTCAAAGCATTTTCATGGCGAGGGCAAAAACGAAACGAACATTAATGTTTATGCGCCTTTAAGTTATACATTTTTTGAACAGGGCAGTGAAAAAATAGTGCCTATTTCAAGTTACAAACTACCTGTTCCAATTGAGCTTGAATCTACTCGGTTGGGTATTAAAGCTCAAACACGTTTATTTGATACGGTGTCAGTCAATATGAGGCTGGGTATAGCCCATTGGGGGTACCAAGCATCGACACCTGCAAGATTGACTTTCTCTAGTGCTGGGTATGACATGCAAAAAAGTGGTAATGATGTATTTTATTCAGTTGGTTTTGAACACCAAATCAATGAGAGTTGGTATGTTGGCTTTGAGTATTCACTATTGAGAATTAATGAAAGCGATGAATACGTAGAGATAGACGTTATTCAACGTAGCTACCAACATGATGTAAAAGATGCCGCGTTTATCCTCGGTTGGCAGTTTTAAAGTACATTAAGGGAGTATGCAAAGATCATTGATTGATGCACTATGAGTCAATCTTAAATCAATGCGTCACTCCCTCTAAAAAATAAGGGATTGTAAGGAAGGGTATAGCTTGACCTGCTCATTACAAATCCGGCCTAGTATTACTCGGCTTTTTCATTGAAGGGCTCAGCTTCTCTTAACTGAAAGCTAAATTCAGTGCCGGCTCCGATTTTACTTTGGACACGAATATCAGTTTTAAGCAGTTTAATTAATCGTTCAGTGATGGCAAGTCCAAGGCCTGCGTGTGACTTTTTACACCCTTTTGAATTACTGGCGCGATACCTTGCTTCAAAAATATAAGGCAGCTCTTTTGCTGAAATACCCACCCCAGTATCTTTTACTGTTACGGTTAGGTCTTCACCTTGCTGATTAACTTTGATTTCGATTGCTCCGCCTTCACCAGTGTGACGCAGGGCATTCTCAATTAAGTTTGTCAGGACCCGCTCTAGTTTGCCGATATCAGAATAGGCTTTTATATCACATACGGTCGGAGATATTGTTAATGACACCCCCATTTTATCGGCGCGAATAGCAAATTTTGCCATGGCATCGTATAGCAGTTCACCTAAGTTAAAGACTTCAAATTGCACGTTTGCATGGCCTGATTCTAAATGGGCTAATTCAAAGATTTGATCAATGAGAGATTTGAGTTGTTCGCAATTTTTTAGTGCAATACCCAAATGTAGGGCTTGCTGCTCAGGATCATGTTTTTTCAATGCAATAATTTCTAGGTAGCCTTGCAATGATGCCAAGGGAGTGCGTAAATCATGAGATAAATGCGCCAATAGCTGACGACGTTGATCATCTAATTCTGCGAGTTGTTTTACTTGAAGATCAATCGTTTTGACCATGTTATTAACACTTTCACCAAGCTGATGAACTTCGTTACTATGGGCTTTATTCCAATCCAGTAAGGTAATTTTACCGATATCAAATTGAGCGTGTTCTAATTGTTGTATATGTTCAGTCAATGCGGCTACAGGGCGCGTTAGATATTTAAAAAGGAGCAGGAGAGCGGTGAGTAAAAATGCTAACGCCAGGCCTAACCAACTCAGCCCAATAATTAATTGGTCGTTGCCTTTTATGTTGTTAATAATCGAGTCGTAAAGCTTTGAGCCAATAATAACGTATAAGTACCCTTGCAAGGTGTCACCATTGTAGACCGGTGCGACTGAAAATATTTTTTCTCTATATTTATTACGTGGGTCGTCACCATAAATCGGCAGTTGCTCAGGTTGATCAATTAATTTAATTAACGGAACAAGACTGATAGTCTGACGTTTTACTTCGCCGGGCTTTGCTGAATATGTTAGTAATTTTCCACTTGGGTCTATAAAGTAAAATTCAAATGACGGACCGAGCACCATTAAAGTGTGAAATAAATTTTCCAGTGCTTTGTAATCATAAACGCCTTGCTGAAGCAAAGGGTTATCGCCAACCAGGTGTTCAGCCAAACCAATATGTAGCTGCTGTTCTGCTTGGGCACGCGATACTTGTGATAATGCTTGCGTCCACCAAATAAATAGAGATGCAATTAAAATGAAGATCCCCGCCAGTGACATAGCAAGTTTATGATATAAAGACAGTTTCATGGCTTATGCCTGTGTTAGTTGTTTCGCATTGAGCTTATAACCGACGCCCCAGACGGTTTCAATAACGCCTTCTCCGCCATATTTTTCAAGTTTACTGCGCAGCCTGTTAATGTGTGAGTTAACGGTATGTTCGTAACCCGAATGTCGATAACCCCAAACTGATTCAAGTAGCTGTGTTCTCGAAAACACTTGATTTGGGTGGGCTGCAAAAAAGTGCAGTAACTCAAACTCTGTTGCGGTTAAGTCGAGTGCTTGAGCGCCTAAGCTTGCCTCATGACACACCGTATCAATACTTAATCGACCCAGCAGTAAGGGCGCTTGTTCTGTGTGCGTAGCTTGATTCTCTTTGGCTTGAAGTAACCTTACATGTCGCAGTTGTGCTTTGACTCTGGCTTGAAACTCCCTATAACTGAACGGTTTACAAATATAGTCATCAGCGCCCATCTCAAGACCAATAATACGGTCCATTTCACTACTTTTAGACGTTAACAGCACAACGCTAATATGAGGCGTCGAGGTTTTAATTTCTCGGCAAAGGGTTAAACCATCCACCCCAGGCAGCATAATATCGAGCAGCACAATGGCATAATTTCCTTGGTGTAACTTATCCATTGCGCTTTCTCCATCAAACACATGATCAACGTCCAATGATAATTCAGTTAAATGAACTTGTAGAAGACGCGCGATGTCTTGGTCGTCTTCTACAATAAGTACCTGTTGTTGCATAATGTGGCCTTTTCATCGCCCACACAGTGCGTATAGACGTTATTTAACTCTTGTTATAGTCACGGCCATGAGCGGGTTGTCGAATTTATGTTCAGACGTTAGTACTGACGTACTTAATCCATCATCATTACCGACAACGCCCGGGTGCATAGCCACTTTATCAATGTCATCACGTAGCGCATTAAAGCCTTCACCGCCATCTGCTGGGCCAGGCATTGAACCACTGCTCTCTGAGTTGGCTTCAGTACCAGAGTCATATGCTCGGGTGTTCATTTTAGCGTAGTCGCCAACAGCCATCTGAGAGACATCGATACTATTAAGACCGGTAAAGCCATCATTTGTATTCACCATCATGCTAATTAGCGATATTTTTTGATCTGTTAAGCTTGTAGTGGTTAACATCAGCTCGGTCATTGACCCAGGTCCAAGCGGGGCATCGCTTGATGCTGATGCGTTAACAACAGACAAACCAAGTAACCCAGAGTTATCTCCGCCTTCGGCCAGTTTTTCTAGTTCTTCACTGGCCATTTCACCAATGGTCCAAAATTGGCCTGTGGTGTGTAATGCTGCGCCAAGCGGTGATAGAGGTTGCGCATTGGTTAAATTAAGTGCCGTGACCTTAAACTCATATTGCGTTGGAGTTGGTGCAGGAGCGGGTGGTACTGGTGTTGTTACCATATTGTCATCGTTATCACCGCCACATGCAGCGAGTAACAAGCAAGCAAATGGTATTATAGGGGTTAACTTATTCATAATATGCCCCTTATTTAACCGTTACTGTCACTTTAGCAACAGGGTTTAACCAGCGGTGAACCGTGTTGTGTAAGTCGCTTTTTCCACCAATGGCTTCATCGTCGCCGACGTTACCGCGGTGAATATGCACCATAGTATTCGTTTCTGTTGTGGTTAAGCCACTGCCTTGGGTGCCCGGGGCTGCGCCAGGAGAGGCGGGGATCCCAGGCGTACCTGGTGCACCTGAACCATCAACAACCAACTCATTGTTTGCTTCGGTACCTGCATCATATGCATTTAAATATATGTGGTATGTGCCAGCTTCTGTCGGGATCTTCCAGGCATCTAAGCCAACGAACCCATCGTTTGTTGGTAGCATCATAGCGACTATAGATAAGGTTGTATTATTTTCTGTAGTACTTAAACTGCCTATGGCAGAACTGGCTGGAGCCAATAAACCCTCAGCTGGATTGGCAAGCTTATTGGCATTGATACTATCAAGTGTTGCTGATAGCGTATCAATACTCCCCCCTTCGGCCATTGCTTGAAGAGCGTCAGAGGCAGCTTGGCCAGTTTGGAATAAATGCGCATCGCTACTATGAGCACCGATTAATATTGGTGTGAAGTAAATCCCTTGGGTGAGGTTAGTGATTTTTACATCTATATCAGCGGCGTTTGCTGCTGACATTACCAATAAACTGCTCGTGCATATAAGTGATAGTAATTTTGCCTTCATGATATTCTCTTTCTTGGTTGTTATGACAGGACTAAGGATGTAGGCTAAATGTCTCGCTGATTTCACCGAAATATCACGTTTTTATCACAATCCTGGCGCAAGTTAGTCACAGTACTTTTAGTTGTTGATTTTGGTGTGAAAAAGCCGCTTATGAGCGCGGCTTATTTTTAATAATTCGCTTTACTACCAATAGCTCAGCACCATTTCAGTGGTAAAACCAGAGCCAAATGCAGCTATAATACCTTGTTCCACATTGCTTCTTTGCGAAAATTGCCGTGTGAGAACATCTATTACAGCAACACTTCAGGTATTGCCTGTGACTCTTAGGCATGCGCGAGAATGCGTTAGCCACTTATTTCGTTGGGGTATTAAGGTTGGAGTATTTTTTAATCTAATTCACAACTAAATTACAATAATTAACCTGAGCTGCGCA
>NZ_PNBY01000152.1 GCF_005886875.1 Pseudoalteromonas aurantia | reverse complement strand
ACAGATCTGAGGTTAATTAAGTAACAATGACTGTGTTTGTGCTGTTGACTCGTTTAAGGCCAGAGTAATTACAAATAAACGGAGTTTTCGAGAAGGTTTATAGCGCTCAATAAAGAAGCGCTGTAAGTAGCACCAAATTAATGGAAATTAATACGGCTATGCCAATACGTAATCGAAGGTTCCACTTTGTCAGTTGAAGCACACTTTGATTGCGCTTTTTTAATTCGGCCTTGCACAGTCTATGTTCAGACGTAATGCGGTCATAACGAGACACCGCTTGGGCGAGCTCACGACTTTGCGTTGTTACAGTGTGTTGCATGTTTTGTATGCGAATACGCTGTTGACTGAGCTGTTGTTGCAACTGGCTTCGGTATCTGAGCAACTGAATTGATAGTCGTTGCAATCGACTGACATGTCGTTCTAAGCGTTTGTTTATACGAGCCAATGTGGATATTTTTAACTGCGATTGCGCTTTTATTTGTGTGAATTTTCTGAAAAAACAGGTGTATAGGGCTTTATACCGACATCGTTGTAACTTGAGGTGCTGGTTCTTTTCTCTCAGCGCTGTTAGTTTGCTGTCATGTTTAAAAAAACGATGCTGGAACAAGGATATGATGTGCTTTGTGGAATGCGGGTTTTTGGCTATGGGGGTGAGTGCGTGTACAGGCTTTATTGTCGTATTTGGTGTCATTGTTTGATCCTTTAAACTGAGTTTGACGCTATAAAATGAACTTTACATTGAGGTAATCGTTCATTACATACCCCCATTGTATATGTGCTTGCTGACCTAACACTTAATAGATACCCGTGGCGTAAAAAGGCGTTATTTTTTTCTTGTTTTCATGATGTAGTGTTCACATAGTTGTGCACATGCGACATCAGTTACAGGGTTTTGACTGCTGCTGGCACGGATCAAGACAATATCAATAATAGGTAAAGCTGGTAGCGTGTCACATGTTAGAGGTGTTAGGTCCCCAATACTGAGCTGCGCCATAGCACCAATGGCAAGCCCACTTCTGACAATACCGCGTTGTGCGCTTGCACTGCCACTACATGCAATGATTTCAAAAGCACGGTTTTGTTTATGTAGCCCGTCGGTTGCGGCTTGGTGAAAGCGACAATCGCGTTGGAATATGGCAATCGGTAATGGGGTTTTACTGCGGGCGTTAAACTCTGGATTGTGTGTCCATACACCAGGGCTTGACTCTAATTTATAGCCCTCTTCTATGTCTGAACCCCGCGTAATGATCCCTAAGTCGAGATGACCGCTGTCGATCATAATTTTGACTCTGTTGCTGGGTGTACAAGTGATTTGTAAATCGAGGTGTGGCCAATAGGCGTGAAGCAAAGAAACAAGTATTGGTAATACTGATTCAGCATAATCATCAGGGCACCCCAAGCGCAGTAATGTGCTTGGCTGAGCTGTATTCATTTGTTGTAACGTTTCGTCATGTAATTGCACTAACTGTTTAGCGTAGCGCGCAAATATTTGGCCATCGTGTGACAGGTTGAGCAGTCTGCCTTGTTTTTGAAAGAGTGTTTTATTTAAATCTTTCTCCAACTTTTTCATCTGCATACTGATGGCTGATTGTGTTCTGTGAACTTGCTTTGCCGCACGCGTAAAGCTGCCTGTTTCGACAAAAGCGAGAAAACTTCTTAATGCATCAATATCCATAACATTTATTAATCTATTAGATATGTTGATAGGTTATATCAAAATAATCCGTTAGTCAGTATCAAAAATAAGGGCTAAGTTAATAGCAACTTAAATAAGACAAGGTCAGGTTATGCAGCTATTTATAGGGAATAAAAATTATTCATCATGGTCATTGCGAGCATGGTTAATGCTCGCTAAATCAGGGGTTAACTTTAGCGAGGTAAAGCTTACTTTAGATACGCCTGAGTTTTACAAGCGACTTGAGAGTGTGACGCCTACTTTAAAGGTTCCCACGTTAATTGATAATGAGATAGCGGTATGGGATTCGTTGGCAATTTGTGAATATATCAATGATGCTTACATGTCAGGTGCTGGCTGGCCATCAGAACAGTTGATGCGAGCTAAAGCGCGTGCATTGGCGTGCGAAATGCATGCTGGCTTTAATGGCATTCGAAATGAAATGCCAATGAATATTCGTGCTACACGATACGTTGAGTTAAGTGAACAGGCTAAAAAAGACATCATGCGTGTAGAACAAATTTGGTGTGAGCAAATGCAAAAATTCACCGGACACGGCGATTGGCTATTTGGTCCGTGGTCTATCGTTGATGCCATGTTTGCGCCAGTGGCTTTACGCTTTAAGACTTATGGGATCACTTTGAATGAAGATGCATCACGCTATATGGAAACAGTGTTAAATTGTTCTGAGTTACAATGTTGGATAGCCGATGCACTCAAAGAAACTGATATTGTTGCGATTGATGAGGCGGGCAAAGAGCGGGAGTTATAATATGAAAACAGTAGGCTTAGTTGGCGGAATGAGTTGGGAGTCTACCGCCAGCTATTATCGAATAATTAATCAGCGTGTTAAAGCGTGTTTAGGTGGCTTGCACAGTGCGAAAATTGTGTTGAATAGTGTTGATTTTGCAGAGGTAGCAGCTATGCAACAAGCTGGCGACTGGCAGTTAAGTGCTGAATTGTTAAAAAGCTCAGCACGTAGCTTAGAGGCCGCTGGTGCGCAGTGTATTATGATTTGTACGAATACCATGCACAAAGTGGCAGATGAAGTCGCAGCGACGGTGTCTTTGCCTTTAATACATATAGTAGACGCGACAGCGCAGGTACTTATTGGCAAAGGCGTGTCCAAAGTTGCTTTACTTGGCACAAGGTTCACGATGAGTGAACCCTTTTATAAAACTAGGTTAGAGCAGCGAGGTGTTGATGTGGTTGTCCCCACCGATAACGAGCAGACAGTGATACATGATATTATTTATCAACAGTTATGTTTGGGTGATATTAGAGAGGATTCTAAACAACAGTATCTTGATATCATTAACTCATTACAACATCAGGGGGCGCAGGGCGTGGTGTTAGGCTGCACTGAAATAGGGTTATTAATCTCTCAGCAAGATACAGATATTCCATTGTTCGATACTGCTGAAATTCATGCCAATACTGCTGTAGAGTTTGCTTTAAGCTGATTGATTTAGTGCTCTGTTAGGTTATCATCAATGTAACTTGCCTTGTTAAATTTGAACTATGGACGCGTCACCCAATCAGCATATTCAAGCCATTGTGCAAACAATTAAATCAGAAGAACAGCGAGTACGGTCGAAATATTCCATTTTAGCTTATCAAGATATACTTGGACTGCTGTTTTTACTACTATCTTTGTCAGGTATGTTAGGCGTGGCATGGTTGTATTTTATCTCATATCTTCCTGCTTGGTTGAGTATATTTATTATCGCGCTGCTGACATCGGTCGCACACGAAATAGAACACGATTTGATCCACAGGTTGTATTTTAAACGACACCCCTTGGCCCATAATTCGATGATGTTGATAGTGTGGTTAATGCGACCAAATACTGTGAACCCTTGGTATCGACGAACGATTCATTTACAGCACCATAAAGTGTCGGGAACTGAGCAAGACATAGAGGAGCGTTTGGTTGGAAATGGGGCTAAAAATCCCATACTTAGATTTATCTCAATTGTTGATGGCTTATTAGGGTTAATGCTCTCTCGAAAGCAATTTAAAAAAGAAATAGACGGGTTTAAGTTTTTTACAATTTTCAATGCTGGGTTTCCGATTACCACCGCATACTTTTTTGTTTTGTATGGCTTTGTTACTTTTCATAGTATTGCTTGGTGGTTACCAGGAAGCACCACTTATCCCGAATGGGTAGTAAGTGGGATGGCGTGGATTGATTTTTTCATGGTGGTTTTAATTGCTCCGAATATCATTCGATCTTCAAGCCTGAACTTTATTACGTCATCTATGCATTATTATGGTGGGGTGCGTAATATGTTACAGCAGACGCAAGTACTTACCCATGGGTATTTGCGCCATTCCAGTTATTTTGCTTTAATTTTGGTTACACACACACCATACATCACTTTTTACCCAATCAACCTTTTTATATCAGGCAATTAATTAGTCGGCGAATATTGCCGATTATGAAACGTCATGGTGTACGTTTTAATGATATTCACAGTCTTAAGCGGGCTAACTTTTACCATGGGACAGAGGTAGTACCAATCAAACGTCAGTAACATGATTATTAACCTAAACCTTTCCAAGGTTTCAGCAGGAGACTAGATAAAATTTACACTATACTTTGATGAATGATAGCTGGGTCTAAATTAGGGGCAACTACATTATTTATATATTCATGGTGTAATTTTGTCAGCGTCTATGGAATAGGGTGGGTAACTTGAATAAGCTAGCTATTGTTTTTTTTGCGTGTTTTACACATTTTTTGCTGGTTCAACTTGGCAGTCAGTTTTTAGTTCCTTTCGGGTATACGAGTGTTATCTGGCCTGCAACGGGGGTTGCGCTCGGGCTATATTTATTAAAAGGTTGGCCAGTTTTGGTTGGCGTTTTTATCTCTTTGCTTTTATCACTTCCGCAAGACTCTTTAATCGCAAGTTTACCAACAGAAGCAGCTTATATTCTGGCCGTGTTGAGTACGGCACAGCTCGTTGTTAGTCGTCAGTTAGTTTTACGGTTTTCTCAAGTCCCTGTTCGAATTTCAGTGCCTTTTGAAATCATTAAATTCTTATTGCTCACAGGGCCCGTCGCCATGTTACTTGGCGGCGCCACAATTTATTTGATGTTGTCTTATTACTTAGAGCTGCCGCAGCAAACACTACTGTATATTGGCGTGACAAAATGGGTGGGGGATTTTTTTAGTGTCGTACTATTAACGCCTGTGTTCTTGTTTTTACACCCCAATATATTTGTTAAAAAAGCACGAAAAGCATCGGCGGCGATTATTACCAGTTTGTTTTGCTTTTCTGTTATTTGTTTTGTCTATTTTGTATCAAGTAATAACTTTAATCGCGATCAAAAGCAACAATTTGTGAATGGGACAGTATCTTTTGTTGAGCAGATAAACAGTACTCAATCAACCATTAAGTTGTATTTAAAAGCACTTGAGGCGTACTTTCAGGCCAGTGAGCAGGTCACGAAAGAGGAATTCAGTGCGTTCACTTCTATTATTCAAAATACAACGGTTAGAGTCAGGGCGATTGGTTGGATCCCATTAATTACACAACAAACGCGCGCTCAGTTTGAGTCAAATATGCAAAAGTTGTATACAAAGCCGTTGCATATTAAACAACAAGTATCAACAGGCTTCAAAAAGTCGCCACAGCAGCCTTACTATCTACCCATTTATTATACTTACCCATTAGATGAGAATCAGGCGGTGATAGGGCTGGATGTCTCTACCCATCCCTTTGCAGGTAAAACGATTAAGCAGGCTATTGTGGCTAAAGATTTTGCAGTTACCGATATTTTTGCGTTAGTACAACAGCAAGATAAAACCGATGGCGTTGTTGTTTACTATCCTATTTTTAAAAAAGCGACGCCACCAAGCTTAGCGTCTTTAATTGGCTTTGTTGAAGTGGTACTGGAATTGAAGCTGTTATTGGATCCGATATATACCGTAGATAGAGAAGGGATATTTACATATCAAATTAGCTTTGGGGATGGAAATGTGTTTTCTCACCCCAGTTATGAGTCGGAACATTTTATTGCCCATAATGTGATATTTAATTTGTTTAATAAACAAGGGGTTATTAGGTTTTCTAGTTCTGATAGCTTCGCTGTTAATTTGATTAATTGGGTCGACTTTATCATCGTCTTTGTGGGTTGTTTATTGGGGGTGCTCTGCGTGATGTTTGTGTTTTTCATTGTGTCATTCAATACCAGTTTAGAAAAAAAAGTGAAAGCAAGCACGCATGAGTTAACTAAGAAAAACCATGAATTAATAGTAGCAAATGACACAAAAAATTTATTTTTAGCCAATGTCAGCCATGAATATCGGACGCCATTGAATGCCATTATTGGGTTTACTGAATTGGCGAGTAAAGAGACTGAAGACCATATTGCACTAGATTACCTCGCGCGGATCAGTGATGCATCGGTAATCCTATTAAGTACGGTAAATGACGTACTAGATTTTTCAAAAATGCAGGCTGGCCAGTTGGACCTTGATTCAAAAGTCTTTAAGCCTGAAGAAGTCACGACCTCCGTGATTGGCATGCTGTCACATTTGGCGGCTGAAAAGTCGATTAAGATAGAATTTAATCACGATGGGCAGTATGGCAAATGGGTTGAAGGTGATGAACTTCGTTTTAAGCAGATATTAATTAACTTATTGAATAATGCTCTTAAATTTACGCCTAAGGGGAGTATTAGGCTTGACTGTCACTGTAGAGACCAAGGTGACGATAGACTGCTAACCATAAAAGTGATTGATACGGGGATTGGTATTAAAGTCGAGGATCAATTGCGTCTATTTAATGCATTTGCACAAGCACAGAGTTCGACAACGCGAAATTATGGGGGAACAGGTCTTGGGCTTTCGATTGTTAAACAACTTTGTATATTAATGCGGGGTGAAATCTCAGTCGAAAGTCAAGAAGGGGTCGGCAGCGAGTTTACGGTTGTTTTAAAGCTTAAAATACATAACGAAACGGAGTATTCGAGATTATCCGCAGAGCAAATAGCGCGCGCAGCTACTGAGCAATGCGACCACTATAAAGACATGAAGGTGTTGGTTGTTGAAGACAATAAAATTAACCAAATTGTAGTACAAAAACACCTACTGAATTTAGGGCTTGGATGTGACTTTGCAAATGATGGTCAACAGGCCCTTGAATACTTAAAGGTACAGCAGCCAGATATCATTTTGATGGATTTACAAATGCCAGTAATGGATGGCTTTACCGCCTCTAAATATATAAAGAATGATGAGAATCTCAAGCATATTACAATCGTGATCCTAAGTGCGAGCGTGGGTAAAGAAGAGAAACAGCAAGCTGCATTGTTAGGTATTAAAGACTTTATTCATAAGCCTTATGAACAAAGTGATTTGGAGCGGGTACTTGTAAAGTATGCGCATTAAATCGATTTTATGTTGGATTGCGCACAGCCCCAACTTTAGTTAGGGGCTTGAAAGGCCGACTCTAAGAGTGATAACCGCTGATGCTCGCAGTCTATTTTAATAGTAACACCCAGCGGTAGTATCATCTGTGGGTCGGTATGGCCAAAATCAAGGTTACATACAATTGGCAAATGAGGGCAATTGAATTCATCTTTAATAACGCTCTGTACTGTGTTGATTAAACTCGCTTGCTCGGCCTTACTATAATCTCGAGGTCTGCCAATCATCAACCCGGATAATTGTTGCAGTGCGCCCATCACACCGTAGTTTCTCAACCAGTACTGTACATAGTCAATGCTTGGTTTTTCTTGTGATGTTTCTAGAAAAAGCACTTTTGTATGCCAAAATTCAGGTGCGGGCCAGTATTGTGTGCCTTTGAGCATTTCGAGTACTTCGATACATCCACCAAATAGTTGGCCTGTGGCACATCCTTCACCTTGCACAAAAATAGGGCCAGAATTATTTATCGGTTCTGATAGCGCTCCACATTGTGAGGGATTTTGCCAATCAGGGTAGCCGTGGTAATAATGTGAAAATACTGGTAACACTTGCTCTGTTGGTGGTGATAGCAATTGCGTTGATACATAGTGTTGATATTCAGCACTGTGGTTGTGTAGCTGGGCAAACCCCGCCATAACCGAAGGACCATTGAACGTGACCAATCCATGCTGATTTAGGTACGTTGTGAGGGTGGTGGTATCTGAATACCCCATGAAAAGCTTTGGTTTTGCTGTGATGATGTCCATATCTAAATAGCGCAATATACGTGCAGAATCAGAGCCACCAATCGTCGCAATAATGCCACCTACTTGGGGGTTAGCAAATGCGTCATTAATGTCAGCGGCGCGCATTTCGGGGTTTGTAAACAACGTGCTATCAGGTGCTGTGGCACTGGGGTACTCTATGATGTTAAACCCCATTGCCTTGAGGTTTTTAAGACCTTGCTGATAAATATGGGGGAATACAGAAGGTCCACCCCAAGAAGGGGATAAAACAGCGATGGTTGCACCTTGAGTGAGTTTATTTGGCTTAATGGCTTTAATTTTATTCATGGGCTGCTCCTTAGCATTTTATAACTAAGTCAGTAACACATCTATGGCAGGTTACTAGTGATATGAGGTGGATTTATGTTGCCAGAGCAAAGAAGGACTCTTTGCTCTATGTCTTTGTGTTTAAAACGATATAAACAGAATCAGCCGATCCGGTGAGGCGGAATATCTGATTTAAGTAAGTGACTATTTTCTAAATAGAGTACTCCCTGATATACACTTTCGCCATCAGAGCTAAACTCGAACATAAATTGGCTTTTGATACCGGGTTTACCGTTTCGTAAAATACCCAAACGTCGTTTTTGGCAGGCTACACTTAATAACTGCACTTGCAGTCGCTCAGCTTGACGTTCAGCATGCTGTTTAGCTGATTCGGCAAATTGACGACTAAACCAAAAAAACGCAATCACCGCGCCTGTGAGTATTAAAATCCAAAGTGTTGCCATTTACGAAAATAACCTACCAATTGCTCGCGATAATGTTTCGCTGCGATTTTCTGCTCTTAGAATACTTAAAACATGAGGGCGTAGGCTTGGAATTGCAACCAAATCGGCAAAAATACTTGTAAATAAACCATCAACTTGGGTGTTGTGTGCGGCTTTATCTAATAGAATAAACAATCGGCTCTGTTCACGAAATGCAGACCAACAACGGCCGGTTAAAGTTAGCAGTACATCGGCTTCATTGGCGAGTTCATCGGCCAGTATTTGGTCAACCGTCTGCAGTAATAGTCCCTGGGCTTTGCTGGCAGATAATGCTCTTAAATTACAAATAAGTACGTCGAGTTGCTTATTTTTAAGGGCGGTTATGCAGTCTTTGTAAAGGAGTTCACTGAATTGCGTGTTGCCAGCAACGTGCTCAAGCATAGCGCTGAGAGGCTGTTTTACAGGCATTGGTAATGATGACCATGAAGCATTCAGGTGCTCGGCATTTTTACCGTGATCTAATCGAAAAGCAAAATCAGCCAAGCCTTGTACAGCTAAAGTTTGCCATGCATCTTCAGGTAAGTTACCAGCAAAGTAGTGTTCGGCATATTCATAGTATTGTGATGCTGGGCGGTTTATTTCACGTTTTAATAGTGCGTTAAAAGCGGCCAATTTATTCGCATTTGGTGTAAACACATAAGGATTATTATCTAGTTTACCTTGTGCTTGTTCCCCAGTAATTTCAGTACCAAGTGCTTCTACTACCATGTTGGCGAAATGATCCCGGCTGGCAGCAACGAGCTTACTTTGTTCATCAAGTGGAAACTTTAAAAACCAAACATAAGGGTCTAACGTCGCATTGTTATCCCAAAACTGTATCGCCAAGAAGGCATGCCCTGCTAAAGGGTATGGATACGGCGTTGAGGTACTTTCAATCTGCGCAAACTGTTTTTTGTCTAATTTTGTGATCCTGCGGCCAATGTCATAAGCCCGCCACTGAGTGCCTGCGGCTGAAAGTAATTCACCAAGAGTTGAGATTTGCGCTGTCATAATTCATGCTAGTTAGGGAATATGGCCAGATTATACCTGCAATTTACAGCGCTGATAAGCTTGTGTTGGGGAATGCCCTATTGCGCGGGTATAATCATTGAATTATGTATAAAAATGAATCTCTGATAAGAGCAAATAATGTCAAAGAATACCCAAGTTAATGAATTACTCAGACGATTAACCCGTGTATTAATCGATGCGCAGCTTTGGCAGTTAACGCCAATTGAGCCAAAAAAATTGCTGTCTTCAGAGCCCTTTTGTTGTGATACTTTGCAATTTGAACAGTGGTTACAGTTTGTGTTTATTCCTAAACTACAGCAGTTATTGGATGCACGTTCACCTTTACCAACTAAGGTGTCTATTGCGCCAATGGCTGAGGTGCATTTCTCGGATCATGCTTGTTTTTTATCATTACACACAGTAATTAGTGAACTTGATGACACATTGAGCGGGAGTTAGGGCGTGTTAGAAATTATTTTTCAAGATGAAAACTATGTCGCAATAAACAAACCTTCAGGGTTACTGGTACATCGTTCCTTACTCGATAAAAGAGAAACACAGTTTGCGGTACAAATGCTACGAGACCAACTCGGGCAGCATGTGTTCCCCGTACACCGTTTAGATAGGCCAACATCTGGTGTATTACTTTTCGCGCTGAGCTCCGAAGCAGCCCGTGATATGAACCAAATATTCATTGAGGGTCATATTGAAAAACGGTATCTGGCGTTAGTACGTGGCTTTGCGCCGCACTCGACATTTGTAGACAGGCCGTTAAAAGAAGAGCTTGATAAAATAGCTGATAAATTTGCAGATCAAGATAAAGCCCCACAAGAAGCACAAACTCAGATCAATTGCTTGCATCAAGCAAGCCTACCCATCCCATTTGGTAAATATCCAACAATCCGCTATTCCTTGGTAGAGTGCTTTCCTAAAACAGGCAGAAAACACCAGATACGTCGACATTTAAACTATTTAGCACACCCGATCCTCGGCGATGTAAATCATGGTGATAATAAGCAGAATCATTTTTTCATTGAGCATTTTGAATATCGACGCTTAATGTTGTTTGCAAGTTCGTTAAAATTTATCCATCCTTATACTCAAGAAACCGTAACTATAAAAGCCAAGTTGGGTGAGCAGATGCTTGATATTTGTGCGCAACTGGGCTGGCCTAATCAAGAGAAGGATTATGAGTAATGGCAGTCGTATCAATTTTTGTTGGAAGTATGTATGGCAACGCGGATAATTTAGCCGCAGAAGTTAAAAAATTTTTAGTCGCGCAGGGCCATGAGGCCGAGGTGTTTGACAGTGGCGCTCTCAAACAGGTGAAGCAAGCTGACAATATATTATTTGTCTCTTCGACCACTGGCGCGGGGGATATCCCAGATAATTTAGAGCCGCTTATTACCCAAATGCAAAGCAAGTCACCTATGCTGACGGGAAAAAAAGTGGGTGTGATCGCCTTAGGTGACAGAAGCTATGGTGAGACATTTTGCGGTGCAGGTAAACACATAGAGCAGGTAGTAAAGGAGTTAAATGCTACGGTGTTAAAGCCGCGTTTAGATGTTGATGCGGGCGAGTACTTTGAGCCGTGGGAACCCGTTGAGCCTTGGTTAGCAAGTTGGCAGCAATGGCTATAAATTCAGCAGAGTTTACCGTATGAAAAAGGCACGAGGTAGCGTGCCTTTTGTATTTATTCGCGTCAGTTAAGTACGCTTCACGTCCACCTTGAGCTTTAACTTTTGGCCTGGGTGTAAATATTTTTGACCGGCAAGGTTATTCCATTTGACGATTTCTTTGACGGTTAGGCTAAATTTACTGGCAATGCGAGCAAGTGAATCACCACGACGTACTTTGTACGTAATGGTGCGTGTGGTACTGACTAAACCACTTTTAGGCTTGTTATTGGTATTTTGATAAACTGTGAGCTTTTGGCCTAAACGTAATACCGACTGAGCTTTAAGCTTATTCCAGCTGGCCAGCTGTTTTATGGTGACATCATATTCTCGGCTTATATCCCACAAGGTGTCACCGCTCTTAACCATGTGTGTTTTTTTACTCTGTTTATTTTTATTTACTGCCATTCTGACTTGTGATGGTAAGTGTTCACTTTTTAGTTCACCTTCACTTAATGGCACGAGAAGTTTTTGACCAATACGAATGATATGGCTATCTAGCTTGTTAAGAGATTGGATAGCACTAGAGCTGGTCGAAAATTTTTGTGCGATAACCGATAAGGTATCGCCTTTTTTCACCGCGTAGTGTTGCCATCTTAAACGATCTTTCGCCGAGGTTGAGGCAAGCTTTTCTTTGAACGATTCTATCTTATCGGCTGGTAACAATAATATTTGTGGCCCATCAGGGTCGGTGGCCCAACGATTAAAGCCTGGGTTGAGTCGGTATAATTCGGTTAGTGTAATATCAGCCATATCAGCGGCGAGGGCTAAATCAATCTGAGAGCCTACGTCAATGGTATCAACTACTTGCGCATTGATTATGGGGTTCCATGTCACCTTAAATTCATCTTGGCGCTTTAACAAGTCTGAAAGGGCTAATAGCTTAGGCACATAGGCTGTTGTTTCACTTGGTAAATCGAGTGACCAAAAATCAGTGGGAAGGTGCTTTTTACGGTTTTTACGAATGGCCCTTAATAGGCGACCTTCACCTGAATTATAGGCAGCAATGGCGTTAAGCCAGTCACCTTCTAAGGTTTTGTGTAAATAAGTTAAATAGTCTAGCGCGGCGCGAGTAGACTGCACAATGTCTCGACGACCGTCATACCACCAGTTTTGCTTTAAGTTAAAGCGTTCGCCCGTTTGTGGCATAAATTGCCAAATACCTGATGCACTGCGATGCGAGTAACCAAATGGGTCAAATGCACTTTCTACGATGGGCAGCAATGCGATTTCAATGGGTATTTCACGCTTTTCGACTTCTTCAACGATGAAGTATAAATAAGGCTCAGCACGTTTTGATATCCTATCTAAATAACGCTGGTGGCGCTGATAATAGTTACGTTCGGCAACCACTGGCCTATTTTGAGGAACATCAATAGACAGCTGATAACGAATACGTTCCCAGACATCATCAAATACAGGAGGTGGCTCATCTACTTCAATTGGCTCTTGAATGGCGCTTTGTAAGGTGTCGCTTATTTCACTTGGGCTAGCTGCATTAGTTAACACAAGAGCCGTTTCGGGCGCCTCAGATGTTGACGTTAAAGTTTGGCAGCCACTCAACAAGGCAAGTAGTGCAATTAAAATAGGTGATTTAGTCATATTTCTTTATTATATATTTGGGCAAAAACCCGCCAATATTACCTGTAAAAAGCCTAAGTTTAAAGGGCTGCCTTGATTGTGACTCGTCTAAAATTCATCTTTCCAAGCGCGTATTGCTGAGAAATTATCCCATGGGCGTTGCGTATCGCAGGCTAAATGGGGAGGAAGTTGGTGACACATATGGGCCAAGTTAGCACGTAAAAAAGGATTGATCTGTCGCTCGAGGCCAAAATTAGTGGGCAAACTTGGGAGGCCTTTAGCGCGTTGTGTTGTTACCCACGCTATGTGCGCTTTAATATCATCATTGTTTGGTTCAACGGCAGCCGCAAATGCCAAGTTTGCCGAGGTATATTCATGAGTACAATAGATGAGGGTGCTATCACTAAATTGTGAGAACTGCTGAAATGAATGCCACATTTGCTCAGCGCTGCCTTCAAAAAGTCGCCCACAGCCAGCGCTAAATAGGGTATCACCAGTGAAGCACAGGGTATTATTGGTATAACAGATATGATCTAAGGTATGGCCAGGTGTACGGATTATCGTTAATGATAACGTCATGATATGGATCGTATCACCGGCATCAAGTGGGTGGGTGATCCCACTAAACTTTGACTGGGTAGGGCCATAAACAGTGATCCCTGAGAAAACATTAACGAGCTCTGCGACGCCATTGGTATGATCCCAGTGATGATGCGTGATCAAAATACCCGCAAGTGTGGCATCATGTTGCTTCAGATAAGAAAGTACAGGTTCGGCTTGACCTGGATCCACAACCCACACCTGATTTTCTGTTGTATCTCGAATCGCCCAGATGTAATTGTCATCAAACGCATTGATTGGCTCTACTTGCACCATAGTAAATTGCTCTATAAAGTGAACGTTAGCAATAGTATAGCGAGCAAGCTCTAGCGATGAAACCAGCATTAAGTTTTCAACAAGGCCCTAAACCACTCGATTGGAAAGATTTTCCTCATGGCGATTACGTGCGCGGTGGCATTGAACGGCGAATGGGCAAGTGGCTTACTCGGATGTTCGGTTATCATATGTTAAAGCTGGGGGGGTTGAGTGGTCAGCTTGATACCTCAAAAAGTGCCATTAAACACCAAGTGTGTGTGGCGCCTTTATCGCAAAAGCATGTGGGAGTGGTGGCTGAAATTGATGAACTGCCTTTCTCAGAGCATAGTGTTGATGCCTGCATATTGAGCCATTGTTTAGAATATCACTCAGACCCACATCATATTTTACGTGAAGCACATCGTACTTTAATCCCCGGTGGATATATTGTTATTTCTGGGTTTAATCCTTTCAGTCTATGTGGGTTGGCTAATTGTTTACCATTTAGCGGGGAAAAACTGCCTTGGTCTGGCCGTTTCTTTACCCCTGCTCGAGTTAAAGATTGGCTTGATTTACTTGGTTTTGAAATACTGGCTGATGAGCGCTTTATTCATGCCTCGTTGGCCCGCGGTAGTCGATTATCTCGTTTTGCCCCTTGGCGTCATTTTTGCCGTCATTATTTAAAACCGATGGGAAGCTGTTATTTATTGGTTGCGAGAAAACGAGTCGCGCCTTTAACGCCGATAAAACCTAAGTGGCATGCTCGGCCAAAGTGGGCACCCGCAGTAAAAAATGCGCGGGTAAGGCAAACACGTCAGTCGATGCCAGATGAACATTAACGCTCTGGTTGGTAACCATCATCAGGAAGTAAGTTATCAGCAGATGCGGCATCACGGGCCAGATCGTCAACCAGTTCATTGTATTTATTACCACTGTGACCTTTTACCCACTTCCATTCAATAGTGTGACGTTGACATGCAGCGTCTAAGCGTTTCCATAGGTCTACGTTTTTAACAGGCTTTTTGGCAGAGGTTTGCCAATTGCGCTTTTTCCAGTTTGTCACCCATGACTCGATCCCTTGTTTTACATATTGGCTATCTGTATACAATATGACGTCACATGGTCGCTTTAGTGTTTCAAGTGCAACCGTTGCTGCGAGCATTTCCATCCGGTTATTGGTGGTGAGTTGATAACCTTGGCTCGCTTCTTTTTCATGGCCTTGATAGCGCATATAAACGCCATAACCACCGGGGCCTGGATTACCTAAACATGACCCATCAGTATAAATCTCTACGGTTTTTTGCACGAATTGACCTGTTTTTATGTAGAATAAAGATATTAAACGCTAACAATAGCAAAGTTAGGTTACTGACGATATGTTAAAAAGACAAATAGTCCTAGATACAGAAACAACGGGTATCGACCCTAAATCGGGTCACCGCATTATAGAAATAGGGTGCGTTGAGCTGGTAAATCGACGTTTAACGGGTAATAACTTTCATGTTTATATCAACCCTCAAAGGAGCATTGAAGAAGAAGCAATTGATGTCCATGGTATAACGAATGAATTTTTAAAAGGTAAGCCGCTTTTTAAAGATGTTGCTCAAGAGTTTTTTGAGTTTATTAAAGGAGCTGAATTAGTGATCCATAATGCACCGTTTGATGTTGGGTTCATGGATCATGAGTTTGCTTTATTGAATCAGGGTTACCCACTGACACACGAATACTGTGAAGTGCTTGATACTTTAGTAATGGCAAGGGATTTACACCCAGGTCAAAAAAATAACCTCGATGCATTATGTCGTCGTTACGATATAGATAACGCGAAGCGAACGCTGCACGGCGCTTTACTGGATTCAGAGATACTGGCTGATGTGTATTTAGGCATGACCGGTGGGCAAAAGATGCTAAATTTAGCTTCTGGAAATGAAAAAGGCAGTCAAAACCAACAAGGAGACATAATTAGATTAAGTTCAGATAGACAACCTCTTAAAGTTATTATGGCAAATGCCGATGAAGTGGTTGCACACGAAGAACGCTTAAAGGTGGTTAATAAAGATGGCGAGACTATTTGGCAGCAATAATAATGAGGTAAACTATGAAGCGATTAATTGTAGCGGTGTTGCTGGCAATCATTGGGTTTAGTGCAGTCGCGCTGCCGTCTATAACGCTGTTGCAGCGCAATGGAAAAATTAACGAAATCCCACTGTTAGACAATCGCTTTCGTATTGATCACAAAGTCGACAAGATCACATTACTCTTTTTTCGAACCCGAGGTGCGCCAGCTGTTGTGCTAGTAAAGCCTGATGGTAGTAAGCTATATGCACCACAAGCCCTTAAAAATGAAAAGCTAGATTGGTTTGATGAATCAAGCTACGACCTTATTACGATTTCAGACCCAACCCCTGGTCCTTGGCAAGTAGTCGGCAGTATTCAACCAAACAGCCGAATTATGGTACTAGGGGAAATAGAACTGCATATTGATCCATTGCCTCCATTACTGTTTCGAGGAGAAACTTTAAAGGTAAGCGGAAAAGTCACCAATGATGGAAAACCGATTCAAGTGGGCTACTTTCGTGACGTGGTGAGTTTATTTGTTGAGTTTATCAGTACTAATAATGGCAGTTACGCGAATTTTGGCGCGGGTACGCAAAGTGTGACGGAATTTAGAGATGATGGCCGTGAGTTTGATGAGCGGCCTATGGACGGAATTTTCACCGGTGAGTTTAAACTCAGCTTTCCAGCAGGGGAATGGCAGCCCGAATTCTTTATTGAAACGCCTGTATTAAAGCGCCGTGTCGTTAAAGAGCCACTCATCATTGCCGAGCCTCCTTTTACGTATCAGTTAGAGTTAGGTGCTAATAAAGACTTAGAGCATGAACTTACACTGCATATTGATCCTGATATTGTGAAACCGGACACGGTGATATTTCAAGGAAAGATTTTTTATCCCAACGGTGAAGAGCAAATGTTTACCTTAAATGAAAAAGAAAGATTGTATAGAAAGGTTATGATTGAAAATTATGATTGGGGTAGGTACAGCATTGAATTATCGGCATTTGGGGAAAATGTGAACGGCCGAGAGTTTATGGCGACGTTGCCGATGTATAAATTTGAAATTGAACGACCAATTGAAAAGGTACCAGAGTTACTAATGGCGGACAAAAAATCTGCTATGGATCAAGTCGTGCCTGAAATTGTAGAAAACTCGATGAGCACGAGCACGATGATCATCATCATTACACTCGGAAATGTGGTGGTTTTATTAATTGGTTGGTTGGCGATCCGTATTTTTGTACAAAATAAACCCATTAAATTTGCCTTTAAGTTACCTTTATTTAAGAAAAAGTCAGATATTGAAAGTGATAACTTGGAAGTTGAGAATGAAAAGCGTGACGCGAATGGCTCAAAAAATGTTAAATCAGGTGATATTTTGAACCTTTCGATGTCAGATGACTAAAAAAGCGAGAAAATTACAAAAAAACTGTTGACTCTAAAGGGGTCCATTCGTATTATTCACGCCGCTGTCAGGGAGCAACCTAACAGCAAGAATAATGCGGAGTGGTAGTTCAGTT
>NZ_PNBY01000151.1 GCF_005886875.1 Pseudoalteromonas aurantia | reverse complement strand
CAGATAACGGGCAGTATCTCGCATCTGAATCAAGCTTTTATCGTGTGTTGAAAGCCAATGACCAATTGACTCATCGAGGTAAAGCAAAGCCTAAGAATAGCCGAGCTAAGCCTAGGGGATATACGGCGACAGGGCCAAACCAAGTTTGGACTTGGGATATCAGCTACTGCCCTTCAACAGTAATTGGTCGCTTCTTCTATCTCTACATGATAATCGACATCTTCAGCCGTAAAATTGTGGGTTGGGAAGTTCATGATAGTGAATCAGGAGAATATGCTGCGGAATTACTTGAACGTACACTCTGGGCTGAGAAATGCGTTAAACAAAATGTCGTATTGCACTCAGATAACGGCAGTCCGATGAAGTGCCTGACGATGCAGGCGAAGATGCTTGAAATGGGGATAATAGGCTCTCGAAGCCGTCCAGGTG
>NZ_PNBY01000150.1 GCF_005886875.1 Pseudoalteromonas aurantia | reverse complement strand
GCGCTAGGTGGGGATTCAATCAACAGCTTACGCTTAATTGCATTAGCAAAAAGTCATGATATTACATTGAGTGTGCAGGATATTTTCACCAGTACTGATTTATACTCACTTGCACGACACAGCCTCAGTTCGAGTGAGAACACTATATCGCCTTTACTTAGGGCTGAGCCTGCACAGCAAACGTTGTCTTATGCACAAGAGCGTCAATGGTTCTTGTGGAAATTAGCACCAGAAAGTGATGCTTACCACATTACAGGGGGATTGATCTTAGAGGGCGAGCTAGATTTTACCGCACTGCAAACTGCATTTGACTATGTTCTTGATAAGCATGATGCATTACGTACAAGATTTGTTGAGCACCAAGATGCCAGTGTGACACAAGTCGTAGAACAGGGGGTGAAAGCAAATATTCAACGTTTAGATGCTTCTACTAAAGATGCAGAGTCAGATTCATTTAAGTCTGATTTAGTGAAAACGCCGTTTGATTTAACGACAGATAAATTGTTACGCGTTGGCTTAATTATGCATGCACAAGATAAGCATGAGTTGGTTGTGGTAATGCATCATATTGTGTCCGATGGTTGGTCGCTAAATTTGATTATTGCCGATTTTGTAGGTGGTTATTCAGCAGCGTTAAAGGGGGACTCACTCGAAGTAGAATTGCAGCCACGTTACAGTGACTATGCTCAGTGGCAAAAGCAGTGGTTGGAAGAAGGGGAAGATGCAAGACAGCTGGCATATTGGAAAGAGAACTTAGGTGATTCTCACCCAGTCCTGGAATTACCTGCCGATTTGCAAAGTGATCAACAGGAATATAGTAATGGTATTGCTATTCACGCTATTCCAAAGACATTGAAAGCGCAGTTAAGTCATTACGCTAAAGATCAAGGCAGTACTTTATTTGCTCTGCTCATGAGTGCGTGGCATGTTTTACTTCATCGTTACTCTGGTCAATCAGATATTCGAGTTGGTATGCCTATCGCTAATAGGCAACATATTGAAAGTCACAGTATTGTTGGCTTTTTTGTCAATACGCAAGTGATCCGCAGTGTGTTATCAGCAGATATGGCACTGGGACAAGTCGTGAGCGCTATTACGGGAAGTTTACAAGGGGCTCAGGCGAATCAAGACCTCCCTTTTGAAAAACTGGTTGATGGGCTTGAGTTAGAGCGTAATTTAAACCGCTCTCCGTTGTTTCAAGTGATGCTAAATTATCAGCGTCAAGAAGATAATGTGTTGTCACAACTACCTGAACTGACGATTAGTGAAGCAAAGCTTCCGACCAATAGTGCACAGTTTGAATTGTTACTTGAAGCGATTGAAGATACTGAAGGTGAAGTGACGTTATATTTAAATTACGCTACTGAACTTTATAGTGACAGCCGAGTTCAAGAACTGCTTGATGGCTTTATCTCGATACTCACGGATATTGCATTACGCCCAGAGCAAACAGTGAGTAGTGTCGGGGTGCTAAAAGAGCATACGATTGACAATCTTATAGCCTTTGGACGTGGTAATGAATGCAATGTGCCCAAAATGTTATTGCATGAAAGCATCGAATACCATAGTGTAAATACACCTAACCATATAGCTTTGAGGTATGGTGAAGAGTCTATTACTTATGCGCAGCTGGCACTAAAAGTGAATCGGTTATGTGCTTATTTGCAGGCGAATGATGTGCTTGTGGAAGACCAAGTCGGGGTGATTTTTAATCGCAATATCGATATGGTTGTGAGTTTACTCGCTATCCATCAGGCGGGTGCAGCATATGTTCCTATTGATCCTAATTTGCCGAGTGATCGTGTTAAATATATAGTGAGTAGCAGTACTTTAAAGCTTATTCTGACGGATGGCTCAGCGGCTAACTTTACTGAGTTAGCGCAATTGTCAGATATACACGTTTTACAGAGTATCGTTTATTCGTCGGATGAGCCTCACTGCTGTTCTCACATATCAAAAGATAACTTAGCCTATGTGATTTATACCTCAGGTTCTACTGGGCAGCCTAAAGGGGTTGCGGTAACGCACCAAGGATTATCGAACTATTTATCCTATGCACAGGCTGCCTATTTACCAAATGTATCATCGAGCTTAGTGAGTTCAACACTCTCTTTTGATGCCACAGTAACGAGCTTGTTAGCGCCGTTATATGGCGGTAAAACAGTAACATTGTTGGCATCAGGGGATGAAGAGCTCAGTAATTTAATTGCACATTTACAACAAAGTAATGATGCCACATTATATAAAATAACCCCTGCCCATATCGATGCTATGCTTGCCAGTGATTTACTCACAACAAGTGAGCAAGCGCATTGCTTTGTTGTTGGGGGGGACAAATTATTGGGCTCTACGGTTGCTCAATTGAAAGCCTTATTCCCTTATGCACAAATCATTAATGAATATGGACCGACAGAGACCGTCGTTGGATGTTCAGTTTTTAATATCGATAATGAGACTAACGAGCGCTGGGATGTGATCCCTATCACCGATGCAATTGAAAATACCCAATTGTATGTATTGAGTGATGCGTTAACCCTGATGCCAATAGGTGTGCCAGGTGAATTATATATCGCAGGAGAAGGGCTTGCTCGGGGTTATTTAAACCAAGGCGCTTTGACTTCAGAAAGGTTCATAGCAAACCCATTTAGCGACGATGGTGCTCGCTTATATCGAACGGGAGATTTGGTACGTTGGAGCTTTGATGGAGAGCTTGAGTACTTAGGACGCACAGACCATCAAGTGAAAGTGCGAGGATTTAGAATTGAATTGGGTGAGATAGAAGCCAATTTATGTAATATCCCAACCGTAAATGAAGCTATTGTCGTCGCAGATGAAACCGAAAATGGGACGCAATTAGTTGCTTATATTGTGGCTGATGATGACATCGAGTATGACGCATTAAAAGAGATATTGCGGAACAATTTACCGAGTTACATGATCCCCGATCTATTTGTCACGCTAGCAAGCTTTCCTTTGACTAATAACGGTAAAGTTAATCGAAGTGCCTTACCTAAAGTGGACAGAGCCGCAGATACTGATTTTGTTGCACCCGAGGGTGAGCTAGAAATTATGTTAGCCGCTATTTGGCGATCAATCCTCGGTGTTGAACAAGTGGGTCGTCATGACAATTTCTTTGAATTAGGTGGGGACTCCATAGTCAGCTTACAAATAATTGCAAAACTTCGTCAGGCTGGCTACTTGGTAACCCCTAAACAAGTGTTCGAACAGCAAAATATAGCGCGCCTAGTGACATGTTTAATTGCTATAGAAAATGAAGATTTAATTGAGCAAAATGTTTTTGGGAAAGTAGAGTTACTGCCGATCCAATCCAGTTTCTTTCAAAATGAGATGGCCGATCGCTCCCATTGGAACCAAGCTGTGATGCTACACAGTGATCAAGTGTTAGATGAGGCAGCACTTAATGCCGCGATAAGTCAGTTGGTTGAAAGTCACGACGCGTTGCGCATGCGATATTATCAAGATGAAATGGGGATTTGGAGTCAAGAGTATACAGAGTATCGAGAGGATTTTGTTGAACAAAATATGTGGTTACATGATGTTGATGTGGCTGATATAGAGCAATTAGCTCAACAAGCTCAAGAAAGTTTAGATATTACCCATGGTTCAATGATGAGAGTCGTGAAAATGCGAGTGAATGATGGCACATATAGGCTGTTATTCGTTATTCATCATTTGGTTGTAGATGGTGTATCTTGGCGGATTTTATTAGATGATTTAGCAGTTGCATATGAGCAAGCTATTGAAGGTAAAGAGCGTACGTTGGCGTTAAAAAGTCACAGCTATCAATACTGGTCTGAACGTGTGCGTGAGTACCCGAGTCAATTTAAAGATGAGTTTGCGTATTGGTCTGAGCAAGTCACTCAGCCATTGCAATTACCTAACTTAAGGGCACAGGGCAGTGCATTAGCACTGCATCGTGCAGCAGTCAGTGTCAATTTAGATAAAGTGCGTACTGAGTCATTATTACATGATGCGCCAAAAGTATATCGTACACAGATAAATGACTTGTTACTGAGCGCATTAAGTGAAGCCTTGTATCAATGGTTAGGTCAATCTGAAGTATCTATTAACTTAGAAGGTCATGGGCGAGAGTCATGGGAGCATGGCTTAGACTTAAGCCGGACTGTGGGTTGGTTTACAACACTCTATCCAATTGTATTGCAGCGAATGCCCTCGTTGGCGCATACAATCATTGCCAATAAAGAAAACTTACGGGCTATTCCAAATAAGGGGATAGGATATAGTGCATTTAAATTTAATGGCACAGAAGAAGAACAAAAGCAGTTGCAGCAAAGCTCACTCAGTCAAATTGAATTCAACTATTTGGGGCAATTCGACAATGGCGCAGCGAGTGATAGTACTTCGGTTTGGCGTTTAGCATCTGAAAGCTCAGGAAAAGCAACGAGTGACACTATCGCTATGAATAGTGAGTTGGCGATTAATGGGCAAGTACTAAATGGGGCACTGTCTTTTGAAATAAGCTTCTCACAAGCGCGTTTGAATAATGAAGATGTGGCGCAGTTTGCCGCACATTTTGAGGCTGCATTGCAGCAGGTTGTAGATCATTGCCAAACGGCACAAGGTACATTAACCCCATCAGATGTTCCACTGACTAAATTGTCGCAAACACAATTAGAAGCGTTGCCACTTGATCTGAGTAATGTAGATGATCTATATCCATTATCACCCATGCAAGAAGGCATGCTATTCCACAGCATGTTTGAACAAAGTAGTGCGTACATTAATCAAACCTGTTTTGAGGTAAAAGGACTAGATGTAGAGCGCTTCAAACGCGCTTGGCAACAAGTGACAGGACGTCATGATGTGCTGCGAACAGGTTTTGTGTGTACTGATAACTTTAATTTGCAGTTTGTTGCGAAAGAAACAGAGCAATCTTGGCAGGAACTAGATTGGCAAAATAGCACGTTAGATAAGGCTGCCCTCATCACACAAGCGCAAGCGGATCGGGCGCGAGGATTTGATCTCATTAATGACCCTGGCTTGACGCGGCTAACACTGATAAATACAAGCGCGACAGAGCATTATTTAATATGGACAAGTCACCATTTATTAACAGATGGTTGGAGTACATCTGTCATGATGGGGGAGATCCTACAAGCATACGAAGGGATGCGCCTACCGAAAGATACGGTGCAATATAAAGACTATATTACTTACCTAGCAGAGCAGGATGCTTCTACTAACCTGGCTTATTGGCAGCATGAAACAAATAGACTGACTGGCCCAAGCTACCTGACTTCGGTATTAAGTGGGGATTCTGAGTTTAGGCAATATGGTAAGGAATACATTAATTTTGATGAAACACAAACTGTCAGCTTAACAGCGTTTGCAAAGCAAAATCATGTGACAATAAATACTGTTATTCAAGGTGCATGGGCATTACTGCTGTCGCGATACTTAAACCGGGATACAGTATGCTTTGGTGCAACCACCTCAGGCAGACCAACCGATATGGTTGGTAGTAGCGCATGCTTGGGGATGTTTATCAATACCATCCCGGTGATCACTGAAATAGATCCAGCACAGTCGTTAAGTACTTGGTTACAGTCAATTCAAACCGCGAGTGTTCGTTCTAGAGAATTTGAGTTTACGCCGCTTTATGATATTCAGAAGCAAGCTGGTGAACGTTTAGACCTGAATATAGAAGGTTTATTCGATACCTTAATGGTATTTGAAAACTACCCGATCTCTGAGACACTCCAAAATGGAGAAGGGAAAGGCACTGCATTTGATGTTGTTAATTCAGCTGAGGAGACCAACTATCCGGTATCTCTAGGGGTTGAGATCGAAGCATTATTAAAAATCACATTGACGTATCAACATGACAAGGTAAGCACGGTAAGTGCAAGCATGCTTTCAAAGCAGTTGGAGTCTTTGATTTTAAAAATGCTCTCTAGCCAAAACCAATTATTATCAGAGCTATC
>NZ_PNBY01000015.1 GCF_005886875.1 Pseudoalteromonas aurantia | reverse complement strand
ATCTGATCGGCATTAAGCTAATGCTGGCTTTTTGAAACAAATTCGCTATTAACGCGGTAGGCTTGGGAATGCTACCTCAGCCATGTCACGCATGACACGAACTACCTGACAGCTATATCCAAATTCATTATCGTACCATACATACAGTACTGCGCGATCGCCATCAACAATCGTTGCTTGTGAATCAACAACACCCGCATAACGGCTACCAACTAAATCCGTCGATACAATCTCAGTTGACGAGGTATAATCAATTTGATCTCGTAAGTCAGAGTAAAGTGACGTATCACGTAAATAGCCATTTAGCTCTTCACGATCTGTCTCTGAGTTTAGGTTTAGGTTAATAATTGCCATTGATACATTTGGCGTTGGTACACGAATAGCGTTGCCTGTTAACTTACCAGCAAGTTCTGGTAATGCTTTAGCAACTGCTTTCGCAGCACCGGTCTCCGTGATCACCATGTTCAATGCCGCACTACGACCACGACGCTCAGCTTTATGGTAGTTATCAATGAGGTTTTGGTCATTTGTATAAGAATGTACAGTTTCTACATGACCATTCTTAATACCAAACTTATCATTGATTGCCTTCAATACTGGCGTAATCGCATTCGTTGTACAGCTTGCTGCTGAAACAATCTTGTCTTCTGATGCAATATCGTCGTTATTTACGCCGTATACCACATTCTTGATTTCCCCTTTTGCAGGAGCGGTTAGTAGTACTTTGGCAGCACCTGTTGACTTAAGGTGTAAACCTAAACCATCTTCATCTTTCCAAATACCGGTGTTATCTACGATTAGTGCATTCTCAATACCGTACTCAGTGTAATCTACTTCATCAGGAGAGTTAGCATAGATAATTTGGATATAGTTACCATTCGCTTTAATGGCTTTTTTCTCGTGGTCTACTGTGATAGAACCGTTAAATGGACCATGAATTGAATCACGACGCAACAAACTTGCACGTTTTTCTAAGTCGCCATCGCGGCCACCACGAACTACGATTGCACGAAGGCGTAAATCAGCGTGAGAGCCGCCACGTTCTATCAGTAAGCGCGCTAATAAACGACCAATGCGGCCAAAACCATACAACACAACATCACGAGGTTGTTGGCCATCGCCTTTATTTAATAATTCAGAAAGTTCAGCATTAAGGTATTCTTCAATCGAACGGCCTTCACCTGCATTTTTGTAGATATATGCATAGGCTAATTTGCCCAGGTCAATACGTGCCGGTGCGAGATCCATTTTGCTGATTGCTTCTAAGAATGGGAAACTTTCACGTAGACGTAATTTGCTTTCTTCAAAGCGTGCCACTGTTTTATGTGCTTTAATTACATCAATAACACTGGTATTTACAAGAGGGCGACCATAGATGGCGATTTCGATGCCTGAATTACGATATAAGCGACCAATAATTGGCTGCATGTTCTCTGCGTAATCTTGGCGTTCTTGCCAGCTATTTTGATATTCTTGCTCGTGAGATAAGGTCATTTTTTTCTGCCTAATAAACAATTTTTTGAACGGATAGCCCTTCTGGGCATCGGTATTCTAATTTAAACTGCTATGATTCTCCACTGTTACCGAACAAATCATTGCGTTAAAATGATAAGTATAAGAAGAAAGAGAGAAATTGAAATGGTATTAAGACAGGCCCTTGTCTTATCAGCATTGTTACTTACCGGGTGCGATGAATCGCTCACACTTAGTCGTGTTTGCACTGAAACCCCTGGATTTTGTACCGATTTAAATAAGGACAGTCACTGTAAAGAGCAGCGTGCAAACGTGGCCATTGCACGTTACATCGAATACAAAGATCCCACTGATGATAACGTCTACGAATTACTCAAGCTGTTTGAAACATACAATGAATGTGTGTCTTTAGCAGCAAAGATCGAACATATTAAACTCAAAGACAAAACCACATCTCGCGTGGAGGGGCATCTCACCAGTTTAAAAGAGATGAATAGAATATATCAAGACACCGTCAATACAACACATCCGGGTTTATTGTATTATCAATGGTCGAGAAATAATAACCAGACCGCGATGAATAAATTGCTACAAATGCAAGACTCACCAAAGGTCACATCAGATCCAGAAATTCAATTATTTTTGGCGTCTTACTATGCAAAGTTTGATGATGAGAAGACAATTAATTTACTCTATCGCGTACTTGAGCTCAATAAAGAAGGCCATATGCCCGACATAGAAGTCTATACCACTTTAACAAGTCTGTTTTATAAACATAAAAAGTATAAACACGCGTATATTTTTTCTAAAGTGGCGCAACTATCTGGTTTTGAAGATATCGATTCATTTCCGGTTACCCAACAGCTGACTGGCCGTGGGCAGTCTCTGGGACCGCTTGATGATTTAGCATCACAAACTTTTGCCGATATTCAAGCTGGGTCATTTGTCTCCCCTCGCGAATTTTAACGCGCTACCATTTAGACATTAAAAAAGAGCAATCATCATTATGATTGCTCTTTACAATTAACTTTAAGTCAGAAAGTTAACTATATCTACATTTTACCTTTTAACTCATCTGTTACGGTGGCGAGACCTACCTGGGAAATACGGCCCGTAATTTCTTTTTGCTTGGCACTTAATAACGAAATACCTTCAGCTACCATGTCATATACTTTCCAAGCACCATCTTTACCCTGTCTGAATTTAAAGTGCATATCAATATCTGGGCCTGATTGTTCCTTAATAAGTACTTTAACCGTGGCATAATCGCTGTCTTTACTTACCGGTAATTCTTCAAAAATGACTTGTTGCCCTTTATATTGCAGTAACGCAGCCGCATACGTGCTAATTAAGTAACTATCCACAGCATCGATAAACTCCACTGCTTGAGCACGTTTCAAACCCTTAATGTGTTTACCTAATAATTTAAAAGAGACAAATTTAACGTCTACATGAGGCATGAGCCGACTACGTACTATGTTCTTCATCGTACTGCTGTCTGCCTTACCATCTGCATTCACTAACTTAATATCAGTAAACATCTTATCACCAACTTGATTAATCAATTGGTAAGGGGTTTCTGTAGCAAAGCTAAAGGTAGAAAATAATAACACAAGCGCAGCAAATAATTTGTTCATACGTAACATCCTCAATGTTCAATAATGCTATGTTACGAAAAAACCTCATGCTAAAGAAGATACAATAAAGCACATACTTGATGCCATTTTGGCATCAATGAAATTGCATAAGTCGTAACATATTCCAGTAATGGGTATTTTATAAGAATTTAAGCATAATATATGTGAGAATTTGTAAAGATGATTGTATAAATGTGTCAGTGATGCACTAGTAAATATTACAGGTGTAGGCGAGCTTTCTGAAGGGATTAAAACACTTGGCCGTGTTTTGGTCATAAATAAAAACGCACAAATCGCTGTTGCCCGTTTTTACTATAAATTAAGCAACCTTAACAACCTGATAGAAGTGACTGTTGCCGTTAATGCGTGCTATTAATGCGTCATATATACTCACGGCATCAAAAGCAATTACCTCTTTCTCTGATAAACATAACTGCTCTTGCTGTAAATAATCCGTTAGGACGTTTCCCAGAAAAGACATACGTTGTTGTGCGCAAATACTTTTTGCAAGCCAAGCACCCGGCAAAGAAACGATGCCAATATTAGGTGCCTTTTTAAATAACAAAGTTTCATCAAGTGTCGCTAAACCAGAAACGCAACTGATCCGCCCACAAAACTGAAGAAACTCTAACAGCTTATTCGTATACTTGCCTGACATATCAATCACACCATGCACTGTATCGTACCCAAAATGCTTTTGTATTTTTTGCCCAATATCCGTTTCATTTTCATCCAGAACCAGCTCAGCGCCTAATTTTTTTAGTGCAGTTGTGCATTGTTTCGGTGAACTGGTGATCACTGTGAGTCCTTGCTGATAAGCCATTTGTACTGCTAACTGACCCACACAGGTATTGCCTGACTCAATAAAAATGGTATCACCTTCCTCCAATTGCAATTTATACAATGCAATGAGCGCGGTCATCCCTGGAGTAGGCAAGCTGGCAGCCAACGCAGGGTTTATATCAGCGGGTAGCACAGTGAGTGCAAAATTGGGAACCTTCACATATTCACTAAGCACCCCTTCGCTGGCAATATCATTGTGCCACATAACTCGCGCCCCAACTTCTGGGTGGCCCCCTTTTGGGCCGGCAACCACAACACCCACCGCATCTAAACCAAACACTCTTGGGTATTGCCAGCATGGGGTCCCTTGTTGAACAAATTTGGCGTCTAACCCTGTCAAACCAACGTACTCGATTTTAACAAGTACCTCTTGATCCGAAAGTTTTGGAACAGGGATGCAAGCATCAATCAATTTAAAATCGACACCTACTTCTGTTAACAAAACAGCTTTCATCTCATGTGGTAATTCAACCATAATTCTCTCAACTTTTACGTGTTATTCGATAGTTTAGGGCATCCCTGCCTAAGGTAACATAACCTGCACTATGTTAATTATTAGAACATTCAATCAAGATTGCTACAACCAAAAGTTCACTTACTGTTACAAATCTAAATAGTCTAATCTGCCTTCTTGACACTTTTACGATTCACCAGCATATAAAATACCGGCGTAAATAATAACCCAAATACCGTCACGCCAATCATACCAAAAAACACAGCAATCCCCATTGCATGACGCATTTCTGCGCCCGCCCCTGATGCCATCACTAATGGGATCACACCCGCAGTAAATGAAATCGACGTCATCAAAATAGGCCGTAATCGTAATCGACATGCCTCAATAATGGCCGACAGATGACTTTGCCCGTCATCATGTTGCTCTTTAGCGAATTCCACCATTAAGATTGCATTTTTACACGCTAATGCCACTAGTACAATTAAGGCTATTTGAGTAAAAATATTATTGTCTCCACCGACCCACCATACGCCTAATAATGCTGAAAATATTGTCATAGGTACAATCAGAATGATCGCCAATGGCAAACGTAAACTTTCATATTGGGCGGCTAACACCATAAACACCAACAACACAACCAATGGGAATATATACATCATGGTATTACCGGCTAATATTTGCTGATAAGTAACATCTGTCCATTCAAATCCCATACCTGTTGGAAGGTGCTTCGCTAAAATACGTTCCATCGCTTGCTGAGCTTGGTCTGAGCTATACCCCGCAGCTGGGCTGCCGTTTAGTTCAGCGCTTGGATAGCCGTTATAATGCATAACCCTATCAGGTCCCGTCGTCGGTGTTACGGTCAATACAGAACCAAGTGGTACCATATCACCATGCCCATTGCGTACTCTTAAATTTAAGATTTGTTTAGGGTCAAGACGGTGCTCAGCTTCAGCCTGAGCAGTTACCTGATACGTTCTACCAAACATATTAAAGTCATTAACGTATAACGACCCCATATATACTTGCAGCGCATCAAAGACTTCAGATAAAGGGATCCCTTGAATTAATGCCTGCTCACGGTCAATATCGATATCCATTTGTGGTACTTGGATTCTAAAGCTTGAAAATAGCCCCGTAAGCGCTGGATCTTTTCTCGCTTCATTCGTCACCGTGTTTAATGCAGCAAATAGCGCCTCAAATCCCTTATTATCACGGTCTTGTATTTGTACTTTAAAACCTCCGGTTGTTCCTAACCCCTGAATAGGCGGAGGTGGAAACACGGCAACAAACGCTTCATCTATCGCAGTAAACCGCTTATTTAACTCCATCGCAATCGCCATAGCAGATTGATTCGGATCAGTGCGCTCTTCAAAAGGCGCGAGAGGCGTAAAGACAATACCGGCATTGGGACTATTAGTGAAACCATTGACTGATAATCCAGGAAATGACACTGTATTTGCCACACCAGGCACCTGCAGCGCAATTTGTTCCATCTGCTTAACCACATTTTCAGTCCTATCTAAACTGGCTGCATCAGGCAATTGCGCAATAGCAACGAGGTACTGTTTGTCTTGAGCTGGAATAAAACCACCTGGCACCATATCAAATAACTTAACGGTTGAACCCAGTAACGCCACATATACCACCCCAATGACTAACGACATTCTGATCAGCTTTTTGACAAACTTCTCATAGCCTGCACTGCTTTTATCAAAAAACCGGTTAAACGGTTCAAATAGCCATTTGCCAAAGAGTTTGTTCAAGATACGCGTTAAAAAGTCAGGTTTACTGCCATGTGGTTTAAGTAACATGGCTGACAATGCCGGGGATAATGTCAATGAATTTATCGCAGAGATGATCGTTGAAATGGTAATTGTTAAAGCAAACTGCTTGTAAAACTGCCCTGATAGCCCTGTAATAAAGGCGGTAGGAATAAACACCGCACACAACACAAGCGCAATCGCAATAATTGGACCGGTGACCTCATTCATCGCTACTTTTGTTGCTTCGAACGGACTAGACCCTTTGGCAATATTACGCTCAACGTTTTCCACCACCACAATGGCATCATCTACCACAATACCGATGGCTAACACTAACCCAAACAATGACAAGGTATTGATAGATACACCTAACCACTGCATGACCGCAAACGTTCCTACAAGTGATACCGGCACGGCTATTAAAGGAATAATAGATGCACGCCATGTTTGTAAAAATAAAATCACAACCAATACAACTAACACCACCGCTTCTAATAGTGTCGTAATGACGGCATCAATTGAGCCACGCACAAATACGGTAGGATCATAAACAATATCGTATTCCACACCACTGGGGAATGACTCACTTAAGCGTGCCATCGTTGCGCGCACTTGATCAGATAATTCAATCGCATTCGAGCCCGGTCTTTGAAAAATTGGCATTGCGAGTGCTGGTTGGCCATTTAACATGGCACGCAATGCATACGAATTTTGACCAAGCTCTACTCGCGCAACATCTCTTAAACGAATAAGCGCACCATTATCACCGACTTTAATAACGACCTTATTAAATTCTTCAATACTGCCTAATCGGCCTTTAACATTTAATAGAACTTGAAATTGTGCCTCATTCGCTGATGGCTGCGCACCTAAACTACCCGCTGCAACTTGCTGATTTTGCACACGCAGTGCAGACACAACATCCATCGCAGTCAATTGGTTAGCCGCCAATGCATCTGGGTTTAACCATACTCGCATGGCATACTTACCACCACCAAATAACTGCACATCGCCCACCCCTGGTAAACGGGCTATTTGGTCTTTAACATACAAGTCTGCATAATTCGACAAGTAAGCCGTATCATGCGTATTTTCCGGTGAAAATAAATGCACCACCATTGTTAAATCAGGCGAGGCTTTTTCAGCAACCACACCCAGTCGCTGTACTTCTTGCGGTAATCGAGGTAAAGCACTGTTTATTCTGTTCTGTACTTGAACCTGCGCTCTATCAAGATCTGTTCCCAATGCAAAGGTAACCGTCAATGTCATACGGCCGTCACTTGTTGCCTGTGAAAACATATAAAGCATGTTTTCTGTGCCATTGATCTCTTGCTCTAATGGCGTTGCCACTGTTTCAGCAATAACCTTAGGGTTTGCACCCGGATAATTTGCCGTAACCACAACAGTCGGAGGCACAACTTCAGGGTATTCACTCACAGGGAGTTGGAACAAACTGATTGCACCTGCAATGAGTATGACCAACGATAACATGGCAGCAAAAATAGGCCGTTTAATAAAAAAGTGAGAAAAAGACATGCTATTCACCTTGCTGCATTGTGATCACAGGGACCGTATATTTTGTTGTATCAAGTACTAACAACTGCCCTTGTGTATCTATTTCAACCATTTTAGGTGCAATCGGCATCCCAGGTCCAACCCTAGCAGGCCCATTAACGGCTACTTTGTCGCCAACCGATAAACCAGATACAACACTTCGCAATGAGCCATAGCGTTCGCCCAACGTCACTAGCCTATACTGCAAAATATCATGCTCATCAGTGACCAATACAAACCTATTTTTAAGATCTGTACCAATTGACTTTTCAGGAATTAAAATTTGCGGCTTAGCCTCACTAGAAGCGAGACGAATACGAGTAAATGCGCCAGGTTTTAAGCTATTTTCAGCATCAAATACGGCACGCACTCTGAGTGTACCTGTCTGAGCATTAATGGTGTTGTCTATAAAGTCGATAGCTCCTTGATATGAAAACGTGGACTGGCCAGTGAGCTGCATTAGTACTTGCGTCTTTTTATCGCCACGAAGATCAGAAAACTTACGCTGCCACGTGCGCTCGTTAATATCAAAGTAAGCGTATAGATGAGAGTCAGAGACAATTTTAGTTAATTCACTTTGTCCTGCTTGAACGGTGTTTCCGGCCGTGATCTGCGCACGTGAAACAATGCCATTAATCGGTGCTTTAACCTCTGTAAAGTTTAAATCAAGTTGCGCGGCATCTAATTTTGCTTGCATTGCTAATACATCAGCTCGACGTTGTGCTAATACTGAACGGCGACTTTCGAGTTGCTCTTGTGCTATCGAATCGCTATTCGATAAACGTTCTGCTCGCTTAGACGCATTTTTAGCTTGCGCTAGTGCGGCATTCGCACTAGCTAATTGAGCAGTAAGCTCTGATACTTTTGCTTTAAAAGGTCGTTGATCCAAAATAAACAGAGTATCTCCCGCATTTACCTGCTGGCCTTCTTTAAAGTTTAATGACTCAACAACACCCGAAACCCTAGGACGTAAGTGTACTGTTTCTACAGCTTCTAACCGGCTGGTATAGGTAAACCATGATTGCACTGGGTAGCTCTGAACTTGTGCAACGTCAATGGGCTGCTTAAAAGCTTGCACTGCAGGTTGTTCACCTTGCGCTTGCAACTCTGTACAACCTGAGAGGTAAGCTAACCCTGCTAAAATTGATAGAACGATAAATGGTTTTTTCATTTTGGACCCCTTTCTCATAATACGGTACAGTGTAACTATGAGATAAGAGACAAAAAAGCATCGATTTTTAAATTCATTAGTGCCAAAATAACACCAATAACATTATATAGAGAAAAGAATGGATATTAGTACCCGTTTACTTATGTTTTTAGATGTCGTGGAACGCGGATCATTTGCCAAAGCGGCTCAAATCAGAAATATTGACCGATCAGTGATATCAAAACAAATTGGTAGACTGGAGGATGAACTGAGCGTACGCCTACTTAACAGAACAACCCGCTCATTTTCACTCACCGCCGCGGGTGCAGAAATGGTAAAAAAAGCACAAGAATTACGTAAATTACTGAGTGAAACTCAATTGTTAGCTGAGAACTACCACACAGAGCCCAAGGGGTTACTGCGTATTACCAGCTCCACCATTGTTGGGCGCCGCTATGTGCAGCCCGTTATAAATGAATTCCAAAAGCGCTTCCCACAAGTGGAAGTTGAGCTGCGCTTAGAAGATCGACTGGTCGACATTGTGGGTGAAGGGTTTGATTTGGCCTTTCGTGTTGGCGAACCAAAAGACTCCTCTTTAATTGCACGAAAAATCGCGAGAAATAGATTACTTATGCTTGCCACTCCGCAATTTTTGGCCACCTATGGCACACCTAAGTCAATTGATGAACTCACTAACATGCCGGCAGCAACGTATGCCAGTGATGGCTTGCGCTTTAATGGGGTAAGTTACTTCAATACCAGTGGCATCACCCAAGAAGTGCCCATTAAAAGTGTATTCCGCTCAAACGATGGAGAGCTCATCCTCCTTAAAGTACTTTCAGATACGGCTTTTTGTGTCGTGCCTGCATTTTTAGTCGACCAAGAGGTTAAACGCGGAGAATTGATCCCTTTTCTAACCGATGTAAAACTTATGGATTACAGTGCCATGTATGCCGTATACCCACACAGAGACTTACCCGTAAGAACACGGTTATTCTTTGACGCCATAAGAGAATACATTGGAAAAGATACCCCTATATGGGAAAATAACATTCCCAACTTTTCAAGCATGTATGGCTTTAAAGCCCCTACCGCCATACCACGCTTTTAGCGACAAAGTCTTAAAAAGTATGTGTATATACACCGCCATAAATATTGAGAGGTGTATGATGCATTCATGGTTTTAGTTTTTCGTTGTGACTACGCGCGTCGCTCTGCAGCCGCATTTTCGACAAGTGCATAGCGCGCTCTTTCACTCGGTGTCATCGGGTTGATGTTTACATTAGATGCTTTTATTTATGCGCCAACTCGGCTTCACTGAACCACACATTCATGTGCTCTCATCTTATACTCATATTGAATAAGACCTGAGGATGTAATATTCACTTTAACATATGATCACAATAATACGAGTGACAGCAGTATTGACTGTGTTTTACGTTAACTCCATTAGATCAAGGCGGGCCATGAGACATTGTTAGACAAGGCTAGGTTTGCTTGACACGAGTGACAGAAAGACACCATAACTGAGTCTCTTGCCTTGTTCTGATAAAGCCCCCTTCCCACTCACTTTAATATTTGCGAAGTACAGTTTTAACCATACCAGAAGACTCTATCCAATTAATACATGCCGTTAAGGGTAACGCCTCGCTTATTTTAAATCCTTGGAAATAATCACAGTTAAGAGAATTTAAATACTCTATCACCCGATCACTATCGACTCCTTCTGCTACAACACTACACCCTAACCTTTTAGCTAAAAACACAGCGGTTTCCACAATAACGCGATCTTTTTCGTTGCTAATACACTCATCGATAAATGATCGGTCTATTTTGATTTGCGCTATCGACAATTCTTTAAGTAGTGAAAATGAGGAAAAGCCCGTACCAAAATCGTCAATACTGACTGCAAAACCCATTTCTATTAACGTTTCCACCAAGTCATGTGCCTGTGCTAAATCAGTCATCATCATGCTTTCTGTTAGCTCGAACATAACATGGCGTGCATCTACTTGTGCATTGTTAACATGAGAGGCGAGTAACCTGATTAAATCTTTTCCTAAGAAATCTTGGCTTGATAAATTCACGTGCACAATCAAGCAAGGGTCAGCTAGCAGCAATCGAGGTAAATCTTGAAACACCCGATTGATCACAAATAAACTCACCTGACGGATCATATTATTGTTCTCTGCAATGCCGATAAAACTCTCTGGCATGATCACTGAACCATCTTTCTGCGGCCACCTCAATAACGCTTCTGCGCCATGGATTTCTCCTGACTGTGCACACACAATTGGTTGATAATAAACCGTCAGTTCCCCACCATTTAACGCGGTTTTCAATCGGCTAATTAAATGAAATTCTTCGTCTGAATCTTGATGTAAATACTCATCAAAAATAACTAAGCTTTGTTTGGTACGTTTGGCACTGTACATGGCAATATCGGCTTGTTTGAGAAGGTCAATGGCATCTTTTGGCTCCTCACAGTTATAAATACTCGTACCCGCACTGTAATGAATGTCTACGCTAAGTTCATCAACTACTAAAGGTGTATGGAGCTCACTCAGCAGTGCATTATTTTGCCCATAAATATCGCTTTCTCGGTTGCCGTTTATAACGATAATAAATTCATCACCTCCCATTCGATACAAACTGTTATGTGGTAAAAGCGCACGCGAAAACCGTTCTGCCAAATGAATTAAAATTTTATCACCAAACAAATGTCCAATAGCATCATTCATCTGCTTAAAATTATTTAAATCAATCAACATAACTGAAAAATCGGTATTTGAATTTTGTAATGCCGAGATTTTTGCCATGCATTGCTGGCGATTTTCGAGCTGAGTTAAAAAGTCATGATGCGCATTAAAACGCTCTTTTTCAACAACTTGAGAAAGCTCAACCAAGCTATCTTTACTCATATTAATAATAATAATAACAAATACAGCGCCAAAAAATAGAATGAGCGACACACCTAAATCAAGCATGTTATCCACGTTTTTATCGAGCAGATAGGTAGCAAAAGCAACGTAACCAATTACAAAGAAAAGAATTAAAATTAACAGGACACGCCAACCCAAACGTGGTGAAATTTGGCACAGTTTAATCGCAGGCTTAAGTGATACACATAGACCTAAGGCACCCAATAAAACAAGAACTAATGCGAGTACATTCACAAACCATACCTATGCTTTCAATATGCATTGAGTATAGTTTAAATTTATCAAATTGCTGCTTACGTACTTAACTCAGAAGGCCTTTACAAGATAACCTCATTAAGGTCCTGCAAACTTGTTTAAGCTATTTCACATTAGCTGTTGCAAAGAATATGGTAGAGCTGATTTTTTTAATTATAGTTGTTACTTTTTAAGTGATTCCAAATAAGCATCTAAAGTATTTTCGATGCTATCTTCTACCCGTATCACCGCATGATCAATGATCATCATCAAGCAAGCGCACAAAATAGCGGTCATTCATTTTTAGCGTATGAATTTTATCTTTAAATTCAGATAATTATTTAGCGATGCTATGACATTCTATATTCATTCTGATGTCCTATTATTTCGTTTTAAGAATACCAGTTTGGTTAGCTGGCCACTCACTTCATCTTACGTAAGATGAGAGCAGACAAGTTGATCTAGAGCGGATTAAAGGCTCAAAAATCAATCATTGAGCCACTCATAGAATGTGTGAAATACACGGTAATAAGCGCTACGGTTTAGAGGTTGATTCTCTGGTGATGAGCTTAGCTTCGAGGGTCGTTTGCCTAACTTGCGCCTGTGTACCACCAATTTGTTCGATTAGTAAGTCTACCGCTTGACGCGTCATTTCTTCCACAGGCTGAGCAATGGTCGTTAACCCAGGCCAAATATGACGTGCAATTGGCGCATTATCAAAACCCGCGATTGAAATGTCCTCTGGTACTTTTAGTTGTCGTTGTGTCGCCAACTTTAATACCGCTGCGGCCATGTAATCATTTGAGGCAAACACTGCACTTGGTCGCGGATTAATATCCAAAATGGCCTTGGCGCTATCAGCTCCAGAATGGTAACTAAAGTTACCTTCAGCCACTAATTTATCGTCAAAAGTTAAGTTATGAGTGCTCAACGCGCGTTGATACCCTGAAAAACGTTGCTCCGTGGCACTGTGATCGGGGTGACCTTTAATAAAGGCAATATGGCTGTGGCCCAATTCAATTAAATGCTCCGTGATCTCAAATGCGCCCTGCTCATCGTTACTTCTTACTGAAATCGACTCGTCACCTTCAATTGCAGAGGCCACACGTGCATAATTAACATTCTTTTTCTTCAAAAATTCAATCAATTCAAGCGAGTCTGAAAACGGGGGCGTTAACACCAAGCCATCAAGTCGAGAGGTCATTAATAAATTTTCTATATTTGCGATTAATGCGTCGCCTCGTAACTCACATGGGTGGATCAAAAGATTATAATTGTGCTTATGACACGCTTCTAGCGCACCACTTTGAACTCGAGTGATATAACTCTTACTCGGATTATCGTACAAACACCCAATAATAAAGCTACGATTGCGGGCTAACCCTCTTGCGATTGGATTTGGCGTATAGTCGAGCTCTTTAAAGACTTTAAGTACTTTTTCACGTGTTGCCGGACTCACATTGGGTTCGTTATTGAGTACGCGAGAAACGGTCTTTTTAGACACTCCTGCATACGTGGCAACACTGTTAATCGTAACTTTTTTCATTCGGTCTAAGTCCTAGCCCTGATAACGCTCATGAATGCAGGCTGCTGCACCAATCAGAGGTATATTGTCTTGTACTACTAATGTCACCGGAATCTGTCCGGCATATTGCGACATCAGTCCTTTTTCGGTAAATCTTTCAACAAAGCGACTTGATAGTAATCTATCTGACATGCGCGGTAAAATACCCCCGCCAATAAATACGCCGCCCAATGCGCCAAAAGTAAGCGCTAAATCGCCTGAAACGCTACCAATCCAATCACAAAAATGATTGAGCGTTGCATCACAAATATCACACTCATCAGCCATTTCACTGACTTGTGCTGCGGTCAGGTTTTGTGGCGTAACCCCTCTCACTTTTGCCATTGTGCGATAAAGCCGTGCTAAACCTCGGCCTGAAAATACATCTTCAATTGACACATGCTTTAGCTCTGTACGCATTTCATCAATAAGCGCTTGATCTAAATCTGTCACTGAAGCCAACGAAATATGACCGGCTTCACAACTCATCACCGCACATCCGCCGGCATCTCTTACCAAACAGGCAGCACCAAACCCCGTACCAGGACCCATTACTGCAATATTCGCGGTTTGCTCTGCCTGCCCTGACTTAATAATAATATTTTGCTCAGGATCTAAATAAGGTGCAGCGTACGCAAACGCAGCAAAATCATTAATCACCGATAATTCATCAAAGCGCATTAAATCTTTCAACTCTTGAGAGTTAAAGTGCCACCCTAAATTTGTCAGATACACTTGATTTGCTTTAATTGGCCCAGCTACGGCTAAACAGGCACGTTTCGGTGTGTCTATCGTCAGCTGTTCTAAATAACAGTGTAAAGCAGCTTCAAATGATTGAAATTGGGCGCTATGAAAAGTCGCTTGATAAGATATGCTAAATTGATTGGTGTTTACGTCATAGTCCGTGATCACGGCAAAACGTGCATTTGTTCCCCCGATATCGGCAACGATGATGGGATCAAAATGAGTAAGTTGAAAGCTTGTTGTCTGGCTCATGTCGTTTTCTCTTTTGTCATTGCGCTGTAGCGCTTTGTTATTATGCCCAGAGCTATCACTCTCTAAACACTTTATTCCATTCGTCATTCAGTTAATTTTGCACGTTAACCGGCGTAAAAAAATGCTGCCCACACTCATGTGGACAGCGAATACGTTTTGACAACAAAATGATAAAACGGTGACATTATGACACCGGTGTCACAGATCATCAATAAAAATTTAGTAGAATAACGAAATTGGTTGAAATATTTATGTAATCCCCGACAATGTCTGAGTTACGTTGATTTGAGACCCAGAATGAAAAACAAAGCCAAAGCTACTTCTTTTGATATTGCACATTATGCAGGTGTATCACAATCAACCGTTTCGCGGGCCTTACGAAATAGTCCATTAGTTAATGATGAAACAAAACGTCGCGTGCATGAAATTGCTGAGCAACTCAATTATAAAGTAGACAAAAATGCCAGTAATTTACGCACCCAACAAAGTAGCACCTTGGCATTATTACTGTTTGAAGACCCAACCACAGACGAGTCACAAATAAACCCCTTCTTTTTAAGTATGCTCGGGAGCATTACCCGCGCCTGTGCAAAAGAAGGCTATGATTTATTGGTTTCTTTTCAATCAAGTAGTTCAGATTGGCGTGCAGATTACGAAGACAGCCATCGAGCTGATGGTATCATTTTATTAGGCTATGGTGATTATTTAGATTACCAAGCCCGATTACAAGAGCTACTTGACCAAGACACTAAGTTTGTCTGCTGGGGTGCCACAGTAGATAACCACCCCGATCTCACCGTTAGCTGCGATAATTACGGTGGCGGACAACTCGCCGCAGAGCACCTTTTTGCCTTAAATCGCACAGACTGCGCATTTATAGGCGACGCATCCAATCATAGCCCTGAATTTTTTGCGCGTTATAAAGGATTTAAAGACGCTTTTGAAGCGCGAGGTGTGACCCTTAATGACAGAAAAATAGCCAATGCAATTTCAACTGAAGACTCTGGGTACCACGCCACAAAATCTCTCATTGCCAATAACATCTCGTTTGACGCATTATTTGCAGCCAGTGATTTAATTGCCATTGGGGCAATTCGTGCATTATTAGAAGCGGGTATTAACGTGCCGGAAAATGTTCATGTTGTCGGCTTTGACGATATTCCTGCCGCCAGTTATGTGTCACCCACACTCACCACAGTGCAACAAAACACCACGTTAGCTGGGCAAATGTTAGTTAAAAACCTACTCTCATTAATTAAAAATGAGCCTGTAGAATCTACCTTGCTTCCCCCGTCATTGATTGTGAGAGGGTCATCCGATTAAAGTGCTGACCTTGTTCAATCAGCACGAGTCATTATGTCTCAATAACACATAGGTTTTGGCACATATAAATTAATCATCATCCGCATAAAAACTGCTGGCTTTATTAATATCTCCTTTACCATCATATTTCACGGTAAGCGGATAAGGAAAAACAGGTCGAGTACGAATAACCGTACCAGTTTGATCTTCCTTTTTGGTAAGTAAACTGTCTGGCGTCACTCCCCCGACAACCCAGTTTTCTAGTGCGGCCAACGCATCAAACGTGCTCGGCCCGGGTCCTTCAATTCCACAGTGCACAACCCCTGGCAATAAAAAGAGTCGAGCAAAATCTCTTACATTTTCTTTATTCTGCGCCATGAACTCTTCGACTTTCTCATACCAATCAATGGTCGCGTAAGCAGGAATTGCGGCATCAGACCAACCGTGTAAGATCAGCATTTTTCCGCCAGCTTGTTTAAATGCACGTAAATCAGGGTCATCTGCATTCATAAACTGACTCACTTCAGCCAAATTATCCTGCTCATTTTCATAAGAGAAATCACGCCAATCATAATTTATATCGAGCGCTTTAGGGTAAGCAATATACTTCAAATACTCTGTCGCAGCATAATAGTGGAACGGTTTAAGCGCCGATATTTGCGGCGCTACCCACCCCACCCACTCAGCCTCTGAGCCATAAGGTAGCCCGCCATAAATTACATCACCCTGACTGTTCAACGAAGCCGCATATAATGCTTCAACAGCGGCGACTTTGCCTTCAGATAAACACCCCTGTGTTTTGCCAGCTTCACACTGCAATGAAGTAGGCTTGAACGCACAAACACGCGGATCGCCAATCACGCCATCAATAATGCCATCTGTACCATCACATTCACGCATCACCTCTTCTGAAATCATCGCCACATCAAGCGGATTTAAAATGGGTTGGTCATTGTGGTCTAAAATGGCTTTGGCGTTATCCATACAATTCACTAAGTTGACGTCGGTATAGTTAATCGTTGGGCCTCGTGCAATTACCCCATCAAAGTCGTTCGGGTATCGCTTAGCCGCCATCAACCCCGCATGCCCACCTTTTGAGCACCCAGTAATAAACGAGTATTGCGCCTTAGTGTGGCAATACTTTTCCATAATGTCTTTGGCAACCACCGCCACAACATGGTTAGCACGATACGCAAAATCAACTTTCAGCTGTTCATTGTTCCTTGCCCATTTTCCATCAAACCCATAAGCAGTATGACCCCCATCATGACTCATCGTCGCATATTCTCGAAGAATGCCCGCCATGGTCGGGTAAGGGCTTACCTCACCACAAAACCCCATACATGCATTCAGCAGGTATTTTTGGTTCCATAGCGCCCTTGCGGGTAGCCTCAACTGAAAACGAATTGTGGGCGATACATAGCCCTCAACTAGACAATGGCTGGGTAAGTCTTTTATCGATTTGTCGACTGGCGCCCCCATTAAGCGGCTATATTTATACGCCCAATCAGCTTCTTCATCACTCATTGTATGGTTTTGTACAAACCGTGCCTTAATCACATTTGCCGCCGCTTCCCCTTCTTCTAGTTTAGAAAAATCAGCAAATTGTAAAGCGGCACATGCGCGTATTTCAGCTTGGTTAACGCCAGAAGCAGCCTGTGAAAATGGGGTGTAAGCTAATGCTGCCAAAACCGCTACAGACATAAAGCTATACACACCTTTATGTAACGAATTCATCATATCCCTTTATCTCCTTTAAATATGGGAAAAGTCATAACCGATAACTCAGTTATAGTGATATGACGATAATGAAAAAGTTTACTTTAATGGGTTATAGTAAGAAATAAGAATGGGTAACTTAGAGTGAATCGCCACGGATACGGAATCCCATTCATTTATCAATTCCACGGGTCCTTAGCCTTTTTCACCCGTCCCAAAAGTAAACACTTAGCCATATAAAAAAGCCCCTAAATAGGGGCCTATTACTTCTATATTCTAGTGACTTAACTCTTTCTCAACCACAGGATAATGATCCCATACTTGTTTATCTGCCAACGAGCGTACTAACTTGATGTATTCAGCATGTGTCCACGCTAATGGCGTAGCAGAGTTAGTGCCTTCACCAAATTTATAACCGTGTGGGTTAACCCCTACATTGTCCCAAACTTGTTCTGGCAGCATCATGCCTTCATTGGCAAATAGCTCCATGCCTTTGACATACGTGTGCTTGATTTTATCGGCTGTTTTAGCGTTCAAAGTATTATTTTGCGCTGCTCGCGCAATATCATAGTGACCACGTTCACCTGTAAAGAATGGCCAAACTCGACCGCGTTGTCCGGCGCTGTTTTTGCCGCCTTCCGCATAGTTTGTACCGCTGACTTTATCTTCGCCGTAGCCATCATTACCATAGCGACGATAGCCTGGATAAGTGCCCGACTCACCTTCAAAGGTAAAACTGTATTTTACTCTCAGCTCATCGGTCATGGTTTCATCATCATATTCAGGCAGTGTTGCTATGATACTCGGGGCATCTGCGCCACGCACACCATAACGAACTAACTCTAAAAATCCGCCATCAATAATGGCTTTTTTATTCATGCCCACTCGGCCGTTATTGCTGTTTACTGTGCTGTTACTACTGGGGTTTGAATCTTGCCCAATACGGAAGAAGTACTGCCCATCGCTCACTTGGCTGCCAGCTTGCTCAGCTAATACACCGTCACGGGTGAACATGAGCGCCTCAACTTGCATGTCGTATTTTTTTGCAGTCTCTAAATAGCGCTTTGCTGCGACACTATCACCGCTGTGCTTGGCGATATCCGCAGCAGTCACTAAACCTGAAATAACCGCTGCGGTAGTCGAAGGAGAATAACCGTTTTGCTCTTCCCAACGCTCTTGCTGTGTAGCCGGCGGCGTGATCTGCGTGTCATTCCATAGTATTTTTGCTTTACCACCATCAACTAAGAATTCAGCCGCCGGTTTCAGCATTTTTTTATACCAATACTGTAACTCTTGATCGCTCAGCACCTTCGCTTGATGCAGCTTCCACGCGAGCATAATCGGCATCGCGGTTTGGTCAAGCTGTACGCCAACCCACTCAAGTACGCCATCTACATGCGTTTTTTGTAAAAACCACCCTGTGTCACCTTGGTTGCCCGGTGTTTGCTTACTCACCTGCACTTTTTCTAAATATTCAAATGCGGTTTTAGCCGTAGCTGTATCGCCCATGGCCATAAATGCCATGGCAACTTGGTAAAAGTCCCTTACCCATACCGCTTTATAACCAGTATGACCTTTAATCGCAGGTACGGTATCGCCCCATGGATTCGATAACGAAGCAATAAGGGCACCTGCATGGGTTTTATCTTCTTGTGCTTTTAACACCAAGGCACTGGTAAATAATAACTTACCGCTGTCGGCACTGTGTTCAGATAGCTGCTCAATGGGCGCAAGTGAAGCGATATAATCTTCCCAACCAATGGCTTCGCCTTTGCCATTGTAGGCATCTAAAACCGCTTGATATCCTCTTGATAACGTCTGCTTCGCCTGCGCTGCACTGGTGGTTTGTGTATCAGCAAAGCTCAACACTACGTCAAAAGTGGCTGACTTTTCTACCTTACCTAACTCAGCTAGCAAGCTCACATTGCCATTACTTGTGCCTGTCGATGTATACTTTTGTGCTATTTTTTGCTGCTGTTGCAGTGCCACTAAGTTATCACTTTGCCCCGTAAAACCAACCGATGCCGCACTGAAGCCATTGTTGGCTTGCAGGGTTAAATAGTTATCACCTTCAAACGCCACTAACCCTTGCTCGGTCACTTTGGCACTGTCTCCTACACCATTGTTATTGATGTACGGATTAGCAGACACATACGTATTTAAGGTCGGCACATTTGATTTAACAACAGCGCGCACAAACAAACTTTGCCCGTCAGGGTCGGTAAATACGTGCTTTTCGAGACTAAAACGCCCTTGCTTGTCTTTACTGGTAATTTTATAAGCCAATGACAATGGCCTACCCTGCGCGTCTTTATGAAGATAATCTACAGAGACATCGAGTTCTTCAACATTACTTTCTTGTACGGTAAACCCAACACCTGAGCTATCCACTCCTGCCACAATAAATTGCATGTCTTTTAGTTGTGCTTGATGAATTAAACCAAACATGGTTTCAGTGATCATCCCCTGCGCGATAGAGAACCACACTTTTGATACGTCTTTTGTGCTCGCGTCGTCGCGATACTTACCCTCTAAATAAGCTTCATAAGAGGTGCCAATGCCGGTTTTTCCTGCAAAGGCCCAATAGGGGGAATCACCTGGTGCACCGGGCGCGATAGTGTCTGTCTTATTTTGCATATCGGCATGTTGACAACCTGCCAGCGACGCAGCCAATACGGTGCCTGTCATACTAGCAATCAGACGCTTACTAAAGTGTTTCATGATATTCCTCTAAGCAGTTGTTGTTTTTATACGCAGCACAGATACAGCAGCCAATAAGAATGACACACCACCAATCACTAATGCATAAATTGGTTGGTTCTCAAATAAATGGCGTAAAATCAGCCCTAAAATGCTGGCTGCAAGTAGCTGGGGTATTACAATAAAAAAGTTAAATATGCCCATAAACACGCCCATTTTATGACTCGGGATTGAATTACTTAACATGGCATATGGAAGCGATAAAATAGATGCCCAAGCAAAGCCAATACCCACCATAGGCAGCCATAACAAAGCAGGATCTGTAATAAATAAAAAGCTAATTAGTGCAATTGCACCCAAGACCAAGTTAAGCCCATGAGCGCCTTTTAAACCAATGCGCTTAACCATAACCGGAATGCATATCGCTGCTAAGGCTGCAAAACCATTATAAGCAGCAAACAATATCCCCACCCAATCAGCGCCATTGTTGTATGCTTGGCTGGTTGGATCGGTTGTACCATAGTGAAAGCTCGTCACGGCTGATGTGGTGTAAATCCACATCGCAAACAGTGAAAACCAACTAAAAAACTGTACAACGGCCAATTGGCGCATGGTATTTGGCATGGTAAATACATCATAAATGACTTCGTAAAATCCACCCGTAACCTGCTGATTATTTTGCAATACGCCCGCCACAAGCTGCACAACCGCAAAGCTCAATAGCAACCCAGCCAACAAATAGAGTTCTTTTTCTAGTGTAAAAGTCATAACACACCCAAGCAGGCTACCGCCGATGATGCCAAAAATGAGCGCGCCTTTAGCAAAGTTAATCGTTTTTAATGGCGCACGCTCTCTTAAATCGGCTGCATGTGCATTATCAAACTGCGCAAGTTCGTGTGGGCTATATTCTTTGGTTTTGAGAATGGTCCACATCACTGCAATAAATAAAATACCTCCCCCAAAATAGAACGCATATTTTACTGACTCAGGTATTTCTCCCGCCGCAGCGGTATTACTAACATCAAACCAATTTGTCATCATCCAAGGTAGTGCAGAAGCCACAACCGCCCCAACCCCAATGAAAAAGCTTTGCATTGAGTACCCTGTAGCACGTTGTTTTTCATTAAGATTATCGCCTACTAAAGCACGAAACGGTTCCATGGTGACATTAATGGACGCATCCATGATCCATAACACCCCCGCAGCAATCCAAAGCGTCGGTGAGTTTGGCATTATAAATAAGCACAATGTGGTAAAGAGTGCGCCATATAAAAAGAACGGCCTACGTCGACCAAGCTTGCCCCATGTTTTATCACTCCAATAGCCGATGATGGGCTGTACAATTAAACCAGTGAGAGGTGCCGCAACCCATAGGATCGGAATATCATCCACCGAGGCACCGAGCGTTTGAAAAATACGGCTCACATTGCCGTTTTGCAGTGCAAAACCAAATTGGATCCCTAAAAATCCAAAACACATATTCCAGATCTGCCAAAAGCTTAAATTGGGTTTTTGTTGTTGCATGGCTACTTCTCTTTTTGATAAACCACGCTTTCACGCGGGGCTAGCGTTAAGGTGATAGACCCTGAGGCATCTATCTGATGATTAGCTCTGGTATGAAGCAAATCTGTGACGGTAACGCCTGAATGACTGTGCCAGCTTTTTGGGAGTTTCAGAGTCACTGTATGACTTTGCTTTGCATCAAAGTTACTCACCACCAGCAATTGCTGCTGAGTATGCTCTCTAGTAAAAGCGATTATACGCTGCTTTGCAGGTTCTGAAGCACTATGTAATTTAAGTTCAGTAAGCTGTCCATAAGCAACCGCGGGAGCATTGTTTAATGGCATAAGCGTTTCATAAAATGCGCGTAATGAGCGCTGCTCTTGCGATAATAGTCCGCCATCAAAGGCACCATGATTCATCCACGCTTGGTGTGCGGGAACACCGATATAATCAAAAATACTGGTTCTACTCGGTTGGCCAAAACCAGCGTTTTCTGAACCATCTTCACCAACAGTTTGACCAAAGTACAGCATACTGGGCGATTGGCTGATTAAATGTGACACGACCATCGCCGGTTTTCCCATTCGCGCATCACCCACAAATTCAGGACTCGCTATGCGCTGCTCGTCGTGGTTTTCTAAAAAATGCAGCATATGAGGGGCGATATCTTGTACGCTGCGATGTGCAGACATCACTTGTTTTGCACTGCCAGTTTGTTGCATCAGCGCCTTTAAACTGTCATAAAAACCTACTTTATCATACAGATAATCCATTTTACCTTGGTGAATATAAGGTCGGTATAAACTTGGGTTATATACCTCAGCTAACAAAAAGGCATGGGAGTTTTTGGTCTTGATTGAGGAATTTAAAAAACTCCAGAATTCAACTGGCACCATTTCTGCCATATCGTAGCGAAACCCATCAACCCCTTTATCTAACCAAAAATAAACAATTTCTCTAAATTTATACCAACTATTGGGTAAATTCTGCTGCTGCCAAAAAGCATAGTGCTCGCTAACCTCTTTATCTGCAAAATTTGCGGGGAGCCTTGGAAAGTCATAACTGCCATCGGGTTTAACGCCATAGTTTACTTTTACAGTTTCATACCAATCATCAATGCTCGGCTGCGCTGCACGAGCGCCATTGCCCGTCCATTTCGCTGGAAATTCAGAAAAATTGCCATCTGATAAATAATGAGGTTGCCCGCCTAAGGGCTGATAATTATCACTTTTTGGCACCGAGAAGGCTTTGTCTGTCACATAATAAAAGTTATTGTCTCGTGCGTATTCAACAGCGACATTATCTCCTTCACCAAAATTTGTAACGCCGTCAGGGGGTGAGATAGAGTGATAATTACGTGCCACATGGTTAGGCACAATATCGATAATCACTTTCATACCAGCTTGATGAGTACGCGTGATCAACTGGGAAAACTCATTCAAACGCTGCTGTGGATTAAGCGCCAAATCAGGGTTTACATTGTAATAGTCTTTAATCGCATACGGCGAACCCGCACGGCCTTTTACCACATCGGGATCATCACTTTGCATCTCAGTTAACTTATTTTGAGATACCATGGCGTGGTGTAAGACACCGGTATACCACATATGTGTTACGCCTAGCTTTTTAATCTCTGTAAGGGCCTTTGGTGTGAAGTCTTTAAACTTACCTACGCCATTTTGAGTGACGCTGCCCCAAGGAATATTAGCAGTTTGCGTATTTCCGAATAAACGGGTGAATACTTGATACACAACAGGTTTCCCGTCTAAAGGTGATGTAGCATTAACAGCATGCGTATTCGCCTGTTGCTTTTTTTCCTCAAATTCAGATGTATAGTGAGTACATGCACCCAGCAGTAAACACGTCATCATGCCAGATACCAAACGCCTTCTTTTCATCACGCTTACGTGCATACTTGTTGTCATAATTGTTTCATTGTTATTAATTATCTATTTCAGTCTACCTTGGCATACCCACCGGACTGAACCGCCTGCATACGTATTCAGCCGACTAATTCATTGTTAACACATACTTTAAATGGCACATTTTTATAATGAAGCCAAAAATACCCCATGTTTTGGTAACGCCGATGCCGTTTTATCAATTAAGAGTCTAAGGCTACTAAGTAACTCCTCACGCTGCTCTGCAGTTAACGTGTCAACTAAAGGATGTTGCTGCTGCGGGTTCACACCTTGACCTAGCATCACCTGCTGCCAAGCAACTGAACTAAATAAGTCTGTTACCTCGCTATGGATGACTCCGGTTCCTTTGAATAACGCAATTTTACGCTTGAGGCTGTCTGGAATAGGCATAGTGTGACACAAACGCCAAAAGTCACTATCGGCACGGTCATTGAGCTTATAATGCAAAATAACAAAGTCACGTATCTGTTCAAGTTCTTGTTGAGTTTCTCTATTAAATATATCTCTGCTTTGTTGTGTTATGTCATTTTGTGGAAATAGCTTTAATAAACGCACCGCCGCAGTTTGAATAAGGTGAATGCTGGTTGACTCTAAAGGTTCTAAAAAACCGCTAGATAGCCCAATAGCCACGACATTTTTACACCAAGGTGTAAGCCGTCTACCAGTACGAAAACGTAGATGCTTTGGTTTGCCTAATGTATCGCCAGATAGACCGGCTAAGAGGATCGCTTGGGCCGCTTCGTCACTCATGTGTTTACTTGAATACACAAGGCCATTGCCAATGCGGTGTTGTAATGGAATTTCCCACCGCCAACCCGCCGGATGTGTTATAGAACGTGTGAAAGGTGCAATATCATCACTTAACGGGTTGCTTTGTACCGCAATCGCTCTGTCACATGGCAACCAATGCGACCAGTCTTCAAAACCACAATTCAGTGCTTTTTCGATTAATAGCCCGTGCATGCCGGTACAGTCAATAAATAAGTTTCCTGAAACCCGTTGGCCGTCGGCTAAGTCTAGTTGCTCAATAAATCCACTCTCTTCATTCACACGCACTGAACTTACCGTACCCGCTATACGTCTTACCCCCAAGGTTTGCGCATGCTGACTTAAAAATACCGCATATTGCTGCGCATCAAAATGATAGGCATAAGCAAGGCCTTTGAGCTGTGTATTAGGAATAGTGTGCAGTTTGGCGAACTTATGCTGCTTGGCAGCTTGATAATTTAATGAAAAATCCCAAAAGTTGCTTTGATCACCCTGTGATTTAGCCGCTAGCCAATGATGGTAAAATTCACAAAAAGGAAAGTCTTTACCGATTGTGCCAAAGGCATGCATATAACTGGGTACGTCTTTACTCCAGCCTTCAAACTGGATCCCTAACTTTATCGTGGCGCTTGTAGCCTTAATAAATGCTTTTTCATCGATACCCAGTGCACCATTGAACGGTAAAATCGGTGGGATCGTTGCTTCACCGACTCCTACCGTCGCAATATCGTCTGATTCAATAAGCGTAATATTTAACTGTTTCCCCATGACTTTGGCAAACAATGAGGCTGTTAACCACCCTGCGGTGCCTCCGCCAACAATGGTGAGGTTTTTTATTCTTTGCTCTGCCATGTGTGCCTCCTGTGATCCACTCTCGAGCTTGCAAAAAACACAAAAGCCCTTGCTGCATATACAACAAGGGCTTTGTTAGTGTGAACGATTCATCGGTTAATCACTAAAACTTATAGCTAAAACCCAATAAATACGTGCGGCCGTAGTCTTGGTAATCTCGTACCTGTAACGGATTGTCACCCGACAATGCTGTGAAAGGCTCTTCTGTGATATTCTGCACCTGAAGACTCATCGATAATCCTGCGAGTTGATCAAATCCACCTTCAGCGAAATCATATCCTAACTGAGCATCCCAAATGGTTTCACCTAAAATATCCACTTGCACAGTATCAAAGCCTAGACCATAAACATCACCTTTAAATGCACTGCGTTTGCGCATACTTGCTCTGGCTTGAAAACCATTATTTTCATAATATAGTGTAAAGCTTTGAATGCGATCAGATAACCCTGGTAAGTCGTATTCATTGCCATTTTGATCTTCAATATCTGATTTAACACTGGTATGGCTCGCCATCAAGCCAACACCCTCTAAGCTGTCATGAAACATGTTAAATGGCAGTGTTAATGCCACCTCATAGCCCCAAAGATCTCCACCACCGCCATTGACTTTACCTGAACCACTTCCGGTTGAATTTGGAGGAAGCTCTCCTGAGATTGGATCAACGACGCCTGTCATATCAATTTCGTAAGTACCATCAAAAACCCATTGTTTCAGGTCTTTTTGAAACACAGCGACCGAGAAATACCCTTCCGCACTAAAGTAATTCTCATACGTTAAATCTAACCCTACAGACTCTTTCGGCTCCAGTGTTGGATTACCACCATTAACTTCCCAGTAGTTACCATTTTCATCAGGTCGTTGATTATAGGTGGCGTTTATTGATGCATTCATTTCATCCAAACGCGGACGAGAAATCGTTTTAGCAACCCCGAAACGTATCGTTTGAGTTTCATCAAGCGCAATTGATAAATTTAAACTTGGTAATACATGTGAATAATCGTGCTCAACCATCGTTGGTGAAGTAACAACTTTGCCGTCAACACTATTAAATGCGTTGCCTTTACCCGTTTGTTTTGTTTTTACATACCGCAAACCAGCGTTACCCGTTAACGGTAACCCTGCAATATCAGCATCGATATTCGCTTGAATATATGCAGCAGTCACTTCTTCATCAACAGACCAAGACTTGGTGGCATGACTTGGATTAGTGAGACTTTCGGCTAACAAATCAAACTTTCCGTCAGCAACCATGCGCCTTGAATCATAGGCTATCATGTTACCCATACCGATAAAGTCGAGATTTGCGCTACCTAAACGATACTCTTCAGGCACCATCATCATCCCCGGATTATTCGGATACGAGAATTCTCCTGATGTCATAAAGTACCCTTCTGATACTTTCGTTTTTTCTCGCTCTCGGCGAGAAATACCAAACTCAATACTGTCTACAAAATCATTCTCTAGTGCTTGCTTTGCTGCCAGCTTTATTGCATTTAGTTCATCATCTATAGTTGGGGCATTAATAAAACCATCTTGCAATTGGTTTTCGTAATCAGTGCCTACTACACCATATTTTTCATTGAGCGCGGAGCTCCAGCCCCAAGACAGCGGACCACCAATTTGAATTAAATTATAATCACTGTAATCTAGCTGGTGAGAAAATTGTGCCCCAGTATTACTGTCTAAAAACGTATACCCTAAGTTATCAGCAACGCCACGCGCATCCCCTCGCCCTGTCCCTGAGTAACTTTCTAAACTCCATACTTTTCTGTCGACACTGGAATGACTCACATCTAATTCAACTGAGAGCGTTTCACTCACATTATAATTTGCGTTAAAGCCAAATGATGTGAGCTCTGCATCGCGATCTTCATAATCATTACGCACCACAACGCGTTGCCCCTGCGTGACTGCACTGCTGATAAACCCAGATTCAGAGTCGATCGTCGCACTAGACGCGGCAATAGCGCCTTGCCCCCATGCAAATGGAATTTCAATCCCTCTTAGGATCTTTTCATCTTTAAAATCAACATAAAGTGCATCAAATACCATAGATAGTTGATCATTTGGTGACGCTTCTAATACCAGCATAGCTGAGTCACGTTCAAGCGTTGAAGAGCGCACAAAAGGTTTAGCACCACCCAAAATTGAATACTGTTTACCGTCAGAACCTTCAAACTCTGGGTAACCCCACGAATTCCAGCGTTTTTCTTGGTTCGGCGATGTCATCGTTGACAGAGCAACCGCCACCCCTATGGTGTCATCAGCAAATTTATCTATATACGAAACCGTGCCGCGAAAGCCGTCATCATTGCCATCAGGGTTTAACTTGTCAAAGCTTGTTTGCTCATATTGGCCATTCACTTGCACAACACGGTCATCCACACTCAATGGCTTGACTGTTTGCATATCAATGACACCCGCTATCCCTTCAGCTTCTAAACTGGCACTCGGCGTTTTGTACACCGTAACGCCACTCATGATCTCTGACGGATACAAATCAAATTCCACACCCCGGTTGTCTGAAATAGACACCTGCTCACGGCCGTTAAATGTAGTGGCACTTTCGTTTTCACCAAAGCCGCGAATACTGACTTTACTAGCACGACCATCAAGACGCTGTGCTGTTAAACCTGGTAACCGCGCTATTGATTCTGCAATAGAAGAATCAGGTAATTTCCCTATGTCTTCAGCTGAAATAGATTCAACAACTTCAGAAGAAAAGCGTTTGGTATTGATAGATTCAATCACGCTTGCTCTAAAGCCTTTAACTTCGATAACTTCGACTTTCTTGTCTGAATCGACTTTCTTTTCTTGTGCTGCATAAGCAGTATGAGAACTAACGCCGGCTCCGATTAGAGCAAGTGTTAACATACTTGGTTTGAACATAGACATAGTGTTTTATCCCAATTACCCAATTTTTATTGCCAGAGTATATGTCGTGATAGGCGCTTGTTTGGCACAAGCAGACGTATCTCTAACTTCTTTTGTTGTCAGGATGAATAGTAGCGCCCTCTTAATTTCATAAACAACTTTATGCATACGTATTCAACACCTATTACACCTTAAAATATTTACATCCTACTCACAGCAAAAACCACTAAGCTCATGTATTATATTGAAATATTAAATAATACATGGGGGATTATATTATTACAGCAATTTTTCGATTCCTTACTAAAAAATTAACTTCAATCTAATATAAACGGTCCAACAGGTGTTCTTCACATACTTAACCTACATCACAGCACCCAAAAGTGTAAATTGGTCTTACCAAAATTACATAGGTAACCCTTACTAATTATGGCGCCTTTACTTTACTAAACCCCATGCCTACAAAAATTGGTTAACTTAACTGACAATATACAATCGTGCGCAATAACCCATGATCGCAACAGGTTAAGTATGGCTATTTTTGCTGCATACGTATGCAACCTTTTTACAGCTTTTAGCGCATCACGTATGCTTTTAACCATTATTGCACTGCACTTACATCACCTTTACTGAGTTCTTGTGAGTAAGCTGCATCGAGCACAAATTTGGAGAAAGTGCATGGCTCAACATCCGTGGTGGCAAGGGGCGGTGATTTATCAGATCTACCCTCGCAGTTTTCAAGATACAAATGGTGATGGTATTGGTGATCTAAAAGGGATCATTAACAAGTTAGATTACATTCAGTCTTTAGGCATAGACGCAATTTGGATCTCTCCTTTTTTCAAATCTCCCATGAAAGACTTTGGCTATGACATTAGTGACTATCGAGATATCGACCCCATGTTTGGGAGCCTGGACGACTTTGATACTTTAATAGCACAAGCACACCAACGTGATATAAAAGTCATTATTGACCAAGTACTCAGTCACACGTCTAACGAACATGACTGGTTTAATGAAAGTCGTACTGATAAAAACAACAATAAAGCAGATTGGTACGTATGGGCAGATGCTGAACCAGATGGCAGTGCACCAAATAATTGGCTGTCTATTTTTGGCGGTTCAGCGTGGCAATGGGAACCAAGACGTTGCCAGTACTACTTGCATAACTTCTTGACTGAACAACCCGATCTGAACTTTCATAATCCAGAAGTACGACAAGCGGTATTAGACAATGTGGAGTTTTGGTTAAAAAGAGGGGTAGATGGCTTCCGCCTTGATGCCATTAACTTTTGTTATCATGATGCGCAACTGAGAGACAACCCAGCAAAGCCAAAAGAATTACGCCAAGGCCGCGGGTTCAGTGAAGATAACCCATATGCATTCCAGTATCACCACTATAATAATACCCAACCTGAAAATTTAGCATTTATGCAAGAAATTCGTCAGTTACTTGACCGCTACCCAGGCGCTGTTAGCTTAGGAGAAATTTCTTCTGAAGATTCGCTAAAGACCATGGCAGAGTATACCTCAGGTGGGAACAAGTTGCATATGGGCTATAGTTTTGAGCTGCTTACAAATGACTACAGCGCAGCCTACATTCGTGAAACCGTCACCAAGCTTGAGCAAGAAATGACACAAGGCTGGCCTTGCTGGGCTTTTAGCAATCACGATGTAGAGCGTGTTGCGAGTCGTTGGAGCCTGAATGATACAACCGACCCAAAACAAGCAGCAATGTTGTCTGCGTTACTCGCATCACTGCGCGGCAGTATTTGTGTATATCAAGGAGAAGAGCTTGGCCTTGGTGAGGCTGATGTTGCATTTGATGATTTACAAGACCCTTATGGTATTACCTTTTGGCCTACCTTTAAAGGCCGTGACGGGTGTCGTACTCCCATGCCTTGGCGTAACAATGGCGAGTTTGCAGGATTTAGCACACATACGCCTTGGCTACCTCTTTGCCAAGAACACGCGGCTTATTCAGTTGAACAACAGCTCGCAGAGCCCGATTCAACTTTACAGTTATTTAGCCATTTTATGGCATGGCGAAAAACAATGCCGACTTTATTGTTTGGTAATATTGAATTTATAGACACGCAAGAACCCATACTGGCATTTTATCGCCGCTATCAAAGCGAGCGCACTCTGTGCGTATTTAACCTCAGTGATCAAGCCCAGTTACTCAGGTTAACACTCACAGCGCCGAGTAAACACACTGAGTTACGCCACAATGTGGGTCACTATGACGACGGTAGTATTACACTTGAAAGCCACGGCTGTTTTATCGCGAATGTATAGTGTATAGCTACATTCAAACAATGACTTTACAATAGCAGTGGTTTTTTTAAGAAAAAAGGTGCCTTAATGGCACCTTTTTCAATCGTGGCTTAACATAAGCTTCCAGCCTAACGTAACGTTTATCTATTTTCGGCTTTAAATTTTTTCGTCATGCCTTGGCTTGCGGGAGAAACCAATCTATATCCCAACTTTTCATAAAAGACAGGCTCATCAGCTATCATTGAAACGTAAGAGCCTTCTAACGCAACGGATGCTAGATAATCATCAATGTAATTCATAATTTTTCGACCAAGTCCCTGCCCTTGATAGCCCGGGTCGACTGCAATATCAACCACTTCAAAGTTACAGGCGCCATCACCTATCACTCGGCCCATACCAATCAGCTCTAAACCATCTCTCACAGAGACAGCATACAAGGAATTTGGCAACCCGATTTTTGCTGCTTCTAATGATTTTGCAGACAAGCCTGCCGTAACGCGAAGCGCGCAAAACTCGTCTGGTGAGGGGGGTTTTTCTTCAAACGTATAGGTCATTGTGTATTCTCCCATGTTTATATGCGGGTAGAATACACAAAACAACTGTATATAAAAACAGATTTCCGGTTGTTCACGCATTGCAAAATAGAAGACACTCTGCAAAGTTGGTATGCTCATTACCCAGCTTGACGTTGAACTGATGAAAATTGGCTATGATCTGAGAGTAACTCAAACAGCGAGTCGATTTTTTGTGCCTTTTCATATAGCCAGCCCTGATGAATAGTGACGCCATGCGCAATCAGGTAATTTGCTTGGGTTTGAGTTTCGACACCTTCTGCAATCAACTTCTTATTGAGATTGCCTGCCATGTCAATCATTGCGTTTAAAACTGGCGACTGGAGGTTATCTAAACCTATTGATGCAACAAAGCTCTGATCAATTTTCAATAAATCAATGGAAAAGCTTTGTAAGTAATGCAGGCCACTGTAGCCTGTACCAAAATCATCAATGGCCACTTCTACACCCCATGTTTTAATATTTTCAAGTATGCTTTTCACCTCAGACTGTGAAAGCACATCTCTTTCGGTGAGCTCTATGGTGAGGTTTTGGATCTCTTGACTGGCTAAATGCAGTATACCTAAATAACCGCTATTGCTAAGAAGCTGCCCATTTACATTAAAAGAAACTTTAAACAATGGGTTTGTTACTAAGATGGGCGCGAGTTCCCGTAACGCTTGTTTTATTTGTGCTATCGAAATCTGTACGATCGCCCCACTACGCTCAGCTTCAGGAATAAACAACGCAGGGTTCAATTCGCCTTCAACGGGGTGTAACCATCGGATCAACACTTCAACACCCACAACATTCCGCGTTGTCGCGTCGATGAGTGGCTGATAAACATTAAATAACTCATGCTGCGATATAGCGCGTCTTAATTGCGACTTTAGCCCCATTTGTCTTTTGTCGTAATAATTTAGAAGAATACATAGCATCAACCACGACAGGGTATAAAACACTGTTATGACTATTAAAAGTTGCGTATCAAGCTTAAATAAATCCGTGTTGTTACTCGCCACTAAAAGCGAAATTTGCGGAAGAGCGGTGAGTGGTTTCGCAAAAATATATTTATTGCGGCCGTCATCGAATAACCCCGAACCTTTGTACTCTTCCTGCAATGGAAACAGCGAAGTGTCTAATGGTAAACTGTACTGCCCCTTTAGAATGATAGGGACTCCCGTTAACGAGTCAACCAATGCCACAAAATCCAAATATGAATACTGTGCTAGATTGAGTGATCCGCGCAACCATGTAGATGGCAATAAAACGTTAATCTCATATCCATCAGTCCGTGTTCTCGCTAATACAAACGCCGACATTTCTAAATAGTCGCTAATTATCGGGCCATGATACCTTAGCCCAGCCGCCTTGATAGGCTCTGTGGTTTGAATCGCAGGCACCACTGCACCAAATGAGTTACACGCCAGTAGCCCAGATGAATTAACAATACCAATTTCACTGACCGCTGGGTTTTTAAATACTTGTTGTCGTAATAGCTTTAAGGTACTCGAGTTACATGCTGTCTGTATTGTCTCTGCCTCACGTAAAAACTGATCAACAAGGTGTATTTGTGAGTTAAGCTCAAGCTGAATTTTATGCGCTATATGCTGTAAGTGCTGTTTAGAAGACTGCTTTTTTTGAATGTAAAGAACTGAAGAAATAACCCCAAAAACAAAGCTACACGCTAACCAAGCATAAAATATATTTTTGATCTGCTTGTTCAATGCACGTTTACCTTTTTTTGGCATGGCTATTTCTTCTCCGCTGACCTCTTTCATTAGCTGAGTCAGTGTAAGTCACAAATGAGTCATTTAGATGACTAACAATCCTAAAAGAGGACAGCGCTAAAAACAGATTTATGAAGGCAGTACAGATCCATAAAACTCTTGTATCCATAGTCAGGTAGCGCTTTCCATCTTTCCCACATGATAATTATCAGTCGACGAGCCAAATCAGAAACCACGCATAACCAGTTCTTCCACCAGATCACAAATTAAAGTACTGGAATTCTTAAAACATTTAAGTAAAAATGCAGACCAAGCACGAGATGCTAATAATGCTAATTTGTATTTAATGAATTTTGGTAAGTTGTATGAGCAAAACCCTGTGTGAATGGAAACGAAAAGACATCGAGAGTAAAGCGTCTCAACTCGTTGAAATTCTCTCACCGAGTCGTTTCTTTTGTAAAAAGTGTGTGCGTTCCGCCAGCGATAAAAAGTACCTATGTAAAGGGACTAAACTAAAATAATCATTCGTATTTGCACTTAAATTTATACCTGCGCCATCGTTAACGCAAAAATATAGCCGGTAAGCTTTAATGAGAGTGATTGCGCTTTTTGCTTCAGGCAAAAACCACTACTTTTTTCATCTAAAGCATTATTTTTCTTTGATTTTTTCACTTAGCTACTTGTATTTACAAGCAGATTAAAGAACAATGCATACATAATTTTTTTGAGGAGTTTCCCGATGCTAGCCGCAGAAATGGTAGAAAAGTTAAACGAACAAATTAACCTAGAGTTTTATTCTTCAAACCTTTATTTGCAGATGAGTGCATGGTGTGAAGATCGTGGTTTTGAAGGTGCCGCTGAGTTCTTAAGAAAACATGCTATTGAAGAAATGGAACACATGAATCGCCTTTTCACCTACGTGAGTGAAACGGGTGCATTGCCAATTTTAGGCGCAATTGACGCACCTCCTCACAATTTTGAGTCTCTAGGTGATATTTTCCGTAATACATATGAGCACGAATGCTTAATTACAAAGCGCATTAATGCATTAACACACGTTGCATTTACAACACATGACTATTCAACATTTAATTTTTTACAGTGGTACGTTGCTGAGCAGCATGAAGAAGAAAAACTGTTCAAAGGTATTTTAGATAAGCTTGAATTAGTTGGTGAAGACGGTAAGTCATTATTCTGGATTGACAAAGATCTTGCTGAACTGGCTAAGACTGGCAGCACATCTATAATGGAAAGTGGTGCATAATAAGTCCAACCGACTTGTACTGAAAAAGGTAGCCATATTCGCTACCTTTTTTGTGTGCTGCGATCTGTAAATCAAATCCAACTCAGTACATAGTAGTTATACAAGTTTCCGCAAGCTTGACTACGATCCACATTAAAAGTTAGGGCCTATTGGTAAACGACAATTTAATTGTAATTTACACACCACATGAAAAACCAGATATCTTGATAGTCAGCCTCCCTTTCAAAAGATAAAAACGAGTATCTATCGCCAAAAAATGATCTCAGTGTTGCATTAAATTACAATTTGATGGATGTAACCTTTCAAGTAAGAAGCGGATATGAATAAAGTAATATTTTTTGCTGTGATTACATTTGTGATTGCTGCGATAGCCTTAAACAATAATTTTACCTCTATACATCATAGCGAAGCCTCATTTGTATATGATGCTTCAAGTATTGATGAAACCGTAGCACAACAAGTACACCAACATTTGATAGATGAAAACGTGTATGCAGGTAAATGAGGTGAAGTGTTAATGCTCAAAAAGACGCAAGAAGGTGTATGGGTCGTGAAGTTCCCTGTTTATCAAGGTGGCGATGTCCCTTCCAAACTACTTCAAGAATTAGAGAAAATGAGTTTGAATTTACAAAAAGCAGTTTTAAATAGCGAATCTCTTGAGGTACATATCACCAATGCTGGCTATCAAAGCGTACAGTTTTTTCGAGTCTAGTACCGAAATACACAAACACGATAACACGTATTTCGTGCGAATAATGTGTCAAACACAACTATATACACCAACTCTGGGACGCGCTTAAATTTCGAAGCAGCGTCCGCAAATATCTACCTTACTAACTGATCTTTCACTAATTATGTAGTCATCAATTATCTCGAACATAAAAGATGATGAATTTCCCTAACACTCCTGCTTGATTGGCGCTTATCCTCCACACGGGCTAAGCACACCCCATGAGTTACAAAAACCACCTATGTCAGAAAAAAGCTCACCTAGCCTTTCTTGCTCTTGAGTTATAAACTCATAAGTCACTTTGCTTTTTACTGAAAATGATACATAACCAGACTCATCTCCTTCTGCAATCGAGTCTTCATCTGGGTCTACAAAGTTAGCATCAGGCAACTGTGTTAAAACTATCTCTCGCTGCTCTTTGTTTAGTGGCCAAGATTGAAAGTCAATATTAAACTCGACATTGTGCTCAACATTAAAATCAAAACTTCTTTCCTCTAATAAACGTAATACATCACCGTCAGAGTCGGTTGGCCAACTATTTTTTTCTGTCATCAATTGGTTCTCTTTTTTACTGTGCAAATTCACTAATGCAAATATACATGAAAACAATTACCATTAACAACAATAAGCATTTACACCTATTCCCCTTTTAATCTAAAAGTTCAAAAGCGTGTTTTATTATTCAAAGCAACAGTATATGGAGCAAAGGCTATTCAGATAACAACAAAGCATTGCTTACCCCGTAATATCGAGAGCAACCGGAAAGCGAAGGGGGAGCCCCACACTTTCTCGATCGACTAGTAGCAACCTTTAATCCCTCACCTGCCCTGTGCCATTGACTAAGTACTTCTCAGTCGTCAGCGACTCTAATCCCATAGGCCCATAAGCGTGTAATTTTGTTGTCGCAATGCCAATTTCTGCACCTAGCCCTAATTGACCGCCATCGCTAAACCTTGATGAGGCATTTACCATCACCACAGACGCATCGACACTTCGTTGAAACAAGACGCCCGTCTCTGCGTTAGTTGTACAGATCACCTCGGTGTGGTGGCTGCCAAATTGGTCAATATGCTCAATAGCCCCCGAAAAATCACTCACAATGCGGATCGCTATTTCTAGAGCTAAATATTCTTCACCAAATTCATCCTCGTTTAACACGGTCACGTCGTCAAAATACGGAGCTGCGTGTTGGCAACAATTCACTTTGACGTTTGCAGCGCGAAAAATAGGCGCTATTTGATTTAAAAAGTTATGAGCAACGTCTTTATGGACAATCAAGCCTTCAAGCGCATTACAAACGCCTGTGCGCTGAGTTTTACCATTTAATAAAAGTAATTCAGCAACTTTTAAGTCTGCATCTTTATCAACATATAAATGGCAAACGCCTTTGAAGTGCTGGATCACAGGCACTGTGCTATTTTCAGTCACAAAATTAATAAGCCCTTCTCCACCTCGAGGAATGATCAGATCAATGTATTCTTTTTGCTGCATTAACTCCATCATAAGTGCCCTATCAGGGTCAGGGACAACCGAAATAAGCGCCTCGGGTAAATTAAACTCAGTTAACACCTGATGTAGTACGTTAGCTATGGCCATTGAACTGGCCAACGCTTCTTTACCGCCACGTAATATTACGCCATTGCCCGATTTGAAGCACAGTGCGCCAGCATCGGCTGTTACATTTGGTCTGGCTTCGTAGATCATGCACACCACACCCAGTGGCACTCGCATTTTATTGATTTCAATGCCATTTGGCCGAACTCCCAGTGAACGAGTTTGGCCGACAGGGTCCGCCAACGAAACAATCGTCTCTATCCCTTGTGCCATATCTTCAATACGCGCAGTGGTTAGCGTAAGACGATCAATCATGGCAGGGCTTAAACTATGCAGCTGAGCGTTGGCCAAGTCTTCTTTATTCGCATGTAGGATGTGCTCTGTTTGCGCTCGTAATGCATCAGCCATAGCCTGTAACACTTGGTTTTTTTGTTCCGTTGACAATAATGCCAACACTTTTGCCGCTTTCGCTGCATTTTTAGATAGGTTGGTAATTAATCCCATAATTATTTTTTCTCCAGCACAGCAATGTCGTTATTAGAAATAATGGGGCCCATGCTCCGTTGCATTTGACTCGTATTGACGCCCACTGTATTTTGGGTCACAAAGTGCAACAAGCAACTACTATAATTGCTACTGGCTTTAGCCAAACGCTGCCCTTTAGTATTTTTTATAAGTACGGTTTCACCGGCTGAAAACTCACCTTCAATTGATAAAATCTCTTTACAATTGAGTTCGTCAGTTTTATCTATACGCTCTGATTCAACCACTAATTCACCATACTCAGCGGCAGTATGTGTCATCCAATGTTGCGATTCTTCCATTGGTTTATCAAACGGCGTGAACAATGTACCAGGGTTGTCACCTTGCAACAGTGCACTAAATGTTGTTTCATCAAAACCATTAATAATGTATGTCATAATACCGTGAGAAGTCGCCTTTTCAGCTGCTTCTAGCTTAGTTTTCATCCCTCCGGTGCCTACACCACTAACAGGGCCACTCGTCATAGCATAAATCTCAGGTGTAATGCTGTTTACTTCCTTAATGAGCTTTGCGTCATTATGTGTGTTTGGGTTCTTATCAAATAAACCATCAACATCAGAACAAATTACTAAGGTATCAGCATCGGCAGCAGCAGCCACCATCGCAGATAAATTATCATTATCACCCACCCGTAAGTCATCCGTTGTAACCGCATCATTTTCATTAATAATGGGTAAAATACCTTCATCTAACAAACTAAATAGCGTAAGCCGAATGCTATTGTAACGCTCTTTATCACGCAGATCGGCGTGCGTCATTAATAACTGAGCTGAGGGGAAATCGAAAAAGCGGTCCCATGTTGACATCATATCCATTTGACCAGCGGCCGCCATCGCTTTTTTTATCGCTATATTATTTCTATCAGGGTTTTTAAAGTGGTGTGCTCCAGCAGCGACTGAGCCAGAAGATACGAGTAATACCTCAATGCCTTGCGATCTCGCATGCACAATAAACTGGGCAATATCGAGTAAATAACGAGTCTTACAACCATCTTCTCGCGGTGCAATAAGTGCACTGCCTACTTTGATGACTAATCGTTTTGTGTTGTGTAAACTCACGGTTTTTATTTTCCCCATTATTGCTGTTCATAAACAATAATTAAACTTAAGCGAAGTAGTAACATGACACGAACGTAGACGACTATTAAGGCACGCGAAGGCCTATCATACACGCTGCAAAACAAGGTTTAAATAAAGCATACAGGTGCTCAAAGTGACAACACAATGCTGCGTGTATATTTAAATGCAGTGCTAGCACACGGCTTAGGTTAAATTATTAAGTGTAATTTGATTGTGATCCCCACTAAAAGTGAGGTACCGAACCGTTTTCGACAGGCGTATCATGGTTTGATAAAGCCGAAAAGGTCATGTCGCAATGAATAATTGCGTAACGGATTTTTTGACAAGCAGTAATTGCTCGATGAATTAGTTACTACAACATAGCTCTTTAACACTTTAAAAATCAAGCAACACAGTCATAAAATATTTTCACGTTACATTTTAACGTTATTAATTAGTAATAACATACTGTATTTATTGAGTTATTTTGCTTTTTAGGCAAACGTGAAAAATATCAATCATTTGAATATTTACTATTCTTAAATTGAATATAGGGTGAAACTAAACTTTATAGGAACCGGTATACTCAGTACCATGCTCCAATCTTTGAATATCTTTAACATACTGATAGGTATCTCGCACATGCAGGTCTGTAAGAGTTAATCTGATAAAACGCCACTCTGAATAGCTTTATAGACCAACTACACCTATTAAATAGGTACGGTCATCCAGCCTTTACTTTTGGCAAATCCTCCAACTTTTACGCTATTTACTAATGATCTTTGTGCTTCAATTGATACTGTGATGAGCGACGAGCAATTCATTGCCCTGCCTTGTTCAAAACTATATTCACCGTCGAGTGCTAAATGCTCATGCAGGTAGCATGCTAGCGCGCCGCTGGCACTGCCTGTTGCTGATTCTTCAGGGATCCCAAACAGGGGGGCAAAATTACGACAACTGGCAGTAACTGGGCTGTTTGAATCACATAGCTCAAATACATGAAAACCAATAATGTCATGCGCTTTACAAAACTGTGCAATTTTCTCGTGATCTGGTACGAGTATGTCTAAATAGCCGCTCGAAACCGGAATGATCAAATCTGGCAGCCCCGTTGAAATGACTTCAATTGGCAATTCGGTACTACCTAACACATTACTTTCAATACCAAGGTAACTTGCAATTTCTTGATAAGAAAAACGAGCAAGCTTTTGTGGTAATTGTTGTTCCATAACGACTCTACCATTAGATTCAATAACCACCGGCAATATGCCCGCTTTCGTGTGTTGAGTATAAATCCCAGATTTCAGTAAACCTTTTTGAAACATAATCGAAAACGTTGCTAAAGTAGCATGGCCGCAAAAATCCACCTCTCCAGCGGTTGTAAAGAAAGAAACAGCATAATCAGCTATGTCATCTTCACAAACAAACGCAGTTTCTGAATACCCCACGGTTTGTGCTATGGTTAGCTTCTGCTCATCAGACAGTTGCGCCGCGTTTAAAACAACACCTGCTGGGTTACCACCTTGCCCTTTAGCCGTGAATGCGTTGACCAACTCCACTGTAATATTTTTCAACAACTTCCCATCCCTTAACTATTGTCTAAAACGTGAAAAACTGAATAACCATGCGACGTTCATATAAACAAAAATTTTCAAAATTAAAATTTAAGCGACAACTTTGCAAGAGACAAACGTGATTAAATGGACACGATTGTACTTGAGCTCACCAATTATGATTGATAAATAGCGTAGTATAGTAATGTTTTAGCGTTGTAATGTAATAAAGTAAACTCTGTACACTAGGCATAAAAACACTGCTCGCACGTTTTTTATATAGCCGAATTCACTAAAAATATGCTGTATATTAAACATATTACGACTGATACACCACATGGTTGTTATCTATAGATAAGTAATTTAGCTCGGCTACTAAGCTGGAATTTGCAAGTCATTTACTTCGTGCAAGTGGATAAAATTAAGTCACATCATGACTATTTATGTTACACAACCTAACCTATATCGTCACGGTCATTTAAAAAGCAAAAGACCTTGAATATGAAACATACCCAAGGTCTTCAAGTTCTTTAATCGCTCCGTGCGATCTGCTAGCTTTCTTTGCTGGTTCCGACTTCGACTCGCGTCTTCAGTTTTTGCCCAGGGCGGAAAGTAACAACGCGACGCGCAGAGATAGGAATATCTTCACCCGTTTTCGGGTTTCTGCCTGGTCTCTCTTTTTTGTCACGAAGATCAAAGTTACCAAATCCAGAGAGCTTAACCTGCTCCCCTTTTTCGAGCGCTGAGCGGATTTCTTCAAAAAACGCTTCAACTAAGTCTTTGGCATCCTTTTTATTTATCCCCAATTTCTCAAATAGGTGTTCAGCTATGTCGGCTTTAGTAAGCGCCATATCTAGTCCCTCAACGTTGCATTAAATTGTTTGGCCAATTCGGCCACTACGTTGTCTACAACTTGATTGATATCTTTCTCTTCGAGTGTTCTATCAACCGCTTGTAATGTAAGAGCAATCGCCAAACTCTTAAAATCTGGCTCAATACCTTTGCCCCTATACACATCGAATAAGTTTAGGTCAACTAATTGATTTCCGCCAACTTTCTCGATGCTATTTAAAATATCGCCTATTTTTACGTCATCTGCAACTAAAATAGCAATATCTCTGCGATTTGATGGAAATTTAGACACAATTACCGCTTCTGGGAGCTTTCTTGTTTCTAAAGCAGAAACCTCCACTTCAAATACGTACGCTGTACTGTTTAAGCCAAGCGACTTTTGTAATTGTGGATGAACAGCACCAATAAAGCCAACTTTTACTCCATCAACATAAATTGCTGCTGATTGTCCTGGGTGTAGCCCTTCGCTTGGCTCCGCTTTAAAGCTAAAGCGTGCAGTATCATTAGTCAGTGCGAGCAGTGCTTCAACATCACCTTTCACATCGAAGAAATCAGCTGGACGAGATGCAACTGACCAGTGCTCGTTATGCGTGTTACCAAAAACCACCCCACCAAGCACCGGCACTTGTGCTACACCATTTTCTGCCGTGTCATCTTTAACGAACTTCAAACCATGTTCAAACAAACGAATACGTGATTGCTGACGGTTTTGGTTATAAACAACCGCATTTATAAGCCCTGGCATCAAGCTTACACGCATCGCTGACATTTCAACCGAAATCGGGTGAGGCAATACCAATGCATCTGCGCTTGGGTGAAGTAGCTGTTGTACTTTAGGGTCAACAAAACTATATGTGATAGCTTCTTGGAAACCACGAGCCACTAATTCATTACGAAAACGTGCGACAGGTAAATTAGCTTCAACATGTGTCGTCATTTTCAATGCAGCAGTAGGTGCCACATTTGGAATATTGTTATAGCCAAATACCCGAGCGACCTCTTCAATTAAATCTTCTTCAATACGAATATCAAAACGGTAACTTGGTACAAACGCTTGCCACGTATCATCGCCAACAGTTACGTCAAAGCCTAGACGGGTTAAAATATCAGTAACTTTTTCATCTTCAATATGATAGCCAATAACGCGGTCTAAACGCGCACGGCGTAAGGTCACTGTTTTAACAGTAGGTAGATCTGCTCCTGATACAGCTTCAACAACTGGGCCAGCTTGCCCACCAACAATGTCTAGTAGCAAAGCCGTAGCACGCTCCATAGCATCATGTTGTAACGTATAATCAACACCACGCTCATATCTATGAGACGCATCTGTGTGCAAGCCGTATTTACGTGCTTGTCCGGCTATTGCCAGCGGTGCAAAGAAAGCACTTTCAAGTAAGATATCTTGAGTTCCCTCTTTAACACCCGACGCTTCACCGCCAAAAATACCTGCCATTGCCAATGCTTTGTTATCATCGGCAATCAGTAATGTTGATGAGTTTAACTTTGCAGTGTTGCCATCAAGTAATACCAATTCTTCATTTTCATTGGCGTTACGTACTTTAATACCGCCCTCAATTGCGCTCAAATCAAACGCATGCATTGGGTGACCTAGTTCTAATAGCACATAGTTTGTAACATCAACAACCGGATCAATTGAACGTACACCTGAGCGGCGCAAATTCTCTACCATCCACAGTGGCGTTGTCGCACCAAGGTTAATCCCTTTAATGACACGACCCAAATAGCGCGGGCACGACGCACTGTTAACCAATTCAATATCAATTTTGTCATCAATTGTTGGTTGAACAGGTGTGATCTCTACTTCAGTTACATCTAAAGAGTTTAAAACGCCAACTTCACGTGCAAGGCCTTTGATCCCTAAACAGTCACTGCGGTTTGCAGTCAAGTCAACATCAATCGTCACATCATCTAATGCAAAGTATTCACGAATACATTGACCAATAGGAGCGTCACTTGGCAACTCTAAAATACCTTCAGAACTTTCAGCCATACCAAGCTCTTCAAACGCACACAACATCCCATGTGAAGGTTGGCCACGTAGCTTAGCTTTCTTAATTTTAAAATCGCCAGGCAATACTGCCCCCACTTGTGCAACAGCCACTTTAATACCCGTACGGCAGTTTGCGGCACCACACACGATATCAAGTAGTTCGTCTTTGCCAACATTAATCTTTGTTACGCGCAACTTATCCGCATCTGGGTGTTGACCACACTCAACAACTTCACCAATGACAACACCAGAGAAATCACCAGCAACAGACTCTAAACCATCAACCTCTAAACCAGCCATAGAAAGCTGTTCAGATAGAGCCTCAGTTTCAATGGCTGGATTAACCCACTCACGTAACCACTTTTCACTAAATTTCATATTTACTTCGCTCTTATCTGAATTGGTTTAGGAATTTTAAATCGTTTTCGAAAAATGCACGCAGGTCGTTAACACCATAACGTAGCATTGTTAGGCGCTCTACTCCCATACCAAATGCAAATCCAGTGTATTTCTCTGGGTCGATACCAACAGAGCGTAATACGTTAGGGTGAACCATGCCGCAGCCAAGCACTTCTAGCCACTTACCATTTTTACCCATAACGTCTACTTCAGCCGAAGGCTCAGTAAATGGGAAATAAGAAGGACGGAAACGAATTTCCATATCTTCTTCAAAGAAATTACGTAAGAAATCGTGCAAAATACCTTTTAACTCAGTAAAGCTCACATCAGTGTCGACCATAAGGCCTTCAACTTGATGAAACATGGGTGTGTGAGTTTGATCGTAATCATTTCGGTATACGCGGCCAGGCGAAATAATACGCAACGGCGGTTGCTCTGCTTCCATCGTACGAATTTGTACGCCACTGGTTTGCGTGCGCAATACCAATTTCGGATTAAAATAGAATGTGTCATGATCAGCACGTGCAGGGTGGTGCTCAGGAATATTTAGCGCATCAAAGTTATGAAAATCGTCTTCAATTTCAGGCCCTGATTTTACTTCAAAGCCTAGCTCACCAAAGAATGACTGAATTCGTTCGATTGTGCGAGTCACTGGATGCACACCGCCTACAGGCATAACACGCCCAGGTAAAGTCACATCGATGGTTTCAGCGGCTAGTTTTTTTTCTAGGGCTTGTTGCGTTAATAACTCTCGCTTTTCGTTGATCGCGTTTTGTACTTGAGTCTTCGCTTGGTTGATCACTGCACCAGCTTCTTTACGCTCTTCAGGCGCCAAAGTACCTAGTGTTTTTAATAATCCAGTGATCTCACCTTTTTTACCAAGGTAGTTTACTCGGACGTCCTCAAGGTGCGCGATTTCACTTGCGCCATTCACGGCTTCAAGCGCTTGCGCTAAAATATTCTCTAAGTTCATTCTATACCTGATCTTTATTGAGGTAACTTGCTGTGTGTTGACTAGGTATGATAACTGAAAGCATAGGTCAGATTCTAGCCCTAACAGGGCTCTGTTTGCCTTTCAATCAGATTATTTTTATAAACATGCTAAATTTTAATCGCAAACCTCGCTTTCGAGGCGTAATTTGCGATTTTTAGAGAATCTTAGGCTGAAAATCAATCACAATTGCAGCGTGGCTTTTATAAAAGGAATGGTTAATTTGCGCTGTGCTGCCATAGAGGCATGATCTAATTTGTCTAATACATCGAGTAATGCGCGCATATCTCGGCTTAAACGGGTCAACAAAAAACGCGCACACTCATCAGTCAGTTCAAGTCCACGCATATTGGCACGTTTAACCAAAGCTTCAGCTTTGTCATCATCACTCATCGAACGTATTTGAAAGGTGGTACCCCATGCTAAACGAGACTCAAGATCAGGCAGTGAAATGTTTAACATACTGGGTAATAAATCAGCAGTAACAACTAAACATTTACCCAACTCGTTAAAGCGGTTATAAAAATTAAATAACGCTTTTTCCCAGCTTTCTATGCCCGCAACTAGATGCACATCATCAATACAGACAACATCTAAATTTTCTAATCCATCTAATACCGCAGGGCCAAAATCAATCACTTCTCTTAAGCTTAAAAGAATGGTTGATAAACCTAACTCTTGAGAATGAATGCACGTTGCATATAATAAATGAGACTTGCCAGAGTCAGCCAGACCACATAAGTATGTAAAATGAAAACCCTGTTGAATCGTCGCCAAAGTCGTCTTTAAATGCGTCACTTCTAATGACGCTTCACCGCCAAAATAAGAGGTGAACGTTTCATCATCAGGCAGCGTAACGGGCAACGCCATTTGCAATGGTTCCATTTCCATCATGGTCCAACCCAACTATATTTCAAACTTTCTGCATCAGCGGCATGATAAAACGCACGGGGGTCAATATATTCCGAAAATGCTTGCTCAAGCTTAAGTGCTTTGATCAAATCTTCTAAGCTCGATGTATGCTCTACTTCAAATTTAACTACATCTTTTGAACGATAAATAACGTCTACCCCAGCGACTGTACTGATACTCTTTAATTGGCGTTTAGCCTGCTCAATATGGGTAAAATCGTTTAACTTATCTACTGTAAAAACGGTGCTAGTTGTCGCATAGGATACCGTCGGATCAATCACATAATTGGCCACTAAAACAGAGGATAGATCATTAACCATTTGGATCAATACTTGTTGTTTGTCACCCACTAGCTGATTAGACTCAAATAATTCTGCATCAGTATATCGCCACTCTAATTGCCATCGACTACTGTGTGGTTGTTTAAACATACGTGCTGTAATAACTCGCTCAGCATTATAACGAATAGACGCTTGCTCTACGGGTTCAGAAAAATTTCCCCACACTTCGGCAATACCTACACTGGCTCTATCTTGCAAGTCCAATAAAGGCACAACCACCGGGACGCCCCACTCAGCGGCTGTATCATAAATTAAACGCCCCAATTGCGGGTAACGCTCTTGGGTAACAAAGTCACGCTGTAAATTGTCTTCAATGGCCAACCAAATAGCAATCATCGGCCTGCGATTACCCCAAAATGGTAATTGCGCATCACGTACCAACGTTTCTACTTTGCTCGCCTCAAATTTAATACGGATTTTAAGCTCATCGTCGTCATCATCTAGATTTAAGTACTCATATTTGAGCATATAGTCAGAAATAGAACGCTTGGCTTTTTTAACAAGGGCATGATCAACATTTTCGTATCGACCGGTCAGCTTTTTGATCACGTTCATTAATGCTTGTTGGCTGGCTTTTACGCGAGTCGCGCGAGTCTTGTCCGCAACAGCCAGCGTGCTTTGGTAAAGGTCTGTTACTTCTATCGCGAAATTTGGCGCAGAAAAAAACGCGCAGATAAATAATAAAACTCTGATTAACATAGCACTAACGATAAAGTTCTTTAAGTACTTTGATCCTAAAGCAAACGGAGAAAAAGTACAAAGGCCTATTCACCCTCTTGGAAATGAATTTGGTTTTTCCCCTTATTTTTTGCCACATACAAGGCTTCATCTGCCGCATGGATCAGCTCTTCAGCATTAAAAGTGCGTTCATAGCTACCAGCAATCCCTACACTGCATCCACAGCTCACTTGGATATTGTTTTCAAGTTCAATAGGTGCTTGAATACTTTTTAGTAATCGTTCGCACACTTGTAGTAATACACTTTTTTCTAATGGTTCAGTCATCACAACAACAAACTCATCGCCCCCTAATCGCGACACAATATCGTAACTGCGAACCTCTTTAAGTAAACGTTTTGCCACGCTAAGTAGCACTATGTCACCACTTTTATGACCATATTGATCGTTGATTGGTTTAAAGTCATCTAAGTCTAAATACAACACATAAACGTCTACCGATGAACGTGATGATTTAGCTGCTAGTCGAGTCAACTCACTAAATAAATATTTACGATTTGCCAACCCTGTTAAATGGTCATGTAATGATTCATACTCAAGTAACTGTTGTAATTCTTCTCGTTTCTTTACCTCTTTTTTAAGCTCTTCTAAACTATTTTGGAGCTCCTTTGTGCGCTCTTCAACTCGCAGTTCAAGTTCACTTTGATAGTTTTGTAGCGAGTGGTTGGCTTCTAGTAATGCTTGTTGGTTATTAAATGCATCAAGCGCTGACGAAATAACGTGACTAATGGTATACAACAGCTCAACAATAACCCCTGAATACTCTTGCTCTCGTCGATAAGACTGAATTATAAATGCACCAAGAAAAACGTCCCGATTTAACAGCGGAAAACACAACCACTGTTTAGGTAACGACCCTAGCACCTCTAGCGTCCCTTGGGAGATTAACGCTTCTATATCATCACAGGTAAAGTTACAGACCTGCTTTTTGGTGAGGGCATACGCTGTTAATGACTTGGATATTTCAGCAACATCTAAATCTTCTAGGTCTTCTGCACGTAAATCATCTTTGACATCATGAAAATAAGGGAAACTTAGCCGACCATCCTGCTTAAATAGCACAACGTAAAAATTATCCGCATAGGTAATTTTTTGCAAAATACAGTGAATATCTAATAGGAAGCGCTGGATTGAATCACTAGTACTTAAGCACGCCACAATGTCAGCCATGCTATCAATTACATTTTCACTATCGAGTATGAGTTTAGCCATTATTTCCCTGTTTCATTTCAGACGTATATCACTTCATTAATATTAGCCAATAAAAGTTACCGTTCCATAACCAAAGCACCTGACACTTTCTAACTTGCAGTATTTCTTATAATAAATTCTTCACACAAAGTAATCAAAATGTAAATTTAAATAAACCATTTTCAAAAATGAGTCGCTAAATTTTGTACCGGTCTACGTTTTTGCTATTACACCTATTTATAATCATCACAGTTTTCACAAGTTTATTCAGTGGCTTAAGAATCGCTACAGTGACCCATGATAATTTTTTATTGCTGAGCCCCATTTTACCAGAAGGTAGAGTTCACTTTTGGCACATGTTAAGCGCCTGTACGCTTACCATACTGAGTTTTAGCTATCTTATTTACAAAAAGAAAAATAAATCACCTCCCACGGGGAGTAAATATCATATTTTCATTAACCAATTTGGATACTTTGTATTCTTCGCGAGTCTTATTACTGGCTGGTGTGTCTATTTTAATCTAACTCAATTTAATGCGCACACAATACATCTTATCTCAGCCTTGCTGATCATTGTTTACCTGATCCTGCACAGTTGGGTATACGTTATACAATATGGTAAGAAGTTGATAAAAAGGCTACTCTTTATTCCTAAACGTCAGTTTCCTTGGGTATGCCTTTTAGCCCTTTTACTGGCAACCCCCCTCTTTTTTTACCTCACACTACACAATCAAACATTTCTGCAGGTAACCTCCCTAAAGCCACAAACTTTAATGGAGGTTGATGGATTAGATACTGAAGAGGCATGGCAAAATACACCCAGTATTAAAGTTCATACCATCGGTGGTGCAAACTTTATTGATGGCCAAACTACGGTCACTATTAAGGCATTACATAACCAACACGAAACCTTCTTTCTGTTTAAATGGCAAGATCCAACGCACAGCTTAGCGCACCTCCCATTAGAAAAAACGCAAGATGGTTGGAAAGTTAAAGAAAATGGATTTGTAAATTTTGATGAAAGAAAGCACTACGAAGACAAGTTTGCCGTTATGCTCTCTCACACATGCAGCAGTGGCGCCGACGGAACAACCCATTTAGGAAAAAAGCCACTTGATAATAAACCCAGTAATTGGCATGGCAAAGGCTACCATGCCAGTGTAGATGGCAATATAAGAGATTTATGGCACTGGAAAGCCGTACGTACCAATGACATGGTGCTTGCCGATGATAACTTTATAGGCCCTCCCGCCCAACCTTTACATGGTCAAAGGCGCTACAGTGCAGGCTACTTACCAGACGGAAAAGAAAGTGGTGCATACGTCATGAATTGGCAATGGTATAGCAAAAAAGGCGTCGTACCAAAACGATTGCCCGACACCGTGACGGCGCCAAACCAAGTTGTTCCTTGGTTTGGCTCTTCTGCGTATCAATCAGCCAAAGATAATTACCCAATCGGCAGTCAGATCCCCTCCGTGCTCTACCGATCCAACCGCTTCGAAGGAGATCGTGCTGATGTGCGCGCTCGCGGACATTGGAAAGATGGGATATGGACATTAGAGCTCGTTCGTAAAAACCAGACAAATTCAGACCATGACGTTGCACTACAAAATGGGGTTTGTATGTGGGTATCCGCGTTTGATCATAGCCAAATAGCACATACCAGACACAATGCAGCCATTGCGCTGAGGTACTCGCTATGAAAGCCAGAATAGTGAGTTCATTCTCAATACTTTCAGCCATTACTCTCTATTGTTCAATAGAGCAGGCAGCAGATCCCAGTCATGAACACCCTCGTTATACGAAAATATCGGCCGATGGTGAACCCCTAAAGCCATGGCAAGGGCCGTGGGCATGTGTGCTAGATCACCAAAATAACCTTCTGTGGGAAGTTAAAACAGATAACGAGTCTATCCATGATGGATATTGGACTTATTCGTGGTTCAACAACCATACCGGTGAAGAAAACCTCGGCGATTGCTATTTTGAACCAGCGCGATGTGATACTCAGGATCTAGTACGCCGTACTAACCGCGATGGACTATGTGGCGTAAAGAACTGGCGCTTGCCTACGCACACAGAACTGCAAAGCTTAGTTGAAGCCCCAACACGCCCAAGCAGTACACACATAGCACATGACTACTTTATTCATATCAAACATGGCGATTATTGGACGTCAGACAGCGATGATCAGTTACCTGCGCATTTCGAGCAATTTCAAATGGGCGGCAAAGCCGTTAACTTTCATACAGGCCAGAGCATGACATTACCTTATCGCAATGCTGCCTTTACCATGTTGGTTAGCGCTGCGCCCAATTTAACTGCATTTAAATTAAACACTCCGCGGTTATCCAACCGCACCTCTGTCATTACACAACCAAAGGAAAATGATAAATGAAACAACCCATTGTGAGTCTAGCTATCGGGCTAGCACTCGCCAGCAGTGCAGCCCATGCTGGTAGCCAATACCATCGACTAGTCTGGGATAGTAACCCTAGCCAACAAGCCACGATCGGATTTACTCCAACCTCGGGCAGCAATCACTTGGTAAAGTACGGGACCTCTACCAACGAACAAACATGGCAGACTAAACAAGTATCTGCATCGCATACTTTCGCGAGCAGTTTACAGAGCAAGTTTGTCACATTAACTGGACTGTCGGCCAATAGTAATATTTATTATCGCGTGTGCGACAGTGAAGGCTGTGGTGAGCGTTTGTGGTTTAAAACTGCGCCAACAACAAGTAACGGATTTACCGTGGTTGCTGGCGGAGATACAAGAACAGGCTGGACAAACCGACGAAAAGGCAACCAGCTAATCGCCAAAATTCGACCGCTCTTTATTATGCATGGTGGAGACTACACTAACGCTAATTCATCATCTGAAATGAAAGAGTACCTCAAAGATTGGCAGCTAACTTTCTCGAGTGACCAAATCGATGGCATAAGTTACAAACGTATCTATCCATTTGTTGCAACGCATGGTAATCACGAAGATGGTAACTATAAAACGTTATGTCAGGTATTCGGGGTAGATTTTAATAAAGATGGCAGCTGTACCAGCTCAGATACCTATGGAGCATTTAATGTCAGTCAATTGTTGCGTGTCTACACACTGAATAGCCAGTACAAAAATAGTGGTTGGTCAAACTATGCAACCACCATGAATAATTGGCTAAAACAAGACCTTACATCTCAAGGTTCAAGCGCTAAATGGCGCGTTGCGCAATACCATAAACCTATGTACCCACATTACTCAGGTAAATCGGATAATACGATTTTGCATACTTGGTGGGCGCAAACATTCTATGATAAAAAAATGAACCTGGTTGTTGAATCTGATACACATATCAACAAAATTACCGAAGCATTGCAGCCCTCAGGTAATAATTTTGTGAAAACAACCACAGGTGGCACAGTCTATGTGGGTGAAGGTAGCTGGGGCGCACCTGCGAGATCTGCCAATGATCCGAAGTCTTGGACCATTGACCTTGCCAGTATTCAACAGTTTAAGGTAATAAGTGTTACCAATAACAACTTAACAGTGAGAACGGCTCAGTTTGACAGTACAGCAAGTACATTAACTAAAGCCCAGCGTGACGCTGATCCACTCGCATTACCCACAAATATCAATTGGTGGTATGCAAACGGTTTGGGAGAAGAGCTGGTATTAAAACAAAGCGCATCAGGGTTAAGTATTATAGATAACACAACGGATCCCGTTGACCCACCAGCAGATACGCCACTGTCTAATAATACGCCGGCTTCCGGGCAATCTGGCAACAAAGGCAGTCAAGCCTATTACGTTTTAGATGTGCCAGCTGGCGCAAAAACACTCTCATTTAAAACCTCTGGTGGTTCAGGCGATGTTGATATGTATGTTAAACATGCGACTAAGCCGACAGCTAGCAGCTACGATTGCCGCCCTTACAAATCCGGTAATAACGAAACCTGTGATATTAGCCCAATTCAAACGGGTAAATATTACGTCATGTTATCTGGTTATGCAGCATACAGTGGCGTTAGCTTAGTCGCGAGTTTTGACTCAACAACTCCCCCAGATAATGGAGGTTCTGAGCAATGGCCAAACCTTAGTGCGAATAAAGATCAATGGGTATACAAAACACTCACGCTACCAAGTGGCGTAAATACCTTAACGGTTAATTCAGCATCTGGGACAGGTGATGCTGACCTTTACGTTCGCTTTGGCAGCCAGCCAACGTCATCAAGCTATCACTGTCGACCATACAAAGATGGTAATGTAGAAAATTGTGTATTATCTAATCCACAAGCAGGTACATGGCATATCGCCTTGCGCGCATATAGTACGTTTAGTGGCGTCACGGTCACAGCAAAATATTAATTAAGCACCTACTTTTCCCCTTGTTATCCGGTAATTTAGCCATACAATGACTGCTACAAGATAATAAGGGGCATTTTTATGGAATTTTTACACACAATGGTACGCGTTGAAGACTTAAACGCGTCGATGCATTTTTACTGTGACTTACTAGGCTTAATTGAGGTAAAACGATACGACAGCGAAAGTGGACGATTTACACTGGTTTATCTCGCAGCACCTGGGCAACTTGAAGAGGCCAAAAGCAGCTTCAAGCCAACCATTGAATTAACCTATAATTGGGATAAAGAACAATACAACGGCGGAAGAAACTTTGGTCATTTAGCTTTCTCAGTCGACAATATTTATGACGCCTGTAATACACTCATGTCTGCCGGTGTCGTTATTAATCGCCCACCTCGTTGTGGCCACATGGCATTTGTGCAATCGCCCGATGGTATTTCAATTGAGCTCCTGCAAAAAGGCGAAGCATTACCAGCTCAAGAGCCTTGGTGTTCGATGAAAAATACGGGAAGCTGGTAAAAAAAGACTGGGTTGTAGAGCTTTCCTCGCTCTACAATTTACCCCTAATCAACGCCAAACACTGTTACGTTAACGCCTTCGAGACAGACTGACCGTGGAGCAAATGCACATCACTAAACCAGCCTTGTTGAATACCTAATTGCAAAACACCAATAACAAACATTGAGCCGGCTTGCTCATCATCAAATTCCCCTATCACTGACTGACACACCATACTAAATGGCATCCCTTGCGCAATACTCTGCATACATCGCCACTGTAATGGTGCTAACGGATGGAACCCTGTTCGCAGGGTCACTTCTCGAGCAATTAACCAATAATGGCTTCCATCAATGTCTGCCTCTGGCGGTATCTTTTTTTCTTTTAACGCTTGCCAACTTTCCACGCTGGCATAATCACATACAAAAAAGTGTACACTCGGGTGCAATACCAAAATCATGTTAGGCCATTGACTCATATCAATCGCTTGTAACTCAGGCCAGCTCAAGCGGGCAGCATCCGCACTGTCAAAAGCCCGCAGTAAAATACGTTCAAACTCGGCAATTTCTGCCAAAATGCCATGCTCTGAGAATGGCGCAGTCTCCTTTAAAAATGCCGGTAACCGTTCACCAAATTGACGCAAGGAGCGATCCTGCGAAGGGTAATGAGCAATATATTGGAAAAGCATAAGATCAAATAGCTCATCGCCTAAATAAAACCCTAAAGTTTCATGGTCCTGCTCGAGTACACCGCGTAATCTTATCTTGTAAGCATTTTGATAAATTTCTAAACGTTGCATCGCTGAAAGAGGTGCTTGATCTTCAATCTCATGTATTAACTCCTGGCTGCCTGTATGTAACATAGCGACAAAGGCATCTTGTAATTTTGCGAGTTCTCCCACACTACCCCCAATGCGCTTTAGTTAATGCTTTAGCCTGTTCAAGCTCAGACAATAACGCTGATAAAGGCGGAAAATTATCATCTCTCTCAATCATGGTACTAATCGCGGGCAGTTGTTTACTAAATTGTGAGAATAATGACCACACTGCATCACACACAGGTTGGTCATGCGTATCTATAATATGGCTTTCACAATCTTGATGACCCGCTAAATGTATTTGTGCAATGCTTTGCTTAGGCAATGCATTTAGATATTCCATCGCTGAAAAGCCATGATTTCGAGCACTGACATAAACATTATTTATATCTAGCAAAAACTGACATCCCGTTTGTTTATGTAACTGAGTCAAAAATTCCCATTCAGTCATGTGCGACTGTTTATAAGTCAAGTAACTCGATACATTCTCAAATATCATTGGCCTTTCTAAGTAATCTTGTACTTGCGAAATACGCTGTGTTAGATGGTCAAGCGCTTCTTCAGTGTAGGGCATAGGCAACAAATCGTGACTATTAAACTCACCTAGCGCGCTAAAACAAATGTGATCTGAGACCCACATAGGGTTAACCCGCTCAATCGTGTTTTTCAATTGTTTTAAGTAATCAAAATTAAGCGCATCAGTGCTACCAATCGACATAGACACACCGTGCATAACTATAGGGTATTGCTCTTTGATTTGTGAAAGGTAGTGCCATGGCTTGCCACCTGAGACAAAGTAGTTTTCTGAAATAATTTCAAACCAATCTACAGCTGGTTGCTCAGTGAGAATTTGTTCGAAGTAGCATGTACGCAACCCCATTCCAAAACCTAAATACGGTACTGACATAGACTTCCTAATGAATAAGGCCATCCATAGCCTTTTGTGGACTAATAATCTGTAATGGGTTAAATCAAATTAGCTTTTTACTTTACCGCCAATATCACCACATGACTTAGCAGGCATTGAAACAAAACCCGTACCTTTACACGATGCATGACCGGCACATGCATTACTTGCCGTTTTACAATCATTGTGACCACCACAAATATTCACGTCATGACAATGCACTAATGCCGCTTTCGCGATCTCTCCAACCCACGCATCTTTTATTTTACCGCCTACATCACCACATGCTTTTTTAGGCATTGCGACAAAACCAGTGCCTTTACATGATGCTTGACCTGCACACGCATTACTGGCAGTTTTACAATCATTGTGGCCACCGCATACGTTTACATCGTAACAATGAACAAGGTCAGTCGAACTTGCACTCGCAGCAGCACTGGCTGTCGCCGAGCCTACTGATGAATTTGTCGTATTTGTACTATTACATCCAACTAACCCGGCAACCATCATTGCCATTGCTGCGCCTGTAAGTGCTTTCATGTGAATTTCCTCTTTGTTTTATAAGCTTGGTAGTTGACCTAATTAATCCAAGATATATTTCAGTTTAGGTGAGGTTTTTGTTTTTGCCGCGTTCCAAAAATAAAAAAAGGCAGCAAAGCTACCTTCTTATACAAGTACTTAGTTAGAATAAAAAAACTAACAACCGCCGTCGTTATAACTTACTTTTAATGTGCTACCAGTACCCGCACCAGATACTTTTAAGTAGCCCCAGTATTGCGATTGACCACTTAAACTGATGCACTCGTTATTGCCTGAATTAGTCGAGCTTGCTTCTACATTTGTCTCGTTTGGCCACCCTGAATTACTGTATTCAAGGGATAAGTCCCCAGAACCATATGCGGTTTCAATACGAATTTGATTTTGCCCACTCATGTTTTCCATACTAAACCACATGGGTGTTTGGTTTGCCAAGCACACAGCTTGCCCAGACAATACTCGCCCGCCAGTTACCACACCTTGAGTTTGACAACTATCAGGTAAACGTGACGCTGCTGACACATAATCAGCCAATAAACTGACATCGGCATATCGGTTATAGCCTCTCGTCATCACGTAATAGGTACCTACTTGAGGTGCGACTATGTCACATTGTTCCGCATTACCACCTTTATATGGCCGACAATCATACTCGGTTAAGGTCGGTTTACTGCCAAACCGAACATATAAATCAACGTCTCCCGTTCCTTGTTCAGTCAATATTTTTAAATCGGTCGCCCCAGCAGGCACGTCAAAAGTGTAATAAAATAACGAATCCTGCTCAGCCGAGATAATGCGTGGTAGCCCTTTGGTAAGTGCTGGAGTGGAAGAATTATTCTCTGTAATAGACGCACTTGATGTAACTGAAGTACTTACTCCCTTGTTATCCGTTACCGTCAAGCTCACAACGTAATCACCCGCATTAACGTAACGATGACTTGGGTTTTCACTATTGCTTTGAGTACCATCACCAAATTGCCATAAATAAGCGCTGATTTGTCCATCGCTATCACCGCTACCTTGACTTGAAAACCGAATATCTTGGTTTACCACTGCTTGATAAGGGCCATTGATAACCGCTACGGGTGCATCATTAACAGCCCCACTTGCTAACTCGAGTGTCCAAGCGGTAAACTCATTCTCATACTGGTTGCGCCAACTCGATAACAACGCTTTGTATCCGGCCCAGTCTCCAACTCGTGTGCGAGCCAACATAACATTTAATTCATCATTATGGCGTTCAAACATAAACCGTACCGCTAAATAACCCCAACGATATATCCTATCCTGATCAAACCCTGCATACGTTGTCGCAAATATTTGTGCAAGCGAGTAAGTAGAGCCATCTTTAATCGTATCAATGGCCGCTTGATTATCGTCCAAGTTAGCAATGTATTCAGCAACCCCTTCGCTCCACCACACGATGGCTTCTGTTGGCGCATTAAAATCACCATATAAATCAAATCTGCCATCTAAATAGTGCACATATTCATGCTCAAGGTTCCAAACAAAATGCTCTGGCTTAGCGTACGTCGCTTCATATGCGATAAAGTTTGCTTGGTTACCAACTTTGCTAGGATCGCCCTCTAGGTACATGCCCCCATTATTGGTGTCTATTTTAAAAATTGCTTTGGCGTATTTTTTATAATCGTCGCTGCTATTGAAAATGTTGACCTGTAAAAATGTATTATTATCATCTGCTACAGGAGTTTGGCCTGTTGCTAAACGGGTATGAAAGCGGGTTTCTTCGACAGCCATAGTGCTACATGCAGCAACATGCTGTGCTGCAGTCATGTCTTGTGAGCGAATTTTAACGGTGTCACTACATTGATAGGTTTGTGACAAAGCTTGTGCCGTTAACTGAGTTTCAAAGCCACATATATTAAATTGGCTACAATCAGCATAATATGTCGCTACATCAGCCGCGTTTAGCCAAATAGCATCACCATACCCATAACTTTTATAGGCTGCAAAAAGCTGTATAAGCGCGGTATCAACTTTAGTTTGAATCGGCGTGTTTTTGTACGCTTTTAATCTGGCTAATTCACCCGCCGCGTTAACCATTAAGTATTCAGCATCGGCCCCAATCAGCCATGTTTGTTTGGTAAAGTCACTGAGCAACTGAACGAGTTGAGTGTCTGATTTGATTAAAGCTTTAAAGTTATCATTCCACTGTCCACGGTATAATACTGTAAAAATGCCATTGATAGCCCGATGCATATTCCGACTATTCGCATAATTTTGATCAAACCGACTCAACCATTGTTTAATAACTGGCAAATACACATCTTGCTGTTCCGAGCTATCCATTGTCGTAATAACTTCTTTTAATAACTGACCATGTGCCTCATTGTTGTCATAAAAGTGATTATTATTGACGAACGCATCTATGGCATTTTTTACTGCAGGCTTTAACCAACTGTCAAATTGAACGCCATCGTTATAAAACTCTACATAATACCCAGCGCGAATATATAAAAATAGCGCCTCTAGTTCGCTGTCGCCTTGCCCACTGTAACTGGATGCAAGTACTTTCGCACGGTTTGCTGCAGCAAACATTTTATCTGATGTAAATACTTGCTGTTGAATAACGTCATTTGCACTAAACAGTTCATTGATGCATGTACGCCCTTGTTGCTTAATTTCAGTCAATAATTGTGATGAGTTAGCCATTGCCAACGCATTTAAATCACAGTCAGATAAGACTTGAAATGTGCCATAAGATGGTTGTTTTAACACAGTGAAAGTCGGTGACTGTAAAGAAGCGGCATTCGGGGCTCGTTCATGACCTTCTGAACTATGATGACCATGGAACTGAGTATTTGTTACATCAGAGGCGATCGGTTTTATTGCACGGTGTTGTTCTTGATGATGGGCTACTGCATTGAAATTTAATCCAATGACAGGTAATACCACCATAAGCGCTGATAGTTTCATAATGTACCTTTTAAATGTTGTCTATCCACAACTCAAGTTGAGGAATTATATTTTTTACATTTAAATTACAAGATATACAATATATTTTATATAATTTAAGGTAATAAAAACTGTCATAACTCACTGTTCAAGTTCTTAAGGGATTAAGTTGAATAACAAAGAGGGGTTTTCAGTTCATGGCATAAAAAGCCAATGAAAACCGTATAATCGCGGGCGTATCTTATTAAAAATTAGATACCTAAGCATAAGAAAAGATATGCTTTAAGGGTGAACTTAACACAATCGTTTTTACAAGTACCGCCGAGATGCGTCAAGTAAATGATTTAACTCACTGAACTATGCTTGACTTGAATGTGTCTCATTTCTACATCAGAACACTGTAGTGGATCGTTTGACAGAACCAAATAATTAGCCTGTCCGCCTACGAATAAATGTCCTGCTTGGGGGGATATTTTTAAATGAGATGCAGCCGCACTTGAAATACTTTTCAAAGATTGCAAACGCGTAAGGCATCGTTTTTTATCCAAAGGAGCATATTCCATCTCTTTAGACGTTGCTTGCTGTGCAGTCTTAAGTGGCGATAAAGGTAACAGAGGAAAACCGGATTGCAAACACACATTAACACCTTGATTAAAGAGTGATTGACAAAGCTGTAATGTCTGCACGCCATGATAACTTTGTACCCAATCAAACCCTAAATAACCAATATTCAACGCGATAGAGTTATCGATAATAGACTTACTTGTATCAGTTAACCCCAATTCAAAACCACACTTGCATGACGCATTAATCCATGTCGTCGTAGCATTAATTAAGTTTACTTTAGGTTGTTGTTGTGAATAAGCACTCAATAAGCTGAGCGCAACAGGGTGACTATCAACATACCCTAGGTGTGTGATCCCTTGGTTTTTGGCATGTGTGAGTACATCATCAATGTTTTGAATGAGTGCAGTACTGAGCTGCTGAAATTGACGTACTGGTAGCACTTCTAAAATCCAAAGTAATTGCTCACCTTTTAAGCCCCCTTGCTCTGCTATGGTTGTGAAAAAATCTTGTTTACTTTTCAACAAACCAACTTGGTTCAGCACCAAATATTTATACAGTTGCTCTAAAGCCGCCCGATTAGCAAATGCCAATGGTTGCTGAGCATCAAAAATGACAACAGGCCGACTGATTGATAAGGTTTGCAATGAATTATGTACGTCGTGCGTGTCTAATACATCATCAGACATTAAGAGACTACTGAAAAGCCCATACCCCAAAAGCCACTGTGTATCCTGAAGTGCCTTATCTAAATAAACAACAGACCGCAATACATAAGACATATTATAATCGGTCATGAATTTATCTGTTCTACCGTCAAAGCCAAAGGGCCCAAAGTGGAACAACTGTTGTAAAACAGCAGAAGTAACCAAATGGCAATGAGGCTCTATAAAACCAGGTGTGACAACTTCACTCGACTTTAAGCGGTAATATGTCGCCATAAAACCCATTTGATAAACACAATGACGGACCTCATCTAGTGGACCCAATGCCAACACTTTGCCATTATAAACCGCCATTGCGTCTTCATAATGGGCTTGCTCGTCAAAATCACTGTAGACTTTTCCGCCATAAATGATAAGTACCAGCTGATGCTGGCAACTTTGAGCACATCTGTCTTTGTAATTATCAGAAGAAATAGCGATGAGGGCCTTTTGCAAATGATCACCAAGCTTGTCTAGCAGTCCATCAAAGAATACATGGTCTAAGGAAAAGCTTAGTTGCTTATGCTGAATATCATCCATCACATACCTCCACCCTATTTTTATATAGCTTAGGTGAAGCTAAATGAAATGCTATTACACGATATTACAGTGGCCGAAAAGTAATGTAACAAAATAAGAAACATATTTAAAACTGCGGCATTACAGCCAATTTTTGAACGCTAGTTACTATTAAATGAATATTGAATAGCCATTCACACTACACAATATTCATTTAAACCGTTCAGTTATTTGATAGGAAGTTTTACATCTGCAAACAGTGCATCTACATCATCCTGATTGCGTAATAAACTTGCACGTTCAACAACATCTTTTGTTAAATGTGGCGCAAATCGCTCGATAAAGTCATACATATAACCACGTAAAAAGCTACCTTTCCTGAACCCAATTTTCGTGGTGCTGGCTTCAAATAAATGACTTGCATCTATACAGACTAAATCTTGATCCGTTTCAACATCAATCGCCATTGACGCTACAACGCCTACACCTAGGCCTAAGCGAACATACGTTTTTATCACATCAGCGTCTGTCGCGGTAAATACAATATGTGGTTCTAAACCATGCGCGTTAAATGCTTTATCTAATTCAGAACGACCAGTAAAGCCAAAAACATAGGTGATTAAGGGGTATTGGGCAACATCCTGAACAGTTAAGTTAGAGGCTTTTTGTGCCAATGGGTGGTCTTTTGCCACTACAATGCTGCGATTCCAGTGATAACAGGGCAACATAACCAAATCAGAATATAAATGTAATGCTTCAGTGGCAATTGCAAAATCTGCATCCCCGCGTGCTGCAGCATCTGAGATTTGTTGTGGTGTGCCCTGATGCATGTGTAATGATACCGCAGGATATTTTTGCATAAAGCCCTGGATCACACCTGGCAATGCGTATCGTGCTTGCGTGTGCGTCGTTGCAATATTTAATTTACCTTGATCAGGTAAGGTATGCTCATTGGCAACCGCTTTTATCCCTTCAACTTTGGATAGGATCTCACGGGCAATATTAATAATCTCAGTACCCGCACTTGTCACGTGCGTCAAATGCTTGCCACTTCGACCAAAAATTTGAACACCTAGTTCATCTTCTAGCATTCTTACTTGCTTTGAGATACCAGGCTGAGAAGTATAAAGACTTTCAGCGGTAGCAGAGACGTTTAGGTTGTGGTTTAACACTTCTACAATATATTTAAGTTGTTGTAATTTCATAGCTTGTTTTGTTCTTATTAATTATAAGTCGGCACTGACTTTCCGTGACATCGAACAGAGTAATCTCATCATCATCATTTAGGCTAGCATATTTAACTAGAACGAGATAGCAATTGCCTATTTTGTTTGTTTATCGGCCAAAAATGAATCATGGTCTATAATGAAAAATAATGAATTACAAAAGTTTTTACAGACTTATGAACGTAATACTGTTCAGAATGCAATTAATTGATGTAAGATAAAAAATCATCTTCTTGGGTCGTGGTCAAAGAGAATTCATTATGTTTGTTTCTATTATTATTATGTTGATTGTTGCACTGATAGTTATTGCCGTGTGGGTAAGTGCTATCCAACAGCACAGAGAGAAACAGGAAGCTGAACGTCGTAAAGAGTTAACCAAGCAAAAAAAAGTGATTGAAGAATCCGATGACGTTTTAGTGAACAGCTCCAACATCCCTATGTCTGAAATGTTAACGCGCGTATTGCAGCGTCGCATTCATGACGCACTGGCAACAATGGTCGAGTTATCTCCTACTTCTAGAGAACTTAAAAATCGATTGCTCGAGTCAAAAGAACGACTTGGAACCACTGTTGAGTCAAACGAAAGAGGCGATTCATTATCACTACCCGACAATGATAAACAGCTTATAGTGCTTGTGCAGGGCATTAAGAAATTACGTAATGTGCTTCGTTCAGAACATTCAAAAGGCAAAGTAGATACGCAACAATTTGTGGCTGAAGACCGCCGTTTAGAGAAGTTGCAGCTCAAAATAAATGTCGAAAGCCAAATTAAAAGAGGTGTGTCGGCACGAACGGCGAATATGGTCGGCTCTGCAAGGCAATATTTTGAAAAAGCTTACGCTACAATTTGCGCGGTAAGTTACTCTGACGATTATGTCACCGAAAAAAAGACATTACTTGAAACGTATTTGAATGAGATCAGTACTGAGCTTAAAGCATCAAACGCGTCTGCTGTGAAAAAGAAAAACGAGCAAGAACAAGACGATTTGGATATTCTATTTGCGCCAAAGAAAAAGTGGTAAGCCACTTTTTCTTTGCTCCTACCGATACACCTTAACTGAACGTAAATTTCACGACAAATAATATCGTTAACACCCAAACACTTAGCGACACCTCTTCTCGCTTATTGCAAAGCACTTTAACCGCTGTATATGCGATAAACCCAAGCGCAATACCATGAGCAATAGAAAAGGTCAGTGGCGTCATCAGCAACACGACACTCACAGGAATGGCATCACTCATATCATCCCAGTTGACGAACTTCAGATTTTGCAGCATCAAGACCGCAACATATAAAATCGCACCCGCAGTCGCATAAGCGGGCACCATTTGTGCCAAGGGGGCAAAAAACATCATCAGTAAAAAACAAATACCCACTACGACGGCTGTTAAACCTGTTTTTCCTCCAACAGACACGCCAGAAACAGACTCAATGTATGAGGTCGTCGTCGACGTGCCTAATATTGAACCTGCGATTGTAGCTGTACTATCAGCTGACAAAGCACGACCTAAACGTGGCATTTTTCCTTTTTCATCGGCCAATCCCGCTTTTTGCGTAACGGCAACTAAAGTACCTGACGTGTCGAACAAATCGACAAATAAAAATGCAAATACAACACTTAGCATCGATAACTCTAACGCAGCGGCTATGTCTAACTGCATCACAGTTGGCATGATACTCGGTGGGGCCGACACAATGCCATGATACTCTACTAAGTCGAGCCCCCAAGCACATACCGTGACAATAAATATACTGAGTAGCACTGCACTTTTAACATCCCTAAACATTAATGCTGCAATAATAAAAAAACTAAAAATAGCTAACAAAGGTCCCGCCGACGTAATATCACCTAACTGAACCAAAGTCGCTGGACTCGCTACAATAATGCCAGCATTTTTTAAGGCGATAAGCGCTAAAAATGCCCCAATACCTGTTGCAATAGCTTGTTTAAGGACCACAGGGATAGCTTGGATCACCCACTCTCGAACTTTAAAAAGACTAAGTAATAAAAATAGACAACCAGATAAGAATACAGCGCCCAGCGCTGACTGCCACGAGTGCCCCATACCGAGCACAACACCGTAAGTAAAAAAAGCATTGAGGCCCATACCTGGCGCGAGTGCTAATGGGTAGTTAGCCCAAAAACCCATAATAAAACAGCCTATTGCAGCAGCAATGCAGGTCGCAACAAATGCAGCCCCTAAATCCATACCCGCTTCAGATAGCATTGCAGGATTTACAAATACGATATAAACCATTGTGACGAAGGTTGTTAAACCTGCAATGACTTCCGTTTTAATAGTCGTTCCCTGACGAGAGAGAGAAAATAGACGTTCCAGCATAATGTTTGGTATTTAAATTAGAAACAAGTGCTTGGATTTTAACACAAAGCACTGACTTAATCGGACAAAAACGTTAGAATTCGGCTACACTAAATAGTGCATAAATAAACACGGTTGTAATATGGAAAAATCTCAGTTAGACAATTCAGCAAGTCATGATCTCGAACAACAATTACTAAATGTGCTTGAGTTTGTCACCGCGCCAATTAATAGTGAAGCGCGTTTACCTGAAACAACAGACACAGCACAAGCATATAAAAAAGGGCTATATTATTTAAAAGAGCAATCTTATCCACTGGCTGCTAAGTGGATCAGGCTTGCCGCGATGTCCGGTGATCATAAAGCGCAATTTTACCTTGGATTATTATTTGTGAAAGGTCAAGGTGTGCCTCAAAGTGCTTTCCATGGCATGGCTTGGCTCGTTTTGGCAAATAGCCAGGGTGTGAGTGCCGCGCAAGAAATGATTGAGCAAATAAAGCCACACCTTTCAACAAAACGTATAAAAGATGCGCAATGTTATGCTGCAACGTTATATGAACAAATCCACCAGCTTCAGTTTTTAAGCCCAGCGTGAAGCACCTACTGCAATTAAAGGTACAACCCTGAATGTAGCATACAGTCCTAAAAGATTATAGCCCCCCAAAAAGTGAACAAATTTAACCTCGCGCTATCATTATCTATTTTAGTTCAAGGCGAAAGCGTAACAGTATTGGTTGATAAAAGTTGTACGTTCAACATCACAACTTCCAAAAGCTGTGTTGATGTCATTCGCCTGCTCCAACTTCACGTCATTTACCAACCGCCATAGTGCTTGCCTATAACGGACGCTTCATTACATACAGTTTAAGTAGGGTATAAATCAACACAATTACACACTTTGTGCAACACACATTTATTATATTTTTCGCACAGACACTTTAAAATCAGCTATTTATAAAAAGCTTAACCCTTAACAACCTAAACCCTGTCTGCTTTTCGTACAAAATAAATGATATTTATCTTGCTTTGAAAAACTGTATGAACTACTGTATATAAATACTGTATATAACACCAGTGAGTTGATTATGTTGCATACTAATACCGATACCCCTATTTTATTGAGTCACACAGCCCAGCGCGCTCATGTGACCCTTGTTCGCACAGCCGATGACATAAATGCTAATTTAGAGTTACTTAAGATCATCCATTTGTGTAACAAAAGGCATGGCTGGACCTTATTAATTGCACCTGAAAATATACCAAATAAGGCTGTACTCGATAGTTGTTCTATTGACTCAAGTAAGTTGTTAGTTATAAGACAAAAACATATTTCAGACTTGCAATATGTTTTAAACGCGGCGTTAAGTAATGGTAATTTTGCTGCGATTATTACATGGACTAATATCGCTACCGCCACTCAGTTAGAGAATATGAACTTAAACCTCTCTGATACAGAATTATTTTGCTTTTCAAAAGTACTGGGCAAAGATCAGTGTACAATAGGCAATATGATTTCATAAGTAACGAAACAACCATGTGTTATTGTAATAACCTTGCTGTATTTGATGAGTGCTGCAAGCAAGTCATTACTGGTGTAAAACCAGCAGCATCAGCAGAGCAGCTAATGCGTTCAAGATACAGCGCCTACTGTGTAAAAGACGCTGAATATATTTTAAATACTTATGCGTCGTCACAACGTTCAATGCATACCACAGCAGACATATTGCAGTTTGCGAATGATGTTAACTTTATCAAGCTAGATATAATTGATGCACACAGTGATAACGAAGACAACTACGTAGAGTTTAAAGCGCACTATTTAGTCGATGATAAACATTACCAGCTTCATGAGCGCTCACGCTTTGTTCTAGAAGATAAAAAGTGGAAATACTTAGGGGGAGACTTATTCGAGTCACCAGTGGTTAAAATTGGCCGAAATGACCCTTGTCCTTGTAACAGCGGTAAAAAGTTTAAAAAGTGTCATGGTTAAGCTACTGTAAATAAGCAAATCATAGTAACGTACAAACTACGCACTGAGTTGCAACGCACTCTGCATTTCACCACTATTTAATTGGTCGTACATAGCTGCTGCATCCATTTTTGGTTTATCAGCAGTTCCTTCACCTTTTTTGTCCGAATCTAAACGGTTTCTTACTGCAAGCTCACAATTATCCACCACAACCAGCGGGATGTGTTTGTGATCATCTCGCACCGCAAGCGGTTCTGGGTTTAAACACTGCGACAATCGTAAACTTGTCATACTGCTTTGAGATAAGCGCTCTGCATTGTTTTGCCCAATTAACATATCAAAATCAGCGGGCGCCAAAACTTGCTCTGGCCCTATCTGTAATTCTTTCTTTAACGCAGATTCACTTTTGTCACTTTCTTGTTGTTCCTCTTCCGGTAAATGAAACTGACTAAAATCGAGCGCATCTTGAGACAACATTGCCAATAGCATAGAAAAATCAGCACGTCGCTGATCGCTGACACATACCGCCAACGCACCGCCTAACTGATCTTCTCTGGTTAAAATATTATCTATTTGCATAGAGTTTCACCGATTGTGTATGAATCTTCATTTATATCGGCATTTTTTAATTTTTCTTTAGGAGTTTTCTTTACTTAATTAGAAACTTTGATATTATCAGCGCCGTTGTTTAGGAGGGGTTCCCGAGCGGCCAAAGGGATCAGACTGTAAATCTGACGGCACTGCCTTCGCTGGTTCGAATCCAGCCCCCTCCACCATAACAACACTGCAAATACAATTTGGAGGGGTTCCCGAGCGGC
>NZ_PNBY01000149.1 GCF_005886875.1 Pseudoalteromonas aurantia | reverse complement strand
AAATTCCCAGTTTGGGAGAGAAGCGTGATAGTTATCCACTGTCCTTTGCACAAGAGCGATTGTTTTATGTTGAACAGCTTAACCCTAGCAATGCTTATCATATCCCATTATTACTCTCTTTAAGTGGTGAGGTGGAATTGAGTCACCTTACAGAGGCAATCTCTAGATTATGTGAAAAGCACACCATTTTACGCACGTGCTACTCTACTGATCTATCAGGGGATTTGACGCAACAGGTAACCGTTAATAAGGTTAATATTTCTCAGCAAGTTTGTGCAACTGAGGCGCTAACTGATGTTGTGAATGTGCAGGTAAATTCTTGCTTCGATTTGGGGCAGGAGGTCATGCGTGTCAATTTATACAATACAGAAGATGCGAACTATCTCTTATTTGTTTGGCACCATATTGCTTTTGATGGATGGTCGACGAGTCTATTCCTCAAAGAATTAGCGCAAAGCTATGAAGACTGTGTTGTCGGCCGTCCCTGCTCGCTTACGAATGTTGATGTTGATTATATTGATTATTCAGTATGGCAGCGACGCTTTTTACAAGGTGATGATTTACAAACTTACCAAGCCTTTTGGCAGCATCAGCTTCAGGGGGTAGAAACACTTTCTTTACCCACGGATCATAGTCGCCCAGCGATTGCACAGCATCAAGGGTGTGAATTTGAGGCAAGTATTGATGAGGTACTTTCAGACACATTAATTGAGTTAGGCAAAGAATATGACGTTTCGCTTAATAGCGTGTTGTTAAGTGCATATTATCTAACGTTAGCGCATCTATGTGATCAGCAAGATATCATTGTAGGTACGCCCTCTGATAACCGAGAACACCATCAGATCCAAGAGATAATAGGCTTTTTTGTTAATACCCTACCTCTGAGAACACAGGTGAATTGGACGCAATCGGTTGAGGAGTTTGTTAAGCAAGTACATAAAGGGGTCATGCAGTCTAAAGCACATCAATCATTACCTTTTGAGCAAATCGTAGAGTTAATGGATGTTGAGCGAGACGCGTCACGCCACCCGTTATTTCAAGTAGTCTTTGGCTTACAAGATCTACAGGATGTAGTTGAGGGTGGATCAGTGCTACCTATGACGCCTATTTCATTATCTAGCCAACATGATTTTTGCCCCGCTAAGTTTGACTTAAGTTTAATGGCAGCACGCTCAGAACAAGGGATCAATCTTACTTGGAATTATGCAACGAGCTTGTTTGAACCCCGTACTATAGAAATGTTCAATCAGTTATATCAAACCCTGCTAGAGGGCTTGACCAACTCGACAGCTAAAACAGTGGGAACCATTCCACTGATGACGTTATCGCAACAAAAAATATTATTAAAAGAAACAGCTTTACCTAGAGAAGACTTTACCAGTTCTGGGACCTTAATTCAGGCTTTTGAAGCTCAAGTACTCGCGTCTCCAGAGGCGGTTGCACTGTGTTTTGGCGCTCAGCAGCTCAGTTATAGAGCACTGAATGAGCGAGCTAATCAGCTTGCCCATTGGTTACGTGTACGTTACGAAGCCACCT
>NZ_PNBY01000148.1 GCF_005886875.1 Pseudoalteromonas aurantia | reverse complement strand
CCAGAGCTGAGGTTAGTTATGCTATCTAACCCTAATAACATCACTGCTTGTCTAATATCGGTAATGGTGCATGCCATACCATAGCTACTGGGGTCGAGCACTGTGAGGGCTGCAGCTGACATGGCAATATTTGTTGAGCTGAGTTTAGCTATTTGATGAAAGTCTGGCTCAGGTTCTTTGAGGGTATCTTGCAACTGGCTAAGTAGCTCTGGTTTTGGCGGTAGATTAAATCCAGTTTTTATACCTTTGAGAACTGAATCATCAATATCAATCATGGGGCAACCCTTGCGAAAGCGAATTATCATGATAGTTCAAAGCAGAACCTACATGGTCAATTAGACTAAAAAAAAACCTTTTTTAGGTTATATTAGGCGAACCATCCCAATTTAAGGCGCGATTGATTGCGAGTTAACACCAAATTGCGTTAAGGTTAACCAATTTTGTAATTTTAGAGATGAAACATGAGTCAAGATGCAAATACGGCGGCCTCTCAAGGGATGGTAACGCGTTTTTTAAACTCGATAGAACGGGTGGGAAATAAGCTCCCTGATCCGGCCATTATATTTTTAATTGCGATGGTCTTAATATGGTTTTTGTCGTGGTTATTCTCGGGCACAAGCTTTGATGCAATTGACCCACGAACAGGCCAAGCGATTGTTGTTAACAATTTATTGAGTGGCGATGCGTTAGCTGGATTTTTAGCCTCTATGGTTAAAACGTTTACTGGGTTTGCGCCGTTGGGTGTTGTACTTGTTGCTATGTTAGGTGTGGGTGTAGCTGAACATTCAGGTTATATCAATGCTGGTTTAAAATTGATGTTAAAAAGAACGCCGCAATCGTTACTTACACCGTCAATTATTTTAATTGCGATTGTGAGCCATACAGCGACAGATGCAGGTTACGTTTTAGTTATTCCAATTGCAGGCGTCATATATTACGCAATGGGGCGTCACCCATTAGCGGGTATTGCGGCGGCATTTGCTGGTGTAAGTGGTGGATTCAGCGCAAACTTTATTCCGTCAGGAATAGACCCATTACTACAGAGCTTTACGCAGAGTGCAGCGCATATTATTGACCCTGCCATGTCAGTTAACCCATTGAATAACTGGTTCTTTACGTCAGCTTCAAGTGTTTTTATAGTTTTATTGGGGTGGTATATTACTGATAAAATCATTGAGCCTCGCTTGAAAGACACTAAAGTGGATGGGGATACAGATAACCTACCGGCATTTGATGAGGTTACCTCAAAAGAACGCACTGCGTTTTATGTTGCCTCATCAGTGATGATTGCTGGTCTGGGTTTACTTGCCTATGCATCGAGTGGTGAAGATTCAGCGCTTCGCAGTCCGAGTGGTTCTTTAACCGATTTCAGTGCACCTTTAATGCAATCGATAGTGCCATTAATCTTCTTATTATTTTGGATCCCAGGCGCCATCTTTGGTTTTATTTTTGGTACATTTAAAAATTCAAAAGATATGATTGATGCAATGAGTAAAGCTATGGGCAGCATGGCGTACTATATTGTTATGGCGTTTTTCTGTGCCCTATTTATTGCGGCATTTAGTCAGTCAAACTTGGGGGCGCTATTGGCTATCGAGGGGGCAGAATTACTTAAAGCCATGTCATTACCAAGCTCGGTAACGGTCGTGGGCATTATTTTCTTGACGGCGTTCGTTAATCTTTTTGTTGGTTCAAGTTCTGCAAAATGGGCACTATTAGGACCAATATTTGTACCTATGCTAATGCAATTGGGTATTTCAGCTGATCTAACACAGGCGGCGTATCGCGTCGGTGATTCAAGCTCAAATATTATTACGCCACTTATGCCTTACTTCCCATTGGTTGTGGTGTATTGCCAAAAATATGTTAAAGGGACGGGGATTGGTACCTTGATTGCGATGATGTTACCGTACTCAATTGCTTTCTTAATTGGTTGGAGCTTGTTCTTACTTGCTTATTGGGGTCTCGGCTTTCCTCTTGGTTTACAATCAAGTTATACATACCCTTCATAGATGGTTAGGGTGTGTTGATCTTTTAGGTTCATTTTTGCAGCAGTTTGATTGGGTTTTATACAAGGCAGAGGCTGCGTAGCATGCTTATTCTGTGTGTGTTAGCCGATAACATAGTAGAAAAGTCAATCAAGCGCTTTCTCTGTGTTGCTTAATATTTGCTTAGGTTACTAGGCCACACATTAAGCGCCGTGATAAAGCACGCTCAAAGAGAACAAAATAGAACAGCAAAGATCAATAGCGCCTAGATTCAACCAATAATAAAACGCCCATTTTGGGCGTTTTTTATATCAACATAGAACTCGCTATGGAGGAGGTGAGGCTAATATTGGCAGCACGATTTTGAATAGTGTACCTTGATTTACGGTGCTTGAAACCGTGATCTCCCCCAAATGCTTTTTGACAATGGCTTGTGATATGGACAGCCCGAGACCTGTGCCTTTTCCAACATCTTTTGTGGTATAAAAGGGGTCAAAAATACGATCAAGCTGACTGTGTGCAATGCCAATGCCATTATCATGGATCTCAATTACGATTTTCTGTTCTTGGCAATAACTGCGAATGAGTATTTCACCATTTTCAGTAATGCTCTGCACAGCATTGACTAATAGGTTCAGATATACCTGATTAAGCTCATTGTTGATACAGTAGCTTTGCGGGGTCTCAGTGTGCTCCTCAACGATACGGCAGGTATTTTTTATTTGGTTTTCTAAAATTTTTAGCGTCAAACCAATGCCTTCGCAAACGTCACTCAAATGCCAGTTACTGTCATTGTTTTGGCAGTAGGCTTTGAGGGACTTTACGATATGACTAACGCGTTCAACACCTAGGTTACAATCGGCGAAAAGCTCACTAAACTCATCTTGTAAAAAGTCACATTGGTATTGTTCAGTGAGGTTGTTTAAGACTGATAAAGCTTTAGGATCAGGGTGTTCTTTCAGGCTTTCTTGTACTTTAAACATATCAGCAACTTGTTGTTGCATCAGTTGTAAATTACTGCCAATAAAACTGATAGGGTTATTAATTTCATGGGCTATACCTGCAGAGAGCTGTCCTAATGAGGCCATTTTTTCTTGTTGTACTAGATTGTTTTGTACACGCTCGGATTCAATGCGCAATTGTTGTGCTTCTAATTCGATAAAACGGTTTTCAACTTGTGCCAGTGTTTGTTCTACAAGCCCTGTAATACGGTTAATGGCACGAGCATCTTGACGTAGATATGCACCTTTACTTTCACTAAGCATAATGAGTAGGCAAACTGAGCTCTTATAGCTAAATGAAGCGAGTAATGCACTGTGATACCCAGTGGCATCTAGCGTATTTAACCAAGTGGGTTTAAGCAGTTGAATGTCAATGATTGCTTTAGCGGATCCTGTCAGCACTGACTTGAGTAGCGGGTCGACACTCAGCTTTTGATGCACTGATTGATGTGTACTGGCTGCGGCAACAATGAGCGTTCCGGGGACGTCTGGTGTCAATAAAAATGCCGCGTCAAAAGAGGCTTGAATATTGAGTGTGGCAAAAATAGATTGATATATCTCTTCGATGGTCGATGCCTGTAATGATGCACTCATGCCTTCAAGTAAGACTTGCGACTCGGCATGTTGGGTGCGCAGGCTGTCGACTTCGCGCTCTAAGCGAGCGACTTTTTCAATCAAACGCTCGTTGTGCTCGATGAGTTGTTGATGATCATTGATTGTCATTTTATACCCCAAATACCACTGCCGAAATCATTAAATTACCGTGGCGTGATTGCCCATCTAGAAAACAACCTTGCTCGCCAAATGTATAGGCACCAGTGACTGGGATTGCCGAAAAGTGCTTTTTTATATTCTTGGAGACTTGATCAAACTGTGGTTTGACGCTGAGCATGCAACCAGCACAATATATGAGTAGGCAGCCAGAGATTTCTGGTTCTGTTAAACCGTTTTGTGCACTTTGAATGACTTTGTGAGCGCGTTGCAGTAAACTTTCTGTTGACCCTTGCATAATATGTAAATGATCGCCTTGCGCTAATTGAGAGAATAAGGTCATCGTACCGTCATTATTTACACGCTCAGGATGACTTAATAAATATTCGTCTTTACTCACTTCTCGACCGATCGGATGAAAAGAGGTTTGTCCAAGAATATTACCACCGCGCAACTGCTCAGTGATTGCCCCATTTGTTAAGTGGTTATATTGCCTTGCCGCCTCAATGCCATCGAGTGTTATTACTTGCCTACCAGATGACTCGGTTACCTCCGTTGTTCGTCCCGACGGTGCATATCCAGATGAAAATGAGAAAGAAATGGGAACTGATGGAGTTAAACTTGCGATCGCCATTTGGCAAGGTTTTGAACTGGCATGCGTAAATATTTGCCACTGCCCCGTAACATCATTATCAGATGCAGAACCACCGACTATGGGAACGCGTGTGCCAATGACATCTTGTATGCCGTTTAACGCGGCTTCTTCATCACCTGGTGTGAGAGTCACCCAGAGCAACTCTGGTGGTTCGCTTTTTATGTCGGTTAGTAAGTGCTTCGCAGTTTGCTGGGCTGTGTCATAAATAGATTGGTTTTGTGTATCGCCGGCACAAATATGATACTGCCCTGAGTCATCCTCAATGGTTGTGATTGTCAGTGTGGCAAATCCAGTATCGTGATGTTTGTTATGACATAAGCTGCCTTGGCAAGAGCTGCTTAAAATGAAGGGAGTCGCGGGAAAGTGCAAGGTTAACCATTGCCATATGGCTTTTGCATTAAGTTGCACATCAAAGTACACCAGTATGACTGTGGGCTTATAAGCTGGTTGACATTGAGTAGATACGTCGTTTAGCGCTTTTTGGGTGATGAGATGGACACT
>NZ_PNBY01000147.1 GCF_005886875.1 Pseudoalteromonas aurantia | reverse complement strand
TCAAGTCTGAGCTAGTACAACTTAGCAAAACTAAAGTACAAATGCAGAAACATGTGTTTCAGTAAACTAGGGATTTTAAGATGAATATAAATGCTAATATCATTGGGTATTACGTAGTGTTTTCAATTTTTCTAGCACTAACCTCTTATTTTTTATTGAAAGAAAGCCGTAGATCCCCAAGTAAAGATGCCTTGGTTATTCTACTTTTAATGGTAGTTCCTCCCTTTAGCTTTGTAGCTTTGTGTATTTTTTACCTAAAAAATAATAAGGTTAACTAAGTCGTACATCATCTTGATTTGAAACGCATCTCGATTTGTGATGCGTTTTTTACTTAATTGAAACTAGTACATCGCTCTTTTCCTCAGGGCAAGAGCATGGAAAAGCATCATAAATTCAAGACATTCTCAAGGTAATCTGTACTGCGCATCGCTTTCTTTTGCTTTGCAGGCATGCCTTTCTTAAAACTTGTTTTGCTTTTAAGTGATTAAATGCGATATACCTAAGCCCTGCGAACACTGACGCAGCTCCTTCACGCCTAATTCTGCAGTCATCTTCTCTGAAGGCATTTCCTTGTTTCATTAAAAACGTAATACTTCTTTACTTCGACATTATTAGGATTTTTAAACGTGGGCTTGAGAGGTACAGTGTTCGTAGTGGTTGCCATAATCTTTCCTTTGTATAGAGGTCTATTACTAGACAATGATGTATCGCCACACCGCGCAGTTAACACCTTCAATAAAGATTAAGAATAAATTATTAGGAATTAAACTACAGCTTGTCTTTTGACGATGGGTTAGCTACAACGGCTAGTTTGCACATTAATTTAAAAATTAATTGTGAGCTTGATGGGTGTAGCGGCAATTATGAGGGATTGTAATTACGGCACATTACAGAGAGGGAGCTGCGGCTGTGATCACTCAGTCAGCTCAATAGAGGTACTGTCTTGTGTCGTGGTATTGTCGACCTGCTTAGCTCTGTCTGCTTTAGACACGTAACGTGGTTTATTACTTTTATGTAATTTTGCATTCGCACGTTTATCTTTCTTTTTAAGCTTTTCGTAAATCTTCTTTTTACGGTTCATTAATGACTCCTTATGTTTAGATTGCGCATTGTATTGTGAATGAGTGAATAATGGAAATTATGGCGAGATAATTTTTTATCATGTTCCTTTTTTACGTTTTTATGTGTTTTTTATGTTTTTTTTTGTAATTTATTTTTTACTTTAAGTTGCTGTAAATTCGAATAATTGCAAATATCAACATGACAGCGATGTCTTTTGACTGTTGCTGAATTGTGATCACGGTGTTATGTTCAGTTCCCCTTTCGGGGCATAATTCTAGGGGAAATGATGATTTATAAAAAAAATATACTTGCAGCTGCAGTGCTTTCTGCAACATGTGCAGCCAATGCAAATACAGCACCAACACAAGAGTTAACAAAAAAAGATCCACTGACATTTCAACAGTGGCATTTACAAAACACCGGTCAAACTGGCTTTTCTTTATCGGCTGGCCAAGTAGGTGAAGATCTTAATTTAGATTTTTCAGACCGTATGGGCATTAAAGGCCGCGGTATCACAGTATCAGTTATTGATACGGGCGTTGAGATTTCTCACCCAGATCTCGTTAACAACGTTGTACCGGGTTCTAAAAACCTAGTTGACGGCAGTGATTTCCCTACAGATAACCATGGTCATGGTACAGCGGTTGCGGGTTTGATTGCGGCTGAAGAAGGTAATGGCCTTGGTGGACGTGGTGTAGCACCTTATGCAAACTTAGTTGGTTTTAACTTTTTAGATGAGCAATCAGTAGCCTCATGGATGGTGTCTCACGGCCTAAATGAAGATTTCCGTGCACTTGATCGCTTTACAGATCCTCGCGTATTTAACCAAAGTTATGGTAGTACGCCTTCTGCCCCTGTTGACGGTACTTTAGCAAACAACCCGCGTTTTGCGCTAGAAGAGCAAGTAATGCAAGACATTACACTTGATAGCCATTGGGGTCGTGGTGCGGTATATGTTAAATCTGCGGGTAACTCTTTCAGAAATTACAACGCCTATATTCAAGGTACTCGTTTTTTAGTTTTACCTTATGAGAACAACCAATTCTTTAATAACCAAGGGCTGCCATTCCACGATGCGAATATTACGTCAAGTAATACCACTAATTGGAACCTAGTCGTATCAGCATTGAATGCTGATGGTAAGCTATCTTCATACTCTTCTGTAGGTGCAAACGTGTTTTTATCAGCGCCAGGTGGTGAGTATGGCCAAGATAGACCTGCAATGGTTACTGTTGATTTAACGGGCTGTGATAAAGGTAGTAATGTTAGTGGCGCGCATAAAAATGCGTTACATGGTGGTGCTGAATTAGACCCTAATTGTGACTATCGTGGCACAATGAATGGTACGTCATCAGCTGCACCGAATGCATCGGGCGCAATTGCAACTGTGATGTCTGCAAACCCTGCGCTTGATGCTCGTACTGTGCGTCATATTTTAGCATCAACGGCACGTAAAACTGACCTTACGCATGATGGTGTATCAATTAACTTTGAATCAGCCACGGGTGAACAAGTTAGCTACGATGCAATCCCTGCATGGCAAACAAATGCAGCAGGTTATAACTTCCATAACTTTTATGGCTTAGGTGCATTTAACATTGATGATGCTGTATATAAAGCATTATTCACTGGTGTTTCACTGCCTGAGTTGCAAACAACGCAGTGGCAGTTACAAGAAGCGAATGTTGCTATCCCAGATGCAAGTTTAGCGGGTGCACAAAGTACAACGGTTGTTGAAGAGAATTTAACGATTGAAGCGGTTCAGTTGAAATTGAATGTTGACCATGAGCGTTTACGCGACATTGCGGTAGAACTCACTTCACCATCAGGTACTCGCAGTGTGGTTCTAAGTGCACGAACTGGTTTCCTAAATGGTACAGATGGTGGTTTCACTAACACTATTATGCTGAGCCATCACTTCTATGGTGAGCAATCTCAAGGTAACTGGACAATCAAAGTAATTGATACTGATAAAGGTACCAGCAGTACTTTAATCTACAACCAAAATATTGGTTTGTTCAGAACGAATACTGCTAACAATACCGTAGATGGCGTATTGAAAGATTGGTCTTTAAGAATTTATGGTCACTAAGAGGTAGATGCATATGAAACAACTATTAGTAATTGCTGCAATGACAGCATCTTCAGTGGCATTAGCAAACACTGCCGTTTCAAATGAAGAATTGGCTCAGCATTCTGTGCAAGATGTGAGTGTGCTACTGGCACTAGGTGGCCAATTTGGTACTGTCAATGACGGCCAAAGTGTTGAGAAAGGTCAGATCATCGTAGGTGAAAATGGCCTCAGTGCTTACAAAGCAACGGGTGAAGTGATCATTGAGCTAGCGACATTTGCAGATGCAGATAAAGTGGCTGCAGCACATGGTCTAACGCTTAAACAAGCGTATAAGTCATTCTATGTTGTGACGTCTTCACAGACAAACTTGACTGAAGTGGTAAATACACTGCGTCAACAAGGTACAGTTATTTCCGCTAATCTTGGTTTAATTGACTTAGGGACTAAAGTTAATTAATTTATTAATCATTAAAGGCTTAAGATGTTTGTCTTAAGCCTTTAATTATTAAGGTTTTTTAATAAGGCACTGCCATTTCTATTTTTTCACACACTTTCTGATTATTTCTTCGATTGCACCCATATTTTCATAAGTAAGCGAATTAATTGGCGACATTGAACAAGACATAGACCGTATCGCTGGAATGAGTGGTCAAATAGCGACGGCCTATAATCAACAAAGCTTTGTTTCTGAGGAGCTTAATAAGAAATGTTGAAAATATTAACATGGCAGGTGCTAAAATGACTGAAGGGGCAGGGTAAACTTCAATCGCCTGTAATGAAATAAGCCCATTGGCGCATGACTTAAAAGGGCGTGTTGAGCAGTTTAAAGTGCGTTAGATTTATGCCTTAATACTGACATATATTTATATAAAAAATGTGTTTGGTGGATCTCCACTGAGCACATTGTCTTTTTATTTTCGCGCCAGTGCTTTTAATTTGAGCTTAATTAAGCAGTATCAATATTTATGCCTTCAGCTTCTAATACGGTTTTTGCATTAGCGCGCTCTATGACTTTTAGTTATGTCGTTTGAATCGTTTCATCTTTTTTTGCATCCATATCACTTAAAAACGTTTGAGTTTGTGGGGGGACACCGGCTTCACTGATAAATTCCACTACGACTTTGTTAGCAAGTTCAGTTGATTGCCCATAATATGCGAGTGAAATTTGTGGATATCCTTGAAATCCATTTTTAACTTTTTTGGCAATACGTTTTGTTGATTTATCTAAATTCATCACTTTTACTCATAAAAATAAATATATAGAATTTAGTTTATAAACTCTAACATATACATTGTGTTTAATTATAAAGTTTAATGTACGCTATGTGAGTTAATCATTACAGGGTTTTATTTTAACAATTTATTGCCAGATGCTGTATAAGCGCGTTTTCAGTGCGCTTATACAGCATCTGGTCTCTAAGAGGTTGTTGGTCAGCTCTGGGCTTTATAGTTTGGGCTCAGTTGTGAAGAAAAACGTGGTTTTCTTACCACTAAATAGACTGCAAGTGCCGCACAGATAAAGCCACATATACCGTATATATCAAATGTTTCGTCAAAAGCGGCCCATGCTTGCAATGCAGTGACTGGAGGAACTAAATAAAAGACAGACGCCACCTTCTCTGATTCGCCTTCTTTGACCATGTATAAAAGCAGCAATATTGCCGCAACCGAGAGTACCAATACTAACCAAATGAGTGTGGCAATAAATTCAGCTGTCCATTGCACCTGCATCGTTTCAAATGACATTGCCCAAGGTATGAATAAGGCACTCGCAGCAATGTATTGCACCATGGTACCGGCAACCAAGTCGACATTTTGACAAAAGCGTTTTTGATAAAGCGTCCCTAATGTGATCCCCAAAAGTGCAAGAAGACTCATCCCAATGGCAAAGTGACGGTGTGCGGTATTTTGCCATTGGATATTTCCGTGTAGTACTAATACGATTGCAACAAAGCCTAATAGTAAACCGACCCATTGTGTTGTTGAGAATCGCTTATTGGAGAAAAGAATAAGCAAAAATGCTGTGAGTACTGGCTGAATACCGACTAAAAGCGCATTGAGCCCTGCAGGCATACCAAGCGATAGCGCTTTAAATGAGCCACCTAAATAAAGGCCGTGTATTAATAACCCAACAATACAGCTATGCCAAAACACTTTACCTTTGGGTATCTGCGTCTTTAGAAGTGCGACTAAAGCAATAAAAAATAGTACGTTAATACACATACGAATACTCAAAAATGTGGCAGGTTCAGCATATGCCAGTCCAAACCTTGCCCCGATAAAGCCCGATCCCCAAAGTAGTACAAATATAAAGGGAATAAGTTTTATGATCATAGAAATAACTCTGGCTTAAAGAATACACATGCCGTAACTTTAAGTGGGTACAGAGCAAAATAATAGGCACAGTTTTGAATATTTTAAAGGGTACAGATGGGTGCGTAGCGACACCTAAAGTAAGTGCATTTAAGTATCGTCAAGTTATGAACTATATAACAGATGCTATTGAGCAAGGGCGTTTTGAAGCAGATGAAAAGCTGCCTTCGATCAGAGTACTGAGCGAGCTGCTCACCGTGAGTAAAAACTCTGTGATCAAAGCATATGAGATACTAGAAGCACAGGATGTGGTATACAGTGTTGCGCGTTCAGGTTACCGTGTGAATGTACTCGTGAAGCAAGAAAATACGGCGCTTTCCCCTCCAACTGATGTTGATTTATTATCGGTTGCCAAAGCGGTACTGACGGTGTCTAAAGAACGCCATAATATGCCTGCAGGATCTGCACACCCGAGCAGTGAGTTACCAGCGGTAAAGCAGCTCTATGCGGAGATTGGTCGGCATAGCCGTCGGCAAACTCATACTCCAAGTCATTATCAATTGCCTCCTGGAGACACAAATCTATTAAAGCAAGTGACCAAAATAACTGAACAAAATGGAATTACGAGTAAACCGAGCGATATTGTAATAACCAATGGGGCACAGCAAGCTATTAGTTTAGCGTTTAGAGCCATTACGTGCTCTGGAGATATTGTGGCGATAGAAACGCCTTGTTATTTTGGTTTGTTGCTGATGCTTGAATCCCTTGGCTTGAAAGTACTAGAAGTCCCCTGTGATCCAGTCTCTGGTATGGATATTGATGCGTTAGAAAGCGCGCTACAACAATGGCCAATTAAAGCGGTATTGGTTACCCCAAACTTTAGTAACCCTTCTGGCGCATTGATGCCAGTAGCACACAGGAAAAGGCTGTTAGAAGTATGTAAAAACGTTTCAATAATTGAAGATGACGTGTTTGGTGGACTGGCTTATGCTCAGCCTCTACCCAGTTTAAAAGTGCTAGATGAGAACGACTCTGTCATTTATGTGAGTTCACTGTCAAAAACGCTTGATTCTCGAGTACGTATTGGCTGGGTCATTTCTCATAGGCATCAAGCAAGTATTAGTAAGCGACTGATCAGTGAAAGTATGGGGGGGCACAACTTGATCCAGTCTGCAGTCGCTGACTTTTTATCTACTGGAAAATACAGGCAGCATTTAAGGCGTGCTCAAAAATTGTATCAAGAAAATACCCTGCAGTTTTGTAAGTTATTAAGACAAGCGTTAGATAGCCACTGCGTGTTGAAAGGGAGTTACCAACTGACGATGCCTAAGGGGTCATTTTTATGCTGGCTGGTCTTACCGGCCCATGTGTGCGGTTACTATGTTTATCGCCAAGCATTGGCAAAAGGGATCAGTATTCTGCCCGGGCGACTATTTGCGACTGGTCGACAGTTTGAGCACTGTATTCGCTTTAGTCTGGCTAATTTTCATGACACGATACTGTGGCGTGAAGCCATCACTGAATTGGCCGAAATAATTGCATTACAACTTAAATGATTGGTCATTAATCGCATTGTTTTGTATATTGCATACATTAAGTGGTATTGCTAAGCCAGCTTCCAACCTATTGACCAAAACACAATATCATAACAGTGCTAAAAACAATAAAAATCTCAGTACGTTTGTTATTCTAAGGACCTTATTTATGATCAAAAAAAGCTTACTTTCACTGACTGTTATTGCCGTTCTCGTTGGTTGTTCGAGTGAACGCAATTCGTCACTATCGAGTGGAGGTTCTGAACAAGTCATAAGTCGTGCAACTGTTGATACCGTTGTAAAGCAATACACACGTGACTTCATTGGGCATCAACCTGGGCTTGCGACATCGCTAAAACTGACGGATGAGCAATATGGTCGTTATTCTGATCGGTTGCCAAATTATTCTGTTGCAGGTATGCAAGCGTTACAAATTGATATGAATAAAGCGGCAGAACAGCTTAAACAGCTGCAAAGTGAAAACTTATCGCCAAGCGATAGATTACATGTGAGTGTTAATGAAGTTATAGCGCGCTACTATGCAGGAGATGCAAAGTTTAGAGGGGGTTATATTGATACTTGGGGTGGGCATTTACCTTACATCATAAATCAATTAGCAGGCCCTTTGGTTGAGATCCCAAATATTTTAAAAGAGCAGCATGGGATCAGTAACGCATCTCAGGCAACAGATTATATAAAGCGCCTTTCAGCGTTCGCTGTGTTAACCGATCAAGTAAGAGAGAAAGCACTGGCGGATGCAGATAAAGGCGTTATTTTACCTAAACCACTATTTGAAAATACCTTTGGTTACCTAAATAACTTTATAGCCTCTACCGCTGGTGAGCATCCATTGGTTACGTCATTAGCTGAGAAGTTAGAAGGGGCACAAGGACTCGATGAACCCGCTAAAGCTGTATTGGTAAAAAAAGCACAGCGTATTGTGGAGCAAGAGATTTACCCTGCCTTTACCCGTGTAATTAACACGATGAAAGAATTAGAAAATAACGCGCCCACTGAGGTCGGTATTTGGGCACAGCCGAATGGAGAGGCATTTTACCAGCATGAAATAACCTATCTGGCCGATTCGACGATGACCGCTGAACAAATACATGAGGTTGGTCTTCAAGAGGTATCACGTATTACTCAGCGTATGGATGAGATTTTAAAAGAGAACGGTTATCGCGAAGGCTCTGTGAGTGAGCGAATGCAAAAGTTGAATGATGAACCACGATTTTTATTCGCAGACTCTGATGTAGGCCGAGAAAAGTTACTGACCTTTTTACGGGGCGAGATTGCAACCATTAACGAAAATGCCCCGAACTTATTCTCTACCTTGCCACCACAAAAAGTAGAAGTAAAACGTATTCCAAAAGAAGTTGAAGCGGGAGCACCTGGTGGCTATTACTATGGTCCCTCATTAGATGGGAGCCGCCCTGGAGTATTTGCTATAAACTTAAAAGATATGAAAGCAGTGCCAAGCTTTGGTTTAAAAACACTCACTTACCATGAAGCAGTGCCTGGTCATCATTTCCAGATTGCCTTAAATATGTTGCAAACCGATATTGGCTTAATGCGTCAAAATGCCTCGTTTAATGCATATATTGAAGGGTGGGCGCTTTACTCTGAGTTAGTAGCTTATGAAATGGGCATGTATGAAAACGACCCGTTTGGGGATTTAGGGCGATTACAAGCAGAAGCATACCGCGCTGCACGTTTGGTGGTTGATACCGGGCTTCATTATAAAAAATGGACTCGTCAGCAGGCAATCGAATACTTTGCGCAAGCGACGGGCTCTGCGATGAGCGATGTAACCTCTGCGATTGACCGTTATATCGCATGGCCTGGCCAAGCACTTGGCTATAAGCTCGGGATGCTGAAGTTGGTTGAACTACGCAACATCGCACAAAATGCGCTAGGTGAACAGTTTGATATAAAAGCGTTTCACGACGTCATCTTATTAAAAGGTGCAAGGCCATTGGCCATTGTCGAAGCTGACGTGCAGCAGTGGATAAAGACGCAAAAATAGATAATCAATACGATAATTGTTAACGGGGGCTTAGCCCCCATTTTTATTGAAGGGAACCAAGTGAAAAGACTTTCTTTATGTGCGATATCGCTGATTGCGTGCAGTGTGCAGGCAACGTTACAAGACACCAGTAAAAGGGTTGCCGATTACGCAGTGGACACCTATCAACAGGCTCAGATCCATACATTGTCGAATATGGTGTCGTTTCCAACCGTTAATGTGCCCGGCATTAAAACGCCTGATAACCCGCATTTTATTGGCTTTAAACAGTTATTAAAAATGAAAGCAGCTGAGCTGGGGTTAGACTACCAAGATTTGGGTTACACGGTATTAATTGGACTCGGTCAGCAAGGTGAAAAAGTGACCGTTGTGACGCATGGCGATGTGCAACCAGCAGATCCTAAAAAGTGGCAAAAAAGCCCGTATTTATTGGATATGACATCTGAGCCTGGCAAGCTGATTGCGCGGGGGACTGAAGACGACAAAGGTCCAATTGCGACGGCGCTGTATGCGATGAAGGCAATAAAAGACCAAGGTATTGTACTCGAAAATCGTATTGAGTTAATGATCTATTTAGCTGAAGAATCTGATTGGGCGCCGCTTAAAGCGTTTATGAAAACTTATGAACAACCAAAATATGCCATTACGATTGATGCCAGTTACCCAGTGGTGGTTGCAGAAAAAGGTTGGAGTCTAGTTACGCCAACCTTTGATGCACCTTCTGCGCAAACCAAGGTGTATGTATCACAGCTCGAAGGTGGGGCATTTAAAAGTCAAATTCCCGAAGATGCCAGTGTGATGGTGCATAATGCCAGCAATGAAATAATGGCAAAAATAAAAGCAAAGGCGGATGAGCTAAGTACGGCTAAGTTCGAGTTTATCCCTGTTGATGGTGGAGTGAAGGTACTCAGCAAGGGCGTCTCTGCACACTCTTCAGAGCCTGCTTCTGGGGTTAATGCCATAACGCATTTGGCAGCGTTGTTTAGCGAGGTAAAACTTGAAAAGAACAGTGATGGGCAAGCAATTACCTTTATTAACCAGTTAATTGGCTTGGACTTACATGGTAAGCAGTTTGGTGAGATTGCTTATAAGCATGACTTTATGGGGCCGATGACAGTGTCACCAACTGTGATAGAACGTAAAGGAACAGCCATTGAGCTGGCGATTAATTTACGTCGACCAGTTGGCAAAGAAGCTGTTGAATTATCAGAGCAAATTAATACGGCGCTAACTCAGTGGCAAAAGCAACATGGTGTAACGCTTGCAAATATAGAAGTGTCATTGGGTGAACCCATGCTACTAGATAACGCACCGCATGCACAAAAGTTACTCGATATATTCAAGCACTATACGCGCGATGAAGAGGCGGGGTTTGTCTCTATTGGTGGCGGCACCAATGCTAAGTTATTTGATAATGCAGTCAGTTTTGGCCCATCTATGCCTGGCAAAAAGTATACTGGTCATTCTGAGCATGAATATTTAACGATTGAACAGATCGAGTTAAATTTGCGTATGTACACCGCGATGATGATTGAACTGGGTAATATGTAAGCCGTCGCCACGCTTTGATGTTGAATCCGGATCTTAGCTGAGTGGTGATTAAGTTTTATATGGTGAAGCCCGTATCAATACATGCGGGCTTTGCTATTTTATACTCAAAGCCATTCAAACTGTAATCCACTGTAATACCAAAATGACATTTTACTTGCTAAAACCATAAAATGCATAGGGGCTTAATACACCATTGGCTATGCATTTTTAAGCAGCAGGAGCTAAGTATGTCAAATTCAGCAAGTGAACAACAACCGTCACAAAGAGTACTAAAAAAAGCAACGGGTTCAGAAGAAGCACTCGGGCCTTTTACTCATCTTCCCGGCGTATGGAAAAATACTGGACAATTGAGTGGGCATGGGTGGAATATGATAGCCCTTCCTTTTCCGACTGGTGAACTTAATTATCGACTTTTAAATAATCAGTATAACGAAACACTCACTTTTCAATTAGTGGATAAAAATGTGCCAAATAGAGGCATTAATGGCGACCAAGAAGTAGAAACAATAGATTATGTTCAGCAAATAGAGCAAATTGCCGCTGCTGACTTTCCCGATTCAGGGCTTGCTGGCGGCGCAGGGCTTGCTATTCATCATGAACCAGGGCTGTGGTTATATATGAAAAACCACACCACGGACGACTTAAATATTGCTCGCCTTTCAAGTATTCCCCATGGGGATTCATTAATGGCTTTGGGTAAAAGCGCACAGAGTAAAACCGGGTTTGAAATACCGAAAATAAGCGGTTTACCTATTGGCGTGGATCAAAACTTAGAAGCTAACCCTTATTTGAAACCTTATCTGCATTTTCACAATAACTTATTTGAAAATGTATTTGACCCAACTCAGCCCAATGAATTACTGAATAAAGCAATTTTACCTTTTTTTCAGCAAGGTAAAATCGCCAATGTCACGCAACTAAAAGTGGACTCAACATTAGCTTCTGGGGGAGTAAATAATATCCCTTTTGTGGTTCGTCAAGCGAATGCGGGACAAGTTGAAGCGACGTTGTGGATATATGAATTAACAGAAAAACACCCCAACGGTGAACCTAAGATGTTATTACAATATTCGCAAATTGTGATGCTGGATTTCTTTGAGCGCAAGGGGGAGCAAGGCTTAATTCGATGGCCTCATGTTAGTATTAATACGCTTGAAAAGCAGCCCACAAGTTAATCTATTAAGTTGGAGGTTCTTTATACTTGCGTGCTGGTAATTATAAAGAACACAGTAGCTCTGTAGGGAGTGTGTGTAATAATTTAATAAATACACAGTGCGATGAATTATAAGTGGCGACACATCAGGCACCTCTCTTAGAGTAGAGCAGTTTCTGCTAGAGCTGGGTTCAGGGTTTACCTTTATTGCACGACAAAAGCGCATTCAGATAGACAATGATGATTTTTATATTGATTTATTGTTTTATAACCGCAAGTTAAAGCGGTTAGTTGCGATCGATTTAAAGCTCGAAAATTTAAACACAGCCATAAAAGTCAAATGGAGTTGTATTTGGGTTGGCTCAATAAATATGAAGTAGAGGAAGGTGAAAACTCCCCTTTAGGGATCATCTTGTGCACCAGCAAAAAGCAAGAGCAGATCGAACTACTCAGTTTGGATAATGGCGATATCCATTTGGCCGAGTATTTGACCAATTTAGTGTCTATGGCGCAGTGGGAGCTGCGTCTCCATCATTCTATAGCCAAAGCAAAACAGCGCTTAGATTTACACTATAAAGATACATAGAATACGCCAAACTTGTTATTCTTATAAGAGCTATCAGCTTTTTAAATATTAGGTAAATATACTAAGGTGAGTTTTTATCAAGCGAAGCGAGTATTTAATCAAGTATGGATCCCAAACACCTCGTTCCTCAGTTTTGGGATGACGACGGGGTGAGTTTTAGCTTAAGTGTAAGCGCAGCAGCTTTGTTGTTTTTGCTTTTTTATTTAAGAGCATTTTACCGTGTGGCTCAGCTTTGCTCGTGGTTAAACTGTCAACTGATTCGTCGTCCTGAAAAGTGAGGCACGAGCTTGTTCAGGATCCAGTAAATACAACACGGTGAATTTGATACAGAGCGAAGCGAGTATTTGGCTAAATTTGGATCCCAAACACCTCGTTCCTCGGTTTTGGGATGACGACGTGGTGAGTTTTAGCTTAAGTGTAAGTGCAGTAGCTTTGTTGTTTTTGCTTTTTTATTTAAGAGCATTTTACCGTGTGGCTCAGCTTTGCTCGTGGTTAAACTGTCAACTGATTCGTCGTCCTGAAAAGCGAGGCACGAGCTTGTTCAGGATCCAGTAAATTTAACACGGTGACTTTTATAAAGAACGAAGCGAGTATTTGGTTAAGAGTAGCGCCCAGACACCTCGTTCCTCAGTTTTGGGATGACGAAAGGGGGAGGTGTGAGCGGAATTTAGTGCAAATGCTTTGTAATCGAGATGCTGTTACATATTTCATCGTCACTGAAAAATGTGTTTAATCTCAAAACTACCTTTAACTGAATTGCGACAGTAATAAAAAACGGTGCTAAATAGCACCGTTTTGGTTGTTATATCTCTTTTCAATTAGCTGCGAAAGAGTTAACCCACAATGATAGTTTTATGCTTTACCATTTGGATCGAGTGTTTTTGAAATCAAGTAAATAAGCTGTTCTTTATGTGCCGCACTAACGGTGTCACCTTTACGACGCTTAATCATATCTTTAATTTCTTTTAAATTATAACGAGCTAATGCTTGAATGCTTTGTACACTTGCACCACGTTTGTCGTTGCTTGCAATCTTAATTAGACGATTCACGTATTCACGTTGCAGGTTACGTCTGAAACTATTAACGTCTTTTTTCGCATCAGCTTTGAAAATAGCATTGGTTAATTCAGTAAACACTTCATCTAATTTAAACTGATTACCATATAGTTCAGTATCAACAATACGCTTTAACACAACAGGGTGCAGTACGTGGTTTAGCACTGACTTTTGTGTGCGTAATGCCATATCGTGGAATTTTGGATCTTCTGTTTTTGCGTAGTTAAAGAAGAAACGACGTTGAATTTGTAAGTGCTGAGCTAGTTCTTGGTCAACAGAGAACGCATCTGGTGCAAAAACAAAATCGCTCAGTACTTGCATTGCACGTCTTTGCTCTTGCTCTGGTACCGGTGTGAATGGTGTTTGAGCATTTTCTTGGCCTGCAAATCCGCGGTCGACGTAAACACCACCAATATAACGTGATACGACGTTTACATTGTTGTGGTACTCGCGAGTGAGTACTGCATAATCTGTGACTAAACCTTGATAAGACTGACCTTCCACAACGGAACGTTTTAGTAAGTCTGAAACTAGGGTGTTTACTCTGTCTAAGCGGTCATTGGCATAGCCAATTGCGTCATTTGATAAATCATAAATATTTACACGAGGATCAATTGCTTTGCCAGGTGAACGCATATCATCGGCATCATTACCAAAGGCATTTCCTGGTTCAGTTGAACGCGCTAAAATTTTATTTAAGCGTTGTTGCTCAGCTTTTGCGTCGTTCAGTGACTCAGAGTAACCATATTCAATAACCCAATCATCATAAGGGCCAGTCATGGTGGTGTAATATAAGCCTTGTTTTTTGCCATTTGGTGCAAAGTTGATCGCAGGGTACTCCATTACCGAGCCCGTTAATGGCAAGTTGTCACTTGGCATAATTGATTGCACTTTGTCTTTTGAATGCAATTGGCTTGAGCGCATGTTGTGGTTTAAGCCTAGCGTATGACCTACTTCATGTAATACTAGGTAATGCAAGTACTCATCAACAAAACGAGATTTGTCTGCAGCGCTTGCCCCTGAGGCATTTAAAGCTGCTTGGCCAAATTGTGCAGATTCAACAAGCGCAGAATGATCATGATGATGTTCAGCTGCGTTTGCACTGTGTTCACCACTGAACAAATCAAGTGCATTTAAACGACGTGTAAAGCCAGACAGCTCTAACATCACATCGGCACCTAAAATTTGGCCAGTTTTAGGGTTGGCAAAGCTAGGGCCATAACCAGAAAAGCGTACTTTTGGAGACGATGTCCAACGTAATACATTGTAACGTAAATCACCGGCATCCCAAGTGGCATCATCAGGTTGTATTTTAACTACAATGGCATTTTTGAAGCCCGCTTTCTCGAAAGATGGGTTCCATGCTAGGGTTGCTTGTTTAATGATGTCACGATATTCAACAGGGGTGGTATTTTCAATCCACCACACGATAGGTTCAACGGGCTCAGACAATGCTGCACTTGGATCTTTCTTTTCTAAATACCAGCGGTTAATAACATCACGATATGGTGTTGGATCTTGTAGTGCCGTCATATCGTATTTAGTTTGACCAAAATAACCGACGCGAGGGTCGTCAAAACGCGGTTTAAAGTTATTTTCAGGCATAGCCACTAGGCTGTGACGTATATGCAGGTTGATGCTGCGATCGTCTGTGAATGCAAAATCAGCGGTACTTGGGCGTGAAACACTTGGTCTCATTGGTGCTGCACTGTCGTAAACATACTCAATACTTAAATCAGTATTTTGCGGGTAGTTGTATAGTGCGAGGTATTTTGTTTTATCTTTGCTTAGTTTACCTAAAGTACGACGCTGACCCGGCTTTTGTTTTGGATTCTTTGATGGCTTAATTTGATCAAGCGCTTCAGTTAAAAAGATACTTTTTGCATCGATGAGAATATCACCGCTCTTTTCATCTTGTGCTTTTATCTTAACGCTGGCGATAATCGGTCGATTGATGTTGGCGTTTTTTGCGCCACTTATTGCATTACTTGGGTCGAAGTAAAAATGTTGGTTTTCTGCTCGGATCTCAATACGGTCAAAAACTCGATTGAAAGTGTAAACAGAGCTGCCACGGTAACCGCCTCTAAAACCAAAATCACCAGAGCCATCCATAATTTGAGAGAAATGAATGAATTCGCTGTTGAGTTGCGATTCGTTTAATTTAAGTAGTACAGAGCCTGACTTTTTATTCTGGAATAGCGTAAAAAGACCATCGTGCTGAGTATGGTTTCTAGTGAGCTCTGCGATCGTTTTTTGTTTTTTTTCTTCCGCTTTTGTCGCATTTTTATCGGCTGCAGTGACTTGCGCACTATACAGTGTTGTGCTCATACACGCAGCAATGCTTAACGCGAGAATTTTTTTATTAAATGTCATAATTATTCCTAACAGGTACAGTGTAAGAAATATAACTTTTTATGTGCGTTAGAGGTAGTGATGTAAGGTGAGTTTCATAAAAATACGGTGAATATGATTGTTTTAGTGGTAATTAAGGGTTATTTAAAGTGATCCGCGATACACAATCTTTAAAATATAGAGACCATGGATACGCTTAGAGGCATCAACAAAGGCGACCGATAACTCGCCTTTGTTGCATGAGTTTTCGGTTTATCGAAATAAGTTAGGTTAACACCAGTAATGGTATTTTCATCAAAACTTTTTTCAACAGGTGCTTGATATGTCATCATTATCGATTTCTCTAATGAACAGATATACAACGCTTGAATTCATCTTTGATAAAATAATGTGTTGTTAATAATTTAGGGGGGTGTTTAGCGCGATCCGTTCCTTTGAACTAAAAGTCACTTACTATACACAGGGGAGAATACTAAGCTGTACACAAAGAATGCGGACCCGTGTTGTTGGGGGTTTTTGGATAAGTATATACGTTGTGTATAAATAAAAACATGATTTAAGAAAAGTAAGGAGTTCAAATGAAGTTATCATTATACCAAGTTGATGCATTCGCGAGTAACCCATTTGAGGGTAACCCTGCTGCAGTTATTCCATTAGATACCTGGTTGGAAGATGACTTACTACAAAAAATTGCTGAAGAAAACAATTTGTCGGAGACTGCATTTTTTGTGCAACATAAAGAGGGTTTTCAGCTACGTTGGTTTACACCTATGGAAGAGGTTGATTTATGTGGTCATGCAACGCTTGCAGCAGCGCATGTCTTGTTTACGCATTTAGGATATGCACTGGATCAGGTATGCTTTTTAACGCGCAGCGGCTCGCTATACGTGCGCAAAACATCGCAAGGCTATGCAATGGACTTTCCGGCAACAAAAATCGATGTGATAGGAGCGCCAGAGGCATTATTGAAGGGCTTAGGGAATTGTGAACCAAGGGAAGTTCGTGCGGGGTTTGATTATGTTGTGATACTCGAAAATGAAGCCGCAGTAAAAACGTTAGTGCCGGATTTTAGTGCTTGGCATAGTCTTGATAAACGAGGCGTTGTGGTCACTGCAAAGGGCGACAAGGTGGATTTTGTAAGCCGCTGCTTCTTTCCTAAGTTACGCGTAAACGAAGATCCAGTAACAGGTTCGGCACATTGCGAACTTGCCCCTTTTTGGGCGCGTGAATTGGATAAAACTGAGCTTACGGGAGTACAGCTTTCAGCGCGTACCGGGACCGTTGAGTGCCAAGTTGTTCATGAAAGGGTTGTACTGTGTGGTCAAGTTGCAGATTATCTCACTGCAGAGATATCACTTTAACGATATGGTTTGATATTTAACCCACGGAGCTTTTCCACAGATATACAGCCTCGTGGGTTAATAAAAGGAAAACTTACTTCGTTGCTTTGTATTTCAAAGTAACATTCTTATAGGGGAATATACCGCGTATGCCAAAATGCCATGTGCCACTCTGAGCATTATTTAAGGTACATTGCTCGTTGCTCCCCCACAGATATGGACGACAATCAAAGCTCAAAAAATAGGGTTTTTGATTGTGACGAACATACAGATCAGCCTCACCTTGCCCTTCAATACTCACTTCAAGTGTTTTGTAGCCTTCGGGCAGCTCAATAGAAAAGCGTTGCCACCATAGCCAACCGTTGATATTGGTAAACTCACCTTCAATGATATCTTGGGTTGGTGTGGTATTAAGCTCAATCACAATTGGGTCATGATCAGATGAACGATAAACATGTTCGGCGTATAAACTTGCTTTGTGCTTGTCTGACTTATATTCAGTATTGTAATCCAGTGCAGCTGGCTCATCGGCATTAATATGCCAATCAGAGGTTGCAATGACTTTATTCATCATAGGTGTACTGGCAAAAGCATGGTCAAGGCTACCGATACGGCCTTTATACACGTATGAGTAATCGACAGTGTTGCCATTTAATTGCTGTTTAATATTGGTATACCCTTGCTCTGTGAAAGTACGAATAGGGTCTTCTTGTCCATAGGCATTGATATCGCCCAAAATCAGAGTGTCTGGGTCTGATAAGCCGGTTGGTTCTGTCGCAATCCATGACGATAGTGCTTTTACTGCATTGATACGAGTCAAGTTCCAACAACCTTGGCCGTCATTTTGATCTTGGTCTAAGCCTTCTGCACGGCTGCAACTTCCCTTAGAGCGTAAATGCGTGATCACCACATTGAACACTTCTTGGCTTGAGAGAGATTCAAAAGTCTGCATGACGGGTGGTCGATTACCGTAGTCAAAAGGCACCGCTTCTGTGAACGAGGCTGTACCAACTTCTTTCACTTTATTACTTCGATAGATAAGTGCAGACATGATGGCGTCACCGCCCACTTGCGCTGTATTTAAATTTACATAGGAATATTGATTAGTGCTGTCTTGCTCATTAAGTGCAGAAGTTAAGTCGGCCAATGCACTGAGTTCGTCAAATCCATCATTTTCCATTTCTAAAATACCGATAATGTCTGCATCGAGTGCAAGCATGGCATTGACTGTTTTTGCCTTTTGGCGGTCAAATTCTTCTTGGTTGTCTGCGCCTCGAGGGGTAGGAAAACCACCACCTTGGCCATCACCATTAAAGTAATTCAGTACATTGAAGCTTGCAATACGCAAGTCACCACGCTCTGTTACCTGAGGGGTTTCAGTACGAGGGTTTTGCTGTGTGAAATTAGGTTGCTGTGTTGGGTGAACACGATACTGACTATAACCAAAGCCAATTACACCTTGAATGTTATTGACCTTGTCACCGAGCCTTAACGTATTATATGCGTCTAGTTCAGGGGTTGGATAGGGGATCACGTCAGGGTTCTGCGTTGTAATACTGTCGTCTAGTGTGAGTTCTTTTTGTTTATTTTGTGCTTCTAACGTATTGGCAGCTTCACCCGGTAAAGCAAGTTGAGTTGATTGATATAACCGCTCACTGGCCAATTTAATTTCGCCATAGCGCTTTAAGCCATAAGTGTCATTGACGACTAACTCATTGGTTACATTAACCAGCATGCCTTCATAGGCTTCGAGGCTCGGTAAAACGGGCATTGTGATATCTGTAGTTATGACGGAGGCTGCGCCACAGTTAATGATGCCGTTGATTGATGCAAGCTGAGTTTGCCCATATTGTTCTTGCACGATACCTGAAACTTTAATGATATCTCCTGTGGCCACAGAGGTATCAGCGTATGATATGAATATGCCTTCAGAGGTAAGTGGATCATTGTCGTATTGAGTCGGCTCTTCTTGAAGGAAAAAGCCTTTAAGTTGCTCATTGCCTTGTAAGCTGAGGGTAACTATACCTTGGATCTCTACGTATTCTCCCACCATTGGGCTTTCTTGATCAGCGCCTTGAACCCGATTTATTAAGGTGTTGTTGTCGTTACAAACGAGTGTGGGTGGCTCAGGTGGTTGTTCACTGTTATGCAGCCCAATATTAGAGAAGTCATCTTTTGCTAATGCGGTCCACTGTTCAGAAGGAACAAAAGTATCAGTATCGTTAGTATCGCCTTCTACTATTGTATTTATACGTAATAGTGATCGATCTTTTGTACTCACGCCTGAGTCAGACCAACTACTGCCCGGATCAACTCCTTTTTGCCCTAAACTGTCTATAACATTATCACCTTGGCTCAAAACAACCGCATCATCACCGTTATACCAGCTGCCGCCTGATAGTAATTGTGCTTTATCTGCTAGTTCAGCGGTGGCACTCGAGTGAGCGACCACAAACGTGCTTTTTGGCGCGATAGTGCCCTCTAGGTCAATTGTTCTGCCAGCCGTTGTTTTACCATTAAAGTAATATGACAGGGTGTGCCCAGCTAAGTTGATTGGCTCAGCACCAGTGTTATACAGCTCAATAGCCTTGTTATTACTGCTTCCTTCCACGTACTCAGAAATTATGAGTTGTGCTTGCGTTGGCAAGCATATCGCTGAAATCAGCGATGCCAAAACTGCTTTTTTAAACATTTTATTATAGTTCCCGTGATTGATTTATTATTTTGAAAATAAAGTTTTACTAGCATATTCTACTTTATTTTTGTTTCTAAAATGTGTCAATTGTTTTTGTTTTGTTCTTTATTTGGTGTTTTTATAGATGGTTTTAGGTTTTTTACTCTTTTATCTTATACACAGGAGTGGGTAGTTGGGTAAGGATGAGGGGATATGTAACGTCTTCATTATTGAGACATTACACCGTATTTATTGCACATGGTCAAAATTTAGATTGTTATGTTGAAATATTACTCGTTGAGATAACTTGTCTGTTGATTAACAAGCTAAATAACCTCAGGTCTGGATAAGCGAATTTGCGCAGTAAAGCTATTTTTCTCACGCTCGGCGTTGCTTTTATTTG
>NZ_PNBY01000146.1 GCF_005886875.1 Pseudoalteromonas aurantia | reverse complement strand
ATCTCGCTAGGGCTGCGCATGTTACGCTTTCCTATTTTTTTGTCAATACTTGATTTAAAAAAATTTTAAACCTAAATTTTACTTGACGCTGACTCGTTTTAATTTGCTTTTCAGCGTGTTGCTCCGTGTCAGTGGGGTCGCATTATAGGGCCTTATTACTTTTGAGCAAGTTTTTTTTTCAACTTTTATGTCGTTCGCATAAATAACCAACTAAAAGACCCATTCTGGTTGTTATTCATACTAAAAAGACTTCAAAGTAACAAAATAACTTAATTCAAGAATCAATAAGCAGTTAATAATTGAGCCCGAAATAACCTTTCCCCATCTAAGATCACACTATCAATATCATTATAAGCATCAATAGTGTGAAGTGGGTTACTATTCAACAGTAATAAATTAACCTGAGCTGCGCAT
>NZ_PNBY01000145.1 GCF_005886875.1 Pseudoalteromonas aurantia | reverse complement strand
ACTAAGTTTTACTTGACGCTAACTCGTTTTAATTTGCTTTTCATCGTGTTGCTCCGTGTCAGTGGGGTCGCATTATAGGGAGATGCAGAAAAAGCGCAAGCATTTATTTGAAGAAAAGTGATAAAAATAGCGACTTCGAGCAAAATTAAATCAAAACGGGTATTTTTGGTACTTTTATATACAAAACCTCAATAAAGAGAGACCATATTACCCATCTCACTCGGCTAACAGGTCTAATATTTAACTGCGAGCCTATAAAACGTAGGGCCGTTTATCTCACTCAAACCTCCTACAGCCCCTTTTTCCATCTATATAAGCATGACTTAACTAATTAGTGGCTCTGTAAGCTAAAACTGTGACTTAGCGTTTATTTTCAGCCACATTATATTGTGCAATCAGCTTATCCATATCAATCGCCGAATCAGATATGGTCACCGCAGCCTGTACGATTTGTTCCGCGCCAGAGACATTCTCAGCAGACTTTTCAAATATGATGGCAATATTTTTACTAATATCACTAATCGCATCGCTTTGTTGTTGCGTGCTTTGCGAGACCGACTCAGTCACAGTTTCAACTTGCTGAGCCTGTGTCACGATTTGGCTCAATGCAGTTTTTATTTCCTGCGCCCGCTGCGCAGCCTGGACGGCATTATCTTGCCCTTGCATAATAATACTTGATGCTTCTTTTGAGCTTGTCTGTAATTCCGACACCAATGCTGAAATTTCTTCTGTTGATTTTTGTGTTCTACTGGCTAAGCCCCTTACCTCATCAGCAACTACGGCAAACCCTCTTCCTTGCTCACCAGCTCTTGCCGCTTCAATCGCGGCATTAAGTGCTAACAAATTCGTTTGTTCTGCAATTGAGCGGATCATCTCAACCATACTCGTAATACTTCCAACCCTATTGTTCAAGGCATCTACTGCGACTGCTGATTTAGCCATATCATCAGACGCATCCTGAATGACACTCACAGCATCTGTAACCACCTTCTGACCCCGAATAGATTCAGTCGCTACCACTCTTGCTGCTTGTGAGTTCTCATTCATTGAACTGGCAATCACTTTAATATTTTTGCTCATTTGTTCAGATGCGGCTGCAATTGTTTTAATACCATCTTGCTGCTCTTCTAGGTTTTGTTTACTGTGGTTAATAGCTAGCGATGCATCTTCAGTAGAAGACGCAATTCTCTGAGACACTTGCGCAAACTCTACAAGGTCATTCTCAAATTGCATGGTCAAATGATTTATGTCTTTTGCTGAATTTCCTAATTCATCAGAACTTAAAACCGCAATTTCATGAGACAAATCTTTGTTTCTAATTGCCACTTGAATACCCTGTGCTATTTTCTGTGATTGGCGTCGTCGAAGCTTAATTGCAGTGAAAAGCGCAAAAGTGATTAATAAGCCCACAATTAAAATTACGCTTTCAACGACGAGCACTAATACCGCTCGCTCTTGTATGTTGATTGCAGTGGCATCAACCAGATCAAGCGCTTGCTCTTCGGCACTTTTCAACACATTGATCCGTTTGGTCGCAGCTGAAAACCATTTTTCTGCATCTAGATTAAAATTGGTATTTGTTGCAGCAATTAGGCTTCGATATTTATCCACCTCAGAGAATTCACTTGATGCAAGAGCTCTTTCAAAAAGTGTCTTCATTGGAGGAGGTGAAGCTTCTAATGCTTCTTCTAAATATACTTCTTGCTTAGTAAGCAAACTTACATGTTTTATTTTTGCCGCTTGGGTCATTTCATCCTTAGATAACACATTAGACAAAACAGCTCGCTCTATCCCTGCTGACTCTTTGGCATTAGAAAAGTTATATATGGAAAACAGCTCAGTGGAAATAATATGGTCATTGCTTAATCGTGATGCAGTTATAACGATGTGTAACCCTTTCAAGTTTATATCGGTGTAGTATTTTAACGCATCTCCTAACGACATTGTTAAATTGTCAACGTCTCTTCTGACCTGTTCTAGCTTAGCGAATTTCCTTTGAAATTCTATCAATTCTCGTTGCATCGGCTCTGACAACTGCCATGTCTTTGATTTCTCCTCAAGCTGGGAGACAAACTTGTTTGTAAGGCTTCTTTGTTTAGTTAACGTTGACTTAAATTTCTTACCTCCCGAACCAATGTACCCCGCCGACGCGCCGCGTTCTTTTTGTGTCTCATGCACAACCGATAAAACAGCATGACTAAAAAACGCATTATATTCTGCGTCATATGCGTCGTTCATTCTCTGTAATGACATAGAAACATCATAAAAAATGACAGCGCCTAGTAATACACAGGGAAGCAGCGCCATTGTTGTTAAATGGCCTGATATATACCTAGCTATTGACTTAAACATAGAGAACCCAATTCAATGCCTGATGAATAATTGCGCTTTAAATTATAGAGGAGATCATACAAACTGGGGAAGTTTTATACATTTATTACAACTCTATGCGTATCATAATCACGTTGAACCTAGCGTTCTAATACATGATCACACCGGCTGAAAACAAAAAACCGCTCATTTCATAATAAGCGGTTTTAGAGGGGTAATAATTGATTATGGCCACACAATCAGTTTTCTATCTTGGCGCACTTCTTTGACGATTACCCGCTACTTTTGGTTTAGTATTGGCTTTTTTAAACTGACCAAACCCACTATGGCGGGTCAAAGCAGGGCGACCTCCCTTTTTAAGTCCAGCCGACTTTTCATTTCGGCTTTCTTCCGGCACCAAACAATTCGGACCCTTACCAATTAAATTGGCTTTACCCATTTTTCGTAATGCTTCACGGATCATAGGCCAGCCCGATGCATCATGATACCGTAATATAGCCTTGTGCAAGCGACGCTGTCTTGCACCTTTAGGCACTGCGACTTCTTCTTTGTTATTTTTTATGTTTCGTAAAGAGTTCATCTCGGTATGATAAATGGTCGTTGCATTTGCCATAGGAGACGGATAGAAATTTTGCACTTGGTCCAGCTTAAAATCATTACTTTTAAGCCAAAGCGCCATATTTACCATGTCTTCATCTGTGGTGCCTGGATGTGCAGAGATAAAGTATGGGATCAAGTATTGCTTTTTACCTGCTTCTTTTGAATATTTATCAAATAGCTCTTTAAAGCGATCATATGTGCCCATGCCAGGCTTCATCATTTTCGATAATGGGCCTTGCTCAGTATGCTCAGGTGCAATTTTTAAGTACCCACCGACATGGTGACTTACCAATTCTTTTACATATCTAGGGTCTTCAATGGCTAAATCATAGCGAACACCTGATGCGATAAGGATTTTTTTCACGCCCTCAACATTTCTTGCTTTACGGTAAAGGTCAATCGTTGGAGTGTGGTCGGTATCCATATGCTTACAAATATCAGGATACACGCACGACAACCTGCGACAGGTACTTTCTGCTTTTTTGCTCTTACATCGCAATTTATACATGTTAGCCGTTGGGCCGCCTAAATCTGAGATCACCCCAGTAAAGCCAGGAACCTTGTCGCGAATTTGTTCTATCTCTTCAATAATCGACTCTTCAGAGCGACTTTGAATAATACGACCTTCATGCTCGGTGATTGAGCAAAAACTACACCCACCAAAGCAACCCCGCATAATATTTACAGAGGTTTTGATCATGTCATAAGCAGGAATTTTTGCATCACCATAGCTTGGGTGTGGCACACGTTGATAAGGTAAACCAAACACCATATCCATTTCGGCTGTTTCTAACGGGAATGCAGGCGGATTAACCCATACCGAACGGTCGCCATGACGCTGAAACAGCGCGCGTGCACAACCAGGATTGGTTTCTTGATGTAAAATACGTGATGCGTGGGCATATAACGGCTTATTCACACTCACTTGTTCGAATGCTGGCAGTTTTACATATACTTTTTCCCAAGGCTTTAATCTTGGTGCTTGTACGGTAATCGGTTTTGCAGCTTCTTCAGCAAGATTAATTCCCGCTTTGGCAAATTCAGATTTGCTACAGCCAACATCGTCCGCACCATAAGGATTGGGAATAGGATCAATTTTACCAACTTTATCTATCGCCGTTGAATCACTCCCACGCCACTGAGGTAAAGGCTCTTTGCGAATAACCGCAGTACCACGAATATCTTGAATTGACGCAATAGCATCACCCCTTGCTATTCGATGAGCAACTTCCACCAGCGGGCGTTCAGCATTACCGTAAATCAAGATGTCGGCTTTGGCATCAAAAATAATACTGCGTCGTACTTTTTCCTGCCAATAATCATAATGTGCAATACGACGTAAACTTGCTTCTATGCCACCAATAACTAATGGTACTTCTTTATATGCTTCTCTACATCGCTGACTATATACCACAACTGCTCTGTCAGGGCGCATACCACCAACATTACCGGGTGTATATGCATCATCGTGACGCATACGCTTCTCAGCAGTATATCGGTTGATCATGGAGTCCATATTACCCGCAGTGACACCAAAAAATAAGTTTGGCTGACCAAGCGACATAAATGCTTCTTTGCTAGACCAATCTGGCTGGGCAATAATACCGACCCTAAACCCTTGCGCTTCTAGTACCCTGCCAATCACAGCCATACCAAAGCTTGGGTGGTCGACATATGCATCACCGGTTACAAGTACAATGTCGCAGCTGTCCCAGCCCAACTCATCCATTTCTTGACGTGTAGTAGGCAGAAATGGTGCAACACCATAGCATTCTGCCCAGTATTTAGGATAAGAGAATAACGACCGTTCAGCTTTAAATGCGCTCATAGAGGGTACCTGCAGGAAAAAGAGGCGAATTATAACTTAAATCATAGTTTGGTCATACCATAGAATATTCTAATATTATGCATAATTAAACTCTCCCCCTGCTCACCACGTCTTCACCGTCTTAACCGTCTTAAC
>NZ_PNBY01000144.1 GCF_005886875.1 Pseudoalteromonas aurantia | reverse complement strand
TCAACACTTGATTTAAAAAAATTTTAAACCTAAGTTTTACTTGACGCTGACTCGTTTTAATTTGCTTTTCAGCGTGTTGCTCCGTGTCAGTGGGGTCGCATTATAGGGCGCTAAGAAAAAAGCGCAAGCGTTTATTTTAGGAAAAGTGATAAAAACATAGTTTCACGGTAAAAACCTATCGAAATGGCTATTTATCAAACTTTTTAGTTTGATAAACGTACATCCGCATCGTTTTTGATATCTCAAGACATAATAGGAAGTGTCACTGCACACTGAAAGTGAGCATAACGTATACATATTTACGCTCCGAGTGCCTCTCAGCTACATTAAAGCTAAGATAAAAGGCGATGAATTAAACTTTAGCCGCCTTTCGTTAAGTACTTTATGGTTTAGTCTTTATAACCCCAAGGTGCACTTGGAACAGTGATTGGCTTAGTTAAGTCAAAATCTACTCTAAACTCACGACCTTCACGTACAAGTCGATAAGTAAACTTTTCATCATATATGTACATTTGCCAAGTATTCCCCATTGATTGAGGGATCCCCTGACGAGCAAAAGACTCTTTTGAATACTGATCAGCAGGGAACGACTGTACATTTGCAAAACCAGCATCGACTGTATGACCACCATACATCGTTGAGTCGTCATCGGTCCCATCTTTATGACGATGGTCATGTTTAAGGCTTAAGCCACTGCCTGTTTTAGTGATCAACCAAGTCCGTGACGCATCGCTACCGACATGAAAAGGTACTTGCAATTCACGTTCATTACATCGACGTACATGCATTACTAACTTTTTGCCTGCAAATGAATTTGGACCCGTTACATTATCAACACTGATTTTTCCTTCATACGCTTTACCACAGTGTGCTGCGATATTATCAAAGAATGCATCATGAGAAGGAATAGAGACCAAAGGTGCAGGACGAGCGAAAGCCACACTGCTCATTAATGTCAGCGCTGTTGCGACCACAAATTTCATAGTAATGTTCCCAAAAATTAAAAACCAAAGGGTAGCTAGCCCTTTGGTTGTTTGCAATTAAATACGCTTAACTCACCACGCGATATGATGGGCCGCTTAAAGAAATATTACTGCCAAGGACGTTCTGACCTCAATGTATGTTCAAATGCATTAATCGCCTCATTTAACTGCTCAGTTTCGCCAATAAAATCTAAGCCACTTAACAGTCGTGCTTTAATATCTGCGCGAACTTCAAAGTTAATTACATCAAAATAAGGGCTGCGTAACTGTTGTTGCACCAAGTCCACCTCAACTTGAATATCATCATGTTGTTCAGCAATTAAGAATAACGACTCTAACGTGTCAGCTCCTAAGACAATGCAGAGCATTTGATTATTACCGCAGTTATTAAAGAAAATATCGGCAAAGCTTTCAGCGAGTATAATACTGAAGCCATATTGCTTTAGAGCCCATGGTGCATGCTCTCGAGATGAGCCACAGCCAAAGTTATCACGGGTTAGTAAAATTGATGCACCTTTATAGCAGGCTCGATTTAATACAAAGTCTGGATTAGGGACACCATCGTCTAAATAGCGCCAATCATAAAAAAGCGCTTTATCAAAACCCTCGCGGCTCGTCGATGTCAAAAACTGCTTAGGAATGATCTGGTCGGTATCGACGTTATTTTTATCCAGTGGTGCTAACAGCCCTTGGTGATATATGCTCATGATATCTCCCCTCTTATATCCGTGAAGTGACCAGCAATGGCCGCCGCGGCCGCCATCGCTGGACTGACCAAGTGTGTACGCCCACCACGACCTTGTCGCCCTTCGAAGTTTCGGTTTGACGTTGAGGCACACCGCTTACCTGCGCCTAGTTTGTCATCATTCATTGCTAAACACATTGAACAACCTGGTTCTCGCCACTCAAAACCCGCCGCTTTAAAAATCTCTGCAAGACCTTCTTGCTCAGCTTGCTGTTTCACCAAACCTGATCCTGGCACAATCAAGGCCTCCACACCGTGCGCAACTGTTTTACCTTCGACCACAGAGGCCGCAGCCCGTAAATCTTCAATACGGCTATTAGTACATGAACCAATAAATACTGTATCTACTTTTGCATCTGTTAATTTTTGCCCAGCTTCAAGACCCATGTACTGCAAAGCACTGCGGATAGCATCTGCTTTAATTAAATCGCTCTCTTGCTCAGGGTTAGGGACAACTTCATCAATACCAATCACCTGTTCTGGGCTGGTGCCCCACGTCACTTGAGGCTGTATGTCTTGCGCATTAAGCTCAACCACTCTATCAAACTTTGCACCATCATCAGAATGAAGCGTACGCCAATATGAAACAGCCGCTTCAAACTCGTCTTCACTAGGTGCAAATGGACGACCTTTTAAATATGCATACGTGGTATCATCTGGTGCAATTAAACCCGCCTTAGCACCCATTTCAATGCTCATGTTACATAGCGTCATTCTCGCTTCCATCGACAATGCTTCGATACCCTCACCACAGAATTCAGCCACATAACCTGTGCCGCCAGCAGTCCCTAGCACACCAATGACTGCCATGATCAAATCTTTTGCAGTCACAGTTGGGCGCAATACACCGTTAATCTGTACCTTCAACGACTTAGCTTTTTTTTGCTGTAAAGTTTGCGTTGCTAATACGTGCTCAACCTCAGAAGTGCCAATACCATGTGCCAACGCTCCAAACGCGCCATGGGTAGAGGTGTGGCTGTCGCCACACACAATGGTCGTGCCAGGTAAAGTGATCCCTTGCTCAGGGCCCATAACATGAACAATCCCCTGATTTATTGAGTTTAAGTCATACAAGACAATACCAAACTCTTTGCAGTTTTCGGCAAGAGCCATTAACTGATTTTTTGAAACTTCACTAGCGGCATCTAAAGTTCGACTTTTAGTGGAAACATTGTGATCCATTGTTGCGAAGGTTTTTTCAGGGCAACGCACCGGACGGTTTTTCTCGCGTAAGCCTGAGAAAGCTTGCGGTGACGTTACTTCATGGACTAGATGTCTGTCTATATAGAGTAAGTCGGTTTGTTCGTTGATCTGTGCAACCACATGCGATTGCCAAATTTTGTCATATAAGGTTTGAGCCACGTGCTACATCCTCAAATAAAGCGGTAACCTGACGGAAATCACCGCATTGGTTGCAATTAAATTCGCGATACGATGGCTTGTGCCACATCTTGCGTGGTGTAACCACCCTCAGGGTATATATCCGGTGTACCGACACCTGCAGCAACAGCCTCTGCAACGGCTTTTTCTATTGCGCGTGCAGCTTCATCTTGGCCTAGTGAATAACGTAACATTAAGGCGGCACTTAGAATTTGCGCTATTGGGTTTGCAATGCCTTTACCGGCAATATCCGGTGCAGAGCCACCAGCAGGTTCATATAAACCAAATCCTGATTGATTTAAGCTTGCAGAAGGCAGCAACCCCATGGAGCCTGTGATCATGGCGCACTCATCAGATAAGATATCGCCAAATAAGTTATCGCATAACAGCACATCAAACTGACTTGGCTGCTTTACGAGCTGCATCGCCGCGTTATCAACATAAATATAATCTAGTTGTACTTCGGGGTAATCTTTACTCACTTCAGTGACCACTTCACGCCATAGCACGCTCGATGCCAAAACATTCGCCTTATCTACCGAGGTCACATGGCCGCTGCGTAATTTTGCCGCTTCAAATGCAAAACGCGCAATCCGCTCTATTTCTTTTCGAGAATAGCGCTGGGTATCAAATGCAGCTACTTGCTCACCTTCCCCTTCTCGGCCTTTTTCACCAAAATAAATTCCACCAGTTAACTCTCGCACACACAGAATATCAAAGCCTTGCTCGCTGATATCTGCACGTAATGGTGACGCACCACTTAATGCAGGTAATAGCTGTGCAGGACGTAAATTACAAAACAAGCCAAAATGTTTACGCAGCGGCAATAAAGAAGCGCGCTCTGGTTGCTCGCTCGGGGGTAAGTGCTCCCATTTTGGTCCACCAACCGAGCCAAATAAAATAGCATCCGCAGCTTCACACGCTTTAAGCGTTGCCTCAGGTAATGCTTCACCGCACTCATCAATGGCGGCACCACCGATGGCGTGGGTTTGACGATTTAAGGTGAAGTCAAATTTTTCACTCACCGCATCGAGTACTCTATCTGCTGCGGCCATGACTTCTGGGCCTATGCCATCTCCGGCTAATACGGCAACTTGGTAACTTGCTTGGCTCATCCTGCTTTCCTTTGTTGTTTCAAATCAGAGACTTTTTGCGCTCTGTTAATAAGATTATAAACACGGACCATAGCCCGTACCGATGCTTCAACAACATCAGCAGCAAGACCTGCACCGTGATATTGCCGTCCGTTATATTGTGCGATGATATCGACTTGTCCCAGCGAGCTCGCCCCCTGACCCGTCGCATCTAAGTTGTATTCAATGACTTCAACAGACATCCCAATAATTCGCTCAATGGCTAAAAATGAGGCCTCTACAGGCCCATTACCTGTCGCCGCTTCTTGCTTGGATTGTCCGGCGACCGTCATACCAATGGTAGAGCTGGCAACTGACTGTGAATTAGATGTTGAATTAACAAATTCAAGTTTAAATTGGTCGTCCTCATCATCCATTTGATTAAAATGGATCATAGCCTCAAGGTCATAGTCATACACGGTGCCCTTTTGATCTGCTAATGCTAAAAAGCTGGTATATAAGCTATCCATATCGTAATCAGATTTTTGATAACCCAATTCAGATAAACGATGCTCTATAACATGGCGGCCTGAACGAGACGTCATATTCAGTTGATTGTTTGGGACACCCACACTCTCTGGTGACATGATTTCATAAGTATTCTGCGCTTTTAAAACGCCATCTTGGTGGATCCCTGAGCTGTGAGCAAATGCATTTTCCCCCACAATGGCTTTGTTTGGCTGCACCGACATATTACAGATTTTTGCAACTTGGCGAGATGCTCGGTAGATTTCCTCACTGCGAATATCGGTATGTACTTTTAGGTAGTCTTGGCGCATCTTCATGATCATGGCCACTTCTTCTAATGAACAATTACCTGCGCGCTCTCCAATACCATTAATGGTACATTCGATTTGTCTTGCACCCGCCTGTACCGCGGCTACAGAGTTGGCGACCGCCAAGCCTAAATCATTGTGGCAATGCACACTTAACCGTGCTTTATCTATGTTTGGCACATTATTCATTAAATGACGGATCATGGCAGAGTATTCATCAGGCGTAACATACCCTACGGTGTCTGGTAAATTAATGGTTGATGCACCCGCGTTAATCGCTGATTCTACAATACGGCATAAATCTGCATGTGGCGTACGCCCCGCATCTTCACACGAAAACTCCACATCATCAGTATAGTTACGCGCTAATTTAATTGATTTAACTGCCATAGCTGTCGCATCGTCTAAGCTCATACGTAGCTTATGCTCAAGGTGCAAAGGGCTGGTAGCAATAAAGGTATGAATACGACCGCGTTCAGCTGGGCGTAATGCCTCACCACACGCCTCAATGTCTTTGCTTACTGCGCGTGCCAGACCACAAATAACCGGATTACGTACTTCGGTCGCAATACGCTGCACAGCTCTGAAGTCAGCCGGGCTAGATACTGGAAACCCAACTTCCATAACATCCACATTTAATCGGCTTATCGCATGCGCAAGTTGTAGCTTATCATCTTCAGTGAGACTGGCCTTTAGCGCCTGTTCACCATCCCGCAATGTCGTATCGAAAATCCAAACTTTATCCTGCATACCCTGTTCCTCGGCCCAAAAAATAAAAAACCCCGCAATGTGCGGGGTTGAAAAGTAGCTGCTCAGTTGCGTGCACTACACCCCGCTCTTACATTTAATAAGTAAGAGGTTAAGCAGTAGTGACAAACGTGTTATTTTTTTCATTGAGCAAAGTCGTCCTGTTGATGGATTAATTATGTTTTATCATGTTGCAACACTGTAATGCAAGAATAAAAAATCCAAAGAGCTGCATGAAAACTTGTTTAAAAAGACAAAAAAAACCAAAGAAAAATCACAATAGAGATAAAAAAACCCGAACTAAAACATCTTCAGAATTAAAAATTAGTTATGCAATTCATACCTGCTTAGAATAACTTTTTTGTTCAGCCATCATTTTTATTCCATTCATGTTTTCTTGACTATAACCACGGCGTTTTTCAAGGTAGTTGTCGCCTGAGCTGTTAAACTGCTTGTTTTTTGCTCTCTGGATTTAACTCCACATCACTGATTTCATCCCAATTTATGGTGTGCCTTGACCAGCGGTTAGCATTCTTTTCTTGCGCTTTTTTATATATCTCACGGCGCTTTGCCCATATCGCTCTATCTTCCCAATTATGACGTTAGCCGGGTGTCACGAACTTGATACGACTATGCCTATGTACGTTGTTGTACCAATTCGTGAAGCCTTTCACCCAGCTTCTTGCATCTTCAAGGTGCTTAAAACCTTCACTTGGCCAACGGTGGCTATATTTAACCGTGCGAAACAGAGATCCCGAATATGGATTATCATTGCTGACACCTGGACGGCTTCGAGAGCCTATTATCCCCATTTCAAGCATCTTCGCCTGCATCGTTCAGGCACTTCATCGGACTG
>NZ_PNBY01000143.1 GCF_005886875.1 Pseudoalteromonas aurantia | reverse complement strand
CGTAATTTGCATCTAAGTTATTCATGCCCTTGCCTTGGTAATCTTATGTTTCTTGGTCGAAAGATCTGATCACCACAAGGGAATTTAGTTCAATTTCTTATGCGCAGCTCAGGTTACTTAGTTCACCTTGGTAAGTGACATTAATCATGTTATTGCAGATACGAGAGTGGGCTGATATTTCTGGAGACAGCCCATTATTGCGCTGTAAAGTATGTGTTTTAATACAACTATGTTGGTTATATTCGTATCGTAAAATAGTCTCTTTAGAAATATCGAGTATTTCACCATATGCAGTTTTTTGCCATACACCAATAAATGAGTTATCAAGTTCTGACCTTTTATCGCTGTTACAGCCCATAAGCATGAATGGTGCAGAGATAAGTAACCCAATTATTTTGTACTTTTTTAACATCGTATGTTCCCTCTCGTACTGGTTATGTTAAGGGAATGTTAGCGCGGTTTGTGCTGTAAAATATGTGTATCAACCTTGAGCAAGTGTTTTTAAAGGTAAAAGAGTGCCTACACTTTTATACAATGAGGAGATACGACTAAAAGCAACACGTACCTTCAAAAGCAGAAGTAATATGGGTTATGAGAAAGTAGTGTAAACATCATCAAATTTACAGGTGATCACGCTAATATCTTGATAACCAATACGCGTTAGTTGCTCTGCTGCAAATATGGCGCGACCACCTGCTGCACAGTGCAAGTATATGGGTCGCTCGGCGTCCTTTTCTATGTCAGGTAATTTAAACTCTAGTAAGCCCCTTGGAATATTAAGGGCATTGGAAATCGATTTCTGTTGATGTTCACTGGGTTCTCTTACCTCAATCAGCAGGCCGTGATTACTAAGTAGCTCAGTTTTAGCTTGTGCCGCACTGATACAGCGCTGGTTAGGTCGCACGGTTTTTAATACGTCTTGTATGCTGGTCAGCATTATGGTACTCCTAGTTTAGGTTACTCATAAAGTATATAGTCAAAGTGAAGCTTGTGTAGCAATGCATTGCCCTGTTGCAATAAGAGGTGCTCGCTGAACGTGTTAGTAATTTCGCGGCCAGCGAGATAAGAGCGTTACAAAATGGTCGCGATCTCTTCGAAGGGTTTTTTGACCAATGCATGCTCTGGCACACTCGCATTTTCACTAGGGTATCCGGCGATTAATAGCATATAAGGGCGTTCATTATCACGATCACGGCCACAAATATCGGTAAGGAAGCTCATTGGCTTCGGTGTATGTGTTAAGGTAGCGAGGCCTGCATTATGTAATGCTTGAATTAAAAACCCAGTCGCGAGTCCAACTGATTCATGGACATAGTAATTGGTATTTCTATCTTCGCTTTGGATCCCGCCTTTTTTTTGGCTGAATACAGCAATAAGCCATGGTGCATGCTCTAAATACGGTTTTTGCGCGTCGGTCCCGAGTGGCTTTAATGCATCTAACCATTCTTCGCCTGCTCTGCCTTCATAAAATGAATGCTCAAGATCTTCAGCTGCTTGGCGAATTTGCTTTTTGACCTCAAGACTGTTGATCGCAACAAAGTGCCAAGGTTGATGATTTGCGCCACTGGGAGCTGTTGCGGCTGTCTTTATGCATGCTTCTATGATCTCTTGTGGTACAGAACGGTCACTAAAACTGCGGATGGAGTGACGGCGCTTAGTATTTGCGAGAAAGTCATTGGCGCGTTGTAACATTTCATCTTGTGGGTACTCAATAAAGTCACTTAAGGCGACATTAGCATGATCTTGCATAGGATTACCTGTTTATTTTAGTTAGTATAATGCAAGTTATAACCTGTGCTGAGCTTAGGCGCAATATGCCTTAGTAAACTGTGAATTTATGATGTAATTAATTAAATACAGGGAGTAAATGAATATGTTGTATCAAGCGACATGGGATGATGGTAGCACCATTGATTTACCAATGGGAAAGGCTGTATGTGTAGGTCGAAATTATGTCGCTCATGCACAAGAGCTAAATAATCCGATCCCCAGGGCAAGAGCATGAAAAATCACTTGCTATTCAATACTTTTTCTAGATAGCTCTCGTTTCTAGCGGCTTTTAACTGCTTAGCGCGTACACCTTTGTTAAAGGATGTCTCTTTCTTCAATAAATTCAATGCAATATGCCTTACACCAGCAAACACTTC
>NZ_PNBY01000142.1 GCF_005886875.1 Pseudoalteromonas aurantia | reverse complement strand
ATTGGCTTTACTATGGTATTACATACCCACAATCGACGACGTGATTTACACCCTCATATTCATGTCATTATGCCATGTGGATATTATGATGCTCATAACAACCAGTGGCATAAAGGGCGTCAACAATATCTATTTAACGAATTTGCATTAGCTAAAGTTTGGCGGGCTCAAATGTTAGAGGCAATTAACAGACATACGCGCATTAATTTACCCGCAAAGTACCCTAAAAAGTGGGTAGTTGATTGTCGCAAAGTCGGATTTGGTGATAAAGCCTATCAATACCTCTCTCGCTATCTATATCGGGGTGTATTGTCTGACAATGACATTGTTCATTACGATGAAAACACCGTCACGTTTAAATATCAAGAGAGTAAAACCAAACAAACAGTAACACGCACTCTGCCTGTGCTTAAGTTTTTATGGCTGATATTACAACATGTCTTACCTAAAGGGCTGCAACGCGTTCGAGACTGTGGCTATTTACGAGGGAATGCCAGTAAGTTACGTCAACGCATTCAAATATTACTTATCAATACCAAGAATTGGAAAAAGCCTAAGAAAAAAGACAAACCCAAAGCCATCCGTATTTGCCCTTGCTGTCAGCATCCAATGCACTGTGAGGGAGTCATTAACTTCTTCTCACGACCGAGTTGATTATCATGGGCAGGAAAAAAGATAATGGCTTAAATCAATCAGAGGAGATGAAGCGCAAAAAAATAACGAATTGATATAGATATATTAATTTAACTTCTGAACGCAAGAAGTGCATCCACTCGGCTAAAATAAATGAACGCCGCTACAAATAGAAAAACATATTCATCACTATTTACTATAAATAAGCTATAAAACTCACTTCGGACTTGTTCAACACCCAGATAAGGTGTCGGCTGCGCGACACCTATCCTTATTTGTTATAACCCGCTTTCACCTAAACTAAA
>NZ_PNBY01000141.1 GCF_005886875.1 Pseudoalteromonas aurantia | reverse complement strand
TATTTGATCAACAAGGCCTAGTTAGGATCCCAAAATTTAAAGAGCAGACTTCTCCGGGAGCTTATTATCAACCACCCTCTATGGATGGCAGCCGTCCGGGGCGCTTCTCAGTTAATTTATATGATATAAAAGCAACGCCTAAATATGGTATGCGTACATTAGCATATCATGAGGGGATCCCAGGTCACCACTTTCAGCTGTCAATTACACAAAAATTGGCAGGAATGCCAATGATTAGGCGTATGTCGCCTTTTTCTTCATATTCAGAAGGCTGGGCTTTATATACAGAGCAATTGGCGTGGGAATTGGGTTTTCAAGATGAGCCGCTTGATAATTTGGGCAGGTTGCAAGCTGAAATTTTTAGAGCCGTTCGATTAGTGGTAGATACGGGGATCCATGCCAAAAAATGGACTCGAGAGCAAGCAATTACTTACATGCTTGAAAATACGGGAAAGGCATATTCGGATGCTGTGGCTGAAGTTGAACGTTATATTGTGAATCCAGCACAAGCCTGTTCATATAAAGTCGGTATGATAAAAATACTAGCGTTAAGAGAGAAGGCTAAAACAGCCTTGGGTGATAAGTTTGAACTGGCTGAATTTCATGATGCTGTGCTGAAAAATGGGGCCGTGCCTTTAACTATACTAGAAAAAATCATTGATAGTTATATTGCAGAAAAAAGCGAATAACGTAATTACCCTCGTATTCTTTATCATAAAGCCAGCTTGAATTCAGCTGGCTTTTCTTTTTGTATATATGGCTGGCGAGCTGTTTTTATTTGTTTTGGTTTCTCTAGTGTTGCATATATGTAAGTATTTAATTTCTTCCTCTGTGATCTGAATTTATTTGGGTTTTACTCTGTATTTTTGGTAAATACAATCGTCTGGTCTTCACACTGTGATAAGCGGTAAACCATCTTATTTCTCTCTGTAATAATAGAAGTTATGTCTTTTAAATGGCAACGTTTGCAGCTGAGCTGTGGTGTGCTGTATTAAGGTTAAAACAGTGATTCGTCGTGTCTTGTGGTAATTAATCAAAACTTTAGGAAGTCAGTAGTGCGAGTTAATAAGTCTTTCCTTAACTATTCTCGTTTGATCCATGTTTACGTGTCTATGGCGTTGTTAACCTTGATGGTGTTTTTTTCCGTGACAGGGGTAACATTAAACCACCCCGAATGGTTTGCAGATAACAAAGCACATGTTGATGAATTAGAGTTTCAATTGCCTCGTTCTTTACTAGGCGAAGAGCATCAGGGAGAGCTGATAAAGTATTTACACCAACAGCGGTGGTTTACTGGTAAACGGTTTACCTTAGAGCGAGATGATTATGAGCTTTTTATTAGTGACAAAGGGCCTGGCACACATTTGGCAATCACGATTGACTTAGAAAGTGCCGAAGTGTTTGTAGAAAAAACCAATTATGGTGTGTGGGCAAAGCTAAATGATTTACACAAGGGTCGTAATAGCGGCGCATTATGGCGATTTATTATCGATATAAGTGCCATATTGATGATTTTATTCAGTATGACAGGTTTGGTGTTAGCGCTGGCACAAAGACGTGTAAATAAAACCTTAGCGTTGAGTTTAGTAACAACTCTAGCGGTATTTTTTTGCTACGTACTTTATGTGTAGCACGGTTGAATTTTTCGAGGAAAGAAAATGATAAAAGCATGGGTAGTTTTAGTATTTGCGTTAATTTTTACCGTTCAAGCAAGGGGGGCAGAAATCGAGCTTTCGATCAATTTAGCAAAACAAACAGGAGAGTACCACAACCCGTATGTTGCTGTGTGGATTGAGGATGACACAGGTAAAAGTGTACGTACTTTAGTACTTTGGCGTGAAGGGGCTAAGTGGCTTAAAGATATCCGCACCTGGTGGAGAAAAGTAGGTCGGCGCGCTCCTGAGTTGGTTGATTCTGTCACATCAGCGACACGTCCAGCAGGTGATTATCGCCTTAACTTTTCAACCAATGATGACAATGGTGAGCCTTTAGCACAGGGTAACTACACGCTAAAATTTGAGGTTGTGAGAGAAAATGGTGGTCGCGCAATGATAAAGCAAAAATTTCGCTTAAATGGACAAGCGCAGTCTTATGACCTTCAAGGTACTTTAGAAACAAATCCTACAACATTTTCGATTAAGGAATAAAAACCATGTCTAAATTAAAATTATTCGCTATGTTAGCATTCACGATGGCGACCTCAGCACAGGCGCATGATCGCTGGATTTTACCGACACATTTTAGCGTGTCAGCAGAAGACAAAGTATGGATCATGGCCGATGTTACAGCATCGAATGAAACATTTAACGTTGATAAACCTATGGGTTCAGATAGATTTACCATTATAAAACCAAATGGTGAACGCTCTCGTCCCAGTTCAAGTTATCGTGGTCATCGCAAGAGTGTCGTTGATATTCATTTGACTGAAGAAGGCACTTATAAATTGTATTTGGACAGTAATGTGAGTTACTGGACAAGTTACGAGATATCAGGAAAAGAGGGCACACAATGGTTGCGTAATGTCAGTAAGGCAAACCGAGCTGACAAGCTTCCGAAGGGTGCAAAGAATGTCACGACATTGGCCTCTCAGGCTCAAGTAATGACATTTGTGACATTAAATGCGCCAAACGATAATTATAGTTTAACTAATAACGGGCTAGAGCTTAAGCCGATCACTCACCCCTCTGATATTGCGCAAAATGAAAAAGCCCAGTTACAGTTATTATTTAATGGTAAACCACAGCAAGGTGTTGAGGTTGAAATTATTAAAGATGGTGCTCGATATAGGAATGATCTCAATGCGTTGAAAGTTGTGTCTGATAATAATGGAGAGATCTCGTTTACTCTCGCTGATGCAGGACGTTATTTGTTAGTGGCTGAATTTAAAAAATCACTTACACATGACGCATTGGCAGATGAAATGGGTGGTCAGATTTTCTTCACGTTTGAAGCTGTATTGAATTAAGTATCAAGCAAGTAGGTAGCTTATACAGTACGGAGTTAACGTTTTAGTTACATAGAAACATGATCATTTATCAGATTGCCAGAATTACTGGCAATCTGATATTACCTTATCTGCGAGTAAGGCTCTGACAGAAAAAGGAGCTACTTTATTTTCGATGTCTATGCTGACTTGCGCAATATCTAAATATTGAAAGTCGCCGGGGCCATTAAGTCGCCATAATCCAGAAGGTCTTTTTGATAAACAAAACGCTTTTGTATCCCCATGACTTACAAGGATAGGAAAGTCATACTTTTTAGTAATATCGTTCAGCAACGCTTTATACTCTTTAAATCCATCACACTTTTTTTGCCTGTTTTCTGTGCATGACTTGTTGTATTTCGGATTTACAAAAATATCAGCCTGCATGAAAATAACGGCTGCTGATAAATTAGGATTCAAGTTGCGTCTTAGCCATGTAACATTGTGCTCATCCCGTATATTGATCTGTGCTCGGGCTTGTTTTTTATTCGAGAGAAGAATTTGTCTACGACCATTATTTGTGCCAACTACGTGTAAGGTAATAAAGCGAATATTGTTATGTAACCACGTTTGGTTTTCTGGTTGCGTTGTTTGTCGTTCATAATGGTTAAGCTTGACTGCAGAGCGAGCGAATTCAGAGCGAATGAACTTTAGCCGTTCTAGTTCATCGTAGCGGGGGGTAAGGCTTTTTCTGTCACAGTCCGTCCAGTCATTGTCTCCAGGCGTATAAATAAATGGCTGGCGGCTTATTTCACTAATGAGTGCATAGTTTTCTTTTAAAATTGCGTTGGTACAAGGCGCCGCACCCGATTTTATATCTCCAACATGTGCAATAAAGTCATGCGGCGTTTTTCGTACGGCTTGGTACAGCAACCCAGAGGGCTTACGAAGCATATCAGCGTCTATGTGAGAATAAGGCATATCACCATATACGAGAAATTGGCTGGGCTTAGCTGAGCTCAAAAAAGCGGTGCTTGTGAGCATAATAATAAAAAGTATTTTGAGCATAGGGTGCGCTCTATAAATAAATAGATTTACTACGATATAACATAGAAAAATAGAAATAAATGCATTGCTTGTGAAAAAAGTGCAAGCGGCGTTGCACCATGAAATTTATGTATTCGAAAGCATGTAGTTTGTAGACAATATCAAATGCGTATCTCAAGCCCATAATATAGGTCATTTACAAATTGTGGCTCAAGAATAAATTAAGTGAGCGCTTACACTTTTCATGATGAATTTGCATTTTTGCGGGCATCGCATCTTTAAAAGCTTGGTTTGCTAAGGGTCTATCATCATTAAAATGTTTTTAATATGAATGGTGTCATAAACGAGCAAAATGACTTATCACAGTCAGGTGATGATTGGTCTGCGCTTGTATTAGAGTTCGCTGAATATGGGCGGTCTATTAGAAATGGGTCGGACTAACAGTGAAACAAAAAAACCCAAGCTATATTGGCTTGGGTTTTTTACAAAATGATTTAATCAATATGTTAACATTCGATAATATTAACGGCTAAACCGCCTCGTGCCGTTTCTTTATACTTAGTTTTCATATCATTACCAGTATCTAGCATGGTTTTTATTACTTTATCGAGAGATACTTTTTGCTCACCGCTTCCGCGAATAGCGAGGCGCGATGCGTTAATGGCTTTAACTGCCCCCATGGCATTACGCTCAATACATGGTACCTGTACTAACCCACCCACAGGATCACAGGTGAGGCCTAAATTATGTTCCATGCCGATTTCAGCTGCATTTTCAACATGAACCACATTACCTCCCATTATTTCGGTTAATGCGCCTGCTGCCATTGAGCACGCGACGCCGACTTCACCTTGACAGCCTACTTCAGCACCAGAGATAGAGGCATTCTTTTTATATAAAATACCAATAGCGGCTGCGGTTAATAGGTAACGAGTTGCAATTTCTTCGTCTACTTCACGAATGAAGGTGTGATAATACATCAATACCGACGGTAAAATCCCTGCCGCACCATTTGTGGGAGCGGTAACTACACGCCCGCCAGCTGCATTTTCTTCATTGACGGCTAATGCAAATAAATCAACCCAATCCATAGCGCGCAGTGGGTCGTTACTGTCTTCTACGTTCAACTTTAGATATAAGCTGGGTGCACGGCGACGAACTTTTAAACCACCTGGTAGGATACCTTCGGTTTTCATACCCCGTTCAATACAGGCTTTCATAACTTGCCAAATATTAAACAACTCGGCTTTGATATCAACTTCTGAACGGAGGGTTTTTTCATTGGCCATCATTAAAGACGACACACTTAGACCAGAATCTTTGCATAGGGTAAGAAGTTCAGCTGCGTTTTCAAATAAATACGGTGCCGGGTTTTGCTCTCGTACATCTAACGCGGCTTGTTTTTCACTGTCAAATTGCTCATCGGTAACAATAAAGCCACCACCAATAGAGTAATAAACTTGACTGTGAATTCGTTCTTCGCCGTTAAATGCGATGATCTCCATTGCATTTGAATGTTTAGGTAAGGTTTTTCGTCGATGAAAAACAATGGTACCTTGCTTTGGGAAAGCGGCTTGTTTTGTCTGATCCAGATAAATAATTTGTTCTTGTTCTATTTTATCTAAAATTGAAGGTACGGCATCAGCATCAATGGTTTCTGGGTCGTAACCTGCAAGCCCAAGAATAACGGCTTTACCAGAACCGTGCCCAATACCAGTTTGTCCTAATGAACCATATAGCTCTACTTTTACCGCTGTAACGTCTTCGATGATCCCTTGAGATTGTAAATCTGATACGAATAAGCGAGACGCGCGCATTGGACCAACGGTATGTGACGACGAAGGACCAATACCGATACTAAACATATCAAATGCACTAATCATATTCTTTACTCAACATTGCCTTTTGAACGGGCGCACATCATAACTTTAAAAAAGATAATTGTAACCAGTTCAATTATGAATTTATTATGCTTATTTAACGAGTTTGATAAAGTTTTTTACCACACTGGCAGTCGCACCCCAAAGTAGGCCATGGGGGGTTAAAAACCCATCCATTTTGCGACTGGCTCCCGCGTGTTCAACGTGAATACTTTGCCAGTTACGATTGTTTAGCAGTTCAGATATGTTAATGGTGAAGGCACGGTCCACTTCATCACTGTTTGTATGCCAAGTCGTGTCATTACTGAGAGTTGCTACAACGGGCATAATACTGAAACCTGTTAAGGTGTGATGCTCTTTGAGTTGCCCCAGAGGTGTAATATCTTTTGGATTAATACCTAACTCTTCGCGCGTTTCTCGGATAGCTGTATCGGTTTTAGACATATCGTGCGGCTCTACTTTACCACCAGGAAAGCAAATTTGGCTTGGGTGATGGTGTAAGTAAGCAGGTCGTTTACAAAAGAGCAAAGCTGCTTCACCGTTTTTCTCGACAAGAGGCAACAAAATTGCGCTGTCACGCACTTTACCCTGTGGCAACGGACATTTGCATATTTCAGCATGAATGTGAAACCGGGCTACAACATCTGTTAGTGTCACATTCGCTCCTACATTTATTCACTGGTTCTAAGTATAGGCAATATTTTTTGTACTTTATGAAAAGTTTCTTTGTATTCACTGTTTGCATCTGAATCCGCCACAATACCGCCGCCAGCCCAGCAATAAATGTGCTGCTCATCGCATACTAGAGTTCGAATTGTGATGGAGGTGTCCATCCGACCACATGCACTAAGGTAACCAATAGAGCCACAATAAACGCTGCGTCTATGTGGTTCAAGCTCTTCAATAATTTCCATAGCTCGAATTTTAGGTGCGCCAGTAATCGAACCACCTGGGAATGCTGCGTTTAATTGGTCGACCGCAGTTTTACCGTCAGCGAGTTCACTGGTTACGGTACTAACTAAGTGATGCACTGCAGGAAAGCTTTCTATGTGAAATAGTTTGGGGACACATACAGACCCAGGCTTTGCAACTTTGCCTAAATCATTTCGGAGCAAATCCACAATCATCACATTTTCTGCACGGTCTTTGGGACTATGTTGCAATTTGATGCTTTGTTGGTGATCCGCATCACTGTCCTCTAGCCTCGGCAAGGTGCCTTTTATAGGTTTTGACTCAACTTGCTTCCCGTTAACCAATAAAAATCGCTCTGGCGATACTGATAGAATGGCACCGTTAGGCAAATTTATAAAAGCAGAAAAAGGGGCTTTGTTCTGGGTTTGAAGCGTTTTATAGGCGTCCCATGGTGTACCAGTAAAACTTGCACTAAAGCGTTGTGCGAGGTTGATTTGATAACAGTCGCCGCTTTTCAAATATGCTTGGATCTGCTCGAATTTCTCAAAGTATTGTGCTTGCGTAAGATTAGACACCCAATCGTTTTTTAAACGAAATGGGGTAATGTTAGTTTGTTTATCATTATTATTTAGTAATGAAAGGTAACTTTGTTCGTTATCAACATTCGGTTGTGAGACGTAGTACCATGTGTTGGTCAGGTTATCTTTAATTAAAGCATCAAGATATAAGCCAACCACCATGTCTGGTAACTTAATATCTTGTTGTGCATAGTCCGGTAACTTTTCTATGTAGCGGCCTAGGTCGTAGCCGAAATACCCAAGCCAGCCTCCGTTGAATGGCAAATCGAAATGCGCAGGTGTTTGGCATAGCCGTGTCAAATGGTGATGGATCATTTCACACCACGTTAAATGCGTTGGATTACCATCTAAAAAGACGTTTTGTGATCTCGCTTCAAGTACATGAACAGGATTAATACTGATGATGTCATAGCGGCTGTTCTCATGCTGAGCATTACTAGAGTCGAGTAATATTGCGTGTGGCAAGTGGGCAAATTGTTCAAAAAGTGCCACAGTTGATAGCGAAATGTCTAATTTTTTACAGTTGATTTGCTCATTTATCATTTACTTGAACCTGAAAACTAGCCCGAAACGGGCGAGGAGGGTATCATACTTATCTAGTTTTCTACAGTCACCGTAAGGTCACTGTTAACCGTCACAATCGTCTAGGTGTATTCTGTTATTGACTGAGTGCGTTAATAACACAAATTAAGGAACCGTCATGAGTATGATCCGTCAGCAAGACTTCATCGACAGTATTGAAGATGCTTTACAATATATTTCTTTTTATCATCCATTAGATTTTGTTCAAGCGCTAGAAAAGGCGTACCACAAAGAAGAAAGCAAAGCGGCTAAAGATGCGATAGCACAAATTTTGATAAACTCACGAATGTCTGCTGAAGGCAAACGCCCATTGTGTCAAGACACTGGGATCGTGACCTGTTTTGTAAAAGTTGGTATGGATGTTAAATGGGATAAAACGGATTTAACCGTTCAGCAAATGGTTGATGAAGGTACTCGCCGTGCGTATTTGAACCCAGACAATCCATTGCGTGCGTCTATCGTAGCAGATCCAGCTGGTAGCCGTAAAAACACCAAAGATAACACGCCTTCTGTTGTTCACATTGATATGGTAGCGGGCGGAAAAGTTGAAGTGATGATTGCTGCAAAGGGCGGCGGCTCAGAGAACAAAACCAAAATGGTCATGCTTAATCCATCAGATGATGTTGCAGCATGGGTTGAAAAAACCTTACCAACAATGGGGGCTGGTTGGTGTCCACCAGGCATGTTAGGTATAGGTATCGGTGGTACTGCTGAAAAAGCGGCGGTACTTGCGAAAGAATCTTTAATGGACCCAGTTGATATTCACGAACTCCAAGAGCGAGGTGCAGAAACGGCTGAAGAAAAGCTGCGTCTTGAGATTTTTGAACGTGCCAACAAATTAGGTATCGGTGCTCAAGGGCTTGGTGGATTAACTACTGTAGTTGATATTAAAATTAAAACCGCACCAACACATGCTGCGTCAAAGCCAGTAGTCATGATCCCGAATTGTGCTGCTACACGACATGTACATTTTACATTAGATGGTTCTGGCCCCGCTGATCTTAAAGCGCCAAAGCTAGAAGATTGGCCAGAAGTAACATGGGAAGTTGGCGAAGATACACGCCGAGTCAACTTAGACACGTTAACTAAAGAAGACACCCATGATTGGAAAATGGGCGAAACAGTCTTATTGTCTGGCAAGATTTTAACGGGTCGTGATGCGGCGCACAAACGTTTACAAGATATGATAAATTCGGGCGAAGGCTTACCGAAAGGAGTTGACTTCAATAATAAGTTTATTTACTACGTTGGTCCTGTTGATGCGGTTGGCGATGAAGCGGTTGGTCCAGCAGGCCCGACCACAGCAACTCGTATGGATAAATTTACTGATTTAATGTTAGAAAGTACCGGCATTGTTGGCATGATAGGTAAAGCTGAACGTGGCCCAGCAACAGTCGAGTCGATTAAGCAAAATAAATCTGTGTATTTGATGGCAGTAGGTGGTGCGGCATATTTAGTGGCTAAGGCCATTAAAAAGTCTCGTGTTGTTGCTTTTGAAGATTTGGGTATGGAAGCGATTTACGAGTTTGAAGTGGAAGATATGCCTGTCACAGTTGCGGTAGACAGCACCGGTGCTAATGCGCATGAGCAGGGTCCTGCGATTTGGAAAGCGAAGATCGAAGAGCTCGATAGCAAGCTAAAGTAAGCTAAAGTAAGCTCGTGAAAAAATAAAGTCTAAAAACCGCATTTGAGGCAACCTTAAATGCGGTTTTTTTGTAATTATATCTGTACATGGTTGAATCACTTTACGTTAACGTAAAGCAACTTTGCTCATATTAAAGATATTTTAACTGCCTCAGTCATTTTTCAATCATATTTTAGTTAGTTTATGTTGTTATTTTTGTTTTTAAGCATTGTGTATTTGAATATGTTTCAAATTGTAGGTTGATCATCTCATTTCCTAGTAACGTAAAACAGATAGTGATAGAGTTTTGGCAGTTTCAGCGCTACTCGCCCCTTAGGGGCTAAAAATTTCGGAGAACTATAAAGTGGCTGTTTTTAACCAAGTTGAATTTGATAATCATGAACAAGTTGTATTTTGTGCTGATGAAGCTTCAGGCCTTAAAGCAATTATTGCGGTACACAGCACCAAGCTAGGTCCTGCGGTGGGCGGTTGTCGCATGTGGGATTACGCCGATGATGAAGACGCTGTGTATGATGTATTGCGTCTATCTAAAGGTATGACATATAAAAATGCGGTTGCACGTTTGCCATTTGGTGGTGGAAAATCAGTGATTATTGGTGATGCAAAAACCATTAAATCTGATGCATTATTTAAAGCATTTGGTCGTCATTTAGAGCGTTTAAGCGGCAGTTATTATTCGGCAGAAGACGTTAACATAACCACTGGCGATGTGATGGTGATGCACGAAGAAACCAACTATGTTCTTGGCCTTGAAGGGAAAAGTGGTAACCCTTCACCCTTTACGGCTCTGGGAACATTTTTAGGTATCAAGGCGGCTTATCAGCACAAATATGGTCATCAAGACTTAACGGGGATTAAAGTTTCTGTTCAAGGTCTAGGAGCTGTTGCATACGGGTTATGTAAACACCTTCATGAAGCGGGTGCAGAATTATTTGTTACAGATATAAACAGTGCCTCAGTGGATCGTGTTGTGACTGATTTTGGCGCAACAGCAGTCGGCATCGATGAAATATATGATTTAGATGTTGATGTGTATGCGCCGTGCGCCCTAGGTGCGACGGTCAACGACGAAACTATTCCTCGTATTAAAGCGAACATTATCGCAGGCTGTGCAAATAACCAATTGGCAGAATGTCGCCATGGTGAGATTTTACGCGAAAAAGGCGTACTTTACGCACCCGATTATGTAATAAACGCTGGCGGTATTATTAATGTTTATTATGAAACCAAGCCTGAAGGCTACAATGAAGCATTAGCGACTAAGCATGTTGAAGGTATTTTTGACACTTTAGCAGAGATTTTTGCGCGGTCTGAGTCAGAGCAGAAATCTACTCACATTATTGCGGATGAATTGGCACAAGAGATCATCAGTAACGGACTATAATAAACAGGTTTATTACTACTCCTTAGATCAAATAAAAGGACATGCTTAGCATGTCCTTTTTTGTTGAGTGACTATTTTATTGGATATTTTATGAAAGTGATTGATAAAGCAAGTTGGTCGCGTTCTGCACACTTTGCTTTTTATAAAGAGTTTGAACAGCCCAACTTTAATGTTACGGTCGATTTACAGATTGGCAGGTTACACAAGTTTGCTAAGCGACATAAAGTGTCATTTACGCATTGTTATTTGTATTGCTTATCTCAGGCAATTGAAACATATGAGCCCATTAGGTATCGAATTACTGATGACGAGGTTGTTGTGACAGAAACGGTCACTCTCAGCACTGTATTCTTAAAAGAGGACGAGACATTTCGTTTTGTACCGTTAGAGACATACTCTGATATTTTTTCTTTTGCTAGAAATGCGCAATTGTCAAAAGAAACTCACTTAAAGATGCCCTTGCTAAATGATGTGTTTTTAGCTGCAGCGAAAGATTTGAACCAAGTATATGTTTCTATATTGCCATGGTTTAGCTTTACGAGCTTTAGTCATGCTGTTTTCGCGCGTTCACAAGGCAGTGGTATCCCAAAGTTTGTATTTGGAAAGTTTAATCCGGAAAACGGCACGATCCCTTTAAATATAGAGGTTCATCATGGCCTTATGGATGGTGTGCATGTAGCGAGATTAATCACTGAGATTGAGAATCAAATACTAAAATTCGTTGTTTAGTTAGATGTTTTTTTAGTCAGTTAGCTCGTTGTATGCCATTTAGTGAGGAAATGACAATGAAAAATTTTATATTAAAGCAAAAAGTTTATTTTATTCAGTGCTTTAGCTTTTGTTTTTACGAAAAATATAAATCAATTACAATATTTTGTTGTGTTGTAATAAATTGTAAATAAGATGGCTTAACTGCTTTATAATCAAAGGCTACAGGCTTTACCGTAAAAAATGCGTGTTAATTTTTTGTTTTACATCGAGTTTATTTTTTATTGTCAACAAAAATTGTTTTGCCTGTGAAGTTGACACATGGACTTGCATTTAGCATTATTGGACAGTTGATATCTGTTAAAAGATATCAGGGTTGCTCTGTAAAGAGCGATAAAATTATAAAAGTAACATTACTTAATTGGTTGGGAACTATGTCTGTTAAAATCAGAAAGAGTCTTGTAGCTACAGCACTTTTAGGTGCTACAGCATTTGCAAGCAGCAATGTGATTGCAGATCCTTTGAACGACTTGCAAAAAGTAGGTCAACAAACTCAAAAGGCTGCTCAAAAGTCTCAAGAAAAAATCGACAACATCTTCGGTCAAACTCAAGAGTTGATCGGCGAATATCGTGGTGTTGTAGACGAAACTGAACTTCTTAAAGTTTATAATGATCACGTTGAGCGTTTGGTTATGGACCAGCGCGCAGGTATCGAGTCTTTCGACCGTCAGATCGGAACAATCGAAAAGACCAAACAAGACGTTGTGCCTTTGATGTATCGCATGATCGATACGCTTGAGCAATTCATCAAAGCGGACGTTCCGTTTGATACTGATACTCGTATGGGTCGAGTTGAAAAACTTCGTGGTTTGCTTTCTAATTCAAAAGTAACGACTTCAGAAAAATTCCGCCAAGTGCTAGAAGCATATACTGTTGAAACTGGTTACAGTTCAGGTATTGCTGCGTCACAAGGTTCTCTAGAAATTGACGGTAAAAATATTAACGTTGATTTTGCACGTTTAGGACGTATTGCTTACGTAGCGCAATCATTTGATATGAAACACGCTTGGGTATGGAACAACGATGCAAAACAGTGGGATGTATTAGGTGAAGAATACCTTAAGCCGATTAAAGATATGATCCGTATCGCTCGTAATCAGGCAGCCCCAGATCTTGTTGCATTACCAATCTTTGGCGCGGAGTAATATAAAAATGAAGAAACTATTTAAAGGTTTTGCAGTTGCTGCAGCACTATCTGTTTCTGCAGGTGCCGCGCTTAATGCTCATGCAAATACTGAAGCACTAGACAAAATCCTTCAAGAAGTAAAGCAAACGCGTATTTCTGAAGGCAGCCTTAACAAAAAGCGCGAGCAAGAGTTTTTATCTGCACGTGCTGATAAACAAGCTTTATTCAATAAAGCTAAGCGTGAGTTAGCGGCTGAAAAAGCACGTGGTGAGCGTTTAGGTAAAGAATTTAAGCAAAATGAAATTACACTTGCTGAAAAAGAAGTTGAACTAAACAATGCCACTGGTACTTTAGGTGAAATGTTCGGTGTTGTTCGTCGTTCTGCATCAGAAGCAATTGGTTCAATTGAAGCATCACTAGTAAGTGCAGAAAAGCCAGGACGTGCTGAAGTACTTCGTTCTCTAGCTGCAGCTAAAGAGCTTCCAACTACACGTGAGTTAGAAGAGCTTTGGATTGCATTCCAGACTGAGATGACGGAATCTGCAAAAGTATCTACCTTTGAAGCTCAGGTAGCTGAGTTAAGCGGTGAAGTAAAAGTTAAGCAAGTAACGCGTGTTGGTAACTTCAACCTTATTACTAAAGACGGTTACGTACTTTATGATGCAGCAAATAAAGCAATCGTACCACTAGGTAAACAACCTGACGGTTATGTACTTAACCAAGCAGATGAACTTCTAGGTACTAGTGCTGGTTCTTACGCTAAGTTCTATGTCGATCCAACTCGTGGTTCTATCTTACGCTTAAACACTCAGCGTGCAACGAACGAAGAACGTTGGCATCAAGGGGATTTAGTTGGTTATATCATTACAGCATTGCTTATTCTAGGTGCAATTATTGCCCTAGTTCGTTTTGTTGACCTAATGGTAGTTGGCGCGAAAATGAAAGCGCAAATGAAAAACATCAATACTCCTAATGAAAATAACCCTCTTGGACGTATCTTGAAAGTTTACCAAGATAACAAGAATCAAGATGTTGAAAACCTTGAGCTTAAGCTTGATGAAGCAATCTTACGTGAAACGCCGCGTGTTGAAGCTGGTATCAATATCATCAAGATCCTTGCAGCTATCGCACCTTTACTAGGTCTATTAGGTACGGTTGTTGGTATGATTCAAACATTCGAATCTATTACACTGTTTGGTACTGGTGATCCGAAAATCATGGCAGGTAATATCTCTCTAGCGCTAGTAACAACTGCTCTAGGTCTAATTGCTGCTCTACCTTTAATTCTATTACACGCTATCGTTGCAGGCCGTAGTAAATCAATTCTACATGTCCTCGACGAGCAAAGTGCTGGCATTGTCGCAGTACACGCGGAGAAGGAGAAAGCCTAATGCTAGTCCTGATGGAGACCTGGGAATCTATCAGGGATTTTGTTGGCACAGGCGGCCAAGTATTATACGTGGTCGCAATAGCACTCTTTCTTATGTGGGTTTTAATGATAGAGCGCTATTGGTTCCTACTAGCTGAATACCCGAGAATGAAAGCGGATATTGTAGCTAAGTGGGACGCCCGCCAAGACACAACGTCTTGGTACGCACACAGAATTCGTGATGCATGGATTTCTGAAGCGTCTGAGAAATTAGATGAGCGTATGTTGATTATCAAAACATTGGTAGCTATGTGTCCATTAATAGGCTTACTAGGAACCGTAACAGGTATGATCACAGTTTTTGAAACTATGGCTACCCAAGGTACTGGTAACGCACGATTGATGGCATCGGGTATTTCAATGGCAACGGTACCAACGATGGCTGGAATGGTTGCGGCACTGTCAGGTGTTTTCTTTAGCACTCGCCTTGAAGCAAGAGCGAAAATGGCTAAAGCAAGCCTTGTGGACAGTCTGCCACATCACTAGAGAGAGAAATAAATATGGCACGTAAACAACGTTTTCGTGAAGAAGAAGAAGCAGCAGTAGATATGACACCGATGCTAGACATCGTATTCATCATGCTGATCTTCTTCATCGTTACCACTTCTTTCGTGAAAGAAGCGGGTATTGAAGTTAAGAAGCCTAAGGCTGCTCAAGCTCAACAGACCAAAAATGCTAACGTCTTTATCGCTATCCGTGAAAATGGTGAGATTTGGATGGACAAGCGTCAAGTGGATGTTGAACGTGTTAGTGCAAACCTTGAAAGCATCATTGCAGAACAACCAACTGAAACCATCATTATCCAAGCGGATAAAGGTGCAAAACACGGTGTTGTTGTGAAAGTAATGGATGCGATTAAGGCGACCGATGACCGTCTTAAGATTTCAATCGCTGGAGCTAAGTAATGATTCGTTTTCTGTTTTCACTGATTGCAGGTGGGGCAGTTACTTTCGGCTTGTTCTTTTTTATGTCTTATTTGATCTCCGGCGGTGCTGATAGATCAAATGAGCAAAAAGAGCAGATAGTTGTCGAAATTTTGACGAATCCGCCTGAATCAGAGGTGCAGGAGCGGAAACGTGTTCCGCCTCCACCGCCACCTCCACCGAAGCAGCCGCCTAAACCGCAGCCGCCTCAACCTGAAAATGCAAACCCTGCAGCGGGTGCTATTGGTTTTAATATGCCTAGCATCAGTTTAGGGGGAACAGCTGGTGGTCTTAGTGGTCCTGGTGCGTTTGGACGTGATGGTGATGCTACACCAATCGTTCGAATTGAACCTAAATACCCAACACAAGCTGCACGTGATGGTAAAGAAGGTTGGGTACAGCTTTCATTTACAATTAACGAGCTAGGTGGCGTAGATGACGTAAAAGTTATTGCAGCTGAGCCTAAGCGTATTTTTAACCGTGAAGCGGTTAGAGCGTTACGTAAATGGAAGTACCGACCTAAGATTGTTGACGGAAAGCCGCTAAAGCAGCCTGGCCTTACTGTTCAACTTGACTTTAAACTTAACCAAGATTAAGGGGGCAAGAAATGACGCACTTAAAGAAAGCTACAGCTCTTGCTCTACTAATGTCTTTGTCAGGAACTGTTTATAGCACAGCTGCTATTGCTGCCCCTGATTTCGCTAAGATTGAAGAACGTAAAAACGCGAAAACCAAAATCATGGGTGAGCGTACAGGTAAAAAAGTGGTTAAAGCTTTTGACTTGTATAACGAGGATAAAATTGATGAAGCGATTGCTTCATTAAAAGAACTCGATCCATCAAATGATTTTGATAAAGCGACCGTTAATCGATATCTTGGTAGCATGTATGCGCAAAAAGAAAAGTACGCTGAGGCTATAAAATATAGCCGTTTAGCAATTGCGCCAGATGTATTGAACTTTAAAGATCAGGCTGACTTATATAAGTTACTAGGTGACTTATTATCAGGAACGTCGAAATTTAAAGAAGCGATTCAAGCTTACAACGATTGGATGGATTTTACTGGTGAACAAGACAGTAAAGTGTATGCACGTATTGCTCAAGGTTATTATGAACTTAAGCAGTATTCAAAAGTTATTGAGCCTGCTAACAAAGCGATTGAGTTAGAAAAAGAACCCAACAAGCAATATCATATGATAAAGATTGGTGCGTTTTTTGAACTCAAAAAGTATCGTGAAGCAGTTAAAGTCGCAGAGACATTGGTTAAGTTATTCCCTGAAGATCCACAAAGCTGGACTCGTTTAGGGTCTTTTTACATGCAGACTGAACAATATGCACAAGGTCAGACTGTTATGGAAGTTGCTTATAAAAAAGGCTACTTTGAAAAAGAAAACCATTACAAGATATTAGGCAGTTACTATTCTTTGAACGAGATACCTTACAAGGCTGCAGTTGTTTTTGAAAAAGCAATTAAAGACGGTAAGATTGAACGTGTGAAAAAGAATGTAACAGCAACGGCTAGCTATTTTCATCAAGCGAAAAACTTGGTCACAGCAGCTAAATACTATGAAGAAGCAGCAAAGTTTGACGACGATGCTGAGCTTTATAGAAAAGCCGGTAGTCTTTTACTTACAGAGCAAAAGTTTAGCGCAGCGGTTAAGAGATTAAACAAAGCGTTAGAATTGGGCATTGAAAAGAAAGGGATGACATATACCGACTTAGCTGAAGCTTATTTATACCAAGAAAAGTATAAAAAGGCTTACCAAGCAATTGTTGAAGCACAAAAAGACTCTAGAACTCGCAAGTTTGCAAAAGGTTGGGCATCGTTTATTAAAGACAAAGCACAACGCAAAGGCGTAAAAATCTAGTATAAGAAGCCCCGCAAGGGGCTTTTTTTTGCCCCTGTTTTTATTATATGAATACTATTATGATCCGCAGACTTAAGTATTTGCTACTTCCCTTATTTTTCCTAATTGGCTGTGAACCTCAGACTCTTATTTCGTTTGATGAATTACGCAATGGATTACAATCTAATAATAGCACCTTGGATACAGCTGTTGGACAGCCAACAGATCTAACTTTGCCGTTTAGCGAAGACTATTTAAAACGCAGACATTACCTTTACCAAAGCGCTGACATCACCAACTTTAATTCAGAACAACGAGAAGATTTAGCATATCTAAAGATCCAAGAACGATATCCTGAACGATTCTTGCCTTGGCCGGTACAAGTCAATGTGGTGGACAACCTAAAACCAAACATGTCTGCAGTAAGTCAGTGGGAAGAGTTCGTGATAAGGCGACTCACAGATGCGAGAGAGAGTCATATTTTACTCTCAAGGTATGAGCGAAGTATACTAATTGACTATCTTGAAGAGGCTACCGGTGATGCCAAAAAATTAAAAGAGTATTTAGCTCAGTATAAACCGAGAACACGCCTAGGGCTTTACCAGCACCCTAATGGTAAAGAATGGTACCAAAGTAAGTTAAACTATTATTATAGTATGAGTAAATCGCCGAACGAAACGCTTAATAAAATTCAAACAGAATTAGCGCATCGTGGTAGAAAGGTTTTATTGGAGTTGCCGATAACGAAAGCAAGTCATGTCGCACTAAGTTATCTACAATCGTATTGTGAGTTAGTTCCAGGGTTAAATTGGGTTGATGCCTATACAAATTTACCAGCCACTGCAAAACACTGTACCTTGACGCATAACTCTGATATTACGCGACTATTTTTATCACTTATGGAAATTGATATTGGTTTACATTATCAAGGGTGGTCAAAGCAACAAGCAAGAGTGACCCTACAAGCAAGATTAAGGCTTACAGACTTTGAGGCAGACAGACTTGTAGAAGGTACAGTGTTGTACCCAGCCACTATTTTTTCACTTACGCCATTTGTTATTTTTAGTTCTTAGGGCGGCAACGATGGCATCTTTGCGTAGCAGCATCTTGTTGTAGCTCTTCTTGTGATAGGGGGGCTTCACAGTCACAGCAGTAGCCAAATTGACCTATCTCTATTTGGCACAATGCAGCTTCTAGTTGCACTAAACGTCGATAGCGAGGGAATTGCTCAGAGGAAAGTTTACTGGCAATTAGGTCCAGCCACTCATTGGGCGAGCTTTTCTCTAATATGTGTGCGAGTTCACCAGTATAGGGGTGTTTTGACTGCTTGAGTTCAGATAAGAACTGATCCCGCACGCATTCGAGTTCAATTTTTAACTTAAGTTGGTAGTTCCCAGCCTGCTTTGTATTCATAGTCGTTCTCCTGTGAACGACTATTATCACCAGCTTTAAGCAATTACTGTATGATTTGAATCAAGACTTGGTTGTTTTGCATATTTCTCCAACACATTCACTACATCTTGTTTAGCTTTGAACGTTTTAATTTCATCAAAAAGGTGGTGTGCTTGTGGGTACTGATGTTTTAAGTACCCTAGCCACTGTTTAGTACGAGACGAAAAATACTTTTCGCTGGCGGTTGGGTCTTGGTGCATAGATGAATGAATAATATGGTAAATGATGTGCTCCCATTGAAGAGGCTCATAGTATTCGTTGTTAACCTTAGCTTTAATTTTTGCAGCTAAGTCTGGGGTTGCGAGCGCACCACGTCCAAGCATAAGATCTTCACACCCACTGCGTTGCTGGCATAATAAAGCATCTTCAACTTGCCAAATCTCGCCATTAGCTACCACGGGGATGGAGAGTCGCTTCAATAGAGGTGGGATCTTCTCCCAATAGGCCGGTGGCTTATATCCATCGCGTTTAGTACGGGCATGAATAGCCAAGCTCGAAGCACCAGCACTTTGCACTGCATCGATAATTTCAGTGCTATTGCTGTCATCATCAAAACCTAAGCGAATTTTTGCACTGACTTGATGTTCACTCGGTACGGCTTCTCGCACTGCTTTGATGATTTGATACATTAATTCAGGTTCTTTAAGTAAAACGGCACCACCTTTGCTTTTATTGACGGTTTTTGCCGGGCAACCAAAGTTTAAATCAATGCCATGAGAGCCAAGCATTATTGCTTTTCTAGCATTGCTTGCCAGGGCATGGGGTACTTGACCGAGTAACTGAATTCGTACAGGTGTACCAGCACGGGTTTTACCTTCGTTTAATAACTCAGGGCAATAGCGTGTAAACACACGGCGTGGAAAAGTTAAATCGACGACGCGAATAAACTCTGTGACGCATAAGTCAAAGCCACCAATATCGGTTAACAATTGGCGCATTTTAAAGTCTACTACGCCTTCCATAGGGGCTAAAACGAGTTTCATCATGTTACTTCATACAACAAAAAGGGCAGTCATTTTAAACGACTCTGCGAGAGTTTCTAAGTACAAATTTGCTTTTTTTTATTTTTTAGTGAAAGATTTTAGTTGGGCATATGGTCTATTCATTGAATCGTTTATTTCACAGAGAGGATCCAGCATGAACACTATTAAGAAAAATTCTATTGCATTAACGTTAGGCGCTGTTGTAGTCGGTACTGCGGGCTTAGCTGCTCCTGAAGCGAGTGCTAATCCATTTGGTTTTGAAACTATGACTGCGGGCTACCAGTTAGATGCAGGCGAAGGCAAATGTGGTGAAGGCAAGTGTGGCGGCGATGCAAAAGGAAAGAAAGAAGGTAAATGCGGCGAAGGCAAATGTGGCGGTGACGCAAAAGGTAAAAAAGAAGGTAAGTGCGG
>NZ_PNBY01000140.1 GCF_005886875.1 Pseudoalteromonas aurantia | reverse complement strand
GTCCGGGAGACGGTGTATAAATTGGGGGCTGTGTGTGAAGTGGTGCTGGTGTGTGAAGATGCGCCGCTGCTTCGTCGCTCTGAACTGGTTTCAGAGTCTATTTTACTTTGGCGGTTCGACTGGAATGGGCTCTGACCTTCGTCAGGGAGACGGAGTGTGAGGCATTTGCCTTGAAGTGCATACTTAAAATGGATCCTGACCTTCGTCAGGAAGACGGTGTATAAATTGGGGGCGGTGTATGAAGTGAGGCTGGTGTGTGAAGGTGCGCCGCTGCTTCATCGCTCTGAACTGGTTACAGAGTCTATTTTACTTTGGTGGTTTGGTTGGGGTGGGCCCTGACCTGTGTCAGGAGGACGGAGTATGGGTTGGTTTTGGTGAATTTATTTGAGGTGGATCCTGACCTGCGTCAGGAAGACGGAGTATTAATTGGGGGCGGTGTGTGAAGTGGTGCTGGTGTGTGAAGGTGCGCCGCTGCTTCATCGCTCTGAACTGGTTACAGAGTCTATTTTACTTTGGTGGTTTGGTTGGGGTGGGCCCTGACCTGCGTCAGGAGGACGGAGTATAAATTGGGGGCTGTGTGTGAAGTGGTGCTGGTGTGTGAAGATGCACCACTGCTTCGTCGCTCTGAACTGGTTTCAGAGTCTATTTAACTTTGGTGGTTTGGTTGGGATGGGCCCTGACCTTCGTCAGGGAGACGGTGTATAAATTGGGGGCTGTGTGTGAAGTGGTGCTGGTGTGTGAAGATGCGCCGCTGCTTCGTCGCTCTGAACTGGTTTCAGAGTCTATTTTACTTT
>NZ_PNBY01000014.1 GCF_005886875.1 Pseudoalteromonas aurantia | reverse complement strand
CTATTTTTTTGTCAACACTTAATTTTAAACATTTTCTTAAGTGAAAAGCTAAACTAAGTTTTACTTGACGCTGACTCGTTTTAATTTGCCTTTCAGCGTGTTGCTCCGTTTCAGTGGGGTCGCATTATAGGGAGATGCAGAAAAAGCGCAAGCATTTATTTAAATAAAATCACAAAAACATGTACTTCGCTTAAAAAGCATACCAAACACCTCAAAACAGACAGAAAAAGTAACAGTAACGTCATATTTCTAGCTACTTTTCTTGCGACGGAAGTTAAGTATTGTCTATATTTAGCAATACGCAAACATAAAAAGCAAAAAAGCCGTTAATCTTCATTAACGGCTTTTATATCTGAACTCATGTTGCGGCTAATATAACAAGCTATACAATTTCCTGCGGAAGGTTGCCGCCAGCGCATCTCCATCAGGTAAAGACGCGACAATATCTAAGTACTGCTTTTTAGCGTCACCAAAGTTTAAATCTTTTCTCAATACAGTGAACAATAACTCAAGCGCTTGCTCTTTTTTACCTGCATCATTCAATAATGAGGCAAGTTTTACTTTAATATCATTATTATCAGGCTCAGCTTCTAATGCTTGGCTCATCGCTTGAATTTCAGGTGACTCTTGGGCTTGAAGTGCTTGTGCTAATTTAGCCGTTAAATTTTGGTAATATGCATCGCGCTCTTCTTCTAAAATGCTATCAAGTAAGGCTTGAGCATCTTCTAGCTTTTGGATCTGTATACAGATATCTGCCAATACCAACTTAACTCGCGAATTAGTTGGGTCTATTTCATACGCTTGTTTAGCAAAATTAAATGCACTGTTTTGGTCATCACTTTGCAGTGCCTGCTTTGCTTGATCTAACAGAAGCATCTCAGGCTTTGGTAAATGGTTGGCAAGCGCTTTTTTGATGTCTTCTTCAGTTTGCGCACCCGGTAGCATTTCTACAGGCGCACCATTTTTTAGCATGACTAATGTAGGTAAAGCTTGTAAGTTTATTTGCTGCGCTAATTGACCTGCTAGTGCTTGTTGTAAATCGCAGTCTACCGTCGCAACAATAATATGGTCAGTATAAGTCACAGCTAGGTTAGTCAAAATTGACGCTTGGGCAACACAATCAGGGTTTTGTGCGCTGAAGAAAGTAAGCAATATTAGTTTTTCTTGGTTTTGCTCACCCAATGTCTGTTGAATATTTTCAGGCGTTAATTGAATTTGGTTACTCATATTTGCTTTCTGTGATGTATTTTCTTCTTATATAGTGGCAAAAATCTTATTTACAAGCTTAACTTTTTGCCTTTGTACGCTTTCGAGTTTTACGCTTAAACGTTCGAGGCTTAGACAGCCCTTTCAAATCTGGGTTATTTGCGACCTTTGCATCGCTAACAAATTCACCCAGTTGAGACAACAAAGGGTCCATAAACATTTGATAAGTACATTCCTTATTGGCTATTTGCGCAAGGTGAGACTCCCATAATGCGGTCCTATCAGGCAGCGTAAGTGATTCAGGTAACATGGCTATCATTGCTTGCCCTAGCTCTGTTGATCTGATCTGTTTGGCATTGCGTGCTAAAAACCCACGCTTAAAGAGCAGTTCGATAATACCTGCGCGTGTGGCCTCAGTGCCTAAACCATCGGTTTCTTTTAATATCTTTTTAATGTCTTTGTCTTTTACATAACGACTGATCCCCGTCATTGCAGCCAACAGTGTTGCATCGGTATAATACTGAGGAGGCTGAGTATGCTTTTCTTGTATTTGGGCATCGTGACACTGTAAACGCTGCCCTTTCACCAAAGGCGGTAAATAGGTAGATAAGTTATCCTCATCATCACGGGCTTTACCAAACAATACTTTAAAGCCAATTTCATTGACTTGTTTTGCCTTCGCGATGAACAAACCACCAGCAATCATAATGTCAGCTTTGGTTTCATCATAACTAAACGCAGGGTAAAACTGTGCTAAATATTGCCTGCTGATCAGGCCGTACACTTGTTGCTCTTGATGGCCTAACTGTGCGGACTTCAACTTTTTACTGGTCGGAATAATGGCGTGGTGGGCAGCGACTTTTTTGTCATTCCAGCATTTTGATTTCAACGATAGGTTAGCAGCATCCACTTTAGATTGCTCACACCCATTATTATTTACCATTGCTGCCACGACCGATTCTCTTTCTTTATAGTGCGCCACTGGTAAATATCGGTTATCAGAACGTGGATACGTAATAAGTTTGTGCTTTTCATATAGGCTTTGGCACACGTCAAGCACCTGTTTAGCCGACATACCAAATGCTTTACTGGCATCGATTTGTAATGCTGATAAGTTATACGGTAAAGGCGCAAGCTGCTTTTTAGGCGTTTTCTCAATCGCGGTGACTTCACCTTCTTGATCCTTTATGCGCGAGGCCACATTTTCAGCAAGCCCTTTGACTAATACGCGTTTTTCTTCATCCATATAGGGCGCACAGGCATCACTGGGCTGCCACTTAGCACAGAAACGGCTCTTATCTTGCGTCTGTAAATGTGCAAAAACCTCATAAAATGGTTTTGATACAAACTCTGCAATGTCTGCGTCTCTTCTCACCACCAAACCAAGTACTGGTGTTTGTACTCGCCCTACAGACAGCACCCCTTGATACCCTGACTTTTGTCCCGCTAAGGTATAAGCACGTGTTAGGTTCATGCCATATAACCAATCGGCTCTGGCTCTGGCAAGGGCAGATACACTCAACGGCACAAAGTTCTGATTCGATTGCTGCGTATTGAGCGCCTTTTTTACCGCTTGAATATTCAAGTCACTAATCAGCAACCTTTGCGTCGTGTGTTTTTGCCGTTCTGATAGCCCCACATATTGCAGTACTTCATCCACAAGTAACTGCCCTTCTCTATCCGGATCACCCGCGTGCACAATCGTCTGTGCCTTTTTTATCAGCTTTTTCAGGACACCAAGCTGCTTTTTGGTATTTGCCTTGGCTTTAAATTGCCACTCAGTTGGTATGATAGGTAAGTCTTGATATTGCCATTTTTTATACTTAGGGTCATAGTCATCAGGCTGCGCTTGTTCAAGTAGATGGCCAATACACCACGAAACAACACTGCCATCGCTGGTTTCAATAAAGCCATCTTGTTTTTTATGTGGCTTGGGCAATGCATCTGCTATCGCTCTGCCTAACGATGGTTTTTCAGCAATATAAAGTTTCATGTGTGGTCTTAATATAGAATAACTGTATAAATTAACAGTTATTCTAAGCCAAGTTTGCAATAGATTCCAGCTTTGAGGCTCACGCCAGTTATTTTGATGATTTATCAATCTTATAATCGGCCTAATATGAGTGTTGCCCTATTTGCTCTTTTGCATCATAAATCTACTCACCACTTAGCTGTTAAAAACTGACTACTTTGAACAGCGCCAAAAGCACTTATAAGATCATTAAACTGGCTTTTTTACTCTAACTTAACGTTATAGCCGCACAAAATGTAAACAAAATGTTTGCTTTTTCTTTATTTGTAAATATCATGTCGACATAGAATGTGGGAAACCACCCCTTTTCTAGCTATTAATAAAAAAGGATAAGGATGTGATAAATGGAGATGATCTTCGAGCTATGCGAGTCAATGCGGCCATTTCTCAAGAGAAAATGGCTAAAAAACTCGACTGTGATAGAAAAACCATCATTAATTATGAGCTTGGTGTAAGTGATATTCGTTCAAAACAGCTTTTCATGTGGCTTGTATATTGTAAGATAGACGCTGGATCGTTATTAAACGAAATAAAACAGATCCGCGACATCACAAACAGTAAAGAAAAACCCAACTTACAGGATTAAGAACCATGAATAAATTTAGCCTACACCATGTTTTTAGCTCTATGAATCTATTTATTAAGGCGAATGGGAAGCACAAGGAAATAGCAAGAAGTGATTGTAGTTTGGTGTCGGATGGCTATTTGGCTATTAAGCCACCAAGAGTAAAAACTGTTAAGAACAATTTAACTTCATCAAAAACCGAGAACGCTATTTGCGAACTTTCTACCAAAGTGTGTACTCTTGCATTGGGAGGGACGGCATATAAAACCCCTAGAGCGGTTGCGACTAACTTTGCCCCAGTCCCTCCGATTGTTAAGGATGATAAAAAGCAAGGATAGACAATGAAACTTTCAAACCTAATTTTACTAAGTATTACATCTATCGCATTTTTTTATATTCAACTTTGGGATGTACAACTGGTAACCCCCTTATACCTGTCTTTATTAGGAATATGTGCAGCCTATGGTATATACACAAAAAATATAAATATGACTCATATTGCTGGGTTCATCTTTGTTTTAAATACTATCGCATATGTCATTTTTGAAACAGGTTTAATAAATCACGTAACACCTGATGAAAATACACTATTACAGAGCACTTTTATTTATGGTGTTCAATTACTCTTTAGCATATCAACTGTATTAGTACTAATTTTTCGCGTACAGTTATCTAGAATATTATCAAACTCAAGAAACATTGAACTAACACATTTTGACGGTATATTTCATTGGCTATATATATATAACTCTATAATTTATTTATTAACCCTGCTTGAAGATGTGTTCTATAATTCCTTTGATATGAAATCTTGGACTTTAATCTATGACAATTTTGAAGGACTTATTTATATTTCTTGGGCACTTTGCTGTGGTGTATTATTGACTATGATGATTTGCTCTTCTAAAGACAATCGTAAAGATGAAGTCGGCGCTTTATAATAAACACAGGTAATTACATCTCGATATGTAATTACCTCCAGCCACCTTCCTACTCCTCCTAAATACCACTCTAACATGCCTCATACTTTATGCTTAAGCTCCATTTGATTACTCAACCATAAAAGCCTTTATTAATTTTCAGTTAATACTGATATGCTTGCAATTTATTTATTAACTTATTTTCTTAAAAAGATCATACTATATATAAACCTGCCCTTTGCTACCCATAAATAGCTAAGTAAGGCGATAATCAATAAAGGTGATTTCTCTAATATGCATTCAAACATAGAATTTAATGCAACATAGGTCAAAAGATATGATTAACGGTGAAGATCTAAAAGCTATCCGGATACGTGCTAGCATTACTCAACAAACCATGGCCAATAGGCTAGACGTTGATAGAAAAACCATCATCAATTATGAGTTAGGTGTTAGTGACATTCCGTCTAAGAAACTTTTTAGCTGGTTACGTTATTGTAAATTAGATACCTCTGTATTGCTCACACAAATAAAAAGTATACGTGAGCAAGCTAAAAACAATGATACAGCCAAGTTACTTGATTGCGTCACTATCGCGTTTGTTTGCAGCCAAATATGGACCCTTGATGTAATAACGCATTTTTATTTATTATTACTTGGAATATGTAGTGTCTACGGCATATACCTAAAAAATATAAATATGGTGCATATCACCGGGTTTATTTTGCTTATCACAGGAGTAAACAAAACCGTATTTGATATAGGCTTAATAAATAACATTATTCCTGCTGACAATCTACTTTTACAAGGAACGCTCGTTTATGGCACGAACTTGATGTTTAGTTTGGCTCTCGCCTTAATATTAATTTTTAGGGTACAGCTTTCGCGAATAATCTCCCATTCAAAAAATATTGAACTCACCCACTTTGATGGTATTTTTCACTGGGTTTTTATCTATATGGCAACTATAAATTTAATCTCACTGTTGGAGCATGTCGCCTGGTCTTATTTCGAAATGAAATCATGGTCCTTGATTTACGATAACTTCGAACGGCTTGTTTACATTGCGTGGGCTGTTAACTGCGGTGCATTACTGACTATGATGATTTGTTGTTCTAAAGAAAATCGTAGCGATGATGCCAGCACTTTTTAATTAATAGCAAGAAAAGTGCTCACACTGCTTGTTTGCGTAGTGCTACGTGGCGAACTTAAAAATAAGCAGCCCTTTTACATCTCTGCATCACTACATCTCTGCATAAAACAAGGCTGCATATTGCTAGGCAGCCCATTACGGTGTGGCAAGGATGCTACTTTGTTTTCAGTAAATTTAATTGTGTATGCTTTTGTTCAACAATTTCCGTCATAACGCTGGCGGCCTGCTCAACTTGGTCAGCAAGTTCCGATAGCTCAGCGGCCGCATCTGCAATACTGGTGGTATTGGTATTGATCTCTTCCGTTACCATGCTTTGCTCTTCTGCTGCTGTGGCAATTTGCGTTACCTCATTAGAAATACTGGTCAATGCGGCCACCATGGTACTCATTGCCTGAGACGACTGCTGACAGTAATCAACCGCTTGCTCCCCATGCGCGACCGAGCTTTCGATGATTTTCTCTGAGCTACCCACTTCAAACGTTAAGTTATCAATCAATTTGCTGATATCGTCGGTTGATGCCTGTGTTTTTGAGGCAAGCGCCCTGACTTCATCAGCCACGACTGCAAAGCCACGCCCCTGCTCGCCCGCTCTTGCGGCTTCAATAGCGGCATTTAATGCCAGCAAGTTTGTTTGCTCTGCAATGGCCCTAATCACATCGAGGATTTTTGAAATATCACTACTTCGTTCTGCCACCTTGTTTATTGCTTGTTTCGCTTCAAGTACTTGAGAGGCCATTTCATGAACTGTTTCAGTTGTTTTTATAATGCCGGCTTCACTTTCTTGCACTTGCTTTGTGGCATCATTGGTACTACTTGCTGCTTGTTCAGACGAACGTGCAACCTCAGCCGCGGTGGCACTGAGTTCATTTATGGCGGTAACCACACTGTCTATTTCAATATGTTGGTTCGCGACTTTATTTTTAATGTTGATTGCCACTTCTGTGGTCGAAAATGATTGTTGGTAAGATTGCTCAGCCAGTAATTTCAAATCATCAATCATGTTACGCAGTTTATTGGTAAAGGCATTAAACCCTCTGCCCAGTGCGATCAATTCCGCATGCTCACTCACCTCGAGTTCATGGGTCAGGTCCCCTTCACTTGAGGCTAAGTTTTCTACTCTATGTTGAATATGGGTTAAAGGTTTGATGACCGTGTTCACTAAAATAACCGTCACAAACACACCAATACCTGCAATAATAAGGCCCACGAACATCATCCGTCGACCTAATGCATCCGTTGATTCTTCAAGCTCTCTTGCCAGTAAATTGGCATTACTTAATACGACCGCTTTAGGCAATTCAATCACTAACGACCAAGTTGTGCTTGCCAGCGGAATATCAATGGCAACCGCGACAGCAATATCTTCATTAAATTCGGAAAAGCCTCGGTTACGATGTAACACTTTTAAACTATCGGCTCGAGTTTTATTAATTGATTCGCTCAGTGGCCTTGCTAGGTTTTCATAGTGGCTAGAACCAACCACAAGCCCTAATTCACTTAATAAAGTTACTTTGGCTTGCCCGTTATATAAAGAGCGAGACAACTCTTCAACAAGCTCTTGAAAAATAGGCAGATTAACATCGACACCCACTAATCCTTTAAATGCACCACCTCCATTAACTGGTACCGTTAATGATGTCATCATGGTTTGTGTACCAGGACTCACCTCATATAAATACGGTTCCATAATACAAGGGGCATTTTTATCTCTTGCACATAAGTACCATTCAGCCTCACGTAGCCCAAACTCATTTCGTTTATCTAAGTATTTATCACTTGCTGACGCAACTTTTTGCTGTGCTATACCCGATGCATCTTGGGTAAAGTAGAGTTCAAATGTTCCTGCCCCGACTACCGAATGAGAAGCACCTGTTGTATATTGAGCATCTAACCCATCATAGCCATTTTTTTCAAATTGTGCATACATGGATGACACTAGCTTATTCTGTGCTAGTGCACCAGAGATGGCAAGCTGAACACTTTCCCGTGTTAATGGCTTTTCTGCACTGGTGCTGTTGAGTAAACCGGCAAACGTATATGGGATCCGATAAGCTTCATTAATGAAGCCCGCAACTTGCTGTCCATAAAACTGGCTTTGAGCAGTTAAATTTTGCCGTATTTCATTAAATAGCACTTCTTGAACACGTTTGTTCTGTGAGTTGTTTTCTTCTTTTAGGTGTAACCAAGTAAAAACAGTTAAGGCTAATACCATTACTGTAACGAGTACTCCAACAAAAACCAATAGCTTACTGCGAATAGAGATATGCTTCATTGTCCACCTTAATACCCTGTGTTTAACTGAAAATGGCAGCTTAAACTAATCCAAGCATAGCAAGAGTTTAAAATACAAAAATGAAGAATGATAGTTATTTACAACAAAGGCACAATGATAAGAAATAAATCACGCACAACAGATACAAAAAAGCGAGGCTTAAATCCTCGCTTTTTACTTGAAATTAAAGACTAGACGTCGTCTTCAATATTATCTTTTCCAGATGTGCGCTCTATACTATCGAGCTTATGATGTATCGCTGATTTGATCAGCATATAGCCACTAATAGGTGCCGTAAGTAATAAGAAGATTGAAATCAATATTTCTTTAACACTTAAACCTTCACCTGTGGTACTAAAAAACACCATCGCCGCAGTCAACAAACTAGCCATACCCAAGGTCGTTGCTTTTGTTGGCCCGTGTAAACGCATAAAAAAATCGGGCATTTTTACCAAGCCAATCGACCCGACCAAGACAAAGCAACCACCGATCAACAATAGTATTGAAATGATATATTCAGCCATACTTGCCTCTACTCTATAATATCGCCACGCAGTAAGTATTTACATACTGCAACCGTGCTAACAAATCCTAACATCGCAATAAGTAGCGCCGCTTCAAAATACAACGCCGTGCCCATGCTCATACCATATAAAATGATCAGCGCAATGCTATTAATATACATGGTATCTAACGCTAAGATCCTATCGGGTACTGAAGGCCCAACCACTAAGCGCCACAAGTTAAGCAATAACGAGATCCCTATCATAGCGAAAACAATTAAAATAACAGTTTCTAGCATTCAAAGATCTCCTTTAGCGGTGCTTCGTAGCGCTGCTTTATTGTTTTTATCAACGCCTCTTCATCTTGCAGATTTAACACATGGATCAATAAATAGCGCTGACTCGGATCTTCACCTTCTGGCAATGACTCTAACCAAGGATATACTTCTGCACTGACAGTACCAGGAGTTAGAGACACTGTACTTGCCAAAATTGTAATTGGCATACTGTGCGTTAAATCTAAGGGGACTTTAACAAACCCCGGATTTAACTTTTTAGTTGGCCCTAAGATCAAAATAGCCACCTGTACATTCGCGGTAATAATGTCATACAAAACCAACAACAAGTGACGCAATGCCAAACCTGGGCGCATGATCAATGGTTGCTTTGTACGAAATGGATACGTTGCCAATGGAATTAATATTGCCAGTACCGCTGCTAAAATAATATGTCCCAACGACATTGTATTATTTAGTAACAACCATACTGTAAATAGCAGCAAGCTGCGAAATGGCGTGGGTAACCAACTAAATCGTGCTTCTAAACGCATTTACTGACCTCCCTCTAAAATAGCCGATGTGGTGCCTCTAAAATCATGTAACACCGTTGCTGCATTTAATGCATATTCACTTGCTGGACCCGCAAATATTGCCATAAGAGGCGCACTTGAAAGTAACACAATTAACGCAGCCAATTGAGCCGGATGAACGCGCTCTTGTTCATGACTATCATTGGTATTGCCTTTATGATGCCAAAACACGGTACTGCCCGCTTTTGAAATACCCACCAATAAGGCTAAGCTAGCTAATAAATATAATGGCCAAAATACGACGCCATATTCGCTGTTAAAGGTGGCTTTTAATAACCAGATCTTAGCGATAAAGCCCGACAAAGGCGGCATACCTATGGCAGCAACGGCCGCAATCACAAACCCAAAGCCGAGTAATACAGGCTGAGTCACTGGACGACCTACGGTGATCCTATCTGCGACTTTACCGCGTTGCTTACCTATGAGATCAGCGAGTATAAATAATGCGGCTGTGACCATGGTTGAGTGAACGAGGTAATAGATCGCTGCGGCACTGGCTTCGACGGTTTGCACCGCGACTAAAGCCACCAATGTACCCACAGATACAATCACCAGATTTGCGACTAACTTACGTAAATCTTGGCTGGCTAATACGCCAATAGCCCCCATGACAATGGTTGCCAATGCCAACCACCAAAGCCAATTTTGTGCCATATGACTCAGCTCGCCCGCCTCATCACCAAAAATCAGCGTGTAAACACGCATCATAGAATACACGCCCACCTTAGTCATAATCGCAAACAAGGCTGCCACAACGGGCATCGCCGTTGCGTAAGTGTTCGGTAACCACAAGTGCAAAGGTAAAAGTGCGCCTTTAAGTGCAAATACGACCAATAATAATAAGCCACCAATCTTAGCGAGATACACATCATCGCCTTCTAAAAAGGTCACTTTTTGTGCCATATCAGCCATATTCAACGTACCGAGTACACCATACAGCACACCCAAAGCGATTAAGAAAATTGCAGAGCCAACCAAGTTCATAATCACATACTGAAGCGCAGCACGCGTATTACGCTTATCACCACCATGCATCAACAATGAGTATGATGCGATAAGGAGCACTTCAAAAAATACGAATAGATTAAACGCATCTCCTGTTAAAAATGCACCGTTTACGCCCAGTAATAAAAAATGAAGTAATGGATGGAAAAAGCTTCCATTTTCATCATCTCCAGCACATGCATAGAGTGCACAGACGGTACATAATATACTGGTCAAAGACACCAATAAGGTAGAAAGTGGATCAGCGACTAACACTATGCCGAAAGGCGCGGACCAGTCACCAATGGCGTATACCGCAGTACCGTGCTGTTGAACTTGTAATAATAGTGCTATTGATACACATGATGTGATCAAGCCCAAAACAACCGAAGCGATACGACGTATCGCCACATTTTTACCACAAGGTGGCATCAGTAAAATAACACCTGCCAACATCGGCAGTAAAACAGGTAAAGATGTCAAATGCTGGATCATGCTTTGCCCTTTTTATCTTTCTCAGGAACCTGACCATTCACATGGTCATTTCCTAAATCTGCTCGACCACGGATCGCTAAAATAACGACAAATGCTGTCATCGCAAAACCAATTACAATTGCGGTTAAAACCAATGCTTGAGGCAGTGGATCAGCATAATCTGTGCTATAGCCTAATACTGCCGCTTGATTTAAGCTCAGTCTACCTGAGGAAAACAAAAATAAATTCACTGCATACGACAGCATAGTTAAACCCAAAACTACGGGAAATGTACGCGACCGTAAAATCAAAAATACGCCACACGCAACCAACAACCCCACGCAAGATGCATATAATAATTCCATTAGACTTTCACCTCATCTTTATGTGCACTTGCAGTCAGCTTACCTAAACTCGCAAGGATCATTAACGTGGCACCAACTACGGTAATATACACGCCCAAATCGAAGACTAATGCACTCGCAAGTTCAATTTTACCAATGAATGGAATATCAAAATACTCAAACCATGTGGTCATAAATGGACGACCAAAGGCCCAACTACCCACGCCTGTAAATAACGCAATGGCAATACCTGAGGCAATTATTTTGCGGTAGTTAATCGTCAAGCGCTCTGCTATCCAATTCGAACCATGAGCAATATACTGTAATATAAATGCAATCGCCGTTACTAAGCCCGCAATAAATCCACCACCAGGTAAGTTATGGCCTCGTAAGAAAATATAAAATGATACTAACAACGCCAAAGGCAGTAGCGATTGCGAAATACTGGCAAGCAATAATGGGTAACGCTCTTTCGCCCAAGGTCGACCTTCGCTGTCACTGCCTGGCATAAATAATGGCAAGTTAACTAACAGCTTATAAATACCCAATGCAGCAATACCCAGTACACAAATTTCACCTAACGTATCAAAACCACGGAAATCGACCAAGATCACATTCACAACATTGGTCCCGCCGCCACCCGTTTTGGCATTTGCTAGGAAGAAGTCTGAAATAGACTCAAGTGGTCGCGTGATCAGCGCGTAACAAATACTCCCCACTACTACGCCAATCGCAGAGGCAATACCTAGGTCACGCAATACGCGTATTGAGCTTGATTCTTTTGGTGAACGCTGGGGTAAAAAGAACAGTGCCAACATTAGGAGTATAATAGTGACTACTTCTACCGTGAGCTGTGTCAATGCGAGATCCGGCGCTGAAAAGCGCGTAAATGCCACCGACACCATTAAGCCAACGACTGAAATCATGAGCAACGACACCATACGTGAGCGATGCCATATTACCGTACCAATTGCACCAATCATCAATAATGCAGCACCAATGCCATTATGAATATCAACTGGGGTGGGTTGTTTACCACCGACAAGCTGACCCATTTCAAACAACGGCCAACCAGCACTAATAAGCACCACTACCAACATCAACATTAAATAACGCTGTAACGAGCCATTTTCAATTTCACTGATCTTACGCTGACACCACTTGATCATCACATATACGCTACCATCAAATACTTTTTTAGCATTAAGCGGAGGAAGTGACGCTTGGAATTGGAACAAGTATTTGCGCTGGGTATAAATTAACAAACCACCACATACTGCAATCGCACTCATAAGGAGTGGCAAGTTGAATCCATGCCAAATGGCAATTTTAAACTCAGGGACATATCCGCCAAGCACCGCAGTCGATGCTGCTTGTAAAACCCCATCTACTACAAAGTGCGGGAACATACCCACAACCAAACATAAGGCCACAAGTACTTCAATAGGAATACGCATATAACGCGGTGGCTCGCTCGGCTCTTTCGGCAACCCTACCGGCTCACCATTGAAGAATACATCGTGAATAAAACGGGCAGAATAAGCAACTGAGAATGCTGCAGCAACGGTCGCCAATACTGGCACTAACCAAGACATAGATCCTAATAATTGCTGATGAAGTGTTTCTGCAAAGAACATTTCTTTAGATAAGAAGCCATTCAATAGCGGCACACCAGCCATCGCTGCTGCCGCAACCATCGCAAGGGTGGCTGTGTACGGCATAAATCGCCACATACCATTGAGCTTACGCATATCTCGTGTGCCCGTTTCATGGTCGATAATACCGGTCGCCATAAACAACGACGCTTTAAAGGTTGCATGGTTAATAATATGGAAAATAGCCGCCACAGTCGCAAGCTCTGTATCTAAACCAAAGAGCAAGGTAATTAACCCTAGATGGCTAATCGTTGAATAAGCTAGCAGCCCTTTTAAGTCATGTTTAAACAATGCAACGTACGCTGCAAACAGCAATGTCACAAGACCTGTTAAACCAACTAAAATAAACCATAATTCAGTGCCCGCCAGTGCTGGGTAAAACCTTGCTAGCAGGAAAATCCCCGCTTTTACCATTGTGGCTGAGTGTAAGTAAGCACTTACAGGTGTTGGTGCTGCCATTGCGTGTGGCAACCAAAAATGAAATGGAAACTGTGCCGATTTTGTAAAGGCACCCAGTAAGACTAAAATAAGGGTGATTTCATACAGCCCATGTGCTTGAATAATTTCTCGACTAGCCAGTATTGTATCTAAGTCATAACTTCCTACAATATTGCCCAGTAATAGCAAACCAGCCAATAATGCTAAACCACCACCACCTGTGATGGTTAAAGCCATACGTGCGCCTTTACGGGCTTCTGATTTATGCCACCAGTAGCTGATCAATAAAAATGAGCTAATACTGGTTAACTCCCAGAATAGCCATAGCTGCAAGACATTATTTGACATCACAATACCGAGCATTGCGGTCATAAATAGCATCAAATAGGCAAACAGCTTAGGCATTGAATCTTTAGAGCTTAAATAATAACGGGTGTAAAAAATCACTAAGATCCCGATACCCAAAATCATAAAGACGAATAAAAGCGCCAACCCATCTAACCTAAGTGATAAATTCAGGCCCAAGAGAGGCACCCATTCAGCACTGTAACGGATCACTTCCCCGGCAAAGACCGCAGGGGCTAAATTCACTGCCATCGCAAGTGCAATAACTGGCATTAACAAGGTCAACCCTGTCGATTGATTACGTGTTAATTTACCCGTTAATGAAGAAATAATACTGCCGAATAAGGATAACAAGGGTATCCAAAGCAAAGTCATAGAGTAAACCTTTTATTATTGCGTCGTCCAAGTACGACCATACACCATATTTAGTGCGCTGTTTGGTGTTGGGCGTGAAAGAAAACAACCGTGACTTTCACCACACAAAACTAACCATAGTTATACTGTATTAGTGTTTGAGTTGTCTATAGTTTCAGATTCTAGCTGATTCTATTTTAGACAAGATTAACAAACAATTCAGATATATTTCATATCTCATGAGAAATGTGAGCCAACTAAAATTATTCAGTCAAATCGAGTCTTTCACTTTTTCACCCAACGCTTTGCGTGCTGTGCGTTAATGGCCTGTTGCCACAGCCGCCGATATTGTGCTGTAAGAGGCCTGTTTTGATACTCCATAATGCTCCAACCGTCGCTGGGTTTGTAAGCTTGTAAAGTACCATAATTACACGTATTACTTTTCACCCACCCCTTGGGCGCATCGTTTAACTCACCTACATACAAGTTAGGTGCATGACGCCCAGCTCGCTGACATAACCACTTAGCCTTTTGTTTGGGTACCGAGTATTCATCTTCAAAGCCACTAAAATGCATCAGTTCATGCATGAATACCGCATATTGGCTTTGTGTATTTAACGTCATCATATCGCCGCGCACATTTGCGTTACCTTGACGCGTCATCATCAACGCTTTATCGCCTTGAGCTAGTAGCTCTGGATAGGCTCGCTTAAGTGCTGCCACATCGCAGTAGGCAAACTGCGAATTATCCGGTGTGCACTGCATAATATTGCCAATATATATCGGCTCGCTAAAACAATAGCTCCAAACACTTGGCTCAGGAGCTCTCGTATATCGAATTTTAAATTGCTTTAACTTTTTAACCGCGGCTAAATGGTCCGTCAGCACTAACACTCGGTTGATACACTCTCTCGCAAAAGTCACACCATCTAGCGGAGATACCATATTATGCGCTGCTAAACGTTCGCTATTAAATGCACTTGGTAGCACACCACGATGCAAAGACAACCAGTCTGAATAATGCATCGGTAAGGGCCGCTTTGAGACAATCAATGAGATTGCATTAATGTCGTTGGCTGCTGTTAACAGTGCAACTAAACGTATCACCTGCGCCTGTGACGCATCGTTTAAATACTGCTGCCAATAAATCCGACTTCGTGTATATAACCCTTGCTTTGCAAGCCGAATGGCCCACTCAAAGGCAATCTCAGGCTGTTCTAGTTTTGATAAAGAGCGAATGGTTGCATCAGGCAGTGCATGTAACGCAATACGTGATTGTGCTTGATAAAATGAATGTGGATGCTGCGCTAAAAAAGCGGCTTGACTGTGTAAACTAAAAAGGAGGGGGTGATGGCCACTTTGGGCCATCAAAAACAAACAACTTGTAACGATTAAACTGTGCTTAACCTGCGTTTTCACGGGCTAACAAATCTAACTCTAAACGTGCATATTTATGTTCTACAAACTCAAACACGTTGGTTGCTAAGGTTAACTTGAAAAAATCAACGGCGACATCAGCCTTACCTTCGCTTTGATACAGTTTTGCAAGATAAAAATACGCTTCACACAAGCGTTCTGAATACGCTTTTTGATCCTTTACGCCAGTAGAAAGTTGCTTTAGAAATTGCCCTTCAGACAACTCCCCTAAATATAGCGCAACTAACTGTGAAGACCATTCTTCACTATTTATTGCCTGCTGGTTAGCTTTGAGGGTCGCTTTTGCAGCAATAGGATCTAATTTAGATTGCGCTAAATATAACCACATTGCGCGATATGCATCTTGCGGAGAGCGTTCTAAAAATGATGTTAAGTCGTCAGTTGCTAGTTCAGAGCGATCGCCATAATACAACGCAATGCCCCGATTTAAATACGCATACTCATGCTGTTCGTCAATCTCTAGCACAGTGTCAAACATTTCATAGGCTTTGCCAAATTCTTGCAACAATGTATGGTGAATACCTAAAAAATTGTAAACCTCAGCCAAGTCAGGCTTCATTTTAATCGCACGATTAAAATCTATTCTTGCTAAAGTGCTTAAGCCCAAGCTGTCGTAAAGCATACCGCGGTTATAATAAAGCTGTGCACGTTGCTCTTTGGGTAAATCAACGCCCAGTAATAATTCAGAATAGCGCGCAATGGCAATCTCATTACGAAAATTGGCTTGTAAAGGAACACTCAAAGGTACATTTACAACGCGTTGTTCAACTGGTTGCTCGGTAGATTGACAACCCATTAACCCAAGGAGTACCAGGGGTAAAACGATGATGGATTTTAAATTCATATCCTTCCTTTAGTAAGCCTAACTCTAAATTCAATGAGCTTGCATTAAAACATAAAAAAGGGGGCCAATCAGCCCCCTTTTTACATAGTAAATAACTTATTTACACAAAATTACCCAGCAGGCGCTTCTGGCGCTGGCGTAGCTGATTGCTCTAACGCTTCTTTAATGCTCAGACGTACGCGGCCTTGACGGTCTACTTCTAGTACTTTAACTTTCACTTCTTGACCAACAGTTAAGTGGTCGCCGACGCTGTTAACACGCTCAGAGCTAATCTGTGAAATATGAACTAGGCCATCTTTACCTGGTAATACGTTTACAAACGCACCGAAGTCAACGATACGTACAACTTTACCATTGTAGATAGTGCCAACTTCTAGTTCAGCAGTAAGCGCTTCAATGCGAGAAATTGCATCTTTTGCACTGAGGCCATCTGTTGCTGCGATTTTGATCGTACCATCGTCTTCAATTTCAATCGTTGTGCCCGTTTCTTCAGTTAACTGACGAATTGTAGCGCCACCTTTACCAATTACTTCAGCAATCTTCTTCGGCGGGATATTCATTGTATAAATACGAGGTGCAAATTCAGAAAGTTCTTCTGAAGGTGCTGCAATTGCTTGATCCATCACTGATAGGATGTGTAAACGTGCTGCTTTAGCTTGTTTAAGTGCAATTTGCATGATCTCTTTGTTGATACCTTCAATCTTGATATCCATCTGCAATGCAGTAATACCCACTTCAGTACCCGCTACTTTAAAGTCCATGTCACCTAAGTGATCTTCGTCACCCAGAATGTCAGAAAGAACAACAAAGTTTTCTTCTTCTTTAACTAGACCCATTGCGATACCCGCAACAGAAGCTTTTATTGGTACACCGGCGTTCATTAGCGCAAGTGACGTACCACATACAGAAGCCATTGAAGAAGAACCGTTTGATTCTGTGATTTCAGATACCACACGGATAGAGTATGGGAAATCTGTCAATGTTGGCATTACAGCTTGAATACCACGCTTTGCAAGGTTACCGTGACCGATTTCACGACGCTTAGGCGAACCAACAAAACCCGTTTCACCTACACAGAATGGAGGAAAGTTATAGTTAAGCATAAAGTGGTTTTTATGTGTACCAGTTAAATCGTCGATTAACTGTGAATCACGTTCCGTACCTAAAGTAGCAGTAACTAGCGCCTGAGTTTCACCGCGGGTGAAAATAGCAGAGCCGTGAGTACGTGGTAACACACCTGTCATTACGTCAAGTGCACGAACCATATCTGGTTCACGACCATCAATACGCTTCTCACCAGCAATGATACGGCTACGTACGATGTTCTTCTCTAATGCACCAAATAATTTACCAATTTCTTGCGTATCTAACGTTTCGCCTTCAGCTAGCTCAGCAGTAAGTGCTTCAATCACACCTTCTTTTGCCGCAGTTAGCGCTGTTTTACGCTCTACTTTATCTGTGATCAAGTAAGCTGCGCCTACTTTATCAGCTGCGAGTGCTGCAACCTTGTCTGACGCTGCAACGTTTTTCTCTGGTGCAGTCCAGTCCCAAGTAGGCTTACCTGCTTCAGCTTTAAATTCATTGATTGCAGTAATGATCGCCTGAGATTGCTCATGACCATACACAACGGCACCAAGCATTACGTCTTCTGGTAATACGTCTGCTTCAGACTCAACCATAAGTACCGCGTTTTCAGTACCTGCAACAACAAGGTCAAGCTTACTTTCTTCAAGCTCTTTTAAAGTTGGGTTTAGTACATACTGGTCATCGATATAACCAACACGTGCAGCACCAATTGGGCCACTGAATGGAATGCCTGAAATAGCAAGAGCTGCTGAAGTACCAATCATCGCAACCATATCAGGTTGGATCTCAGGGTTAACAGAAACAACCGTTGCAATAACCTGTACTTCGTTTACGAAGCCATTCGGGAAAAGAGGGCGAATTGGACGGTCAATAAGACGCGCGATCAATGTCTCGCCATCATTTGGACGACCTTCACGCTTCAAGAAACCACCTGGGATACGACCCGCAGCATACATACGCTCTTGGTAGTTAACTGTTAGTGGGAAGAAGTCTTGACCCGGTTGTGCGTCACGCTTACCTACAACAGTAACAAGTACTGAAGTATCCCCGATGCTTGCTAGTACTGCACCATCTGCTTGGCGGGCAATAGCGCCAGTTTCGATTGTGACCGTGTGTTGGCCTAATTGAAATTCTTTAATAATTGCTTGCACAAATATTTCCTTAAATAAAACAAAATATAGACGCCAACTAGTACCAATTACAGTCTTAAATAGACTAAGCAATCTATTTAAGCACTACAATTGGCAAAAGCGCTGGCGCTGACTTAGCCCAATGCTAAGCGGGTGTTAGTATACGTGGAGAACACCCACAAAAAAAGGGGCTTTCAAGCCCCTTTTTTAATGTTAGCTAAAAAAGCCAACAATCAATCAAAAAATTAGCGACGTAGGCCAAGCTCTTTGATTAGCGCTGAGTAACGCTCAACGTTTTTACCTTTAAGGTAATCAAGTAATTTACGACGTTGGCTAACTTTGCGAAGAAGACCACGACGTGAGTGGAAATCATGCTTATGATCAGCAAAGTGACCTTGTAGCTTGTTGATGTCGAAAGTAAGAAGTGCTACTTGTACTTCAGGTGAACCAGTGTCGCCTTCAACACGTGCAAATTTAGCAACGATTTCTACTTTTTCTTGAGTACTTAGTGACATAATAACTCCAAAATTAATTTAAATTGTGCTTAAGCCGATCACTAATTCAGCAAAAGCGAGTAAGCGGCGCGCAGTATAGCAATATTCGCCGCGTGAGACTAGAAAAAACTATTGGTTAGTTGCCAGTGCGCGTTTGGCTTTTAAATGACCATCTGGGTTACGTTCACCAATGCCGATAAACTGCCCATCTGCAACCACTTTAATAATACCCTCGGGTACCGTGCCACATACCACAACCTGACCATAGCTGAATGCAACACCCTGCTCCGCCGTGATCTCAACCACGGGTAAATCAACCAAAGCAGTGTCCATCGGCAACAGTAATTCATCTAGGTATGTTGAAGGTTCAACCCCTTCTGCTTTTGCTTGCTGTAGCTTTTCTTCTAGTTGTTCAATCGTGACCATTTGCTCACTTGGATAGTGACCCACTTTTGAACGATGCAACATAATGACATGCGCACCACACCCTAGTTTTTCACCTAAATCATCCACGATGGTGCGAATATATGTGCCTTTAGACACATGAGCTGTCATCTGAATTTCTTCATTCTCAGCATCGTATTCATCAAGCGTTAGGCTATATACATTTATTTTTCGACATTTTCGCGGAACTTCAATGCCCTCTCTTGCATATTTATATAAAGGCTGACCTTGATATTTTAATGCTGAGTACATTGAAGGATACTGATCAGTTTCACCCAAAAAACCTGTAATTTCTTTTTGTAAACCATCAAGCGTAATATCCACAGGGCGTGTTTCAACCACTTCACCGTCAGAATCAGACGTGGTTGTACGTTCGCCTAACTTGGCACGCACAACATAAGTTTTATCAGTATCTAATAAAAACTGAGTAAACTTGGTCGCTTCACCAAAACAAATTGGTAGCATGCCTGTTGCCAGTGGATCTAATGCACCGGTGTGGCCTGCTTTTTGCGCAAAGTAAATACCCTTCGCTTGTTGCAACGCTTTATTGGACGAGATCCCTTCAGGTTTATGCAAAAGCACGATGCCATCAACCGGACGACCTTTTGAACGTCTTGCCATTACTCTTGCTCATCCTCCGATGACTCTGGTCCACGCTTTTCGTTATCATCACGAATAACCGAATCAACAAGATTTGAAATGCGCATACCTTCAAGTAACGAGTTATCTACCACAAAACGTAGTTCCGGCATAATACGCGCACGAATACGCTTACCTAAAATAGAACGAATATAGCCCGTTGCATCATTTAAGATGGCAACACTCTGCTTAGTCTTATCTTCATCACTGGTATTCAATACCGTAATAAAGATTTTTGCGTAAGATAGATCTCTTGATACTTCAACTGCGGAAACCGTCACCATGCCTAAGCGTGGGTCTTTAATTTCGCGTTGTAATATCACAGCAATCTCTTTTTGGATTTGCTGGCCAACTCTATCTGTGCGAGAAAATTCTCTCATCTTCACCACTTATAAATTTTAACTTATTGAAAAATAATAATAAGTTTAATTAGTTTTAAACGAACAAATGGGGGCTAGTGCCCCCATTTCAACCATTATTATAGCAATGGTTTACAATGTACGTTGAACTTCAACCGTCTCGAATACTTCGATTTGGTCGCCAACTTTAACATCGTTGTAGTTCTTAACACCGATACCACATTCCATGCCATTACGCACTTCTTGTACGTCGTCTTTAAAGCGACGAAGTGACTCAAGTTCACCTTCGTAGATAACCACGTTATCACGAAGTACACGGATTGGCGCGCTACGCTTAACGATGCCTTCTGTAACCATACAACCCGCAATTGCGCCGATTTTAGGAGACTTGAACACATCACGAACTTCAGCAAGACCAATGATCTCTTGCTTAAATTCAGGAGCTAGCATACCAGACATCGCTTGCTTAACTTCTTCAATCAAGCTGTAGATAACGCTGTAGTAACGTAAATCAAGGTTCTCAGAATCAACCACTTTTCGCGCTGATGCATCAGCACGTACGTTAAAGCCAACAATGATTGCATTTGAAGCCGCGGCAAGTGTTGCATCAGTTTCTGTGATACCACCTACGCCACTACCCACAATTTTCACTTTAACTTCATCTGTAGAGAGTTTAACAAGTGAATCTGCAATTGCTTGAATTGAACCTTGAACGTCCGCTTTCAATACAACATTAACTTCAGACACATTGCCTTCTGTCATGTTACTGAACATGTTCTCTAGCTTCGCTTTTTGCTGACGCGCTAGTTTAACATCACGGAATTTACCTTGACGGTACAATGCAACTTCACGCGCTTTACGCTCGTCTTTAACAACAGTCGCTTCATCACCTGCAGCAGGTACACCAGACAGACCTAGTACTTCTACTGGAATAGATGGACCAGCAGTCTTGATTTCTTTACCATTTTCGTCACGCATTGCACGAACACGGCCATACTCAAGACCACAAAGCACGATATCGCCTTGCTTCAGCTGACCTGACTGAACAAGTACGGTTGCAACTGGGCCACGGCCTTTATCAAGACGTGATTCAATGACAACACCTGCACCCATACCTTGTGTTGGTGCAGTAAGTTCTAATAGCTCAGATTGCATTAGAACCGCTTCTAAAAGCTCATCAACACCAGTACCGGCTTTTGCAGAGATGTGTGCAAATTGCGTATCGCCGCCCCACTCTTCTGGGATAACGTCTAGTTGTGCTAGTTCGTTCTTAACGCGATCTGGATCAGCGCCTTCTTTATCCATTTTGTTCACAGCAACAATCAAAGGTACACCCGCTGCTTTAGCGTGTTGTACAGCTTCTTTTGTTTGCGGCATTACACCATCATCTGCGGCAACAACTAGGATAACGATATCAGTTGCTTTTGCACCCCGTGCACGCATTGACGTAAACGCTGCGTGTCCTGGAGTATCTAAGAAGGTGATCATGCCGCCTTCCGTTTCAACGTGATATGCACCAATGTGCTGTGTAATACCACCCGCTTCGCCAGACGCTACTTTTGCGCTTCGAATGTAATCAAGCGTTGACGTTTTACCGTGGTCAACGTGACCCATTACCGTTACTACTGGCGCACGTGATTCAGTTGATTCAATTTCACTACGGTCATTCAGTACTTGTACTTCTAGTTCATTTTCTTTTACTAGAACTACTTTGTGACCCATTTCTTCAGCAACTAGTTGTGCTGTTTCTTGGTCGATAACTTGGTTAATTGTAACCATGTCACCCATTTTCATCATCGTTTTAACGACTTCAGTGCCTTTTACAGCCATACGAGAAGCTAATTCGGCAACAGCAATTGTTTCACTGATACGTACTTCTTGTTTTACATCTGCAACTGGCTTTTGGAAGCCGTGCTGTAAAGATGAAGGCGCTTTTAGTTTACCTTTACGGCCTCTTGAAGGCGCTTCAGCTCTTGCAGGTGCTTTTTTCTTTTTCTTGCGACGCGCACTTTTCTCTTCGCGTGCATCTGACTCATCTTCTGCTTCACGTGCATAAGTTGATGTAGTCAGGTGATGGTCAGCCGTTTCTTCGCGACGACGGCGTTCCTCTTCTTCTTTTTTCCAACGAGCTTCATTTTCTTCAGCTAGTTTACGCGCCACTTCTGCTTGACGCTTCGCTTCTTCTTCAGCTTTTATCAATGCTGCCTCTTCTGCTTCTTTTTGCAGACGCTCCGCTTCTAGGCGGTCTTTTTCAACTTTCGCACTATCCACTTTCTTGTCCTGCGGTTGATTGGCCTTTCGCTCAGCTTCAGCTTTGCGTTTTGCCTCTTCTTTAACTTTACGCTCAGCGTCTTCTTTTGCTTTACGCTCAGCATCTTCTTTGGCCTTTTGCTCAGCTGCTTGCTGTGCTTTTAATTCAGCCTCTTTACGGCTAGCTTCTTCAGCGGCTAGACGTTCTTGCTCTTTCTCTTGATCAATAGTGCTCTTTTTCACGTAAGTACGTTTTTTACGTACTTCAACCTGAACGGCCTTGTCTTTACCCGTAGAGCCTTTCACATTTAATGTGCTTTTACTTTTACGTTGTAAAGTCATACGTTCAGGGCCTTCAGCACCTTTACCACCGTGTTGCTTACTTAGGTAGTCAAGTAACTGAGCCTTTTCAGATTCAGTAACACTATCAGTCTCGCCTTTGGTGATCCCTGCATCGTTTAATTGCTGCAGCAATTTATCAACAGTTGTATCAATAGTCTCGGCTAGTTTTTCAATGCTTACTTCTGCCATAGTGTGTGTTACTCCGTTAATAAATTATTCGTCTTCACCAAACCAACAAATGTTACGTGCAGCCATGATTAACTGCCCAGCATCTTGCTCTGATAACTCTGTAATTTCTACTAGCTCGTCAATTCCCTGTTCAGCTAAGTCTTCAAGTGTCACAACACCTTTGCTTGCCATAACAAATGCCAAATGACGCTCTAACCCTTCTAGTGCTAGCAGATCTTCTGCAGGCTCTGCACCTTCAAGGCTTTCTTCTGTTTTAAGTGCTTTCGTTGTTAACGCATCTTTTGCTCGATTACGTAACTCTTCAACGGTGTCTTCATCAAGACCGTCAATTTCTAAGAACTCAGCAACAGGAACATACGCAACTTCTTCAAGCGTAGAGAAACCTTCATTAATTAATAAACCAGCGAAGTCATCATCAATGTCTAGGTTCTGTGTAAACAAGTTAACTAGCTTGTCTGACTCTTCTGAGTTTTTAGCATCCATGTCTTCAACAGTCATCACGTTTAATTCCCAACCAGTCAACTGGCTAGCTAAACGAATGTTTTGACCATTACGGCCAATCGCTTGTGCAAGGTTATCTGATTCCACAGCGATATCCATTGAACGCGAATCTTCATCCATTACGATAGAAGCGACTTCAGCTGGCGCCATCGCGTTAATAACAAACTGTGCAGGGTTATCATCGTATAGTACGATATCAACACGCTCACCACCAAGCTCAGTAGAAACCGCTTGTACCCGTGCACCACGCATACCAACACATGCACCAACAGGATCAATGCGCTTGTCATTTGATTTAACTGCGATCTTTGCACGAGAACCCGGATCTCGAGCGGCGCCGCGAATTTCAATCATTTCTTCGCCAATTTCTGGCACCTCAATGCGGAATAGTTCCATCAGCATTTCTGGCTTTGAACGCGTCACAAATAATTGTGCACCACGTGCTTCAGGTTTTACTTCATAAAGTAAACCACGTACACGGTCACCAGGGCGGAAGCTTTCGCGTGGTAACATGTCATCACGGTAAATAACCGCTTCAGCATTGTTGCCCAAATCAATAACAATCGCATCTCGGGTTGCTTTTTTAACAACACCCGTTACCAGCTCACCTTGTTGATCTTTATATGCTTCAACAACGAGCGCTCGTTCAGCTTCACGTACTTTCTGTACGATAACCTGTTTTGCCATTTGCGTTGTAATACGGTCAAACTTAATTGACTCAATTTGCTCTTCAACATATTCACCAAGTTGCGTTTCAGGCTCTTCTACCTGTGCCGCTTCAAGGGTGATTTCTGAATACGGGTTTTCTAGTGAACCATCTTCTTGAGGATCAACAGCCATCCAACGGCGGAAAGTATCGTACTCACCTGTTTTGCGATCGATTGATACACGTACTTCAATATCACCATCGTGTTTTTTCTTAGTTGCAGTCGCTAGAGCAAACTCTAACGCTTCAAAAATCTTTTCTTTTGGGACTGCCTTCTCATTGGAAACGGCTTCTGCCACCAATAATATCTCTTTTGCCATAAGTAATGCCTCGCTTGCCCTTGTCCTTCGCACTCAATATTTAAAATTTTGCGATGATGTTTGCACGCTCGATGTTACTGAGCATAATGAAATGTTCGTTACCATCGATCTTTAACGTGATCATATCGGCGCTAACTGCGATTAAATCGCCTTTAAAGTTGCGTCGTCCATCTTGTGGAAGTTTAGTACGTACACGTACTTCTTCACCTTGTGCCTTCTCGTAGTGAGCCAGCTTAAATAGTGGTCTATCAACGCCAGGAGAAGACACTTCCAAATCATATTCGTTTGTAATCGGGTCTTCGACGTCAAGAATTGCACTTACTTGTCTGCTTGCGTCAGCACAATTGTCTACGGTAACACCACTTTCATTTTCAATGTATACACGTAATGTAGAATGACGACCGGCTTGTACAAACTCTAGACCTAGTAATTCGAAGCCAAGTGCTTCTACAGCTGGCTCTAACATTTCAGTCAAATCTTGTTCGAGTTTTGTCACAATTTTCCTCCATACAAACAAAAAAAGGGCTTAAGCCCCAATTATACTAATGTATTGTACCAAAGTTCCTTTAAAGCTGAGCTTCAGATACAACAACGCCCCGAACCAAGCGGGGCGTCACACCTAAAACAAAGCTGTGTGGCCAAAGGCCTAACTTGGTTGCGGGCTTTACAGCCAAATTAAGCAGAAGCTTAAACGCAAAACGCGCATTACATAGAATGCGCGCTAAATCTAAAAAATAGTACTATTTTTTAGATTTTGGTTGCGGGAGCCGGATTTGAACCGACGACCTTCGGGTTATGAGCCCGACGAGCTACCAGGCTGCTCCATCCCGCGCCAATGTGCAGCAAACACTGCAAAATATGCGCAGTATTATAAGGAGTGTTCCATTAATAAGCAACCTCCCATCTATGATTAATTCGTTTAATCATTTGGCCACCGGACCTGAAAAAGGTAATTTATTATCTTGAGACATTACAAAGCGCCACAAGCTCAGATATAATGTCTCAATTTTTACATTACAGAGAAAGTATTATGAAAAAAACAACAATGACCTTTTTGACAGCGCTATCATTTGCAGTCGCTGGTCAAGCTTTTGCTGCAAGCTGTGAGGGCTATGGCCCGCAAACTCCGCGCGATATCGATAATTTACTTGGTGAAAACAAACGTGTTTTTTCAAAGGCTCCGGCCAGCGAACACATTAACCTATGTAATATCCACTTTCATAAGAATGCAGAACACAAGGCAAAAGACTTTTCAGTTTTTGCGGGTGACAGCAAATACGGTGGTTACCAATGTAACGCAACAAGCACATTAACAGCTGCTGAGCTTAAAGCACCTAAGGGCAAAGTATGTAAAAATGTGAAGCCTGGCGATACAATTGAAGTACATTGGGTTCACAGTTCGTGTGACGTAACACCAGGCAAAGGCCTTGGTTCATGTCTAAGTGATAAATGTGCTAACCCACAATTACGTGTAGAAACACAAGTATTCATGGTCGTTAATGATGAAAATGCATTTGATTTCAATGACCTTGATTACGATAGCAATATGGTTAACGGTTATCACCAAGCAAAACATATTCCAAATACAACGGGTAAACCTGTAGAGTTCCTAGGGTCAACAACAGGTCCTAGCTATACAGAGCAACAGTGCTCACCACTTCAGGTTACTTGGAGCGTTCGCCCAGCTTGTGCAAAAATCGATATTAATAGCTTAGCAACATGGTGCGAAAACAATGAGTTTGAAGAAGATCACGCACATGGTGTTCGTCAGTTAGTCACTGACCCAAAGCTACTTTCACCAATTAACTAAGTAAATATTACCACTAAATAAAATATAATAGTGATGATAATCCCTTGTTTATCATCACTGTTATCTACATATTGCGGCCAACAGTCACTTTTTCATTCACAACCTACCTATTCACACCTATACTTCTCTTATGAGTTTAAGAAACAGTCACACTGTTTGGGCTCAAGGTAGTATTTGGATTGTGCAGTACCACGGCTATCAAGTTTGGTTATGTCTGATTTTTCAAACTGACGTTTGAAATTTCCTGACAATTTTTTCCATCCGAGCAAACGGACGCGCTCTTAATCGACAAGAGGCGATTATGAGTATTTCTCCTTATCAGTACCAACTGCTAACGCAATCTTTCGCGACACTAAAGCCAAATTTTCACTGCTTTTGTGTTAGCTTGCATACTCAATTGAAGCGATATGAGCTGGAGTTTGCGATGCCTAGTTCGCCAAAGCATCTACTCACTGTTGAACATAGTATTCAAACTTTTTTAAGTGAGGGTATTGCATTACTCCCCCAACAAAGCGCATTAGTAGATTTGATAACTCAACATAAACTACATTTCGATGCACTCAAACTCAGTGAACAAGATATAGCTGTACTGTGCCATACCATGCTAGAAACCCTACAATTGCACTTGGGGCGCCAGTTTACATTGGCCTTACGAAACGCTTGGCGAAAGGCACTACACATGTTTGCCAACATAATTAAAAGTGTTGTTTTTCAAACGAGTAACGTTGTTAACTTACAAAACTTTAGGCAGCAAAAACAACAGCAGCTTTCGACCTTACGATGACTTTTTAAGACAATCACAGTAAACTCAACCGCAGTTTACGCAAAGAGAATTGTTATGAAAAAGTCGTTATTTTTATCGAGTATTTTACTGCTTCAGATAACAGGCTGTGATGTATTTGAGTCATCAAAAAAGCAAATTGAAGAACAGTATTTATCACAAAATAGTGAATTAAAAGAGGCGGTTGAAGCGATTAGGGAACAAGGTTTAGCTGCTGTTTCAGCCACGGCTGAAAAAGGCAGTGTTGCTGCCTGTGTAGCAAAACAACTTGATGGAGACCCGATGGGTGCCTTGATTGAAGTGGAAGGTGCATTACAAGATAGTGCCGACCTCTCTAAGTTGGCCGAAACAATTGGAGGCTTATCCAATCAAGAGATTTCACTGGAAAATATTCCCAAACTTCTACAGCAAGGTGCTGACACGGTAAATTACTTACGCACTTTACTCGGCGAATATGATTTAAGCGAGTTACAAGATAAGGTAAGTCACCTTTTACAGGATGGGCAAAGCCAGAGTCAAGATATTGGTGAGCATTTACGTGGTTTGGTTGAACAATGTCAGTAAAAAATAAATTACTATGATTTAAAAAGCCCAATTGGGCTTTTTTTTTTTTTGTTCGTATACCTAGTATAATTAGTTTAACGAACAAGTAACTATGAAACGAATAGGTCTCTACCTTTTTACCCAAGACTGCCGTGTGCAAGACAATGACGCCTTATATTTATTATCCGCAAGTGTCGATACCTTGATATGTTTATACTGCGTCCCACCCCAAACTCGATTTGATAAACATTTTAGCCAAACGACATCTAGTCAGGCACAAAGAGGGTACCTAAAGAGCACATTACAGGGGCTGCAAAACGCTTTAGCGCAATTTGGCCAAACATTAAACATTGAATATGGTGATCCAAGAGTAGTGGTATCAGATTACATTCACCGCTATGAAATAACGCATGTTGGTTCATCAATACCCGTGGCATATAACGAAAGCCGTTTATGGCAATGGCTCAAAAATACATTTTCGGACGTAAACTTTCAAACAGCAAACAACAGCCAAATGTACTATCGAACGCAATTGCCTTTTGACCTTACTGAATTGCCAAAATCATTTTCGTCCTTTAGAAAAAGGATAGAACGCGATGAACAATGTGATCGCGCTTTAATTGCATCCCAACAACCATGTTATCATCTTCCGCCTCCACCTCATATGATGCAGTTTAAACTGCCACAGCATCTTATTAATAGCCAAAATAATGGCTATTATGGTGGTGAAGACAATGCGCAAAAACATTTGGCAGCGTATTTTAGGTCACACGCTGCCTCGCACTACAAACAGACTCGAAACGCACTGCATGGCAGTCATTTCTCAACTTCTTTTTCCCCGTACCTTGCTCATGGCGCTTTGAGTCCTCAGCAAGTTTTAAGAGCACTTAATGAGTATGAAAGTCAATACGGCAGTAATGAGTCAACCTACTGGATTTATTTTGAACTACTGTGGCGTGAGTACTTTCATTGGTATAGCCAATTGCATCAAGGCGCGTTATTTAAATTTACGGGGATCACACAGACCAAGCCTCTTACCAGTTTTTATGCGCATTTGTTTAGTGCATGGTGTAATGCTAATACACCAGAGCCTTTAGTGAATGCCCTCATGAACGAACTCAATGAGACTGGGTGGGTCTCTAATCGAGGACGCCAAATTATCGCCAGCTACCTTGTTAACGAGTTGAAAGTAGATTGGCGTTATGGGGCCGCTTACTTTGAGCAACGACTTATTGACTATGATGCACCCAGCAATTGGGGAAATTGGCAATATATCGCGGGAGTTGGTGCCGACAGCAGAGGAGGTCGCCATTTCAATATACAAAAACAAACACAACTTTATGACCCTGAGGGTACATATACACAACTATGGCGCCCTAAAAACACAGCCAGTGTGCCTATTGATTTGGTCGATCACACGGACATGACCGGATGGCCGAATGATCAACCTGGGAGATTATCGAATGCAAAGTAGTCCCACACTTCGCCTAATATTAGGCGATCAGCTTGATGTGGGACACGCTTGGTTCCAAGACAAAACGCAAAATGTGATTTACGTCATCGCAGAATTGCACCAAGAAACCAATTACACCACACATCATATTCAAAAAGTATGCGGCTTTTTTGCCGCGATGGCACGCTTTGCCAATGCATTGCAACAAGCTCAATATCAAGTAAGCTATTTAACCCTTGATGACACGGCGCATGACAAGGATTTACCGGCATTAATACAACGGTTATGTACTGAATACGGCTGCGCACAGTTTGAGTATCAGCAGCCTGACGAATATCGCCTCGCTCAACAATTATCAAACATGGTTCTTGAAAATACCAGTGTGCACTGTGTACAGAGCAGCCACTTCTTTTTGCCATTTAATGAGATATCAACTTACTTCACAAAAGATAAACATGTCACCATGGAGCACTTTTACCGAAAAATGCGCAAACGCTTTGGTATTTTGATGGAGAGTGACGCCCCCACGGGTGGGCAGTGGAATTTTGATTCAGATAACCGAGCTAAGTTAAAAAAAGCAGATATACCCCACATTCCAGAGCCTCTGCTATTTAGTTATGATATGAGCGACATTATTGCCCGTATCCAGCGGCATAAAATAAAGACAATTGGTGAACTATCACAACCATTTATTTGGCCAACCAATCGGGCCGAAGCGCAGCAATTACTCACTTATTTTTGTAAATACTTGTTGCCGCAGTTTGGTAAATTCCAAGACGCTATGACCGCCAACAGTCCACATAAATGGAGCCTTTACCATAGCCGATTATCTTTTGCTCTAAACAGTAAAATACTCTCGCCGAAACAAGTTATCGACGCCGCCATAAATGCATATAACGCCAATCAAGACACCATTTCCATTTCACAAATTGAAGGGTTTGTCAGGCAAATTCTAGGGTGGAGAGAGTATGTCAGGGCGGTTTATTGGGTAAATATGCCAGACTACGTAACTTACAACACCCTGACTGCAACACGTGATCTTCCAAAACAATTCTGGGATGGGCAAACAAAAATGCGCTGCATGCAGCAGGCCATCAAACAAAGTTTGGACTGGGCTTATGCACATCACATTCAACGTTTAATGGTAACGGGTAACTTTTGTTTGCTCACCGGCATAGACCCGGATCAGGTAGATAACTGGTACCTTGGTATTTATATTGATGCCATTGAGTGGGTCGAAATGCCCAACACCCGAGGCATGACACAATTTGCTGATAATGGGATAGTCGCCACAAAACCTTATGCTGCAAGCGGTAATTACATCAATAAAATGAGTGACTACTGCAGTGGTTGCCATTACAACGTGAAACAAAAAACGACAGAAGATGCATGCCCACTCAACAGTTTATATTGGAACTTTATGATTGAGCATAGAACACGCTTTGCAAAAAATCCGAGGATCGGCATGGTATATCGTAATTGGGACAAACAAGATGATGTGACAAAACAGCAAACATTACAGCGAGCTCAATATTACCTTAATAACATTGACTCGCTGTGATATTGGGCTAAAACAAGCGCCAACGACGCTTCTTCGTTTGGATTTTATGTACCCAGTTTACTTCAATGGTTGTCACAGCGAGTACATCACGTTGTGACTTGGAAATAAGCTCATAACTCACACTTTCTGCAGATCCAAACCCCAAAACAAATTCAAAAGCTTGTGAACTGGCCCAACACTGAAGAATTTTTTTAGACACACTTTCTCTAATACAGTAATCGCCTAGCGCTGGCGTGTTAATAGAGAACTTAACATCTGCGTAGCACGTACGCCCTTCATTTAAGGCAACGCATTTACTTGGTGCTGCATGTAAAATCTCTACTACTCCTTCGCCATTAGCCACAGCAACCTGATGGCTAAACATCCCTGCAATAAACATTAAGGCATTAATTGAGACTACTTTAGAATACATATTTCACTCCCGCAAAAACTGCACGTGCGTGCCGAGAGTTAACAAGCGGGCTTTTTTTAGTATTACTTGCGCCAATGAGAATGGATGCACCAGCACTAAATACCCAATCTTCAGCGATGGGGTAATTGGCTTGCACTTGGGTGAACACCGACATTGAATCATCTAACTCGTAGATTGGGCGCCTTGAGGTGGCTTCATCAGCATCAACACCATAAAAGTAATCAATAAAGTTAGCGGAATAATAGTTGGCCCCAAAATTAAGCCATAAGTCCCAATTACGTAATTCAAAGTTTCGCGTTGCTTCAAAGTGCAATACCCAACCATTTGAATCACCAAATGTGTCATACACTAGCTCTGCAACTGCTTGATATTCACCTAGTGTTCTATAATAAGATAAGCCAATAGATTTATCTTGCTTACGCTTTTTTATTCCACTGAGTTCAGCAACATACCCTTCATCACCATAGTAACCTTCTTCAGAAAAGGGCAGCTGATAATTACCGTATATCGCATCAACCCCCCAGTCGTCTTCAAGAACCAGTTGATACCCGAAATCCGAACCACCAAAAAAGTCCCCTGAATGCGTATTCAAATAAAAACGTTTATATTGAATTTTGGCATCTATGAGGAGTGAAATATCATCAAAATCAGATTTTGCTCCTTCTAATTCAGGTAGTGCTAAATCAACCCAAAAGCCGCCGAGGCTCAGCTGCCATAAAAATCCATCGTCTTCGTATTCATCCTCACTTGTGTAAGCGCTAAACGAACAACACAACAAGAGAGAAAACAATATTATTATTTTTTTCATAGTCCTTGGATACACTAATAATGTGCTTATAGTTCATATTTGATCATACCTGAGCAAAACAACATCAACAATAACAACTTTTAACAGAAGGACACACACCCAAAAATTAACATTATATTAATGAAAGGTTCATATTAGTTCCGTTTAATAACCTATCAAAATAGAGTTATTACTTTACGAGGACAATATGAAAAAAATACTCGCACTATGCTCACTTGCACTCATGGGTTCAAATGCCTATGCGTTTAGTCAAGAAACTCACAAACGGATTGTTATTGATGCAGTCAATTATATGGCACAAAATCCAACGACAACGCAGTACAATAAACTTAAACAATATGCCAATGCCAACAACTTAACCATAAACGCATTAGCTAATTTGTTAGGCCAAGCAGCCTATGATGTTGATGACTTTGAAGATACATTTTTTTGCGGGGCAATAACCGGAGATTGCGTACAAGCACCTCTTTGGGGCGCAGCCCAAAGTATCGTTAAATATACCAGTTATTGGCATTTCCAAAACCACACACAAGGTGCTGATAGCCACGGCAATGATTTTGGCGGTTATAACTATGAAAAACTAACCGTTTGGGGAAATGTCGACAGCTTAGCTGCGACATGGCTAAAAGGGGATTACTTAGATGATGGCGCTGGTGGCGAAACCGGTTGGTTTAGGGCTGATGACACCCAATACAATACCTATGGAGTGACCGAAGCCAATTACCGAGTTGATAGCCATTCAAACTACAGCATGTATGATGATTTTGAAGAGATGCCTTTTCAACCTATCGATAATTTAGGGCAATATTGGTATCAGAGCTTTTTACAAAGTGGTCAACCCCAATTACTTGGCTTTGTTTTTCACACCACCGACTTGTTGCAACCTCATCATACATGGACTACTTCAGCTTTAAACCATTCAAGTTGGGAGTCTTGGGTTAAAGACTACTATGATCAAGAAGATTTAAATAACCTGCAACTTGTGCGTTCAGCAATGGCAACTTTTACACCTATCGCCAAAAATAGCCAAGACATTAGACCTTTATTAACGCAAGGCGGTGCTTTTTCTTATGCCCAAGGCGGAATAGTCCTCAATTCACAAGATCATTACGATCGCCTAACAACCGCCAAACAAGTGATCCCCCATGCAATTGCCATGGTTGTTCACCTGCTTAATCACGCAATGGTTAGTCGCTAATGCGGGGGATATTCATTTTATTGGCAAGCCTTGTTAGCTTGCCAACGATGGCAAACATCACATCGTTCAGTGAGTCTGAAGTTGCACTCATGCATACCGTATTTTCACAACACCAAAGTGATTTTACACGCCACAGTACGCAAGCCAGACTCAATGAAAATCAGTATTTACTGGCCCAAGCGCATAAACATCAACCGCAGTTGCTTATTCGTCAAGCAGATGTTGGCTATGCAACAGTATTTCATACTCGTCGTTACGTGTTGTCATTATTAAAAAATCACTTTAGTGATATTCACTTACCTTCAGCCCCAAAAATTGATTGGTCACTCTATACCAAAACCGCATTGCTTGCGGCTTTACCCCCCTACCCCAATGATAACCAGTATTCGCCCATGCAATTAACACAATTAGAAAGCATTAACTTGGCGCCTTTAACTGGCATGCCATTTACCCTTGCCGAGCTAATGTTAGAGCAGTCAATGCAAAACCGCTATAAGCTCCACCAAGGAGACTATGCGTTATTTAAAAAGTTAATTGGTGATATTAGGCAGTATCATCACCTTGTGACATCTTTAGCGACCCATCTAACCCACTCAGGTATCGCATTAAAACATCTTAACCTGATAGCTTCAGGGGAACTACTGCGCTCTCCTATGCTAAATTATTTTGGCGTGCAATCGCATATGCATGGTGAACGAAGCCCTTATGTAGAAGCACTTAAGCGAAAAATCACTCACTCTGACATCACCGCATTTTATGTAAAAAATAAAGCCGACTTTAAGCACAAAAGTCGTGTAACTGCTAGCGGCGTTCTGTTTTCAACTTCACAAGCTGCCACAACCTTTAAACAACTAGCACAAGCAACCAGTATCAAAAACGCACTAAAACAATACGCATTAAAGAGCATATTTGCAGATACCCAAGGTAAAGTCACTCGAAAACAAAACAGCCAATGGGCACACCAAGTGGTATTTAGCTTAAAAGAGTCTTTGTTAGCTGGCCCAATAAGAAGTCCGGACGGAAAGTGGCTTGTTGCGCAAACTCACCATATAAAGTTTGACTATCACGCTATCGACTCAGAAACAGTAAGATATCAAGCAACCCTTGCACTGATAGAAGATTTGGCACAGCAAACTTACCGACAAAACAAACAAGCTTGGCTGAACACACATAAGTTATCACTATGAACTTGCTAAAATTAACCCTCATAACACTCTTACTCTGTGCATTTGGCTATTTTTTGATAGCCATTACGCCTCAATCTCAGCCATTGATAGAGCATAATAATGGCTCGACTGTACGTAAAAAAACACCACACATAGAAGATGATATTCGCACTACAATTAACCAAAATCAGCCTCCTGTGGTCAATCAAATCAGTTCACTGGATCAGGTGAAAGCATCCATTCAAGCTCAGCCCTATATTCCACCTATTACTAAGTCCAAAAATACACGTTCTTACTCTGGTGAGCTAGATGATCACCAGGCATATAAGCAATTTCATGCACACCAAGAGCGCGAACTTAAAATGGCATTTATTAGCGCCTCTAAGCAAAAAATAGTGCGTTTAGAAATGCTTATAGCCCGTGGAATACGAGAAGGCCTCAGCCAAGAAAAAATAGAGTTCGCGAAAGAGAAGGTTTCAGGGCTCAAGGCCATGAATGAACAATTAGAAAATGAGCTTAATCCTCCACACTAATGTACTCAGGTGCAAACACGTTGGTCAGTGTTTATTTAGCAGCATATATATTTTCATCTAAAATGTCGGTTTTCGTCGTGAATATGCCATAACCGACATTTCAGTTCCTTGTATACTCAATTTCAAGGAGGATATTATGACTAAAAAATTACTTTTCTTTGTAGCGGACGGCTTTCAGGCACTTGATTTATTCGGCCCACTCGACGCATTCATGGAAACCAATAGCTTTGTTAGTGAGTACTACTCAAGTCAGTTATTCAGCTTGAGAAGAGGTGAAGTAAAAAGTACTCATGGGCAAAAAGTTCTGGTTGAATATACGCTCGATGATGTATTAGACGTCGATTATTTAATTATATGCGGTGGTGCTGGCATGCGCACTTTAGCGCTAAATAATACCCAAACCAAACAGCTGAGAAACCTCGCAGATAGCGCTAAAAAAGTGATGAGTATCTGTACAGGGTCATTTATCCTAGCCCAACTTTATCGCGATAAACCCCTGAATATCACCACACATTGGCGTCACTGTAATGATTTGGCATCACGGGCCAGTCATTGCGATGTTTCACCCGACCCACTTTATATAGAAGATCAAGGTGTTTGGTCTTCTGCGGGCGTGTTATCCGGTGTTGATCTCGCACTGGCAGTGATCCGTTCTGATCATGGTAACGTTATTGCAGCTAAGGTTGCTAAAGAATTAGTGGTTTACCTGCAAAGAAGTAGCCACCAAAGCCAGTTTTCTGATTTGTTAGAGATACAAAGCAATGAAAGTATCCGACTTTCCCCTTTGTTAGATTGGCTCATTGAAAATATTTCGTCCCCATGCACAGTCACTGAAATGGCTGAAGTATGTGCATTAAGTGAACGTCAATTAACAAGGCTTTTTAAGAAATACTTTAATACAACGCCTAGTCAATACTTTAAAAAGATGCGATTAGATCGCGCCAAAGATTTAATGAACTTGGAACATCCAAACCTCTCGCTAATAGCCTCTCAAGTGGGGTTTAAAAGCTATGATAGTTTCAGACGCGCCTTCATGGAACGTTTTGGTATTTCTCCCTCTCACTATTTAATTAATCATTAGAAAGAGAATGATTATGTTTAAACAATTACTCTTAATATTATTTTCGTTGTGCTGTACTGCTACCGCTGCACAACCACTGAGCGCAGCGCAATGGAAAAAAGATATTCTTAATCTTCAAGCAAGTGTTAAGCAGCACCATATCAACCCATTTCACACTATTAGCGAGAGAACATTCGACCAACATGTAAGCCAGTTACTTAGTAAAGTCCCTCATCTCAATGAAGCAGAAATAGAAGTACAAATATCTCACTTATTAGCAAGCCTTGGAGACGGACATAGCAATTATAACCTCATGTCAGGCCCTCACCGTCATTATCCATTTAAGTTTCAGTTTTTTGGAGAGCATTTACGCGTTGTTGCCACAGCTAAGCCTTATCAGCACCTTATTGGCAGTGAATTAGTCGCTATCAATTCTATTGCTATCTCTGAACTGCAAAAAAAGCTCCAGCCCTATATTGCTGGTGTTGATAATAGATATAGCTTTAAGGTTCGCTTTGCTTTTCAAATTACCATTGCAAAACTATTATTTGGGAGTGGTGTTAGTCGCGAGCAATACACGGCCAAATTTACTTTTAAACAAAACACCATGGCAAACACACACACTGTAAAAGCCGTCTCTATGCATCAATTTGCGCAGATCACTCGCCCATTCAAGCGCACTAACCCAGCACTCACATGGCAACCCATCAAACTCGATGGTATTAGGTTCGCAATTCTTCCCGCTTACGATACAGTATATATTGACTTCGATCACTACCCCGAACCGCTCTCAGTTATCACACAGTGTGATGCCATTCAAAAAACCATTAAAAAAAGTAATGCCAACGCATTAATTATCGATTTCAGAGGTAACGGTGGTGGTAACTTTTACAGTGGATTAGCCTTGTCATCTTGCCTACTCCCCCTCGATCAATTCGACTGGCAAAATAAGATTGCCGTACTTATCGACCATGTCACCTTTTCAGCTGCAATGAGTAACGCTGCGCAATTTAAATCACTATTGAACGCCCAAATTATTGGTACACCAAGCGGAGGCGATCCTAATCATTATAGCGAAACCCATCGGCTTTCTTTACCACACTCACACCGTCGTTATAGCTTATCAAAACGCTATTATTCGTTTAATAGTGTTTCATCAGACGCACTGTATCCGGATAAACACCTCTCGCAATCATGGGATGAGTATCAACAAGGCATAGATCAACCGTTGCTTAGCACGCTTTCTTTATTTAAAAATCTCCAGAGGTAACATACATCACGCTATACTATAGTGACCACTTCATATAGAGATACCAATGAGAACTTTATTACTAACACTGTGCATGCTTGTATTGGGCAATGTGTATGCAGCCGAAAAAGAAAAACAACTCCCTCCGTTAAACCCTGCCTACAAAGCAGAGCATGCGATGGTGCTAATGAACCGAGGTTCTCGAATCTATGCAGCTAACTTTCCAACGTATACAACCCCACACGATGTGCAAGTGGTCTATCAAATAGATAACCCAGATGTGGCATTTTTAAATTTAGTAAGAGATGCAAACCTTATCACTATCAAGCCAAAGCCATTCAATATTGAACGCTTAATGCGTGGTGAAGAGATTACGGTAACCGCCGATATTTACGAAGGGCATTACAAACAAGGGGGCAGCTTAGTATACAGCGACCGCGACATTGTATTTAGTAAACAGCTCTATTCTCGTAAGCTCACTGAATTGGCTGAACCCTCAAAATGGCAAGAATACGATATGATCACGGTTAAAGGTACTGAACGTATTTATGTACACAAAATCCAAAACAAACCGAGTTTTAACCATTTGATTTTTGTTGACTTAACGGGAGCGTGTTTACAAAAATTCAGAACCTCAAAAGTGGTGCCACCAGCCAATGAATTAATCTACAAATTCGTCAACTGCGGCACGCTCAAGCAACTTTACTATGATACAAGTGGTTTAGAGTAAAAGAGATAACGCCTTTTGATGTTAAACCACTGAAGTCTGCCTGTATATGAAAGCATAATACAGGCAAGGGGCCATTCATTAGTTACCTATACTTTTTCATGACGCCAATGGTATTTAGCGATTACCATCGCTAAATATAGCTATAAGTAATCAGGTAATGTCGATGATTTAACCATAATAATGCCGTCATATACTTTTGCGAGCTCAACTTGAACATTAGTCGTTCCCCAGTACTTAGTTTCGTAAGGCTGGTGTAACCAATCATCCTCAAGGCCTGGCTGATTTATTTTACTAAAGGGTAAATATAAAACATCTTGATTTACAATAGTCGTCAGCGACTCTAATGAGCTTGGATTATGAGGCCTTACAGATAACGATTCCCTGCTATTACCAGCGCTGGCACCTTGGTTCATATATAGCCCTATTGAAAATAAGTCATCACCAAAGTATTCATTCAGGTGCATGCCCATTAACGGATATTGCGTTCGGTGATCTGAAAAATACTCAGCAATATGTGTATTATGTGCCCAAATAGCTATCTTGTCATTCGGATAGAGCTCGGTAGCTAACTGAATAACGTTGTCAGCCATACTCTGATCTCGGCTCGCCATTCCCTCAGCAATGGTTCCACCAACTCGCACCTCTTCTAAGCCCAACATTCGGGAGAATGATGTTGCTAAAAATCGCGCTGTTTTTGATGTCATAGTAGAATCAGTAAATAATGCTTGAAGCTTATCTATAGCAGCTTGTGCATCAGGTAAAACTGACAAAATAGTGTCACATGACTGACTATTGCCTTGTATTTCACATGAATAACTCAACCGTGATATTTGTGCAATATCTAAAAATAAAGATTCTATATCTAAGGTAGTCAACACACCTTCTTTATCAATCGCACTTTCAAAGTATTCAGTCATATAACTGGGCGTATCTAATAACCCTGATAATTGAACATCAAACCCCACAACTTTTAAAGGCCTATCGGTTGATTGAGTGTTAACAATATACTCAAACAAATCAAGTACTTCATGTGAGTGCCAGAGACTAAATAGACACCCCTGTAGTAAGTCCCGACTTGCGAGCTCTCGCTTTTGATTCACGTCTTGATTACAGGCAAACGCCGAGCTTTCGAAGGCGACAACATTGAAATCATGATTTTTATGTAAGTACTTTATTATTCTTGTTTTTATTTGACTCATTTGTTTCGAGCCATGGGTGCTTTCACCCAACTGTACAATCCTTCGTTCTCCAATGCTCGCAGCCAACGTGTCTAAATCATTTACGCTATTTTCATCAGTTAATGAAATCAAAGGTACATGATTTTGTGTCACATAACGCTGATAAGCAACTTCCCCTCCCAAGCTTGAAGCACTGTCAGTTTGTACCGCTGTGACTGAACCGCTTTCCCCCTCACTAGAACCGCAGCCGCTCAACATACAACTTGTAATAATAACGGAAAATATACCCAACAACTTAGCGCTCATAAGACTTTCCTTTTCAAAATCAACATTCAAGAAGAAAATTAGCATATTATTCAAACAGAAAAAACCTTTACTGTGCAGGTAAAAGAAACAAAAAAAGGCCGCATAAGCGACCTTTTTAACACGATAGATTGTACTAAGTTAACTTAGCCAACATGCCTACGTGCATTGCGGAACATACGCATCCACGGGCTGTCTTCTTTCCACTCATCAGGATGCCATGAGTTTGCCACTGCGCGGAATACACGCTCTGGGTGAGGCATCATCACAGTTGCACGACCATCAGTAGAAGTTATACCCGTAATACCTTCAACAGATCCATTCGGGTTATTAGGGTATTGCGTGGTTGGTTTACCGTAGTTATCAACAAATTTCAATACCACAGTACCAGAGTTAATGGCTGTATCTACTGCACCCTGGTTTGAAAATTCAGCATGACCTTCACCATGAGAAACAGCAATAGGCATGCGAGAACCCGCCATGCCTTTAAAGAACACTGATGGGCTTTCCTGCACTTCAACTAAGCTAAAGCGCGCTTCAAAGCGCTCTGATTTGTTCGTAACAAAACGTGGCCAGTGCTCAGTGCCTGGGATCAGCTCTTTCACTGTTGACAGCATCTGACACCCATTACACACGCCTAAGCTGAATGTATCTTCACGGTGGAAGAAGGTTTGGAACTGCTCGCGCGCCATATCATTGAACAAAATAGACTTCGCCCAGCCTTCACCGGCACCTAGTACGTCACCGTAAGAGAAACCACCACATGCCACTAAGCCTTTGAACTGCTCAAGTGTTAAACGGCCTTCTAAAATATCACTCATGTGAACATCAACAGCTGCAAATCCAGCGCGGTTAAACGCAGCGGCCATTTCGATATGTGAGTTAACCCCTTGCTCACGCAAGATAGCCATTTGTGGTTTTGCACCAGTTGCAATATAAGGCGCTGCAATATCTTCGTTTAAATCGAAGCTTAACTTCACGTTTAGACCTGGGTCTTTGGCGTCAAATTTAGCATCAAATTCTTGCTTAGCACACTCTGGGTTATCACGAAGTGCCTGCATTTGATAAGTCGTTTCGGCCCAAATAGTACGAAGTTCAGTACGAGTATTACTCAGTACCGCTTTACCTGCGCGGTTAAATACCACAGTGTCTTCGCTATTTAATGCGCCGATTTCATGACTGATAGCCGTTAAACCATGTGCAGCAAGTACACCGTGTACTGCGCTCAAGTCACTGTTGCGTACTTGAATCACACCACCAAGCTCTTCGTTATAAAGTGCTTCAATGTCGCTACCTACCAAGCTATCTAGGTTCACAGTCACACCCGTGTGACCCGCAAATGCCATTTCCGTCACGGTCGTAAATAAACCACCGTCAGAACGGTCATGATAAGCAAGTAGCTTTTCATCAGCCACTAACGCCTGCATCGCATTGTAGAAACCTTTTAATAATTCAGGGCTGTCTACATCTGGCGTTTTATCACCTAGCTGCTTATAAACTTGTGCCAAGCTTGATGCACCCATGCGGTTTTGACCCGCACCTAAATCTAATAAAATGAGTGATGTTTCACCTTTGTCAGTACGTAATTGTGGCGTTACTGTTTTACGAATATCTTCAACACGACCAAACGCCGTAATGATCAATGACAGCGGAGAAGTCACTGACTTTTCTTCGCCATTCTCATCCCATTTGGTTTTCATCGACATAGAGTCTTTACCAACCGGAATAGTTAAACCTAATGCAGGGCACAGCTCTTCACCCACGGCTTTAACCGCTTCATAAAGACCCGCATCTTCACCAGGGTGACCGGCCGCCGCCATCCAGTTAGCTGATAACTTGATGTTCTCTAAGCTACCAATGTTTGTTCCTGCGATGTTAGTCAATGACTCAGCCACTGCCAAACGTGCTGATGCTCCATAGTTAAGTAATGCCGCAGGCGTACGTTCACCCAGGGACATTGCTTCACCGTGATACGTATCATACGTTGCCGCAGTTACCGCACAGTTTGCAACTGGTACTTGCCACGGGCCAACCATCTGATCACGGGCAACTAAGCCCGTTACCGTGCGGTCACCAATGGTGATCAAGAATGTTTTTTCTGCAATTGCTGGCAAACGTAATAAACGTTTTGCAGCCTCTTCTACATCGATGTTAGCCGTTTCAAGGGCGCTGCCTTCAACCTGTTGAGAAGTCACATCACGGTGCATTTTAGGCGCTTTACCTAACAATACATCCAACGGCAGATCCACTGGGTTGTTGTCAAAGTGACTATCAGAAACGGTTAAATGACGTTCCTCAGTTGCTTCACCAATCACCGCATATTGTGCACGCTCACGCTTACAAATGGCTTCAAAACGGTCAAAGTCTTCAACACCTACTGCTAATACATAACGCTCTTGAGATTCGTTACACCAAATTTCGTGTGGTGCCATACCCGGCTCATCGTTCGGAATATTACGCAATTGGAATTTACCACCACGGCCACCATCATCTACCAATTCAGGGAAAGCATTTGATAAACCACCCGCACCCACATCATGGATAAAGGCAATGGGGTTTTCATCACCTAACTGCCAACATTTGTCAATCACTTCTTGACAACGACGCTCCATTTCAGGGTTCTCACGCTGTACCGAAGCAAAGTCTAAATCTTCGTTAGATTGGCCTGATGCCATTGATGATGCTGCACCGCCACCTAGGCCGATGTTCATGGCAGGACCACCCAGTGCAATCAGCTTTGCACCGACTGGAATTTCACCTTTTTGGACATGGTCGGTACGAATATTACCTAGCCCGCCCGCCAACATAATTGGCTTATGATAACCACGCACTTCTTCGCCGTTATGGCTCGTTACTTTTTCTTCATAAGTACGGAAATACCCCAGTAGATTTGGACGACCAAACTCGTTATTAAATGCCGCGCCACCTAGTGGTCCTTCGGTCATAATGTCGAGTGCGTTAACAATACGCCCAGGCTTACCAAAGTCGCTTTCCCAAGGTTGTTCAAAGCCCGGAATACGTAAGTTAGATACGGTAAAGCCCACTAAGCCCGCTTTTGGTTTAGAACCACGGCCAGTTGCACCTTCATCACGAATTTCACCACCTGAGCCTGTTGAAGCACCAGAGAAAGGCGCAATAGCAGTTGGGTGGTTGTGGGTTTCAACCTTCATCAAGATTTCAATGTTCTCTTGATTATAAGTGTACTCACCCTCTTTATTTGGGAAGAAACGACCTGCTTTAGAACCCTTCATTACTGCGGCATTGTCTTTATAGGCAGACAATACGTTTTCTGGGTTATTTTCAAAGGTATTCTTAATCATTTTAAACAATGACTTAGGTTGTTCAGCTCCGTCGATTGTCCAATCTGCATTGAAAATCTTATGACGACAATGCTCAGAGTTTGCTTGCGCAAACATAAATAATTCGATGTCGTTCGGATTACGCCCTAACTTTTGGAAGTTTTCTACCAAATAGTCAACTTCATCATCTGCTAATGCAAAACCTTGCTCTACGTTTGCTGTTGCTAACGCTTCACGGCCACCACCTAAAATATCAACCGATGACATTGGACTAGGTTCATCAACACTAAATAACTTGCCTGCACTTTCAAGCTCTGAATGCACGGCTTCAGTCATGCGGTCATGTAGTAGTGCCGCCGTTGCTGATAATTGCTCAGCGGATAACTCGCCTTCAACATAATACGCAATACCACGCTCAACACGGTGTACTTGGCTTAAACCACAGTTGTTTGCAATATCGGTTGCCTTTGACGCCCAAGGTGAAATCGTGCCTGGACGAGGTGTAACCAAAATTAACTGACCCGCTGGCTCATGCTCAGCGATTGTCGGACCATACTCCAACAGCTTGTTTAACTTAACCAATTCGGCTTCAGATAGTTCACTTGTTAAATCAGCAAAATGCATGAATTCAGCATAAATACCTGTGATAGGTAGGTTCGCGTCAGCGCAGCTTTTAAGGATTTTTTGAACTCTAAAATCAGACAGTGCAGGAGCACCACGTAAGATCAACATAGGTATTTTCATCCGGGGTTAGGGATTGAACGATATTTTGGGTCGCCATTATAGTAGAAATAGCGGTTAGGTTTAACCCAAAATTGTCAAAACTCGTAAAAAATACCTCACCTAATTTAGCCAACACCGTAAAATTTGGCTTTGTTGTATACAAAACAAGGTGCTGGGAGTTTTGCTTTCATTAGACAATTTCGTTAACGTAGCTTATTACGAGGTTTTCTTAAGGCGAAAAAATGCAACAATTAAGGCTGCTCATCATGGTTGTTGTCATACTTTTGATAACCGGATGCGATAAAACCCCACCCAATCAACTAGAGAAAATAAAGCAAAAACAGGTCATTAAAGTTGGTACCTTGGTTGGTCCAAGCAACTACTTCCAATCTCAAAGAGCAGAACAAGGCTTTGAATATGAGCTAAGCCAACATTTTGCTCAGTATCTAGGAGTTCACCTTCAAATTGTGCCCTTTTTTAGCCTTACAGAACTTTTTGAGCGTTTAAACAGCGGCGACCTTGATTTGGCGGCATCCGGATTAAGTTATCATCCGTTACGAAAATACCGCTTTGGCCCGAGCTACCGAACTGTAAGCCAAAAATTAGTCTATAAGCAGGGACGTGTTCGTCCCAGAAGCTTCGCAGATATTGATGCGCCAATCATCGTCATTGACGGCTCTAATCATGCATTGTCGTTAGAAAAAATTCAGTACGAGTATCCAAGCTTAGAATGGCAGACAACCAACAATTTAGATGAAGAAGAGTTACTTCAAGCAATCATTGATGAAGAGATTGACTTTACCATTGCCGACTCACACACCCTAGCCCTGTTTCGCCGTTATCACCCCAATGTGAGTATTGGTTTCTCCGTAACACAAACCGATCACGTTGCGTGGGCTTTGAGAGACGATCATGACGACTCTTTATATGCGTTACTGATGCCTTTTTTTGAGAGTATGAACAATAGCGAAACACTGTACGCATTAGAAGAAAAATACTTTGGCCATATCGATGAATTTAACTACGTAAATACCCTTGCTTTTGTTGAGGCCAGTAATGACACATTGCCCAAATATCGCGCTTGGTTTGAAGAGTATGCCGGCGAATTAGACTGGCGTTTATTGGCTGCACTCAGTTACCAAGAGTCGATGTGGAACCCACGCGCTAAATCCCCAACTGGCGTGCGGGGCATTATGATGCTCACTCGACCTACCGCAAAGCAGGTTGGCGTAACAAACCGATTAAAGCCGGAACAAAATATTCGCGGTGGTGCCAAGTATTTACAAAAACTGATTAAGCGTATTCCTAAAAATATTCCTCAACCTGATAGAACTTGGTTCGCACTTGCATCGTATAACGTGGGATGGGGCCATGTGAATGATGCAAGGAAAATAACAAAGCAACAAAACAGCGATCCTGATAGTTGGGCTGAGGTAAAAAAACGACTACCCCTTCTAATCAAAAAGCGCTACTATCGAAAAACAAGATATGGATATGCACGTGGAGATGTTGCCATCCAATACGTTGACAACATTCGTCGTTATTATGACGCTCTAATATGGTTAGATGAAAATGGGGCGCTCAATACAAGCAGTGACAAATAAAAAGCGTCAAATTGATGCAAGTGTCATACTATTGCAATACATCCCTGTAATTCTGCCATGTGTGTTTTTTCTCTCACAAATAAGGAGGTGCCGATGCTTAGAAGACGTCGAACTCACCAATTTAAACGAAACACTCAACATACTAAGGCGAATCGCCGCCGCGCTATAATCAAAAGTAACCACAAAAAGGTACTGTTACGTCGCAAATTATTTGCACAGCAACAAATGGAAGAAATCGCGGCTCAGCCCTGAGTCGCTTGTTTTGCCTTCTTTGCAGCTTTGATTTCTTTTCTACGGCGCTTAAAAAAATCTGACAGTTTTTGTGCACATTCCTCTGCCAATACACCCTGAGTTACTTCTAATTGGTGGTTTAATTTAGGCTCGTTGACAATGTTCATTATTGACCCCGCAGCACCGGTTTTAGCATCACTGGCACCAAACACAAGTCTTTTTAAACGACTATGCACCAAAAGACCCGCGCACATTGGGCACGGCTCTAATGTGACATATAAGGTACAATCAACTAATCGATAGTTCTCTAACACCTTCCCAGCTTCTCTCACAGCTAACATTTCTGCATGTGCAGACGGATCGTGATTGCAAATAGATTGATTCCACCCCGCTGCAATCATTTGATTATCTTTAACTATTACAGCTCCGACGGGGATCTCATTTTGTTGTTCCGCTCGGTCTGCATAGTCAAGCGCTTTGGCCATCCAGTATTGATCTTGTTCTATTTCAGTCATTGATTTTCTGTCGTGCTACTATTAAGAGGGGTTCGTCAAGAGTAAATATACCACATATTATTGCTAAAATTACCAAAATGACATGGCTCAACACGGCACACTTACGCTATAATTCGCCGCTTTTTTTATTTCTTGAGCTCAAACACACGGGTAAAACATGAAATTTCCGGGACGCCGTAGGCATAAACATTATTTTCCAGTGGAAGAGAAAGACCCTCTAATAAACCAATTGGGCAATGACGACAGATTAAAACGCAGCTATATATGTGGTATCGACCAAATCGTCGTAGATATTGAAGCCAAAGTAGATCAAGCTTTCCTTGATGAATTTGGTTTACAACGTGGTATGTCACAAGTGATAGCCAGTGATATAACCAATGCCTTATATGAGCGCCTCAAGCGTGAAGATATGGTCGACTATGAGTTCGCTGGTGGCACAATTGGTAACACAATGCACAATTACTCGGTGCTGGCTGACGACCGCTCGGTATTACTTGGTGTAATGAGTGAAAACATTAACATTGGTAGCTACGCATATAAATTTTTATGCAATACATCTAGTCGTGTTGATTTAGATCACTTACAACCAGTTGGTGGGCCGATTGGTCGCTGCTTTACACTGATTGATGACAGTGGCGAACGTACTTTCGCAATTAGTGCTGGTTTAATGAACTATTTGCGTCCAGAGTCTATTTCAAAGACCTTGATCCAAGAAGCGTCGGCGTTGGTGATCAGTGCATATTTAATGCGGACTACGGGTGATGAAACAATGACCCAAGCAACTATGCAAGCCGTAGAATATGCAAACCAGGCAGGTGTTCCTGTGGTACTGACCCTTGGCACTAAGTTCTTAATTGAGCAAGATCCAACTTGGTGGGCCGAATTTGTCGAAAAGCATGTTGATATATTGGCGATGAATGAAGAAGAAGGAGAGGCGATCACTGGATTCTCAGATCCATTACTAGCCGCTGACAAAGCGCTAGATTGGGTGGATTTAGTCATTTGCACGGCAGGTCCTAAAGGCTTGTTTATGGCCGGGTATGTTGAAGATAGCGTAAAGCGTGAAACTGAATACCCCCTACTGCCAGGCGCTATTCCTGAATTTAATCAGTATGAATTTTCACGTGCCATGCGCAAGGCCGATTGTCCAAACCCAATTCGCGCCTATAGCCACACAGCACCTTATATGGGCGGCCCTGATACCATAAAGAATACCAATGGTGCCGGTGATTGCGCACTTGCTGCTGTGCTACATGACTTGTCTGCCAATGAATATCACAAATTGAATGTGCCAAACTCAGCAAAACATGAGCAAGCCGCAATTACATATTCTTCCCTTGCACAAATCAGTAAATATGCGAATCGTGCAAGTTATGAAGTATTAGTGCAACATTCACCACGATTGTCACGTGGTCTACCTGAACGAGAAGATTCTTTAGAAACCTCTTATTGGGATAAATAGCCCCAATAAGAGAGAATATTGAGCTTGAGTTAAAATATCGCCGTGCCGAGTTCTTCGCTTAAGAACTCGAGTGCGGCAATACCTGCCACTGAATTACCGACCTTATCTAGTCCTGGTGAACACACCGCCACAGTAAATTCATTTGGTAATACAGCAATAATCGCACCAGACACTCCTGATTTACCCGGCATACCTACTCGATAAGCAAAGTCTCCTGCGGCATCATATAACCCACTGGTAAACAACAGTGAGTTTAACTGCTTGGTTTGTTTTGCACTGAGCAGTTGCTGCTTACTTTGTTGGCAATAACCTTGATTTGATAAATAGGAAAAAGTCTTTGCAAGCTCTAAGCTATCGAGCTCAATCGCACAGTAATTAAAGTAAGACCACAACACTTCTTCTACTTCATTATTAAAGTTACCAAACGATTTCATCAAATAGGCCATCGCTGCATTTCTATAGCGATGCTCAAATTCAGACTGTGCAACTCGTTTATTTATTTTTACTTTGTCATTGCCTGATTGTGCGCGGTAATGCTCCAACATTGTATGGATTGGCGCGCCCAAGCGTGAATATAACGCATCACACGTCACTATTGCACCGGCATTAATAAACGGGTTTCTAGGTACACCATTCTCAAACTCCAATTGAGTTAACGAATTAAAAGCGGTACCTGAAGGTTCTTTGCCCACACGTTGCCATAATTCATCACCATAGCGCTGCAGTGCCATAGTCAGTGTCATGACCTTTGATACCGATTGCACAGTAAAACGTGCACTCATATCACCGGCATAATAACTTTGCCCATCCGTGGTTTGAATAGCAATAGAGAACTGACCAAGGGGCTGCTCAGCTAATGCGGGAATATAGTTAGCCACTTTACCTTGAAAACGTAAAGCTTCAATGTGATCAATGACTCGATCTAATACAGCTTGGTAATCAGTCATAGGTTTCATTTATAAATCAAAAGAAGCTGAGTCTAACATAAAAAAAGGGCCTATCTAGGCCCCTACTCGATGTTTAATTTCGTTATGCATTAACGCTTAGCGTAATTCCATTTCTTGGATAATTTCGTGTGCAATTTCCGGTGTCGTACTTACAGGCTTTTCGTGTAGATTTGCTTTTAATTGACCTTTGCGGTGCTTTAGTGCGGCATCTAACTTTTTAGCTGCACTGGCAATCGCTGGGTACATGACCTCATTCTCACCTTTCACAGAAATGCTCACACCTGAATAAGTGGTCGTAATTTCAGTGTAATACTTTTTGTGTTCGTTACTGATTATAATGTCAATAGACAACAGTGATGGAAAGTGACTCTCTATTTTGGCAAACTTTTCTTGGACGTGGCTCTTCACTGCATCAGTAACATCTACGTGGTGGCCTGAAAGATTGATTTTCATAGGGTATCCTTTTTTTTGCTTACCTCATTAATAGTATTAAGGCCATTTTAAGAATACTCAAGACCAAAATGTAAGATATTTTTAATAAATTGCAAATACATGACGCAAGCTATAAAACCTCTTTACACCTTATTAATAAAAATCATTTGGTTAGTTTTAAAATCGCAATAATTATATCCCATCTATCAGAACAACTTATTTTTACCTGACAACTATGTGGGTCACCTAGCGCCAAAAGTAAACATACGACACCCACCTTCATGAAAATTCACTTCATAAAACTTTAGACAGACCCTTAATTTAATTGCAGAATAGGCACTTATTCATTATTGCTAGGGATCAGTATGAACGACATCCACAACTTTGTTTTCGATTTAGATGGCACCTTAATTTTTGAAGGTAAGCCACTCAGTAGCCCAATAGCAGATGTCCTCATAGCATTAGAGCAATCAGGTATTAATACGTACTTTGCAACAGCTCGTCCATTAAGAGATACGCTACCCGTTTTACCTGAGTACTTTTGGGATCATACTTTAATTGGTTGTAATGGCGCGATGATCAGCAAGCAACAAAAAGTCACCAATGCCAATGCATTCAATAAAATGCAAATCATTAAGCTACTTGAATGGCTAGATGATAAAAATATAGCCTACCTTTATGACGGTCACTATGACTACGCAGTTTCTGATAAACCACATGAGTTTCACCAATGGGTGGCAAAGTTAGGCACACAACCAAGCTGTAATAACACTTTGCGCCAACAGCAAGTCATTAAGCTATTAATACTCGAGGGTCACCATTTCGACGAAATAAATACCTACTGCGAACAACATTTAGACACCTTCACCTACTACCATCACAGTGGTACGAATTGCTTTGATATCGTTACACAACACAGTAATAAACTCAGCGCACTTCAAGCATTACAACTGGACTTGTCAAAAACAGTTTGCTTTGGCAATGATCATAATGATGTCGCAATGTTAAATGCCGCACATAAAGCCGTTGTCGTTGGTGATGGGATCTCACTATCACGTGACTATACATCAGTATGCAAAGATACTATTTTAGAGCACTTAACTTCACTGTTGGCGTCAAAAGTAGCATCATAACTCACTCATAAACAATCCAAGCAGCCTTGATATGCCACTTTGTAAATAAGTCCATTCTAAGCTAAACGTGAACCAAGATAGATGTCTGATCTTTCTTGGTCATTTTACTCACCACCAGCAAAAATGAATTATCTACCATACGTTCAATCTCACCTTGCGCAATAGAACCATCTAAAATCACCGTATTCCAATGTCGCTTATTCATATGATAGCCGGGGATCACCGCTTCAAAAATATCTCGTAAAATGGCAGCCTCATCAGGATCACACTTTAGGTTTACCCACCAATGTGCGCTGTTCTCTTGACCTATTTTACCAAGCGCTAACGTCGCAAACATTTTATCTTTCACTTTATATACATCAATGCCTTCGCCAAATGGTTGACTAACACTCGCAAACGGCTTATTCAGTAAATAACGGTTTAGTTCATGATTTTCCATACGCCACATTTCCCATTTAAAAACGATAAACCAAAGGCTCTGGGTAATTTTTATCTATTCATATCTAGCATACAGGATTATAAACCACAGTAAAAAAATACAGCTGCGACTTGTGTCGCACTTTTAAACTTGATAAGGTGTGACATATGTCGCAAAGATAATAAGTCAGCAAGCAATGAAACCAAACACAACCGAACTCGAGATCCTTAAATTACTCTGGCAAAAAGAGCCTCGTACTGCACGTGAGCTTCACGAAGAAATTGCCCAGCAATTTGAATGGAGCTATTCATCGACTCGCAAAACCTTAGAGCGTATGCATGATAAAGGCTTTTTAAACATCACCCAGCAAGGTAATAAAAAAGCTTTTACTGCAACTTTACTAAAAATGCCCACATTGGCACTCTATGCTAACGACTTTGCGAAAAACATTCTTGAAATTGACGGGCCTCTCCCCATAGCAATGTTCACAGATAGTCGCCTTATCGAATCTGACGAACTTGATGAGTTACAATCTCTGCTCGATGACCTTGCCGATGAGGAGAATAAATAGTCATGCTGATGACACTTATTCTCAGTACAGGAGCCTGGTTATTTAGCTGCCTAGTACTTGTCAAGTTGGGGAAATTACTGATGATAAAAGATAAAGCGCAAGCAAACTTATGGTTTGCACTATTAACCTGAGCTGCGCATAAGAAATTGAACTAAATTCCCTTATGGTGATCAGATCTTTCGAC
>NZ_PNBY01000139.1 GCF_005886875.1 Pseudoalteromonas aurantia | reverse complement strand
ACTCTTCTCAGTCTTTCCGTAGACGATGCTCTTGCGATCTTGACCTTCGTCAGGAAGACGGTTTATTATTTGGGGGCGGTGTATGAAGTGAGGCTGGTGTGTGAAGGTGCGCCGCTGCTTCATCGCTCTGAACTGGTTACAGAGTCTATTTTACTTTGGTGGTTTGGTTGGGGTGGGCCCTGACCTGTGTCAGGAAGACGGAGTATTAATTGGGGGCGGTGTGTGAAGTGGGGCTGGTGTGTGAAGGTGCACCGCTGCTTCGTCGCTCTGAACTTGATTCAGAGTCTATTTAACTTTGGTGGTTTGGTTGGGATGAGCCCTAACCTTCGTCAGGGAGACGGTGTATGGGTTGGTTTTGGTGATTGTATGTGAGGTGGATCCTGACCTGCGTCAGGAAGACGGAGTATAAATTGGGGGCGTTGTGTGAAGTGGAGCTGGTATGTGAAGGTGCGCCGTTGCTTCGTCACTCTGAACTGGTTTAAGAGTCTATTTGATTTATTTAAATTAGCTGTGATAATTAAATATATAAGTATTTATAACAGTATGTTATAGATAAACACTTTACTTTTCATATTGCATTAAAGGACTAAAACATGCAGCCTACCACTTATATTTTGGCATCTAAGCCTCAAGGTACTTTATATATCGGCGTCACACGTAATTTAAAAAAACGCATATACGAACATAAACACCATTTTGTCGAAGGGTTCACTAAACGGTATCAGGTAACTGAGCTGGTCTATTTTGAAACCTATTCCGATATGTATAGTGCCATCACTCGTGAGAAGCAGCTTAAAAATTGGCGTCGTGAATGGAAAATCAATTTAATTGAGAAGGTAAACCCAAATTGGGATGACTTGTACCTCTCAATTTAAGGTTTGCTTCTAGGATTCAATTAATTATGGTCTTACGTCCATTAGGAATGACAGAGTATTGAATTGGCTGAGTGCCCAAGTCAAGATGGATCCTGACCTGCGTCAAGAAGACGGAGTATAAAGTTAGACCCGATATGTGAAGGTGCGCCGTTGCTTCGTCGCTCTGAACTTGATTCAGAGTCTATTTTACTTTGGCGGTTTGGTTTGGATGGACCCTGACCTTCGTCAGGGTAACGGAGTATGAAGGTGCGCCACTGCTTCGTCGCTCTGAACTGGTTTCAGAGTCTATTTATCTTTGATGGTTAGATTGGAATGGGCCCTGACCTTCGTCAGGGAGACGATTTATAAATTGGGGTCGGTGTGTGAAGTTGTTTTGGTGGCTCTAGACCCCCAAAAAAGGCACACTAAGTGTAAAATCGATATGTGGCAGTAAGTACCTGTGAATTACTAACAGGCCTTACCACTCGTTGTGCTATTCCCACACTTACTCAAAATAAAAACCGCCATTTTGTAATTGCTTTTCTAGCTCATCTATAAAAAACATATTGTTTAATTTCATTCTGCTCTTTAATTTACTTTTAATTGCCTTTACCGTGGTATGCGTTGCAATAAACTGACGCATTTCATCACAGTCAAAATGCAATTTAGTAGCGTGTTGCTCTATAGCTTGCTCAGTCTTTTTTATTGTTCTTTGTTTAAAATTCTGCCAAACCAAACTCGCCATGTCATCGCCGTATTGTAATGTTCGATATTCTTGGTTTAACTTCTGTATTTTGGCTTCTAACATTGGCTTGAGGTTTGCTAAAGTGTCGCCATCTAATTCAGTGTCATTAAAATACGTCAAATACAACTTTAAAATTGTATAGCCATCATTATTTTTCTTTGCCTCAGATAAAACCTGCATTTGCGAGTGCTTTTGCACCCTATCTTCATCATCAACCCCTTTATCAGGATGGAGTTTTGAAGCAACGCGCTTATACATTTTATTTAATTGACTACTTTTAAAAAGTTTATCTAGTTTATTATTTAGCCTTTCAGAACCATTCGTCCAAGCATGCTCACCTTCATCAAACCCACCGAAAGACTCTTCAAATATAGCGTCTTCATCATGGCTATCTTGATGATTCTTTGATTGAAACTCATCTTGTAGCTTTGCGATATGCTCAACAATTTTTTCTGGATCCATAAGTAATTCTCGGAGCTGGTCATCGTTTAGATCAAACAACCCGTTAAACTCTTCATCTAGCTGACGTCTTAGCGCGTGTATTTCGCTTTCATCTATTTCTTGTGGGTGTTCTTTTAAGTACCCTTTGTGCTGCTCATTCACATAAGTAATAGCTTGGTTGACGCTTACTTGATCTACAAAGGGGTGTGATTGCAGATAAGCTAAGTCTTCATCAATCCACTGTATAAGATGCTCACGCTCAGTATTTGATAGTGACTTACGTAATATAAAACCAGCTAAATGCTTGACTTGCATAATAATGCAATTTGCAAATTCAAGCTCTTTTTCAAGGGCTACGGCTTGAAATAAATCATACGTATTTTTAAGTTTTTTTGCATAGTTTAGATTACGTTTTTGATGCTTTTCTATTCTTAGCCAAAGAGTCTGCAACTCGTTGCTATTACTTATTTGTTTAGGACGATTTTTAACAATCGTAAGGCCTGCTTGACTTGATTCCACTCGGTTTCACCTGCTTATGCGTTGTAGTAACGTACAAATCTAACTTGTAATCGCCATTCTAATATATCCATACAAAATCAAAATACATTTTTATGAAAACTTTCTAACTCACTTTTTATGTCGATAATACACAATTCTAATTCAAATCTTAGCTTTGGAATAATCAAATAGCCAATATTTTCATATACATGATGCAGCAGTCTTTAAGTAGGTGTTCACCTTCGTCAGGGTGAAGAATTATAACTGGTAGGAAACTGTTAAGCCTCACCAATCCAACAGACACACCCTATTTCGTCGCTCTGAACGCGTTTCAGAGTCTATATGTTTTTAATAGCTTCAATTGAAATGGACCCTGACCTTCGTCAGGGTGAAGAATTATAACTGGTAGGAAACTTTTAAGCCTCACCAATCCAACCGACACACCCTATTTCGTCGCTCTGAACGCGTTTCAGAGTCTATATGTTTTTAATAGCTTCAATTGAAATGGACCCTGACCTGCGTCAGGGTGAAGAATTATAACTGGTAGGAAACTTTTAAGCCTCACCAATCCAACCGACACACCCTATTTCGTCGCTCTGAACGCGTTTCAGAGTCTATATGATTTTAATAGCTTCAATTGAAATGGACCCTGACCTTCGTCAGGGAGACGAAGTATAAAAAAACAACCATAAATATCGCTCAGAGGACGTCAACTACCTCCTCTATTTCGTCGCTCTGAACTCGTTTCAGAGTCTATATGATTTTAGTAGCTTCAATTGAAATGGACCCTGACCTTCGTCAGGGAGACAAAGTGTAAAATCGATGGTGGAGTATAAAAGGTTCATCCATGAACCTGCATACTAAAGGAAAAGTAATGCGCGTATTCACGCTGCGTTACAGATCACAGGATATAAAGTAAATATGGAAAAATAATGGAGGCTTAAGGACAAAGACAGCAGCAACCATAAACAATGTAAAAACCTCGGTTTAAAATTTACAAAATAAAAACAAATGCATAATAAAAAACAATGCCCCTCAAAACTCACAATTGAACATAAAAAATACTAATAAACAATGTGATAAGCTACAAACATTAAAAAATCAGAATACGAAAATGAAGTAAAACTGGATAATATGTTAAAAAACAAACAAAAAAACACTATTTATATTTACAAATGGAACATATTAATTTAGCATGTATTTCACATTGAGAGGCTTTATCCTATTAGGCGCTCTATGCACGTTATTTAGCACAGTTTTGGCCAACAAGGAGGTTGGCTTATTTTTATCTTCCTTAGCACACTTTTTTAATGGTGTAGTTATGTTTGGCAGGCCTATGGCCTGCCTTTTTTTATATTCAGCGACGCAAACCATACTTTTTCTATGCCCTTAAAATAATGTCATTTATAAAGCCACTTTTTACGGTACACTAAGATAAATATCTATATGGTCGTTTTGATATGCCCCTAAGAAAGCCCTATTCTGTTTTAGTTGTTATATACAATGCTAACAATGAGTTTTTGCTCATCCGTCGTACTGATGACATAAACTTTTGGCAATCCGTTACTGGCGGAATTGACGAAGGAGAGCTACCTATAGATACTGCATATCGAGAACTCTTAGAAGAGACAGGCATTGACGCTAAACAACAGGACTTAGTAATAACTGATTTAGAAAAAACCCATCAGTATGAAATCCGCCCATGCTGGCGACACCGATATATTGAAAACGCAATTACAAACACAGAGTATGTATTTAGTATATGCGTACCCAATCAAACTCAAATAAAACTAGACCCAAATGAGCACACAGCATATAAGTGGTTGCCGCAAAAAGCAGCTGCTGCGCTGGCATGGTCAAATAGTAACAAAGAAGAAATTTTAGCAATTTCATGCCCATAACTCATCACATTTGCAATATAACCTCAGCTCTGGATAA
>NZ_PNBY01000138.1 GCF_005886875.1 Pseudoalteromonas aurantia | reverse complement strand
GTATCCGTCCGCCAATCCCACTTAGAGCTTAACATTCCAGGGCAGCAGGGATTCGATATCTGGCTCTGGCTGGCATAGCTCTTCCAGGCACTTCATGACGTAGTCGAATGGTGTCAGGCCGTTGGCCTTGGCAGTCTCTATAATGCTGTAGAGTGCGGCGCTGGCGTTTGCACCATTGGCCGTTTGACTAAACAGCCAGTTTTTGCGGCCGATCACGAAGGGCTTGATGGCGCGTTCGGCCCGGTTGTTGTCTATGTTGAGCCGCCCGTCTTCCAGGTAGCGCACCAACTTCGGCCATTGATTGTTCAGATAGGTAATGGCTTCGCCAAGTTTGGTTTTCGGCAACACGTTTTGTTTGCTCAGCCAGACGTGGAGTTTGTCGATGACGGGCCTGGCCTGTTGCTGGCGCGCCCGGTGTTTTTCTTCCACGGTTTTGTCTTTGTGTTTCGACTCGATGCCGTAGAGCTTTTGGATATAACTCAGCGCCATATCGGCACGTCCCGATTTACCTTTGCCCTGGGCCTGTTTCGCTTCGATGAACTTGCGCCTGGCATGGGCCCAACAACCGACCAAGGTGGCTGCCGTTTTCTCATAGGCCTGGTAGCCATCCACCTGCAAATAGCCCGAGTAACCGTCGAGATAATCCACCGGGCACATCGCCGCACGACTATCGCGATAGTCGTACAACACTATGTTCGGTATTGGGTTATTGCCCCTCGGGGAATCGGTGCCGGTGCAATACAACCACATGTAACTCTTGGCTTTGTCGGATTGCACCACCTTGACCGGCGTCTCGTCCGCGTGTATCACGGCCTGTTGCCGTAAGTTCTGCTTCAGCCTTTCTATTACCGGCTCAAACAAAGTGGCCGATTTGAGTATCCAGTCGCTCATGGTTTTGCGGCTAAGTTCAATGCCGTACTGCTTGAACAGGGCCTCTTGGCGATGCAGCGGTAAGCCATACTGGTATTTACTGGTGATAAGCTGGGCCAGTAAACTGGCCGTCGCTATGCCTTTCGGTATCGGGCTGACGAGCACCGGCACCTGCTTGATGGCGTTGCTTGTCCCGGTCTTTTCACACCGGCGGCAGGCGTATTTAGGGCGAATATGCTCGATGACTTTAACCTGTGCCGGGATGAACTCCAGTTTCTCGGCTTTGTCTTCACCGATTTTATGCAGCTTGCCTTCGCAGCAGGCGCAGACTTTCTCTTCATCGGGTAAGTCATGAACAAGGGTTTCACGCGGCAGCTCGGGTGGCAATGGTTTGCGCTTAGGTTTGTTGCGCTCATAACTGATGGCTTCTTTTTCCGGCGTGTCTTCGGTCTGCCCGGCCAGCGCTTCCGCTTCGTTAAACAATTCACCTTGCCCGGCGAAGCCTTCGGACGATTTGCCGAATTGCTTGTGTTGTGCGAGGCGAAATTGTTCTTCGAGATATTGATTGCGGGCGTTTACCACGGCCAGCTCTTGCTGAACTTTTAGCAACTGCCGTTTTAATTCTTCAATATCGTCGGGAAGATGGGAATTATATGTCATGGCAGTATGTTACCAGACTTATCTGACGCGAATTAGAACGATTTTTTCGCGATCATCCACTTCTATGCAAGATCGTCATAACACCGCCGATTGCAGTGAGAGCGGGCGATGACCGATGACATCGAAACCGGACAACAGCCAGTGCAATTGCTGCTCCGACAAGGACAAGGTCGGGCCGTGGAGCTTAGTCGGCCACTTGAATTTGTCCTTCTCGAGGCGCTTGTACCACAACGCAAAGCCGGTGCGATCCCAATACAGGATCTTCAACTTGTCCCGGCCTTTATTGCAAAAGACAAACACCGCCCCCGACATGGCGGACAATTCAAGTTCGGACTCAACCAGCGCAGCCAGGCCATTAATCGATTTTCTAAAATCGACGAACGCGTGATGGAGATAAACCTCTGGCACCCCAACAAACATCTTCATCGCAATAGCCCTCTGACGATCGCAACCACCTGCTCGACAGGCAGTGACATTGGTAAAGTCAGCGTGCCGGAGCGAACATCAAATTGGAGCTCGGCGTGGGATTCAAACCGGGTTTGTTCTGTGGTCGTCTTCACCTGAATAAAATTGTTGGTCGATCGGCTGCGGATACTCGCCTGATGTTTGTAAAAGCTGGTCATGGAAATACCATGGCGCCGACAGAACTCGACATTGGTGCCGTCGAATTCTTTACGACGATTTATGAGCTGTTGCCACTGTGCGGCTGAGCGTCGGTTTTTCATTGGATTCTCCTGATATTAAGTTCAGGAAGAATTTTAAATTTCAGAGCAGCTTTTGATAGACGGGGTTCGCCGGACGCTTAC
>NZ_PNBY01000137.1 GCF_005886875.1 Pseudoalteromonas aurantia | reverse complement strand
AGTTCATGATCTTGCCCTGGGTATTCGCCCGCCTGTAATAGCATATGATTCAAACTCTAGACAGTTAAAAATTGTCGATTCTACATTCTATTTCTTTTTAAAAAATGCCAACCTTGAGCACATTAAAGATGAAATATTATGCCCTATGGACGGCTTGGATATATAGAGTAGTAATGCATTAAAACGGACAAAAATAGTTGGCTTTTACTCGTGCCTCGTTAATTTTAGCCAACAATTTTGCCGCTTAATAGTGAACAGAAAGTTTTTGTCGACGATGATTATAAAGGAAATATGATTGTACACTTTTAAAAACACTGAAATTAACAATAAGAAAGCTTCTGATTTTGAAACAAAGTCAATGCTTTATTTATTAGGGATGCGAAGTGATAGTGCTGAAATAGAAATAATTACAGTTGATTGCTTCAATGATGTTACAGGTTCCAATCTTGATTTTAGTAAGCTGTGGGACGTACAAAGCAAAAACCATAGTAGCCTTCCACCTTCCAAAATAGGGGAAAGTTTATCGACTCTCTACGATAATTATATTTCCTCAATATCTTTTTCTGAATATATTTTATTTATACCTAAGCTTACGAGAGATTACCTCATAGATAGTGGCTTAAACGTGTATGGATATTCAAATATAAATTTAAAGCAGAAAAAAGGGATAGAAAAGAAACTTAAGGAAAAAATTAACGGTAATAATCTAGGTAGTGTGCCACCACTTTTTATCGATTTTTTATCAAAAGTAACCTTCGTTGAAGATAATAAAAAAATAAGTACATACATCAAAAAAATTTCAAAATTCAAAAATAAGAGAGCCATAACCGAAGAAATATATGAGAGGATCTTCAACGAAATTAGAAATGCTCAAGCTTCATTGAAAAGCACATATATTGAAAATGAAAGTATTGTTAAACCTTCCGAAGTTTTAAAGTTTGAAAGACACATAACTAAATCTGAAATTAACACATTGTTGATTAATCGGTTAATTGGGATTGATGTTTTTTCGTTTCCGGGCATTCCTATTGCATTTTTTAGTGTCATAGAAGGGAAAGATGAAGAAGAAATTAAAGACTTGCTTCAAGAATGCAATGAAAACTTAAGTCGAGCTTTCTTTGATAAAAATGGGTGCAGGGAGTTTTGGAAATTATCAGAAAAAATTATCGAGTTACTCAAAGGCAACCCTAAAAATAAAATGACCGAAATATATGAAGTTTTAATTTCAAAAATAAAGATTAGAACTCCATATTTAACGGAACATACTGTTAAATATATGATATCTCTTGTCAAAACAGGACTTGAAAATGCAGATTAAAAAAATAGCGTTTGGGGATAATCAGGAAGCATTTATTGAAAGTAGGCTTACTGGTGGGGTGAATGTTATCTATAGCGATGATAACAATCGTGGGAAAACTCTTGTGATGCAAGGTTTGATGTTTTCCTTAGGTTATGAATCGATATTTCCGAGCTCTTTTCACTATAAAGATAAATATTTTTATTCTGAGATTGAAGTCAATGGTGAGTCTTATGAATTTTTAAGGAAAAAGAATACCGTTGCTTTAAAAACAGATGGGGCGATGCAAATATTCAATTCAGTGGGGGAGCTTAGGTACTTTTTAGATAAATTCGTATTTCGTATACCGAAAGTACAAAAAGATAATAGAGCGACTCTTGTGGATTTAAGTCTACTCTATGAACTTTTCTTTATTGGGCAAGATAGTCGGAATCCATCAGGACTCATCAGTAAGGGGCAGTTTAATAAACAAGACTTTAAAAATATGGTACATGCTTTAGCTGGTTTATCGACTAGCACTGCAAACCTAAGCGATATTCAAGCCACAAAAAATAAGATAGCTGAGCTTAAAATAAAGCTAAAAGAAACGAAAAAGAAAATCTCTATAATTAAGCAAAACCCCAACGTTGCTGAAGTTTTTTCTAAAACTTTCGATTCAAATAAGGTTCAAGAAAAAATCAAGTCCATTAGTGGTATTAATGAAAAACTTTCAAAAGTAAGGCGTTCGAGGCAAAGAGAAATAAACCGGAAGTCTAAGCTAGAGCAATTGGTTTCTGAACTGAAGTCTTTAAATCGAGATTTAAGTGAAGGGAATGTGCAATGCGGTGATTGCGGAAGCGACAAAATAGTATATTCGAACACTGATTTAACTTTTGAAGTTAGTAATATCGATGTTAGAAACGGAATTTTGAATTCTATTTCTGAAAACATTACACAAAAAGTTGAGCTAATTAATGACCTGACGAGAGAGATAAATTTTTTACAAGATCAGCTCAATGACGAAATGGAAGAAGCTCCTCCTAGTTTTCAACAAATAATTTTGTACAGCGAGCAAGTTGTTTCTGAAAAAAATTATGATAATGACTCATTTTCGTTATCTAGAGAAATAGAATCACTGCAAGATCAATTAGCGTCATCAATAGAAATTGATGATGCTTTAAAAACGGATAAGAAAACCTTCGACTTAAACTTATTAAATGACATGAGTTCTATTTATAAATCTATAGATCCAAATGGAAATTTGACGTTTGAGGATATTTTTACGAAAAGAGACTCAACTTTCTCTGGTAGTGAAGGGCAAGAATTTTATTTTTGTAAATTGATCGCGTTAAGTCGCGCGCTGAATCATGACTTTCCATTAATTGTAGATTCTTTTCGTGATGGTGAATTATCAACAAATAAAGAAGAAAGCATGCTCAATATATATAGTAAATTGAGTAGACAGGTTATATTAACTTCAACCTTAAAAGATGAGGAATATAATAGTGATAAATATAAAAAAATTAATAAAATCAACGCCATTGATTATAGTTTGCATAGTGACTGTAAAATTTTAGATAAGCAAAATAGAGAAGGTTTTATTGATCTAATATCTAATTTTAATGGCATAGTGCTTTAGCGCTATAACAAGTCATTTCAGCAGGACAAAAAACAGCTGGTTTTTGCTCGTACCTCGCTAATTTTAACCAGCTATTTTATTGCCTCTGAATGAGGCGTTAGGCTTTAAGTGCATTAATCTAAAACGGAGTTTAAATTGGCAGAAGTATTTTTTCCAAATTCATGTACAGAACAAGCAATTTTTAACTTCTGTGACCAAGTAAGTCAGCATTCAGATGCTGATGAATTATTAATAAATTTTTCCAATCTTGGTCGCATAGAGCCATTTACAATGGTTTATGTTGCTAAGTTCATTCGTGATTTCTCTAGAAAAAATCCAAAAGTTTCAATGTCTGCTATTGGGCACCATGAAAAAGAATATGCTGCAAACATGGCTTTTTTCAGAGCATTTGGATTAAAACATGGCAGGGAACCAAATTGTACAAATGGTAATGGTAATTTTGTTCCATTCACAATTTTACGTGTTCAAACAATTGTCGATGAAGCTAGCAAAGAGTGGGACGTTGAACAGAATATAATTGAAAAAAGGGCTGAACAATTAGCACAAATTTTATCACGACAAGATTCAAGCCATTTAGTTGATGCTCTTACTTTTTCAATTCGAGAAATACTCCGAAATGTATTTGAGCATAGTAATTCAAAGACAATCGAATACTGTGCTCAATATTGGCCAGCATACAACAAAGTAGAAATAGCTGTTGTTGATAACGGTATAGGGTTAGGCGCTTCGTTAAAGAACAATCCATTTATTCAAGTTGATAGTCATTGTGACGCTATACAGCAAGCTTTAATGCCAGCTATATCAAGCAAAAACTATAAGGGTGCGGTTATTGATAAAGATGACCCATGGCACAACTCTGGTTTTGGTTTATACATGATTAATAGAATCTGTCGTTTAGGCGGGTCATTTACTTTATGTAGCGGTGATCACGGAATACGTCTGGATGAGTCTGGAAAATCTCATATAGAGCTAGCTCATTTGTGTCGTGGCACAGCCGTTAGGATGGTGTTAAATACAAACAGGCTAACAAAACTAAGTGAAATGCTTTCTCAATTCAGAGATGAAGGCTATGAGGTAGCGAAACAAATAAAAGGCGTAGGTATATATACAGCTTCTGCCGCCTCACAAATGTTGTCTCGTGATTTTAAATAAAGCCTAACAAATAAGGATAGGTGTCGCGCAGCCGACACCTTATCTGGGTGTTGAACTGAATTTGACTGGACACCCATCCAAAATTGTTGCTGGGCATGAGTTCAGTTTTCTCTATTTTTGAGCTTATAGCACATGTAGTTAATTCAATTTTACTAACTAAGCGATATTTTAGGTTGAACGTGGTCTGTTTATTGATTCTAATTTCAAGTGGGTGTCATTGTTTCTTATAAGCCACTTCATTAAACTCTTTATGAGTATCTAAGCCAATGAAAAGTATGTTATGTTTAGTCATGCTAGCCTCTGCTATTTAGTAATTTGACAAACTAAGTATGGCTCTGGCTTTAAGCTAACCCACGAAAATGCGGAGGCTAGCACCGTGTGGGAGTCATTATGTTTATACACTCATGACGCAACAATGACGCTGGGCTGTCATATAGATGACGTTTAGAAAGATAGGATTTCTCTTCATAATAGTGTGAACTTTTATATAGGAGGAAGCAGTGATGGAAATGAAACTTGATAAAGCAAAACTAAAGCAACTTAGAGAGTCTAAAGCTTGGAGTCAGTCTTACTTTGCGGAAATAAGAGGCCTTAGCTTAAGAACGATTCAGAGAATTGAAAAATCAGGTATAGCTTCGCCAGAGTCAGTTAAATCAATTTGCGCTACTTTTGGCATTCAAATAAATGAGCTTTCAGTTGTTAACGAGCATCAAAAAGAATTAGCTCCTTCTTTTTCAGGTTTAATAAAATACAAAATATCCAGCATGGACAAAAAGGCAACTCTAATCTCATTTAGCACTGCATTTGTCATAAGTTTTATTTTAACAGTTATTTTAATAAGTTAACGTGTATAACAATGCGCTAAACTAGGA
>NZ_PNBY01000136.1 GCF_005886875.1 Pseudoalteromonas aurantia | reverse complement strand
ACCAGTTAAGCCCGGATATATGTCTGAGCAACGCTTTATTGCAAATGGGTCAAACGTCAAACAGTGGCAGCGACGAAATGAAAAAACGAGATAGTTTATTCTACCCCGCCAGAGTTATTTTGTTTGACATACCGGGAGTGTCCATATATGTCAGCTAAAATTTTTGTGCATCAGTTAAAATTTTTGTGCAAAGCACAAGAAGCGATGTGCGGAACAGACCACCTTAAAAAAATGTTGAACTTATGGTGTTTATTCATACTCGCACTAAGTTCAATGCCTTATCCAAAATGAAAAGCATTGAACCAAGCTTATTTTTTAAAAATTAATGGTATTCAACTTCGTCGTGAATTAACTCAATAGCTGCTTCATCAGTCAAGTCAAATATTTTTCTCGCAACAGTTTTACCCGCTGAATTTTGACATTCAACTGATTGGATTAAGACCGGTTTAGGGTTTGCACCATTATCAACCACTTTATTGGTCATAAATACATTCGAATTAAACTTATCCGCTCCACCAACACCATTAAATAAGCCTAAATCCGGGCTGAATTTCGACGTGGTTTGACAGAAAGAATCAGTTGTCTGATTTTCGATACGAAGCGTGCTGTTAGCTTTATATTCAGTGTGATAGCCAAAAGATTGATGAGGTTGGATATATTGACTATTTTCAGTTGGCTCAACAGTCAAAACCCAATGAATTTTTGGAGCACTTGGAATTTTCACATGAATTTTATATTCATCACCTGAGTCATCATCACAGGTAACAACTAATTTTTTATTAATTGCTACATACTCGTCAGGTATGGTTGTTAGGACTTGATGAATTCTACCATGTTGGTCAACGGTTCTTATACTTGCAAAAGTAATTAATTCCCCTGTATTTTCAGTTTGAACCTCGGCTGAGTAACATTTATTCGTTGTTGCACTCGGATGAAGGTATACATCCAGATAATGAGCATAATCACTTGCAATAACAGATGAAGATACTGGGCCCTCTGCATACGTTGTATAACGATCATAGCCATCTATATCAAACACATTTTTTGAACTTGCAAAACTTTGTGTGATTGTTGCTAACGATAAAGCCACTACAGCAAAATTACATACTTTCATTTAAAATTCCTTATAAAAATAACAACATAAAAACAATCAACGGAATATACCCGGGTTGATGAGTGCACTCTATTCACAAATGACAGCGCTGTCAAATTACACTTTTATTAAGGATTCCTATCTTGGCATAGCTTGATTTAAATAAATGTAAATGAGAAGATTTTAACTATGAGAAGGCAAAAATAAAGTTGATAAAAACACAATATAAGAATACAACATCATTTAGTGTAAAATATTTAATTAAATAACGTGTATAATTTCAAAATATCTATTCACCAAAGCAGTAAATCATAAGATCTAAAAATTAATAATTTCATAAAACACACCATTCTGTATACAACACAATCAAGAAGATGAGGTAATTTAGATTTAATCATTGAGATTAAATTAAGATAAAAAATAAAATAATTTATTTTGTAAAACCCTAATAAATGAACAAAAATCAGACACCTCCTAGGGCCAGAATTTCAAGTGGCAGAATTTCAAGCGACATCCAACGCAAATTGATGATTTACCATTCGCCACGTTCAAGCTGGCATGCCGCTTAGCCCATAAACTCTCATTCATTACATGGGCTATATACTGAAAAGCAGACAAAAATTAATAACAATCAGGTTTACATGTCTTTTCTCTACAATCTACCGCAATAAATTGCTTTTTAATGTTATGTTGTAACAAGATCAAGCTACCTTAAACTATTGAATTACACACATGAACACACAGGGATTCAAACACATATTTACAGGACTTGTTTGCAGCACAGTCATACTGGGCTGTCAAACGGTAATGAGCACATCTAACACACAAAAAACCAATGATTTAGTGGTTGCTACGTGGAATATTGAACACTTAGCAGCACAAAATAATCAAGGCTGTAAAGGCCGAGAAAATAGCGATTATGCTGCACTTAGCGCTTATAAAAACAAAGTAGATGCGGATATATATGCCTTGCAAGAAGTCGGTTCTGTGGCTGCTGTACAACGCGTTTTTAACCCATCACAATGGCAAGTATTCATCTCTGATAGAGCTGACTCGCCAAGTTATACGTGCCGCGGCAGCGAGCAGTCGTCAACGCAACAAAAAGTTGCCTATGCGGTGAAAAAAACCATTACGGTTAATAACATCACGCACCTAGACGCACTCAGTGCGCCGCAGTTTGGCCTTCGTAACGCATTGCAACTGGATATAGAGCATGCAGGAAAGTCACTCTCTTTGATTAACTTTCACTTAAAAAGCGGCTGCTTTGTTGACGACTACTTAAACAGCGACCGCAAAAGCTGTGGCGTATTGGCTCAACAAGCTGAAATTTTAAAAAATATGCTTAAGCAGCAACAAAAAAGCCAACCTAATTTGGTCTTATTAGGAGACTTTAACCACCGCTTAGCCAATCCTAGCAATCGCTTACGTGCTGATTTAGGGCTTACAAACACAGTGAAACAAAGCGCATGGCTAAATACCACTGACTCTGTACAAGGTTGCCACCCTAAATACCCAGCCCCGATTGACCATATTATTGTCTCGTCATCATTGGTGCAGCACCTTAATAAACCAGAATCACAGTTTCACTACTTCGAAGATATGACACCAAACAACATGCTTAGCGACCATTGTGCTTTAACGTTACGCTTTAATTTCTAGGAGATAGTTGGTCCAAACGTCTGCGTTTGGACCGATATTAGCCGAGGTTAAAAAACACGGTTTATACTATGGTTTACGTGCTTTTATGGAGTAAATTAGAGTCACTTGCTGCTCTTTATGCTGCATTTGATAACGCTTTTCAGCCACCTGCTCTAGCCCGTCAAAGCAATCATAAGGGCTATAAGCATGCTCTTCAAACAGCTCTATGATCAAACCTGCATTGATCAGTGCGCTCATCACGTTACTCAGTGAATGTGGCCACGTGATCACTTGAGACACTTGCCCATCACAATTTTCTGTATACGTGGTTTCTTCTTCAATATCTGGCTCATCTTTAGGAAAGTATGAATACCCTGACAACAAGTCATTAAAGGTGTGAAATTCAAATAAATGAAACGGGGGGGGGGGGGGGGGGGGGGGGGGGTGGGGGGGGGGGGGGGGGGGGGGGGGGGGGGGGGGGGGGGGGGGGGGGGGGGGGGGGGGTGGGGGGGGGGGGGGGGGGGGGGGGGG
>NZ_PNBY01000135.1 GCF_005886875.1 Pseudoalteromonas aurantia | reverse complement strand
TTTCATGCTCTTGCCCTGGGCGAATACCTTTGCTAGATTGTAATTCAGTTAACCCTTTTAGAGCTCTAGTTAATAAAGCACCATTAAGTGTTTCTTTTCTATGATGCACTTGTTTCAAAGCATGTAAAAGTGCTTCTTTGCTTATACCTCCATTAACACCATGAAAACCTAACTCCAAAATATGCATCACAATATAATAATGCAAAAAATATGGCATAGGTTTGTCAGCAGAAATCGCAACACCATTCCCGCATGCCATAGACTCTAAATTTCTTAAATGTCGACCCGAATACTCTTCAGTTTTCGCTTGAATTGCTTGATCGTAAAATTCGGTATTATCAATAAATCTATTTTCTAATTGCTTTTTTGTAACGCCACTTTTTATACAAGTGTTTTTTAATAGCTCTTGGAATACGCCAACACTTCCAAATGCATTTTCTATACAGCTAATTAAAATCACTGTCGAAAATGTAATATTGAGAATCTCTGAACCTTTAGTTGCTATTGCTCTAAAATCGTCTTCTAGCCATGGTTCAACAGGGATTTCGAAAATCCTATCTTGCAGTTCGTTATTAAATTGCGCTAGCCTATTGGCTTCTTTCCAAACACCTAGGATTATGAACCGTACCTTTAAATCTTGAAATGTTCTTAAATCGTAGGCAAATGTTCTTTGCAGCTCTTCGGGAAGGTAATGGAAGTTTTCTAAAATTATAACTTTTTTATGACCAACTCTATGAATTAAATCAGCAACATCATCGGGTAGTTCTAAATTAAACTCTATTTCATCAAATTGCTCTTCAAGTTTTTTATTTTTATCTTTCTCTAATCCTACTTCTACTTTACCTTTTAAAACCATGGCTACAGCACCTTGGATAGAAGCTTTAGATTTTATTTTTGTGGTATCACCTGTTCCTTCAGTGAAAGAAGTCTTTAGAATTACACCTGATTTTCTCAGTATAGATTGGTAAATATCTTTGAGGGTTGTTCTCGGGGATAAACTAATAAGTATATTTTCTTCATACTTGATATATTTTTTGACTAAAGCTGTCTTCCCCTGTTTGGAAGCACCATAAATAATAATTTGCTTGTCGGTACGAAGGGCATCTTTAAACTTGTCATCGACTTGCTCCCTTTCTACATGGCTTTCAACTTGCTTTCCACTTACACCAAATACTTCTTCGACATTCACTGATATAACTTCCTTTTATGATGCTACGAACAACTCTAGTTGCGCTATAACAGCGTTTTAGCGTGAATGCCGATAAACACTCGACACTCATCTCATTCAGAGAAAACCAAAACTGTTTATTAATTTTATATATATTAGTAACTTAACACTTTCCCTCACACACAACAATCATCTTTTCACACCTTCTGAACCCGAGAATTTACTTAACCGAGCATCAGTTGGGTCGTTATGTAATTTTACTAAAGTAAAAACCACATATAATTCAGTTAATTATGTCCACATGCTAATTTAAACGCGCATTTTTAAAATTACATAACGAGAAGCAAAGTTCGCAATTTTCACAAATTAAATTATAACTGTATATAAATACAGCTATCGGGCTTGTTATGTCTTCCTCTCCTTTTCTTGAATCTGTTCGAACCGAACTGCGCACAAGGCGCTATAGTATTAAAACTGAGAAAGTGTACTTATACTGGATCAAGTCATTCATCATTTTTAATGATAAAAAACACCCTAAGGATATGAGCAACCCTGATATTGAGCGCTTTCTAAACCATTTAGCGGTTAATAGACTCGTCAGTGGCGCAACTCAAAACCAAGCTCTGTGTGCCATTATTTTTCTGTATCGATATAATTAACCTCAGCTCTGGATAAGCGAATTTGCCCAATAAAGCTATTTTTCTCACTCTCGGCGTTGCTTTCATTTGTAATAGCCGGCTATTACTGCATAAAAGCGCCTTGATATTGAGTAAAATATCATCATTGGATTGTACGTAAGTTTGTTTTCAAAACATTTTCTGCTCCAAAACTCTTATCCAAACCTGAGGTTAATTAAAAAAGATATTAAAAATCTTCGCTACTCGTTTACTAAACGAGAGCAATCAATGCCTACCGTGTTATCCCATGAAGAAGCCATGCAGGTAATTGCGCAGCTACATGGAAAATATTGGTTAATCGGCTCGCTACTTTACGGGTGTGGGCTACGAATCAATGAAGCACTCCAACTTCGCATAAAAGACATTAATTTACATGACAATTCCCTCTTTGTATTTCGAGGAAAAGGCAAAAAAGACCGATATACTTTGCTGCCACAGCGCCTTAACCATGCAATAACCCAACAAATAGCGCAGGTGAAACTACTTCATACTAAAGACGTGTCTGAAGGATATGGCTTAACTTCACTTCCGCCTGCCTTATTACGAAAATACGGCAATGCAGCGAAAGATACTGCGTGGCAATATCTATTTCCTTCATCTACGCGTTGTGTGCACCCGTATGACAACTGTATTTGCCGACACCACATTCATGAAACATCCTTTAGAAAACAGTTAAGGCAGGCTGTGTTAGCCACGCCAATTACCAAACACGTTAAAGCGCATACATTCCGCCACTCTTTTGCCACACAACTATTACAAAATGGTACTGATATTAGAACTGTGCAAGAGCTGTTAGGCCATACCGATTTAAAAACAACCGAACTCTACACGCATGTGATAGGGAGTCGATTTGGCCATACTTTAAGCCCAATAGATAGATGAAACATTCAGTTATAATAGGCCAGTAAGCTAATGCCTTACTGACGTATTATAAAGGGCTGTTTATAACTGATGAATTATTACAGGCTGACTCACTTGGGCCTAAGTGCTGCTATCACTTTTGCATCTACCCAATGCTGTTTACCAACATAATAGCGACTACCATCTTTTCTATAATGCCAATTACCTCGAATAAAAAACAAATATTTACCATCATGTGACACGATTGGAGAACTTTCTTGAAGATTAGTGTTTATGAGAGGCCCCATATTTTGAGCCGCTCGCCAAGTGCCATCTGTATCTTTAAAGCTAATATAAAGATCTGACTGACCGTTGCCATCTTCGCGCACCACATCCCAGATCAGATAAGATTCATCGGGTGCAATATAAGGGTGGGCGATATAGTCCCCTTGGTTTATCTCAGGCCCTAACTTCACGGGGTTTTCGTATTTGCCATCAATTAAACGCGAATAACCCAAACTGCCGTGTCCATTATCTTCTTTTTTAAAAAAAGGAAAGTAATAGGTGCCATTTAATGACACTGATAAGCCATGCGCGTTTTCTTTTAAAAAATCTCCCGGGGTTTTTAACTCTGACCATCTGTCACCTACCCTCTCTCTATATTTCTTAGCGACATACATTGTATTGCCATCATGAGAGAATTGCGGCCATCTTATTGGTGTTTCTGATACAGGCCCCCAGCGTTTACCATCATAGCGAATAACAAAAAATGTCCTTTGTTTATATTTACCATTTGCTCTTGTGAAGTAGAATGTTTTTAAGTCAGGGGTAAATGTACCGCTTTCAAATAACCCCTCTGGTGAGACGACCTTGGGCTCAAACACTTTGGGAGTTAAGCCTGGTGGCTTTTCACCAAAATAGCGTGCCTCACTTCCTATAGGTTGAGCTTGGCTATCACTATTCCCGCTCAACGCGATGGCTGAAAAAAATAACACAGTTGACATACCAATACGTTTCATAATTTACCTTGTTGTGAAACCAATAATAGCGATTACTTGCTTATTGTTTTTAATTCGGCAGCTATTATTGATGTATGATTGAACGAGAGAGAACGGTAACCTTTTCGACAAAAAAACACCTGACACGCGAGTGACTTTATACTGATTTTTAGCTGGTTAGTACTGTATATCCTGCATGTAAAACGCACTGTTTTAAGATAACCAATATATTTTTATAATCATATAAATCATGTGATTAAAAAAATTACGTTCATCAATTTACAGGTACATCGTTTTGAAGTGGGGTTTTTAATACTTGAGTTAGAAGCAATCGACTACTCTGCCATTCACCACTGATGTAAAACGCATCGCCTGAACCATAAACAGGGCCAAACGGACGAATTAAAAAGAGATCTAAAATACAGTAAAATAGATGAGCACCAAATCATAAAAAGGTGTGGCTATGTATTGCCTTAGGCGCTGGAGTCGGCTCCAATGTCGGTGTCACGATTGGGGTTATTTTTGATATTTTAGCATTGAGTATTACAATGGGAGGCGCATTTGGCGCAAGCATAGGGGCTACTATAAGCGCCCCTTTATCAACAAAAACACCGCATCAATAGCGCGATGTTTAATAAAAAATATGCCTCGCCCTGCTGTCTTTTTGCTGACTGAGTGTTAACTCACATCACATTTTAACGACTATCAACGGTAAAGTCAGTGTTCATAACGCTCGGCCCATGTCAGGGTGCCCAATAACTTGGGTTCATCCTGTTCATAAGAATAAGTATGAATATCATCTATTTGACGTGCATGAAAGCGCTGCTCAACATCTGCTATATTTACGCTTGCCCACTGTTCGAGTGAGTCTGACTTTTTAAATAAATGCGATTTTTCTACTACATCCGTCATCAACTTAGACCACAATTCGGCCTGAATTTGCGCGGGCTTATCATTAACTTGCTCAATCATGTCATTCATCCAGTTTAATCCAAATCCCTCATACGCATTTAATAATTTTTTATGGAAGCTTTTACGCTTTCCATCGTCAGGCATAGCATCATCCAATGACACGAATTGCCCCTCTGAGCTTTTGTGATAGTTTAAATGTGCGCCGTAATTCACTTACTGGCCTACATAATTAAAAATATTATTTGGCCCGTTGTCGTCCGCTTCATTTAACATATCAAAAAAGCCCTTTTATCGTTGTGCAACACCAATTTTGCCATAGCAATAATGCCACACTCTCAGCAGCACGAGAGGTAGTCACGTTATTTTACACGTATTCGGCTGCTCCTTTATCCAGCAGCGAGCGTTCTGCATCAGTCAGTTTAATGTGACCCGAACTCACCGCTGAAGGGCGATGCATATCTGCCAATTGGGCTTTGTATAAAGTAATTTGCTGTATTTTCACCGCTGTTTATTTGCGATCGTTTAGTTCAAAAAACACTCAGCAACAATAGGTGTCGACTAACTCCTTGCAAGCTTTATCGTTATTTGGTTATAAAATTGCCACAACGTCAAAGTGCTGAGTACGATCGCCCACAGTAAGCACCACTTCATCATCAACTTCTTTATTAAACAACGCTTGTCCTACAGGGGAGCCATGTGTGATCACCAAAATAGCATGTTGCTGAACAGTCACTTTTAACCCGCCTTCGCTGGGGCCTAAGTAAAACCAGTGCGTCTTATCATCTATATCAATGAGTTGCACAAGACTCCCTTCTTTTGCCTGTTTTTTAGCGTCTTGGCTAAAGCTATGGGTAAACAGCGCAATCGATTTATGGATCTCATTCACCCGTTCACTTTGCCCATGCGCTAAATACCCTGACTCAATACTTAAAGAGTCATACTGTGTTTCTGCTGCGCTTTGTTCATGTGTTGCATCTTGATGTGCACTGTCTGCAGCTTGTTTTGCTTCTGCCAGCTTTGTGTCTAGTGCAAATTTTATATGCTCTATTACATGGCCTTTATTCATCTTTATTGTCACCGTTTACTACTGAATTACATACAAAGGAAAATCGTACAAGCTTTCCTGATTGGTATTATCGACTACGTTGAGTGTTAATCTCCATTGCATCACTTGCGTTGTACAAAGACCAACCATAGTTGTTGCATAAAACTGACCATTTTTTTCTTGCTCAAAAAACACCGGAATATACCCCATATTCATCTCTTCTCCGGCTAAAAAAGCAGACTTAATCACCATATTACTTGGAAGAGTGACTGTTACACCGATTTCTTCCTCTCCCTTTATTAACTTAGAAGAGTACCAAAGCATTAATTTTTCGGCGTTGGTGCAGGGCGATAGCACGACACAATTTTCAATTTCACTTAAACTTTCACTTTTTTCTGAACTTTCATGTATAATAGCTGTGGGGTCAGAGCAAGCGCTCAAAAAACTCAACACGGCAAGTACGCAAAACCATGATTTGGGCATTATTTATCCTAGTTTAGGCGATAAAAACTGATGCATAGTAATGCAGATTTTTATAATACGCTACACTGATGAATAACTGAGCAATGAATGGGGTGAAATTTGATTGAGGTCATAATTCTAAGCGTTTGAGGTATCTTTTTTTTTGCAAAAAAATTATTATTTCCTTGCAAAAATAAAGGTTTCTCAGGTTGGTTTCAAATGAAATTGTCAAGCAATTTCATTTTTAAGCAAGCTTGTTGAAATATAAAGCAGGGCCTGTTTATGCAGGTAATTCATTTCTAATCGCATTAATTGCAGCGGAAACCAGAAAATGAGCCAGACAGTAGCATCACAAACTGAGTACAATTATAAAGTTGTACGCCAATTCGCTATCATGACAGTGATTTGGGGCATCGTTGGCATGGGTGTTGGTGTTCTTATTGCTGCCCAACTAGCTTGGCCAGCATTGAACTTTGATACACCATGGTTAACTTACTCTCGACTACGTCCGTTACACACGAACGCAGTTATATTCGCATTTGGTACTAGTGCACTTTTTGCAACATCTTACTATGTTGTTCAACGTACATGTCAAACGCGACTTTTTTCCGACAAACTTGCTTCGTTCACCTTTTGGGGTTGGCAGGCAATCATTGTTTCGGCAGCTATTACGCTTCCTCTTGGTATTACTTCGTCAAAAGAGTACGCAGAGCTAGAATGGCCAATCGATATCGCACTTGCGGTTGTTTGGATCACCTATGCGGTTGTGTTCTTTGGTACATTGATCAAGCGTAAAGTTTCTCATATCTACGTAGCAAACTGGTTCTATGCTGGTTTCATTATTACGGTTGCAGTGTTGCACATCGTTAACAGCATGGCAGTGCCTGTGTCGTTAACTAAGTCATATTCAATTTATGCTGGCGCAGTCGATGCGATGGTTCAATGGTGGTATGGTCACAACGCAGTAGGTTTCTTATTAACAGCTGGTTTCTTAGGTATGATGTACTACTTCGTACCTAAACAAGCTGGTCGCCCTGTATATTCTTACCGTTTGTCCGTAGTTCACTTCTGGGCATTGGTTTCTCTTTATATTTGGGCTGGTCCTCACCACCTTCATTACACAGCACTTCCAGACTGGACGCAGTCTTTAGGCATGGTAATGTCGATTATCTTATTCGTTCCTTCATGGGGTGGTATGATCAACGGTATCATGACGCTATCTGGCGCATGGCACAAACTTCGTACTGATCCCGTGTTACGTTTCTTAGTTGTGTCTCTTTCGTTTTATGGTATGTCAACGTTCGAAGGCCCAATGATGGCGATTAAGTCAGTTAATGCATTGTCTCACTACACTGACTGGACTGTTGGGCACGTGCACTCTGGTGCGCTAGGTTGGGTTGCGATGATCTCTATCGGTGCAATTTATCACCTCATTCCTGCCTTATTCGGTCACGGCAACATGTACAGCGTTAAACTCGTTAACACACATTTCTGGCTACACACTGTGGGCGTTGTTTTATACATCGTTGCAATGTGGATTTCAGGTGTAATGCAAGGCCTAATGTGGCGTGCTGTAAACTCTGACGGTACATTGATGTATAGCTTTGTTCAATCACTTGAAGCATCTAAACCATTCTACGTAATGCGATTCCTAGGCGGTGTATTCATCGTTGTGGGTATGCTTGTTATGGCATATAACGTATTCCGCACTGTGAATGCTAAAAGTGGCACACTTGCTACCGATGCACACGCAAAAATGGCTTAAGGGGTGTAGAGTATGAGCGATAAAAAATTAGCCAATAAACATGAAATTGTAGAAAAGAACGTTGGCCTGATGGCCATACTGACTGTTTTTGCAATCAGCTTTGGGGCCCTGGTCGAAATTACACCACTTATGTTCCAAGAAGACACAACTAAACCTGTTGATGGCCTCCGCCCATTAACGGCATTAGAAATGGAAGGTCGTGATATTTACGTGCGTGAAGGCTGTTATAACTGTCACTCACAGATGATCCGTCCATTTAGAGATGAAGTTGAACGTTATGGCCACTACTCTGTAGCTGGTGAGTCTGTATGGGATCACCCATTTCAATGGGGTTCTAAGCGTACTGGACCTGACTTAGCGCGTGTTGGCGAACGTTATTCTGATGATTGGCACTACGCCCATTTGATGGACCCTCGTTCAGTAGTTCCAGAATCTAATATGCCTGGTTACCCGTGGTTAGATAGCAACAAGGTGGATACCTCTCTTACTTTGAAGAAGTTGCAAATCTTCCGTGACAATTTTGGCATTGATAAAGCATCACCAAAGTATGATGGAAAAGGTTACGGCGATGATAATGAGCTACTTGCTCAAATTGCTGAAGTCGATTCTATGAATAACGCCACTGGTGCAACCGAAATGCAAGCCCTAATTGCATACCTTCAGCAACTTGGCACACATTTGAAGTAATTATTATGGATTACGGCACATACAGAGGCATTTTGACTCTGATAATTTTGGTACTATTTATTGTGATTGTTGGCTGGGCATACAGCAAACGCTCAAAGAATCGTTTCGACAGCGCCGCAAATGCGATTTTCGAAGACGAGAAAAAGCACGACAGCACAATCTCTAACGAGGAAAAGGAGTCTGAAAAATGACTAGCTTTTGGAGTATTTGGGTTATCGTATTAACCCTTGCATGTCTTGCTCTGATCTTAGGCTTACTACTTTGGAACCTGAAAAACTATGCAGGTGTTGAAGAAGGTGAAAGCTGTGGTCACGAGTTCGATGGTATCGAAGAATTAAACAACCCACTACCAAAATGGTGGACATATATGTTCTTCGCAACCTTTGTTTGGTCTGTGTATTATTTAGCAGCCTACCCTGGCCTTGGTAATTTTACAGGTTTCCTTAATTGGACCAGCTCAAACCAAGGTGTTAAATCAATGGAAGAATCTAAAGCCGCTATTGAAGCTGCAAAAGAGAGCGGAAATTGGGTACAGCTAGACAAAGAAGTTGAGTATGCACAAGCGCGCTTCGGTCCTATCTTTGAAGCATTTGCTAAACAAGACGTGATCACACTAGCCAAAGACGAAAAGGCACTTGAAATCGGTCAACGTTTATTTGCGCAAAACTGTGCACAGTGTCACGGCTCTGATGCACGTGGTGGTATGGGCTTCCCTAACCTAACAGACAACGACTGGTTGTATGGCGGCAAACCTGATCAAATCAAAGAAACACTCCTTAAAGGCCGTGTAGCTGCGATGCCTGGTTGGAAAGACGCACTTGGTGAGCAAGGCATTGACGAAATGACGGCTTATGTACTTAGCCTTTCAGGTCGTAAAGTTAACCAAAAAGATGCTGATGCAGGTAAAGCTAAGTTCGCAATGTGTGCGGCTTGTCACGGTATGGACGGTAAAGGTTCTGTTGCGCATAATCTCCCATTCGGTGCACCTAATCTAACAGATAACATTTGGTTATACGGTGGTTCTAAACGCGCAGTTGAAGAAACACTAAACCACGGCCGTGCCGGTGTAATGCCTGCGTGGAAAGAGATCTTAGGTGAAGATAAAGTTCACTTATTGACCGCTTATGTTTATAGCTTATCGCAAAATAATCAATAAATTATAACCAGTTAATCGAGATCAAAAAAGCCTCCATTTGGAGGCTTTTTTTTAGGTTTTTCACCGTAAATAGGATAAAATACCCGCACACTTTTTAAGTCTTTGAGTCGTTATGAATCCTACCCCGTGGTATAAAAACTTTTGGCCCTGGTTTTTAATGTTCTTTCCTGTAGTCACCATTGTTGCCTGCATTGGATTAGTCGTATTTGCGATTGGCAATGGCCCCGATATGGTCGTTGATGACTACTACAAAAAAGGTAAGGCAATTAACCTTGAGCTCACAAAGTTCAATAAAGCCAAAGCGCTTTATTTACACGGAGAGTTACAAGTAACAGCAGACACCGTCAAGTTTCACTTTACTAAAGGTGATGCCAGCAAAGTTAACGCATTAAAGGCATCGTTTTATCATCGTACTATTCAAAAATACGACTTCAATACAAACTTACTTGCCAACGCTAATGGCGAATTTACCGCTGTATTAGATCCAATAGAACAAGGCGCTTACACTGTATTCCTTGAACCTATGGATGGCAGTTGGAAATTAAAAGAAAACTTACAATTACCTAGCGACACAATCATAAAAATATCACCAGAATATAAGTAGTCACCATGTCAAAAGCGTGTTTCCATTGCTTAGAGCCTGTCCCAAAAGGATTCAATGAAACGGTGCTATTTGATGGCCAGCAACACCTTGTGTGTTGCATTGGCTGCCAAGCCGTTGCTGAAACCATTGTTGCACAAGGTATGAGCGACTATTACAAATTTAGAACGGAAAGTGCAGGAAAAGTAGACGAGTTAATTCCTGAACAATTGTCGATTATTAAAAGCTACGACAACCAAGATATTCAATCAGATTTCGTCTCCGACAGTGGTAACTTGTCAGAAGTATTATTGAGTGTAGAGGGCATTAGCTGTGCAGCATGTGCTTGGCTTATTGAAAAACAACTGCTGGCACTCAATGGGGTCACTCGTGTGGATGTAAATACATCAACACACCGTGCGATGGTCATCTGGAACAAAGAACACACGCTTTTAAGTGATATCATTCAAGCGTTAATGCAAATTGGCTACAAAGCTTACCCATTTCAGGCAGACGACGAAGCAAACCAAAAGCAGGCAACCGCAAAAGCCTATATTCGCCGTTTGGGTGTAGCAGGTTTAATGACAATGCAAGTGATGATGTTTGCATTTGCGATGTACTTTGGCATGTTTTCAGGCATGGAAGAAGACTTCGAACAGTACTTTCGCTGGATCAGCCTGATCTTGGCTTCCCCGGTTATTCTTTACTCAGCACTGCCCTTTTTAACCAATGCGATTAAAGGCCTCAAAGCCAAACAACTCAACATGGATTTGCCTGTCTCTTTAGCTATTTTTGGTGCCTATGCAGCGAGTTGTTACGCCACAGTGATGGAAGTGGGTGAAGTTTATTTCGAATCGATTTGTATGTTTACCTTTTTACTTTTACTGGGTAAATACCTCGAATTTAGAGCACGTTTAAAAGCCAGTGAGTTTACAGCAAACTTACAAAAACTCTTGCCGCTTACCGCACGAAAAATCGATGATAATGGCGGTGAAACGGTCATTGCAGCCAAAAATCTAAAACTCCATGACCGTGTACTTATCAAAGCCGGTGAAACCATTGCTGCCGACGGTATAGTCATTGAAGGTACCACAACCGTCGATGAGTCTATGATGACGGGTGAGCACTTACCAGTGAAAAAGCACCTTGGCCAGCAGGTGTTTGCCGGTACCGTCAATCACGATGGTGTTGTGAGTATTCAAATTAATAAAGTGGGGCAAAATACTCTACTCAACCAAATTATAAAACTCCAACATTCAGCCCTGTCGAAACGACCCAAATTGGTCGAGGTTACAGACAAAGTCGCACAATGGTTTGTTGCTTGCTTATTGGTTTTTGCTTCAATGACTGCCATTGGTTGGTACCCAGTTTCTCCCGAGCAAGCTTTTTGGATCACTATTTCAGTCTTAGTGGCAACTTGCCCTTGTGCACTGAGTTTAGCCATCCCCACCGCACTCACCTGCGCCGTGGCGACCCTGACTAAAAAAGGGGTCTTGATCAAAGAGGGCCATGTACTAGAAACCTTGACCAAACTCACACGTGTCGCATTTGATAAAACAGGTACTTTAACAGAAGGCCATTTCTCTATAGACAAAGTGGTGTTACATAGTGACGCTTATCAAGAACAAGAGGTACTTGCCTTAGCCGCCAGTTTAGAAAAATACTCTGAGCACCCCATTGCAGCCGCATTTAGCGAACACTTAAACACACACCATGAGCTAAAAAACATAGAAGTGCATACCGGTAAAGGAATAAGTGCTTCATTAGGCGAGCAAACCATTGCAATTGGCAAAAGTGGCTGGCATCAAGGAAAGCGCTCTAATGCACAAGCAACTTTATACATAGATGAACACGCAATCGCGGACTTTTATTTCAATGACAAAGTCAGAAAAAATGCCAGCGACGTCATTGCCCAGTTACAAAATAACGGTTTGAGCTGCCACTTATTAACGGGCGACAGCTCCGATGCAGGCGCAAAACTGACATCAGCGCTTAAGCTTGACTCACAACAAAGCAGTTGCTCTCCAAGAGACAAACAACATGCTGTTGAAGCATGGTCTAAACAAGGCGAAATCGTCGCTATGGTGGGCGATGGTGTAAATGATAGCCCTGTTTTTAATAGTGCGCACCTGTCTATCGCGATGGAAACCGGTGCCGATATCTCAAAAAATACCGCTGATGTGGTATTGTTAAAGAGTGACCTTAATGCCATTTTGCAATTGCAACAAATTGCGTTGCAGACACGTCGTATCGTAAAACAAAATTTAACCATTTCGTTATTATACAATGGGTCTATTTTGCCACTGGCAGCGCTTGGTATGGTTCCTCCTTGGGTCGCGGTTATAGGTATGTCGGCCAGCTCAATCATTGTGATTGGTAATTCATTGAGGTTGTTAAAGTTATGAGCATCATTTATATTTTAATTCCCATCGCTATTTTGTTCGTCATTATTGCTATCGGTATCTTTTTTTGGGCCGTTAGAAGTGAGCAATTTTCAGATCTGAACAAACAAGGCCATAGTATTTTGTTTGAAGACGACAAAGAACAACACAAAAACGCCAATGACCGAGATTAGTTTATTCGGGGCATTTATTATGGGCTTAGTAGGCAGTGGCCACTGCATTGTTATGTGCGGGGGGATTGCCTCTAGCTTGCAAATGGCCAATACAACTCTCAAACCCATCACTGTCGGATTACTTTACAATTTAGGGCGTGCATCAAGTTATATGATTGCTGGTGCATTAGTGGCGTCATTAGGCAATGCGTTTGCTAAACAAAATACGGGATTTGCACTGAGTTTAAAAATATTCAGTGGTGTATTTATGATACTGGTTGGCTTATACGTAATGCGCTTAGCCAGCTCACTCAAATGGCTTGAAAAAGCGGGTAAAACCGTGCTTTGGCAACATTTAGTGAAACTAAATAAGCACTTATTACCCATTAACACTTACCCAAAAACTTGGCTGTATGGCATGCTCTGGGGTTGGTTACCTTGTGGGTTGGTCTATTCAGCACTGACATGGACTTTGCAGGCCCCTACTCCTTGGTATGGCAGTGCCATTATGCTCAGTTTTGCACTAGGTACACTACCATCCATGTTACTTGTAGGACAATCAGCACAACAACTCAGCCGCTTTTTGAACCTGACGCTTATTAGGTGGGCATTAGGTAGTATTTTTATCTGGTATGGCATCTATCTACTAATCATTGCATCCGATAGATTAGTACATTAACCTAGGTTCAGCGTCATATTTTAATGGATTTATTATGGATTTAAACAATCAAAAACGTTCAAAGAGTCAATGCACAATTAGCTGTAATGACTGTAGTATAAGCCAATTATGTTTACCATTTACTTTAAATGGCAGCGAAATGGATAAGCTAGATGAAATCATCGAGCGTAAAAGACCATTACATAAGGGTGATTACTTGTTTGAATCAGGCGCGCCACTTAATTCAATTTATGCTGTTCGCTCAGGATCTTTTAAGTCGTATACACTGTCAGAGCAAGGTGACGAGCAAATTACAGGCTTTCATTTAGCCGGTGATTTAGTTGGATTCGATGCCATTAATCAGATGAAGCATCAAAGCTTTGCACAAGCACTTGAAACCTCAATGGTCTGTGAAATTCCATTCGATACCCTTGACGAGCTGGCGGGGAAACTACCTAAACTACGTCAACAGATCATGCGATTAATGAGTAACGAAATTAACTATGATCAAGAAATGCTGTTGTTATTAAACAAAAAAACAGCAGAAGAACGCCTTGCTACCTTCATATATAATTTATCAAATCGCTTTGGTGAACGCGGCTTTTCTCGTAAAGAGTTCCGTTTTACCATGACGCGTGGCGAAATCGGCAATTACTTAGGCCTCACCGTTGAAACCATCAGTCGACTGTTAAGTCGATTCCAAAAAGCTGGCTTTATCAAGGTTGAAGGTAAATTCATTACTCTCTTAAATATTCCTGAGTTAGCAAAAACAGCAGCTATTTCTATTTGATCTAGGGCAATGAATTCCTAATAACAGCTTTCGCCTTGCGCTAAATCAGTTACACTTAATATAACTGATTTAGCTAATTTAGCATGTTAAGGAGTTCGTAATGGATAAAATTAAACGCATTCTTGCCGTTATTGATCCAACAAAAGCACAGCAAAATAGTTTGCAACGCGCCCTTTCATTAGCCAAAAAAACCGGTGCGCACATTACCGCATTCTTATCAATTTACGACTTTTCTTACGAAATGACCACCATGTTGTCTCGAGATGAACGTGAAGCTATGCGAGAAGCGGTTATCAAAGATCGCGAAGCTTGGATCAACGACTTACTCTCTAGCATTAACGACATAGACGTACACAGCTTGGTTTTATGGCATAACCGCCCTTATGAAGCCGTTATTAATACCGTTATTAATGAAGGCTATGACTTAGTCATTAAAAGTACGCACCAACACGACACGTTAAAATCAGTGATTTTTACGCCCACCGACTGGCACCTTATTCGCAAGTGCCCCTCGCCTGTTTTGCTAGTAAAAGATCATGAATGGCCTGAACAAGGGCATATTCTGGCAGCAGTCAACTCAGTCAGTGACAACGAGCAACACCAAGCATTAAATCGCCGAATTATTAGCGACGCTCAATTTATTTGTCAGCTCGCCAATGCCCAGCTTAGCCTTGTCAATACTTACCCTTCAACCCCAGTCAATATTGCCATTGAGATCCCGGAGTTCAACCCATCACAGTACAATAAAGCGGTTAAAAAGCACCACGAAGATGAAACCTTTGCTTTAGCAGATTCATTCAATATTGCGCGAACTGAATGTGAAATAAAAGAAGGCTTACCAGAGGATATGATCCCTTTAGTGGCCAATAAAAAAGGGTCTGAGCTGGTTGTTATCGGCACTGTTGGTCGCACCGGGCTGAGCGCAGCCCTTGTTGGAAATACCGCAGAGCATGTGATTGATAGCCTTGATTGTGACGTGTTGGCATTAAAACCAGATGGGTATAAAAGCCCGCTTGCAGGGAAATAACTTTAACTGCCTAAGCGGTGCTATGTGCTGATTTCACCGCTTACTATACAAAATTGTATCAGAAGCAACGCATTATTTAAGGTATTATGATCACAACTCATCAAGCTGGGCAACGAAATTAATGCAAAAATTGCCAATTGTTTAAAAGCAGGTAATGCATTCACCGAACAACAACGAATTGCTTTTAACGAAAAAATAGAATTAAGGTATGTGAGTACTGCAGATAAAGCGAATTTATTTGATGCGTTACAAAAGATCAGGCTCAAGTAAAGCATCATATAACTTTAAAGATAACAACCCCAGTATATATGTGGGTGTTATCTATGTACTAGTATTTAGATATTCGTCACATCGATGAATAAAGACTCATCAATATTTGACGATGACACGGTGGCCTCAGCAAATTCATACTCTGCTTTTTGCGCCTCTCGGTCGATTGGTAAATTAATAAAATCAAACAAGCCTCTATCAGCTAGCTGACTCGGGCTAACATTCTGTATTGATTTAAAAATACTCTCAACACGACCTGGTGTTTTAGCATCCCAATCAACAAGCATCGCTTTAATATTCTGTCGTTGTAAGTTTTCTTGTGAACCACATAGATTACAAGGAATAATTGGAAATTGCTTATATTCGGCGTATGTAATCAAATCTTCTTCACGACAATAGGTCAATGGTCTGATCACCACATTTCGCCCATCATCTGAACGCAGTTTTGGTGGCATCGCTTTTAGTCGAGCACCGTGAAACATATTTAAAAACATGGTTTCAACAATATCATCTAGGTGGTGGCCAAGCGCTATTTTAGTTGCACCAATTTTTTCCGCAAATGAGTACAAGGTACCCCGTCTTAAACGAGAGCAAAGTCCACATGTCGTTTTGCCTTCAGGCACCTTTTGCTTTACAACCGAATAGGTGTCTTTATCAACAATGTAATAAGGGATGTCAAGGCTTTCAAAGTATTCAGGTAAAATGTGCTCGGGAAAGCCAGGCTGCTTTTGATCGAGGTTAACCGCTACAACATCAAATTTGATCGGCGCAACTTTTTGCAAACTCAAAAGTATATCCAGCATCGCAAATGAGTCTTTACCGCCACTAATACACGCCATCACCACGTCGTTTTCTTCAATCATGTTGTAATCCACCACGGCATTACCAACATTCTTTCTTAGACGTTTATGTAGCTTTGTGATTTCAGGTGTTTCTTTTTGAGTCATTGCAGGTTTCCCACATCGCCAGTTCACCGACGCCGCGTTATCAAATAAAATTACAGGGCGCGAATTATACGGGTTTTTAGCTAAGGTTGGAATACTGCGGTTTAGATTCTAACATTTGGACCTTTTTGTATTGTAAAGGCTCAAAAAAGCCAGGAATTATTTGCTAAATTTGGTAAAAGCGACTTACCTTAGAAGGATAATATTACCAAAGGAACTATAATGATGTTACGAATAATATTAATAGTCAGTATTTTTATTACACTTTCTGGTTGCTCTGATGCCGCCCCTGTTCCAGTCAGTGAGTGTGCAAAAGTAGTCGCTCATGCAAAAAAAGTACTCGGTGATAAGGCCCCTAATACCATAGACATGACAAAACAATGTAAAGAAGCAAGTGATGAAGCCCGCGGATGTGTATTAACCGCCGACAAAGCCATGAAAATACTCAACTGCGATATGTAAACACTACGGTGATATATTCAAGACCGCTGCATATCAGAGAGGCGCTCACCTCTCTGATATTTGACACTAAGTACGATACAATACTTTTATGACATGCCAACCAAACCGAGTTTTCACGAGATGAGGCTCTAATATTTCTTTGCTGAAAACAACTTTATCAAACTGCGGAACCATTTGACCTCGTTTGAATTCACCTAAATCCCCCCCTTTTTTACCCGAAGGACATGTCGAGTGCTTTTTAGCAAGCACTTGAAATTTTGCCCCTTTTTTAAGTTGCTTAATAATATCTTCGGCAAGCTCCTTGTGCTTTACCAAAATATGTAATGCATGCGCAGTATTGGCCATAATTGCCCCTATCGATGTAAATCGTGCGAATTGTAGCACATCTCCACACCTGATGAAGTAAATCAAAAATTTCATTATTATCAAAAAGCAAAGGCCAACCATATATAATAATTACTTTTATTTTTAAAACCAAAAAGTAAAAACCGGTTACAGCCAAAGAGAATGACAAAAAACAGTATCAAAAAGTACAACGTAACTAATTTTTAATAATAAAAAAGCCAGAAAAAAAATTGCAACAAAAAAGATAAATGTAATTTAAGTAAAATACTATCAAAGGAAGACATGACGCTTCCTCAAGCGGCTACTCCCAATGTTGCTGGTGGCACACTAAGTCAAGATAATGTTGTGGGTGGAAATTGTGGCTAGCTAGGCTTCTTTCAAGCTTAATTATACTTAGGGTGGAGTTCCGATTTGCTCACATAATAGCCAAAAAGCAATTCCGTCCTCAAATCACCGTTTCAAGCTACCTCTCTTCGTTTCGCTGCTAAGCCGTCTTTTTGCTTCGATACTGCCTGATTATGTTTAAGCATACCCTGTTGTTCAACAGGGTGTATGCTTTGAAAAGAGTGTAAAACCACAAAGCGGATGTTGTTCTCAGTGTATAAATTAGCATACTGAGCAATATTGGATACCTCCAAGGAATAGACAAACGGCCTTCGCTTTATGATTGAATTTAAAGACCGTTTAACTGGTTACTGTAAATGCTGGCAGTGACACAAAATTATTTACAGGCTTATAATTTATTTGCCTTCTCAATCAATCGAATTTAATTTTTTAACATTAAAACTCAGTTGACCCTGACTCGATTCGCCATTACCAATCAAAAAGAACGACTAGTCACTCGCCGGTTTTACATAGGTAGACAAGCCATAGGTAAGTGCTTTTAATACTCGATTACCGTTCTATTCTAAATATGAAATTCTCAGCGTAGAATAAACATACATTTAAATAAAAGGTAACCAATACATTATATCACCCCGCATTTTTACAACTAAGGTGCTCACTCAACATATCAATAAACCGACGGACTTTAGGCGAAAGATGTTTTTTACTCGGGTAAATCACATAAACATTCACCGTTGGTTGGCTATACTCTGCAAAAAGTACTTCTATATCATTATGAGCCAATGCATTTCCGATATAAAATGCAGGTAATCTGCATACGCCTAGCCCAGCTTTAACCATCGCAAGTTCCATATGTCCGTTATTACATTTTACCCGCTGTTTTACATCAACCGAAAATGCTTTTTCACCACGCTTTTCAAATTCCCAACGACCCGGCATCTTCAAATTTGAATAACAAATTGCATTGTGGTTAACCAATTCTCGAGGGTGGTGTGGCTTCCCATATTTTTCAATATAACGCTTTGACGCGACGATATAAGTCGGGCAAGAATAGATTCTTTTGCATATTAAGCTCGATTCATCGAGTGCAGGGGCCGCTCGCACCGCTAAATCATATCCATCACCAATCACATCAATACGCTTATCACTCAAGTCTAATTCTAAGCTAACGTTCGGGTATTGTTCCATATATTGTGCGATAACCGGCTTTAAATGATCATGACTAAAACCTATTGGGCAGCTGATCTTTAATGCTCCTTTTGGGATCGAGTCATTATGAGCCACTAAATCAAATGCAGTTTGAGCATCTGAGACCAACTGCTCACATTGCTGAAAATACGCCTCCCCTTCTGGCGTCAAAGCAACTGACCGCGTCGTACGATTTAAAAGTCTCACCGCTAAGCGCTATTCAAGCTTAATAACCTCTTTGCTTACGTGTGAATTCGAATGCCCTAACGCTTTAGCCGCTGCACCAAAGCCTCCACGCTTAACCACTTCAACAAAAATAAGGATCCCATCAAACAAATCATTATTAGCCATATGGAAATAGTTACTCCACTTTTAAAGTATTAACATCACATAGAACTTAATATAGACTTATTTTCATCGAGTCAAGCATGGTCACAATCATTAAAGGGTTTCTAAAGCAAACCGCATGCTAACGCTCATTATCATATATATTATTTGGAGAACACCATGAAGGTATTAGCATTTGCAGCAAGCAGCAGCCGCCAGTCAATTAACAAGCAATTGGCAATCCATGTCGCATCAAAGATAAACAACGCAGAAGTTGAATTGCTTGACCTCAACGATTACGAAATGCCTATTTACAGCTCAGACAGAGAAAATGCATCAGGGATCCCTGAACAAGCACAACGATTTTTTGCAAAAATAACAGAAGCGGATGCCATCGTTATCTCTTTTGCGGAGCATAATGGGACATATACCGCAGCTTATAAGAATATCTTCGATTGGGCATCCCGCATTGACATGAAGGTATATCAAAACAAAGCCGCTATTTTACTTGCAACATCACCGGGCCCTGGTGGAGCAAAAAGTGTATTAAGTAAGGCTACGGACTCGGCACCTTATTTTGCTTTAAATGTAAAAGCATCAATATCAGTACCAAGTTTCTATGACAATTTCGATATGCAAAAAGAACAAGTCACTCACTCTGAAATTATTGACCAGATCAATACTGCGATAAACGGGTTAGTAGCTTAGTCAATAGAGTGTAATCGTAATACCGCTATAAACAACAATGATTAGGGAGCTTCTTCTCCCTAACAAAAAATATGAATAAAAAAACAACCAAGTTAAACAAAAGTTACTGAAAAAAGAAATAATTAAAATCTGGTGACTATGCAACGTATTTCAGAAAGATAAATATCACTAAATGTTAAAATTATTGAAATATAATATTACACTCCATTATCAGCAAACAATAAAAACACATTACTCCAAGCTATAAAAACATCCATTATAATTAGTATTATAGTATTAAATAATCCTTTTTCATTGACACTTGTTTACAAATATACGCTAATAACCATTCTCATTCGTTGATGTATCGTGTACATTGCGCCGCTGTCAATAATAAGTGGAGTATGTATGCTAATTAAAACCCGATTACTATTATCTTTTATGTTAATTGGTCTGGTGCCAGCAGGAATAATCGCGCTATTTTCCTTACTAACGGCAAGCTCTGCTCTAGAAAAGCAAGCATACAACCAACTCACCTCTATTAAACAAATAAAACACACACAACTGACGGACTACTTTAACGCACGTCAAGCAGATTTAGAGATCTTAGCCTCCGAGTGGCAAGCCGCGCACGCTAAAAAAGCAAATCAAGCTCTCAAGCAAACAGCGCAGCAGCATCACAGTTTCTTTAAAACATTTATAGAAAAAAAAGGCTACTACGATTTATTTGTTATAAACCCTAATGGCTTTGTAGATTACACCGTGGCTAAAGAACCTGATTATCAAACGAGTTTAGTATCGGGCCCATACCGAAACTCTGGACTAGCAATACTTTACAACAGTGTACTTATAAAACGCAGTTTTGTACTTCAAGATTTTAGTCGCTACGCACCGAGCAATAATGAACCAGCCGCCTTTATTGGTTTGCCTGTTATTGTCAATGGTAAAATTGAAACAATAATTGCATTACAGCTGTCTATCGATGCAATCAATCGAATCATGCAAACCCGAGATGGAATGGGTGAGTCGGGTGAATCATATTTGGTGGGTGATGACTTGTTAATGCGCTCAGACTCATACCTTGATCCAACAGGACATTCTGTTATTGCAAGTTTTGCTGGCAACGTTGAACAAAATGGCGTGAATACCGTCGCAGTAAAAAAAGGGCTACAAGGCATTTCTGATACTGAGATTATTATCGATTACAATGGTAACCCTGTTCTCTCTGCATACCTCCCCTTCACTTTTTCAAACCTAAAATGGGTTTTGCTTGCAGAAATTGATGAATCAGAGGCATTTGCCCCCGTATATAAGATGTATTGGGCGATTGGTTTAATTGTCATTATCACGTTAATTGGCGTCGCCGCCATCACCATTATGATCGCAAAGTCAATCATACGCCCGCTTGGCGGAGAGCCGAGCACGATGCACTCAATAAGCGAACGCATAGCACAAGGTGATCTTCGTCAAACCTTTGAACACATGGACTCGCAGCAAGGTGTTTATGGCGCCATGGCACGAATGAATCAATCATTAAATAGTATGATTGGCACTATCGTCGAATCTACCTCGCAATTAGCGAGTACCGCAGCGCAAACCAGTGCAGCCAGCAGTCAGTCTAATGCCAGTTTGCAAGAGCAACACGCAAACATCGAACAAGTCGCCTTTGCAATGGAGCAAACCAATCAGTCTATCGAAGAAGTTGCCACTAATGCACGTGCAGTGGCTGATTTAAGTCATAGTGCTGAGCAAACTTCTAGTTCAGCCAATGAAAACCTGCAAGCAACAGTTATTCAAATGCAAAAGCTCGGTGCAGCCATCGACAATGCAGAAGCAGTGATAAAGCGGGTTGAAGGTAATGCGCAAAATATTAGCCGCGTATTAGAAGTTATTCAAACAGTTACCGAACAAACCAACTTACTCGCGTTAAATGCGGCGATAGAGGCAGCACGTGCAGGTGAACATGGCAGAGGCTTTGCGGTTGTTGCTGATGAAGTTCGCCAACTTGCTAAAAAAACCCAAGAGTCAACGGCTGACATTGAAGGAATGATCAATAACTTACAGTCAGGTACACATCAAGCTGTTGAAGAAATGCACCTGTCTATTGAAGCGACCAAACTGACCATTAATGCTGCAAACGACAGTGCAACACTGCTTGAAGATAGCGTGCAACAAATCAATCAAATCGCACAAAGCGCTGAAATGATTGCCACTGCAGCTCATCAACAAACCATGACCACAGATGAAATTAAGCATAACATTAAGTCAATCAAACAAGCAGCTGTTGATAACGCAGCAGGCGCAGATCAAGTCTCCTCCGCGAGCTATGAATTAGATAGGCTAAGCAAGGATCTTAAAAACGTCACAGAAAGCTTTAAGCTCGCTAATTAACTCACTCTCAAATAAAACGCCAGTTCACTCACTGGCGTTTTAAAAGCTAAGTTATATTAACGTTTTACAGTACATTACCTTATAATTTTCTGGTGATCATCAAAGCTAAAGCCAGCAATAAACTCGATACCACTAAGCAAGCTTCTAGCCCATAACTTTGATAAATTAAGCCTGAAAACACCGTGCCAAATAATCGGCCCATAGCGTTAGCCATATAATAAAACCCAACATCTAACGATACGCCATCGCTGTCTGCAAGTTTAACAATTAAATAACTGTGTAAAGACGAATTAATCGCAAACAAAGCACCAAACACCAAAAGCCCAATAACAACAATAGCGAGTGGACCTACATCCAACACCAAACCTGACGCTATCAACAAAGGCACCAAAGTTAATGGCGTAGCCCAAACCACGGCAGCTCGGTTGCTTTGTTCAATGCTGCTCGCTCTACCTGTGATTTTAGGCGCATTCGCTTGAACTAAACCGTATAAAATGACCCATGTTGCCATAAAGCCGCCTACCCAAGTGTGATCCCAACCAAACTGACTAGACAAGTAGACAGGTAGTGCAACAACAAACCATACATCTCGGGACGCAAATAGGCACAATCGGGCCGCAGACAGTAAATTAATCGCTCGGCTTTTTGAGAAGATCTCAGAAAACTTGGGTTTATTTTGCTTTTTACCTAAGTCTTGCTTTAACAAACATAAACTCACCAACCAAGTAATACTCAACACGCCAGCCATCATCCACAAAGCACCAGAAAAACCAAGCCATGTGAGTAATACCGCCCCCAGAAAAAAGCCAACCCCTTTTAACGCATTTTTAGAACCGGTTAACAAAGCAACCCATTTATACAAGGTGCTATCTGCATTTTTAGGGATCAATAATTTTATGGCACTTTTGGCACTCATTTTATTAAGATCTTTGGCTATTCCAGATAACGCTTGGGCCACCATAACATAAGCAACGGTTAACCACTGCGGGTTAATAGCCAACATGGCAATAGCGCCGATTTGTAAGAATAGCCCCACATTCATCGTTTTATTCAAACCCAAGCGTGCCCCAAGCCAACCACCGAGTAAATTGGTAACAACACCAAACATTTCATAAAACAAAAATAGCATGGCAATGCTAAGCGGACTGTATCCTAACTGATGAAAATACAACACCACCAGCATGCGCAATGCACCATCAGTCAACGTAAAGGTCCAATAGTTCGCCGTGATCACTAAGTATTGCTTTAGCGCTTGCGATAAATGTAGAACGGGCATAATACTCTCTAACTATTTTGTGCAATAACATAGCGAACAAGGTCGGCGGTACGATTTGCATAACCCCATTCATTGTCATACCACAAGTACATTTTTACTTGGGTATCGTTAATCACCATTGTCGATAATGCATCAACAATACTGCTGCGCGGATCTGTTTTGTAATCAACCGATACTAACGGTCTCGTTTCATATCCTAACACCCCTTGCATATCACCATTTGCAGCGTCTTCCATCCAACGATTGATTTCTTCAGCTGTTGTCGGTCGACTTACTTCAAAAACACAGTCAGTAATAGAGGCATTTGCTAAAGGCACACGTACCGCATGGCCATTGAGTTTACCTTTTAATTCTGGGAATATATGTGTGATTGCAGTCGCAGACCCAGTAGTTGTTGGGATTAAGCTAGCACCACATGCCCTCGCTCGACGTAAGTCTTTGTGAGGTGCATCTAAAATTGTTTGCGTATTGGTTATATCGTGAATAGTGGTCATTGATCCGTGTACGATACCAATCTTATCTTGTAACACTTTAACAACTGGTGCCAAACAATTGGTCGTACACGATGCTGCCGTCACTATTGGGTGTACTGATTTATCATATAAATCATGATTTACACCCATAACCACATTCAACACGCCCTCTTCTTTAACTGGCGCAGTCACTACCACATGCTTAACACCTTGTTGCAAATATCCTGATAACTTTTTTGTGGTTTTAATTTTTCCTGATGCTTCGATGACTAAATCACAGTCAGACCAATTCGTCTCTTCAAGCAACGTATTTTGTGTCACTGCGATCTGCTGATCATTAATAATGATGTTTTCGCCTTGCGCTAGCGCTTCATGCTCCCAACGCCCATGTACCGAGTCAAAATTCATCAAGTGTGCCAATGTATGTGCGTCACCAGCAGGATCATTAATACGAGTGATCGAAATATTGACACTGTTAAATAAAGCGCGCATTGTTAAACGCCCCATACGGCCAAAACCATTAATACCAACTTTAATCGTCATTTTTCTCTCCTAAGTTTTCTGTGTCACAGCATGATAAAACACGCTCAGGCCTAGAGCCCATTGCATTCAGTTTGGTGAATGCCGCTAAATAATATGCTTCGTTATCTTTATGTGTCTGCGCCAACGTTGTTAACGCCCATTGAGGTAACGCATCGTTGACTCTGTAATAGACCCACTGCTTATGCTTTCTATCTAATAACAGTTTTTCTTTACGTAATTGCGCAAGATGGCGAGACACTTTTGGTTGGCTTTCATTCAGCGCCACCATAAGTTCACACACACATAACTCTCCCTCTTGTTGAATAAGTAATAACGCTTTTAAACGTGTTTCATCCGCTAAGCACTTGAAGAATGTGACAGGATCCATACTGACTCGCTATAGTTTTATAATATATGAAATATCATATATTCGAATTTCCATATATACAAGTATAAAATTGCTTTGACACATCTTTTAATAAAATATTCATTGATAATTTCCTGGTCTGGTATAGGTTAATAATTACCCAAGGAACCTTGGGCAATCAAAATTAAGGAAACGAAAAGTCAGATTTAAATTTAGATGCTACATCGCAAGTAGCGGGTGGCCGACCTAAAAGTTGGTAGGATGGCTGCGGCCCTTCAATGGACCGATTTTGCTATGAGGAATCTCTTTCCCCACGCTTTTGTGAAGGCTAACCCAGTAAGTCAATAAAACACTTTTAGAGTGCTTTTTAGGGCCCAAGCATTAAAGAACATCGAGTAGTCCTCTATTTATTAAATTTGATACTAATCTTTCACCTAAATCGGCATAATAGTACAAAATAGTTCAACAAGGATTTAACATGAGTGAGCAAAATTCAAGCTTTGAAGTCAACTTTGATGGTTTAGTGGGCCCAACACATAATTACGCGGGGCTATCCTATGGTAATGTCGCATCTCTCAATAATGCCGACGCAATTTCTAACCCCAAAGAAGCTGCACTGCAAGGCTTAGTCAAAATGAAAGCAATGCACGATATGGGGCTGAAACAAGGTGTATTCGCTCCTCATGCCCGTCCAGATGTTTCTGCATTACGCCGACTGGGATTTACAGGCAATGATACACAAGTACTTAACAAAGCAGCAAAAGAGTCTCCCATATTATTAAGAACGTGCTATTCAGCGTCAGCCATGTGGACCGCCAATGCTGCAACTGTGTCTCCTTCTCAAGATACCACTGATGGGAAAGTCCATTTCACCAGTGCAAACCTGAATAATAAATTTCACCGTTCATTAGAACCCAGTACAACCAGTAATCTACTCAAAGCCATGTTTAATGATGATGAAACCTTTGTACATCATACTCACCTACCCGACCAACCATTTTTTGGTGACGAAGGCGCAGCAAATCATACTCGTCTATGCGATGAACATGGTACTAAAGGATTAGAGGTGTTTGTGTATGGTGCAAGCAGTTTAAATCAACAAATAGTCGGACCAAGTAAATTTCCTGCTAGACAAACATTAGAAGCGAGTGAAGCGATCGCGCGATTACATAAAATTCCAAACGAACAGCGTATTTTTATTCAACAAAACCCTGAAGTTATCGATCAAGGTGTTTTTCATAATGACGTTATTGCCGTAGGTAATGCGAATGTTTTATTTTGCCATGAACAAGCATTTTTAAATCAAACACAGGCATTAACCCAAATACGTCAAGCTTACACTGGTGAAAAATTGCACATTGTTGAAGTGCCAACCCATGCTGTCAGTGTGCAAGATGCAGTAAAAAGCTACCTATTTAATAGCCAGCTAGTCAGTTTGCCTGATGGAAGCATGATGTTAGTAGCACCTGAAGAATGTATTAAAAATCAAAAGGTCGCTGATTATATTGAATCTATGCTAAGTGCTAACAACCCTATTAATACAGTGAAGTTTTTTGACCTACGTCAAAGCATGCAAAATGGCGGCGGCCCCGCTTGTTTACGTCTACGTGTTGCACTCACTCAAACAGAACTAAGTAAAGTCAATCAAGCGACATTAATGAGTGAAGAAAAATTTAACACTTTAAGCCAATGGGTTGAAAAACATTATCGAGACAAGTTAAGTGATCATGATTTGGCAGACCCACAATTACTCGTTGAAACTCGCGCGGCGCTTGATGACCTGACTGACATATTAAATCTGGGGAGTGTTTACGAATTTCAAAAATAGGCACACACTAAAAGATACTTTCTCTTTAAAGGCTGCAAAGATTTTGTAGCCTTTAACCTCTTTTTACTCATGTATTTCTATCCATATTTAAATTTGTATTCAAAACTATGACATGATAAATTAAATTGCATACAATATACATAAATGGATCTTCTTATGCTGCGTACTTTTATTATACTCAGTACATTACTCTTATCAGCCTGTGCTCAAACAGGTATGGCTGTGCCTACTAGCAAACAGGTTAATTCACTACAGCCAGTTTCTTATCATAATCAACGCGTCGATATTCAAATCAGTGGCAGAACCTCTAAACTGAACCACATAGACATTGCCTTTTTAGGGAAAACAATTCCCCGCACTTATAGCGACAATAAAATTCATAACAGCAGAGGCTATGACTGGTGGGTAAGTAAACATTTCGCTTTAAAAAGTGATTTACCCGAAGACAAAGTCCGCCTCTATTTAGAGTTGCTTGAAATGTCTTATCCTCATTACGTTGAACTGTTTGGAATGGCCCCCAGCAACATCGCTAATCAACGAATAGCAGTGGTATATGGGAGCTCTCGAGAGCGGGTGCGAGAAGCGATGTTAGACGATGGTTTTTTAAGAGGTGTACATAAAACAGCGGGCGGAGAGACCATGTTCTACAATCGCGCGGGCTATAACTTTCCAAGTCACCGTGAGCACCATCAAAGATATATCGTCATACATGAAACCATGCATGCATTTCATATGGCACTCAATGGTCATTCAACTTGGGCCCCCAATTGGATCACTGAAGGTCTTGCTGATTCAATTGCCAGTCATGTATATAACCCAGAGACGAAAGAACTCACCGTCATGGTTTTTGATAGAGCGCCAATGAATTACATCACGACTGGCTTGAAGCAATTTAAAGCAGGCAATGCCCCCTCAATTGAGGCAATTAATAATGATCCTGCACTAAAACGAGGCCTCAACTTCTTCGTCATACACTTTTTAATGCAAGATCCAATAAGGCAGCATTATTTCAAACGTTTTCTTGCTAAGCTCATGCACGAAAACCCCCATTCAGACGATACGCTCCCAACAGCGAATAGATTATTGAAGGAAATATTCCCCAACTGGGAAGAGGTTGAGCGTCAATTTCAAGCGTTTGTAACAAACATTCGGCCTACATTTCAGATAAAAAGTGGTCCATGGGAACAAAATGGCGGTGCGTATTGGTTACGAAGTGACGACAGCAAAACATTACACGAGCTCACAATCACCCCCCATAAACGGGCGCATCACGCAGTTTTAGACTTTCCTAGGCCTCAAGCAAGCTCTCTCATAGATACGAAGCTCTCAGAAAGCATTGCCATTAAAATTGATTTTGAAAAGTCACACATTCATCGCGGTCAGATAGGTATTGGGCTTCACGCTCATCGCATATTACATCAAGATGCGCAAGAACACATGATCCCATTAATGCTTTTTGAGGGTCAACGACTTTCCCTTGGTTCAATCGCTTCGAATGTTCCTATTAAGTCACTTGCACTCACATCAGATATAACCGAGGAACTTGCAAAAACAGGTCGTTTAGGTATGACCATTACTCAACAAGACGATAGGTTAATCGTTATTGCTGCAACAAAGAGCCACAAACAAACTCTGAACTTTAATTTACCTATGCGTGTTGACCTAAACACTCTATCAATACTTGGGCAAGGTATGAACCACAAGCTAACACCTTATTTATCAAGCCATACTCACACCGTTGTGCACCAAGAAAATAACAATACTGACCCTTGGCTTTATCCTCAGCCAGATCTCATTCTTCGCGCTTTTAATGCATGCGAAAACTATGCGACTATTCTACGTCACTGTCGCTCACAACTCGCGCAGTATATACAAAAGCTCCCCGATCCGAGCCAACATTTATCAATTACACAAGCAATTCATGACTTGATTTCAAAGTGGCAACCACAAATACCAACTTATGCAGCCATGACTCTTAATGGGATAGATATCAATACTTACTTCGACGCCCAGCAACCTTATATGACCGTGAATAACACAAGTAACACTGATGTGAAGGTCATGATAAGTCCGCTCTCTTTGTCGAATAAAAAGCACGCAGTAGTCAAAGCGAAAACGACTGCTCATATCAAGCTAGATCCTAAAATGGCAGCCGTTAACTACACTCTATATCTAAATGATTTAGTCGCAGATGGTCAAATTGACCTGCATGACACATTATTTGATGGCGTGTATTTAAGTGTGTCAAAAAGCGATGGAAAATTGACACTTGAATTAAGTGGCCCTTATTCAGGGCAAACGTCAGGAGAAATTTCTGCCACGTTTTTAAGCTACAAACATTCAGATGCAACAAAGACAGTGTGGCGCCAACCCGTTTCAATAGCTCCTTACGAGCATAAAGTTTGGCGTCCCACTGAACTAAATTTGCAGCACTATAAAATGGGTATACTTGAAATATCAGCGATATTAGATGTAGAACCTCTTAAGCTAACTAAACGAGTTAAATTATGAATCTGAAATTGTATAAATAAATACGACCCCTTGCACTCTGTCTAGGATCCAGTAGCTGGCACATTCATGTGAGTAATATGTTTCTATGAATGTGCCACCGTCTCTACATAACAGAACAAGTCGAAAAAAGAGAACAATTGAATCAATGCTTAATCACATGCTATTAATTTTCTTGCATCTTCTAGCTATCACTCAATAAAAAAATTGTGGCTGAGCAACTAATATCAACCATTGCTCAGAAGAACATTTATCCAAATACCACTTCACAACTCTTAATGGCTTGGTCAGTCACCCGGCCTTATCGCATTCAGCTTGTGATATCGCATGTTCCATCGCCGTAATTAAAGCCTTAATTTTACGTTCAATATTCTCTATGTCATCTGTTTTCAAACAAACATCTATATCTGCAGACAATTGATGGATGTCTTCACAATCAAACATCCCTGCCGTCCCTTTTATGGCATGTATTGATTTTGATAATCCATCTAGATCTTGATATTTTATCTGGTTTTGTAATTGCACCTTTTGCTCATACAAACCACTGATATATTGCTGCTTTAAAGCTTCAAATTCTTCATCAGGTAAATCTAACTCATCATCAACCGCAATCTTTAAATAGTGACTAACTTTTTGGTTGAACTGTACTCTATCAATTGGCTTTGACAAATGATCGCTAAAACCGAGCTTCATATAGCGCTCAATTTCATGGCGCATCGTATTGGCGGTTAATGCAATCACTGGCGTACTGCACCCCGTTGCTTGAATAAAGTTCAGAGCTTGCTCACCATCCATCACGGGCATCTGAATATCCATCAAAATTAAATCATATTCGTTATCTAACACCGCTTGTACTGCCAATTGACCATTTTCCACTGTGGTCACGTTTAGACCCATGCGCTCTAGAATACGTTTGATCAACCGACTATTATCACTATGATCTTCTGCTAACAATATATCGCCATTGAGGTCATTCTGTGTATGAAGGGGTTGCTCTTGCGCTATTTGACTTTGATTAACTTGCTCGAAACTCGTTAACCAACGGGTTTTCTCAGTCGTAAATAAACCTAACTTTAAGGTGAATGCGGTACCTGAACCCACCTCACTTTCAACATCAATATCACCGTCAAGTTTACGTGCTAAATTTTTAGAAATATTCAGCCCAAGTCCAGTGCCTCCGTACTTTCTTGAGGTCGAAGAATCAGCTTGGTAAAATGCGCTAAACAACTCTTTTTGTTCATCTTTTGCCATTCCGATGCCCGTATCCTTTACACAAATAAGTAATTTTTCATCTACACACCTTACCCCGATAGAAATCTTACCGACCGTTGTAAATTTCATGGCATTTGAAGTAAGATTCAGCAATATCTGTCTGAGGCGTGTCGGGTCAATTACCACATAGTCAGGTAATGGAAAATGGTAATTCAACTCAAACTCAAGTCCTTTGTCGCGAATTTGTTTACCTAATAATGACTCAACATGCGCGATTGAATGGAATAAATTGGCTTCTATTAATTCAATTTCTAACCGGTTCGCCTCTATTTTTGACATGTCTAAAATATCATTAATAAGGCCCAATACATGACGGGAATTTTGTAAAATAACACTGATCGCATGATTACGTTCATGCGGTTTTATATCCCCTAACATTATACCATCAGCATAGCCAATGATTGAGGTCATAGGTGTTCTGATCTCATGACTTATATTGGCTAAGAAGCGGCTTTTTGCTTCACTTGCATCACGTAATTCAGACGCCAACTGTTCCAGCTCATAAGTGCGTTTAAGTACCTTTGATTCAAGGTTTTTATTAAGCTCAATATTCTCTTCACTGGTTAGTCTAAACTTATCTGCAACGGCAAACGCCAACAACATCGCATCTAATGCGATACCGGTTAAACCGAGCAAATATAAGTTAAGAGTAGAAGGGGGTAATATTCCTAAGTTGGTTAAATTACCAATCATGTTAGGGACCATCATAGCAACATACGCGAGTACAAAGTATCGCGCTGGCACAAAGCCATCTAGCATGCATCTTACCCCAATGAACATACCTAGACATAATGCAATGCCTGTCATAACGGTTGCCCATAAAAAACCAAAGCCTGGGAACAAAATACAAAAAGGTAGGCCTGTTGCTGATATCACGCCTACCCAAATCGACAGGGTCGCTAAGTTAGGGTGTGTTTCTTTTAGTTTAAGGAGGCTGTTATAAAAGAGCACGTTGGCAATCGGTGCAAGCGCAAAGCCTAACCAATGTAAGTGGGCTGAATAAAATCCAAATAACTGATCTGAAATATGAAAAAAGTGGCTCCAAGCGAAAACCCATACGCCAGTAAAAATAGCGTAATAAAGATGTGTAGTATCTTTAGAGCCAATGTATATCAATAAATTATATAACCCCAAAACAATACCTACACCAAAGCACAACACCATGATGAGGTTTTCTCTTACCACCAGCTCTTTAAATTCACTGACTGATTTAATAACAAGTTTTGTCGGCGTATAAAAAAAATCGCTTTCAAACATCGTTATTAAATAATAACTTTCACCAGGCAATAGCCTGATAGTATTCCCATAATGAAACGCAAATTCATTTGGATTATCACCACCACTATAATAACGTTGAACTTCACCATCTCGATGGTAAACCCTTGTTTCAATACTCGACATCACCGTGTTATATGGGTAAAGTACCAGTTCTTCTTGTTCAGTATTATTTTCCAGCTCTACAACTAACCAATAACGCCCTGAAAATAGAGTCGTTGAAGGTAAAATATCAAGCCTTTTAGACCAGTTTTCTATTGTATTAAACGAGTCAGGGAATCCTGTATTATCTTTCGAAGCGAACAACGTAGCATGATCATGTAAATTAACATCAAGTTTTTTTGAGTCGTACGAAAAAGGCTCGCCAAAACTCGACAAGGAAATAAACAAACTCAGTATCACGATCAATCTAGTCAATAAGTGCATACAATGCCTTGAACGATTCAACTTTGTAGGCAAACACTGTACTTTGCTTATCCACCCATGACACCCTTCTGTAAGTATTGGCTATTACTGTCAAAAACGATAGGTAAAATCAACACCAACCCGTCTTCCCTCACCTTTAAAATCTTCTAACATGCCCAAAAATTGGCTTAGATCAAACTTCAAATGGCTATATTCTTTATCGAATAAATTCTTAGCCCAAATATTAGCTTGCCAACTTTGTGTTCGGTACTGTTTATTAAAGTGCCATAGGGCATAGCCAGATTGCATAGCATATGGATTTTGGTTTTGGTCGAAGTAGTACTCCGATTGATAGTCGACACCTAACGAAGTCACAACATCTGCACCATCAAGCATGTATTCATAACTTAACTGAGCATTAGTGTTAACTTCAGACGTGAAAGGTAAACGCTTATCTGACAGAGTAACCCCAAGCGGATCTGTATAATTTTCAAACTCAGCATGAGGTATAAATCCAGCGCCAATATTAAGCACTACGGCCGCGGTTAGCTGATACTCGATGTCAATTTCAGCACCGTAAATTTTTGAAGAAGCAACATTTTCTAGTAATTGAATCGGTGGTAACCCTGGTTCAGAAGCTGGTTGATTCATAAATACTTGTTGGTCTTGGTAATCATAATGAAAGAGTGCCCCGTTAACTTTAATGCCCGCCTCTGACCAAGTAAGTTTTGTGCCTATTTCATGTGCATTTAATGACTCAGGTCCATAAGCTGCATTCTCTGCTTGTTCAAGGCTAGATAAATAACCGCCATTATAACCCCCACTTTTATTACCATTAGAGAAACTATAATAAATCATTTTGCCTTCAGAGAAATCATAGTTTATTGCAACTTTACCTGATAAACCATCGTCATCTCTCGCACCTAATACATGATAAAATGGTAACAGTACACCTTGAGGTTGGCTTTGATCTAACACACTGTTCACTACCGACACCGAATCATATTCAACAGATTCGTCACTATAGCGTAACCCAGCCGTTATACGTGTCGACGGCCGCCATTGCCACTCATACTGTGCAAACAATGCAGCAACGTTAGTTTTTATATCATTATCGTAAAAAAACATTGTGGATGCTGCACCAAATGGTGTGCCGCGTAAATCTCTGCCTAAATCATTATTATTATCTTGATAAAGGCGCTCTTCTAACAAAAATACACCAGCAGTCAGGTGATCTTTTCCTATTTGAGCATGGTATCTAATCTCATTATTCAGTAGTTCGGCTTTTAAACCTAAGTTACCTTCGCATAATTTAGCTGGCGCACCATCACAATTAAAAGCATGCATTCTGTCTAAGCGACTAAATGCATTTAACCACACCAACTTACTGTTATCACTGACATCCCAATTAACTTCTGCAGTCCAACCCTTTCCAATACTATGGTGAGGAGAGTCATTGTTCACGCTCACAGCCCAAAAATCATCGCTACCGTCATTAAAGCCAAATCGATCAACACATTTACCTTGGGAGGCGACCGCCGCTGAACACGTCACTAAATTTACAGGGTCACTGTATATACCTATATTACCTACAGGTTGCACAATGCCATTCCAATGGCTGTAGTGGGCCTTAAAGTAAAAACTTATGGTATCCCACTCACCAAAATAGCTTAATCGTGCATTGTTTTGTTCTAAACCAGCTTCAGGTGATGGCTCATATAAATTGTAACTAGTGTACTCATACTTTGTGTGGCTAAAGGCCACTCTAAACGCTGAATGAGCATCCACTTCATGGTTGTATGCCCCTTGCAGTTTTTGCCAGTCGTCAGTACCAATACCTCCCGTCACGTAACCATAACTACCCGCATCAGGTCTCGCTGAGCGGATTAATATTGCACCGCCGGTACTATTTCGGCCAAACAATGTTCCTTGAGGGCCCTTTAATACTTCTATCTGCTCAATATCAAACAAATCTACTAATTGATTATTTGCAGAACCAACTGACGCACCATCAAGGTACATGGCAACAGGAGATGTATTGGCTGTATTGTAATCAATCAGACCAACACCACGAATATTAACTGCTGGTGGTGTCCCTTCTGCCGCGTTTTGGCTAATTTTCATATTCGCAACAAAATGGCCAATTTCGGTCGCATCTTTAATCCCTCTTGACTCCAACTGTAAACCAGTGAGATGTGAAACCGCAATGCTAACTTCATCAATCGATTGAGCGCGTTTTTGGGCGTACACCTCTATCTTTTCAATGGCTTCTGAGGCGGCAAAAGTGTGTTGGCTATAGGTACCAGCCACGATGGACGATAGGATAAAATTAAAGGCGAGAGATTTTGTCATTTCCATACTCTTATATTGCAAATCATTAGGTTGCTGACCGAGAGTATAGTTCAAATGTCATATCATCCCAAAAATATCAATAGGTACAAGTCACATTTATTACCAATAGTTTACCGCAACAACCCCCTCTAAGAACTTGCCTGCCATTTCATATAACCGTAAGTTAAAATATTGAAAATAACAGGCGATATTTGTAAAGAATAACCGCATCTAAACCGGTCTAGATTTACGGGTTAGTATTTATGCGCCATCTGGTTCGAAGCCAAACTCACCAGAAATACATTCCGGATAGCCAGAAATTGCTCTTGCAGTAAGCATTCCAGCCATAACCGCAGCTTCAACGCAGCCAGCGTTCACACCAGTTTTGATCCAATCACCGGTAATATATAAATTTTGGAAATCAGTACCGTCAGTCGCTAATCGATATGCGCTGCTACCACTGACCGATAAAACATACCGTTCCGACGGGTCTACGTTGACTCGCCAATACTGATCATTGAATCGCTGCTGGCCAACAAGGCTCGGCTCACTATGTATTACAGACCAATCAAATTGACCAGCAATATAAGCATTCGGCCATAAAGGTTGCATTTCAATATTTAATTTATTGAGCGCATTTTGCTTCACTTTGGCTTTTTCACGTTTAACAAATTCATGATCTGTTTTTGGGGGGTAATTATCACAGCTACATGCACTACAGAAATACGCAATATTAACAGGGCCATTACTCGGCCAGTCCTCTTTAGATAACAAATTCGACATCGCTGCCCAAGTATCAAATGGCTGCGAAAATGCACTTAAAATGGGCCGCTCTTCGCTTGCTGGTGTGTAATTAAACCCAAGTTCTTCATCTGTTTTATTCAACCATACCTGAAACGCCTGTGTTGCTACTGTTTTAACGTGTTCAGCCTGCGCTGCTAATTTGGCGTCTTGGTGAAGTAACTCGGGGCACAAGTGCTCTAATGACGCAACGGATATACCAAAAACCACTTGGTCAAAATCGATACCACGTTTAAGCGTTTTTGTCGGTAATGGTTTATTGAATTCAGCTTGGTATATTTGTGGCCAATTAGTCCAAAAAGACTCCAAGTTAATATTATGCGATCTAATTAAATCAGCTTGCCTCGCATCAATTTGATCTAATAATGGCTGAGCAGGCCAACATGGCAAGCCTTTTACATCTACCAACGGTTCATACTGCTCATTTATCAGCGACACTTGCTGAGTGATAACAATATCTTCGACATAATGCGTACCATCCGCTTCGGTGTTGGCCGTCAATGCTTCTACTTGACTGAAAAACTCGAATTTAACGCCCCGTTGTTTGAGCAATTCGTACACTGGTGAGAAAATCACGTCCCCCATTCCAGCTTGCATTTTCCACATTACGCCGCCGTGATAGCATAAAATGATACGTAACATCGCTAAAGCTGCAACCCCAGCCTCTACATCGCCTTTTTTGAAATCTCCATCGACATAGCCAAACACGAGATCATAAAACCCGCGCACTGGCGCAGACTCAACACTGTACGTTTTATTTGCACCATTATTTCGTAGCCACTGTTTAAAATCTAAATGGTTTATTGACCCAAAGCCTTTTGAAAATACTTTATCCTTGATCAGCCCCGTTACCATAGCAATGGCAAGATCGGCACAAATATAGGCACGACGAATATTGTCGTTCTCGTCCAGCATGTCAGCTACTTCGCTATTTAACCAACGCTTGAGTTTTCTCACAACGTACCAAACAACCAGTCTGTCTCTAGGCTCACCCAAGTACTTATCTTGGGCTCTTAATGTCAGTAAGCGCTGTAGTTGATGCCCTAAAATACTCGGTGTTGACCAAATTTCTTTAAGTTCATCATGCGCACTATCAAAAAAATCTTCGACGTCATCTTCAATGTCATCGTATGCGTCTCTTACTTGCGACGCCAAATGCTGTAATAACCCACGATCTCGTCGCTTGGTTGTTTGTAATTTTGTTTGCTTGTGTGCTTTATCTACTTCGTATTCAATAGAATCAACGAACTTTCGTAACCACGCACCCAACATCTCAACCAACTGCCAGAAATGCAAATCGAGCGTACCATCGGCGGGATTACCTTCAATAACCGGAAAATCAATGGGCCATGTTTGCCATTCTTGCTCAATATATTCTTGTAATACCACAAAACTATGGGGTTTAAATGCGTCTTGCCAAGTACTCAAAGGGTCTGAATTAGGACGATCTAATTTGTTATAAACAGTTTCAATCATTTTAAACGAGTTGACATAGGCCCCAAACCACACATGTAACCCATGCTCTTCAATACGCTCTGCCATTTGCGCATTACGACCACTCGCTCCCTTCCCTCCTAAACGCCAACCGAGCTGATGGACCGTAATATCGTAATGTGATTGCCAATCATCTTTTTCAGTTAAATAAACCGCTGCCGTCATCGCAGCAACACCACCACCTAAAATAGCAATTTTTTGTTGTGTCATAATCGCGTTCCCTTCTCTACTAAAATCAGTAATTAAGCTAAAGAGGTATGAATTTCGTAAGCACCGTCTTGATCAAAATCCATATTGACATAATAGGGCAATACGGCCTGCTGCTCGCCAATTGCGATACCAAACATGTCGTCAAAAGGAAATGCATCGAGCTTATTTATCGTCACTCTATATTCGTCTTTTAAAAATCCAACCTTGTGGATTTTTTCAATCGTAGAAGGTGAATGAACCACCGCTTTGTATACTGATTCGTTCGCGAAGCCATCAGGAAATTGTTTGAACAAAATCTGATCCATTTGAGGGTTTTTAAACCCTTCTAAAAACTGCTTTATTAGCTCAGCACTTATATTTAAATCACCACAACTAGAATGCAGTAATTGAGATATTTCGTGACCAATTTCGACTAACTCTTCAAACCAGGTATCCTCATCTGCGATCCGCTTAACATTTAGCAATTCATGGCAACGCATTTTTGTTTCTGGAGTAAATGGATGAAAGGTATCTAAACTAATTGAAAAATAGTCAGCCTGTTTATAGGAAGTTGGCATTTCATATCGACATTGATATTTATTGTATCCCCACGTCTCTCGCCCATTAACTAATGCATTAATGTTGTTCACTGCAATAAATGCTGGGAACCAATATATGTGACTTACTTTCTGATCTGCTTTACTGACTTGCGCAATAGGCAACCATACGATGATGTCTGTCTCTTGCATCCAGCCATAACCACTAAATGGTGGGACTTTTGACGCGATATTTTCAATATCGGTGAATGTCAGTAAACAATAAGACGATAAGGGCTGAAAATAAAAAGTACTGCTTTGAACGGTATTTAATGTAGCATTAACAAATTCATGAATTTTTTCATAATCTCCGGCAATGAAAAACCCATACATCATGGCGTTTAACATTCTACATGGTGGCTTAGCAATTGGATTACCCGGAAAGTGCTGATAACGCCCATAAAGAGATTCAGTCATTGGCTGATGTCCTTTTTCTTCGTTATAAAGTGACCTCCACTTGATGATTTACAAGTGAGTTTTGAACGACAACTGCTTCTTGGTCGCACAAATGAGTATAGTGAAGATATGCGTATGTGTTGAAGTTTTGCGAAAGTGCATTCATAAAGCCATGGTTATACCTTGTACGAACACACTGAACACCAGAAACTGTTTTTAATCTAGAAATCACTGGTGAAATATCGAAATGTTCTTCTTTGTGCGGAAAATAAAGGTCAACGTGACATTGAGGGTGTAAATTCGTGTAATTACGTATTTGACCCGGATAAAACCCTATCATTTTTTGTACGCGTTTCAATGGTGTAGCTGCCAGCGCTCGCCAAGCAGCTACTGCCCCAGCACTAAACGCCACAATAAAATCAGGTTGTTCGTTAATGAGTGCCTCTTTTACTTTAAAAGCATAGCCATCATGGCCCATTGAAGTAATAAACCTGTCGTATGTTTTTTTTTCAGACTGCCCAGTTAAGTTTTGGCAGCTAGCATAAGGAGAGCATATAACCACTTTGGTGCCAAGCTCCTGTGCAAATGCATCTAGTTTGGGTGTGTGACCAAATATGTCACTGACAATTAGCGTAACCATATTATGTACTCTTCTTTGTGAGTTTTTATTTAGAAATTGTTACGCCAACCTCCGATCTTATCGGAAAAATATTAATCTTAAGCAATCAAGCTATCGCATTTTATGGAGTTAATCATTTGTATTCCATTAAAACCAAACATATTATGCAGTGCTTAAGCGTTATTATTTAAGGTTGGGACATATTAAGCGTAGCAGTGCTTTCTACTTTGTAAATTCAGTAATACAATTTAATTACACTAAGCTTACAAAAAATGTTCAAGCCATTTTTTTCTTTTTGCTACACTTAGTGAAGACTCCTATTACAGTAGGACAATAAATTGCGAATAATAGTGTCAGTAATAATACTTTGGGTGTTTCCAATAAATGCTAAATCTATCAACTGGATACGTTTAGATTTTGCCCCATATTATATACTAGAAGGCCAATTACAAGGGCAAGGTAGAGATGAGTTACTCATTCAACTCTTACATGACATGATGCCCGATCACACCTTCTCTAACAGTACGTTACCAGCTAGCCGTGCTATTCATGAGCTGTCTAATGCAAACAAAACTAATTGCATGATTTCACTTTATAAAACAACTAATAGAGCACGGTATATTCAATTCTCTGAACAATATTCAACCATAGGTTTATCACCTTCTATTGCGCTGCGAAAAGATATTATACAGGCGCTAAACTTAGCGCCAGGGCAACGAGTTTCGTTGCTTAAATTATTAAAAGAACATAAATTAACTGTTGGCGTGTCACTCAACCGCTCTTTTGGCAAAAAAATTGACTCTATATTGGCCACACTTCCCACTGAGCAGTTGATACTGCGCCCCGGTAAAGATCCATTAAAAAGCCTAACCTACATGCTGTTAAAGAAGCGATTGGATTTAATCATTGGTTACCCAAGCGAACATTATCACTTACAAACGTTATTAGAGAACGGCAACGAACTCGCTCAATTAGTTATTAGTGAAACAGATGATATTACGCGTGGGTATGTTGGGTGTACGAAAAATGCTGCTGGGCTTGCGTTAATTGCTGAGATAAATAAAGCATTAGCTCCTTTACATGATGAGCCTAAGTACAACGAAGTCATGCTTAAATGGCTACCCAATGAGCTTAAAGCACAATTGAACAGCCACTTACGCTAGTTAAATTACTTGCGGATCCCTTCGATGTGTAAACCAAGGTTAACGTGTGTTGAGGCTGGGCCTAAGTCATAGTCAATGCCATAGTCCGCCAATTTAATTTTAGTCGCACCTTCAAAACCAACGCGGTAGCCACCCCAAGGATCACTGCCTTCACCTAGTTTTTCAATGTCAAACGCAATCGTTTTTGTCACACCATGCAAGGTAAATTTACCTGTTACCTTAGCGTTGGTCTCATCGCTAAAGCTAATACTTGTGCTTTCAAAGGTCGCCTTTGGATACTTACTCACGTTTAAGAAATCACTACCTCTGAGGTGCTTATCTCTTTCTGCATGATTTGAATCGATTGAACGAGTGTCAATGACCAGCTTGATTACTGACTCATTTGGCTTTTTAGCGTCATAATTAAATTCGCCGTCAAACTGATTGAACCGGCCATGAAGCCAACTATAGCCAAGATGTTTAATTTTAAAATTTACAAACGCGTGCGCGCCCTTTGTATCAATAACATAGTCAGCTGCACTGGCTGTGGTTGATGTAACGCACGTCGCTAATAAACCTGCGATTAAAAACTTTTCCATACTATTGCTCCTCTTGTGGTGAACACATTCTTTTTAAGGTCAAATCTTTCAATATCCAATGATGATATAGGGCTGCGCTGGCGTGTATAACCACCAAGCCTATCAAGGTCCACGCTATGTATAGATGAACAACACCTGTAATATCACTTTGCTGTTCAAACAACTCTCCAATACTGGGCAACACAACTATCCCAAACACGTCAATACCCCGACCGTCAGCGGTTGAGATTAAATACCCTGATACAAACAAAATAAACAACAACGCATACATAGCAAGGTGTGCCAGTTTGGCAAGTCTATGTTGCAACTGATGACTTCTTTGAGCACTAGTTAGGTCTTGCACAGACTCATTTGTTAGTTTCCAAGCCAAACGTAAAATGATGAAAACGGCAACGATAACCCCTACGCCTTTATGAATAGTGAGTGCGTCTCTATACCAAGGGTCGTAGTAGCTTAAATCCACCATATACAACCCTAACCCAAACATAGCGAGAATGGCGCACGCACTGAGCCAGTGAAATACAATGGACACCCAGCCGTAACTGCGTTTCGTATTACGGAGCATACAAAACCTCCTCATCAACTTTAAACATTGACGCTAGCTTACCGAGAAACTTTAGTGAATGATACGCATATAAAAGCATAGTTAATGTGCATAGACGCACAGGATGGTGACGTATGTAAAAAAGCGCGGCACCAAAGGTAGCCACGCAAAGTTTTGGGGGGAAGTTAAAACCTTTGTCTAATTCTTATAAAAGTAACTGTCTTTGGTCATAGTGATACTGCTGTCTTCAAGTGCATCTATTGTGAATGTTATGGCTGTCGCTTTTTTACGTAAATCATACCCATCAGCAATAACGGTCACAGGCACCAACTCCATTTCTCCTGCCTCAATCACGATTCGAGTCGGCACTTTTAGAGTTGCACTTTCTAATCCACCTAAACTAATTTGATAGCTCATCGTTTGTTGCGTCTTATTAATAATGCTTAAGGTATATGGATTTTCGACTAACCCTTCATAATTCATACGATACAACGCATTTCTGTCGCGAATAACCGATGCCTCAATAGGTGTACGATTAAATGCCCAAACTATCATTGTTATAATGATCAAAGCAGTAAGGGAGGCATAACCTAGTAGTTTGAGCCTGAAAGGATCTGTCTTTATACCATTCGCTTGATTTTCACTTTCATAGCGAATGAGGTTTTTTTCGTAGCCAAATTTACTCATTGTGTCATTGCATGCATCAATACACAGACCACAGTTAATACACTCGTACTGCATGCCATTTCTGATATCAATACCTGCAGGACACACATCAACACATAAATTGCAGTCTACACAATCCCCTAATCCAGCTTTTTTGGGATCTTCTTTGCGCTTTCTCGGGCCACGGTTTTCACCACGCACGGTGTCATACGTCACCACCAATGTGTCCTTATCAAACATCACTGCCTGAAAACGAGAATAAGGGCAAGCGACGGTACACATTTTTTCTCTTAAGAATCCCGCATTACCATATGTACAAAACGCAAACAAAAACACCCAAAAGCTAGTCAACCCTGACCACTCCAATAAAAACATATCTGTATATAGTTTGTGTGCAGGAATAAAGTAAGCCATAAAAGACGTTGCAGTGAATACAGAAATCAATAACCAAGCTACATGCTTTAATGTTTTTTTACGCACTTTGTTAAATGACCAAGGGGATTTGTCTAGTTTTATTCGTTGATTTCGCGTGCCCTCAGTTTTATGCTCGACCCATGTAAATAACAGCATCCAAACTGTTTGCGGACATATATAGCCACACCAAACGCGGCCAAGCCAATTAGTCACAAAAAATAGCGCGAAAGCCCCTGACATAAATATCCACGCTATAATCATAAAATCTTGTGGTAAAAAGGTGGCCCCAAAAACTCTAAACTGCTGCGTTGCTACGTCTAACAAGACAGCTTGTTTACCTCCATATTGGATAAAGGGAATGGTAATGAAGGTTATCATCAGTAACCAACTTAAATAACGACGGATTTTTTGGAAGAAACCTTTTTGCTCACGGATATAAATCGGCCCCTCAGATTTATAGGGCTTAATGATCATATCTTCTTCTTTAATATCAAACTTCATAGTACTTGCTTTACATTGACAATAGACAGTTTGATGTTTGCAAGTTTCAGACCAAACTGAAACTTCATTAAGGCTCTGATTTTTAATAAAAATAAATTTAAACACAGCAGGTAAAACGCGATATATCACGAACGCACGCGACATATCGCGATTTATTTAACTTCTAACTATACCCAGCTTTTTCATTTTTGATCTTAACGTGCTTTCTGGCATCCCCAATTTCATTGCCGCGCCATTTTCGCCTGCCACACGCCAATGACTAACTTGCAACACCATTTCTATATGAGCACGCTCCACATCTAACAACAAGTAGCTCCCTTTTTTACTACCATAATTGTCTCCAGATAACGGCTGACTCAGGTTAAGTAATCGATGCGTGCTCAATATCGCTTCTCTTTCTAAGATATTTTGTAACTCTCTGATATTCCCTGGCCAGTCATAGGCTTGTAGTTTTTTTATGGTATCTTTCGACACACCTTTTAGCTGTTTGCCTAGTCGCTTATTTAGTTGAGATATTAGATTCGCGCATAACACTGGAATATCTTCTTTTCTTTCTCTTAGCGCTGGCACCTTAATTGGAAATACATTCAAACGATAATATAAATCCATGCGAAATGCGCCAGTTTCAACCATCGCCCATAAATCTCGATTAGTCGCAGCTATTACCCGCAAATCTACGTGCAAAGTTTGGCTGCCCCCAACCCGTTCAAACTCTCTCTCTTGTAACACCCTAAGTAACTTACTCTGAGCCTCTAAGGGTAGCTCCCCTATTTCATCTAAAAATAATGTGCCTTTATCTGCTAACTCAAAACGCCCTTTACGCTTTTCGTTTGCCCCTGTAAATGCCCCTTTCTCATGTCCAAACAACTCAGACTCCAAAAGACTTGGCGTGAATGCAGCACAATTCACTTTTACAAATGGCATGGCTTGGCGATTGCTTAAACGATGCAAATTACGCGCAACAAGTTCTTTACCTGTGCCATTTTCACCTAAAATTAAAACGGTGCTATCAGTGGTGCTCACTAATTTAATTTGTTCCAACATGGTTTGAAATATATGGCTGTGACCGACTAATCCTGAGTCTTGCCAATCGGCATTTAACTCAGAGAGAAGGTATGAATTTTCATCTTTTAATTGCTCACTTAAACATTGCACCTGTGCTAATGCATCTCTTAAAGCACGTTCAGTATCATGCTGCTGAGATACATCGCGAAATATCGCGACCGCACCAATCAACGCACCATCTTTATAAACGGGTGTTGACGTATACTCAACAGCAAAACAGCTTCCATCTTTACGCCAAAAAACTTCATCTGTAATATGGCGATGCTTACCGTCAAACATAGTGCAATATATCTGGCATTCATCAGCAGGGTACGGTGAACCATCTGCATGACTATGATGATGGTATTGATGTATTTTCTTCCCTAATAAATCATCTTCAGTCCACCCTGTCATTCTTTCTGCTGCAGGGTTTACAAAAACCGCATTGCCAGAGAGATCAAAGCCATAAATACCTTCTCCAACAGAATTGAGTAAGAGCTCTGGATCATTTAAAAATCGTTTAACTACATTTGACATATTTAACCTCGCGAAATATCACGATTAACATATCAAATTACATATGGCCTGGCGAGTATTGCCAAGTCAGATTGGGTAAAAAGCCCCTTTTTATATAAGTAAAACAACCTATTCGACTGCTTATCGCGATAATCGTACCTATTCTTTAATTGTGACTTGTTCAATAACAATCGGTTCATAAGGCACATCATCATGGCCAGCCACCCTGCCTGTTTTTACTTTTTCTATTTGCTTTATCACCTCTAATCCGGCTGTTACCTGACCAAAAGCGCAGTAGCCCCACCCCTCATTCGTTGTCGAGAAATGATCAAGAAACGCGTTATCAGCTGTATTAATAAAAAACTGTGCAGACGCTGAGTGCGGCGCATCAGTCCTTGCCATTGCAATGGTACCTAAGGTATTTTTCAACCCTCGATTCGCTTCATTGACGATACTTTCTCGAGTTGGCTTTTCTTTCATTTTGGCAGTGAAACCGCCTCCTTGGATCATAAACCCTTTAATAACTCGGTGAAAAATTGTGCCCTGATAAAAGCCATCCTCACAATACTGTAAAAAGTTCTTTCTCGTTACCGGTGCGGTAGTTGTATCGAGCTCTATCTCAATATCACCAAAGTTTGTTGTAAATATAACCATTCTATTGCTTCACTCAATTAAAAAATTATAGTTACATATAGTACGATCTTTTTAATATCCGCAATACATTTTCATTGCCTAACAGTCGTGATTTAACCCTTAATTCTGCTGTTATTGATGACTTGGACTCAGTGCTTCACGTTTATCTCGAAGCTGAGAACGCATGACAAGCACAGGGCGTTCTACCAAAAAATACAGTAATGCTGCCGTTAATAAAGTCACAGCTGCAAAAACGAAAAATGTGGCACCCCCTCCGATTCTCTTAGAGTCAAATATATACACATTTACTACATGGAAAACTGATTTATGGGTCAAACCATGCTTTTAGCACGCTTGGTGCACTATACCAATGCCATGGATACTGAAATACAATCAGATCGCATTATCCGTCTTATCAGCTATGAATTGTCATACATACTCCCTCAAATTTTTATAATTACAGTGGATGAAACGAACACATCAATGAGGTCTGACCATAATGGATAGGTTACTCTGAACAAAGTACTTTTCTTAAATAACGTAAAATGTTAAAATGATATAATATCACATAACAAACTCACCTTTATGAACAGTCACCTTCATGCTCAAAATCACCATCCACTTCCCACACAATATGTTATCGATGATACAGCCAATGTCCTCGGCGAAATTTATAAAGATGACACATCCCTCGTTTGTTATTGCCAGCGCGCACCTTGGGCGCTTTCTCGAGCTGCACATAGCTTTGCAAAAAACCAAGACGGTGAAGTATTAAGATATCAAGGTAAAATAGACCCTGAACTGACCACAAGACTTAAAAATATATTTTGCCACAGTGCACATGGCAACCTCATTGTTAATCATATAGAGCTGATGCTAACTATGTTCGATACTCTTTTTGAACCCAAAGAAATTGGCCTAAGGGTTATTTCTTGTACAGAAGCGCACAGTCCGGCATTTCATGAAAATAAAATGATTGCTAGAATGACGTCAAGCTTAGGCGGAAGCGGAGAACGCTGGATTGAGCGAAAATATGCACAATATTACCCGTTAGAAAAAGGGCAAATTTCTGCACAAATCAAAGCACCCCACACAAATTATATTAACAGCTTATGTGATGGGGATATCGCTATTTATAAAGGTACGAACTGGCTAGATCACGAACACAGCGCGCTCATAAGTGCATCTCCTGAATTTAATGAAGCAGATGCCAAATTATGTACATATATTGATTTTCTTGGCTAAATTATCATTCTCTAAGGCAGTGATCTAATTTACACGATATTTATCCCAGCCAAAGTACCACCATCAAGCGGCAATGCAACGCCAATTATGTAGCTAGCCTGTTCAGATGACAGCCATAATACTGAAGATACGATCTCTTCGCAGCGTGCAACACGACCAAGCGGCTGTAATTTAGCTAAATGCGCTTTCATATCATCGGACATCGTTGCGAGCATTGGCGTGTCTACGCTCGCAGGACAGATGTAATTAACCCTACACCCTACTCAGCGCTTTCCAATGCCGCTGTTTTAGTCAGTCCAACCACGTCATATTTCGCAACACAATAAGCAGTATCTGCACCTTTTGCAGCTGTAAGCCCTAACACCGAGGCATTATTTATTATATTACCAAAGCCCTGCGCATACATTAACTTTAATTGTTCGCGTAAACACAGCCCCGTTCCCTTAAGATTAATACTCTGCACTTGATCACACTGCTCTACAGTGCAGTCTGTAACAGATGCCATCACGCCAAAACCCACATTGTTAAATGCAATGTCTATGGCCTGTATTATCCCAAAAAAAGATAGAATAAAGGCTTCATCTACAATATCACTCGCAAAACTCAACACCTCACAGCTCAGAGACTCTTCCAGTAACACGAGCGCATATTCGTTAATATCAAGCAGTGCCAATTTTGCCTCTTGCTGAGCATAAGAAAGTGCTGCTGTTTTTCCTATTCCCGAGGCTGCACCACTGATAAATACCACTTTATCTTAAAATCAGGGCAAGAGCATGAAA
>NZ_PNBY01000134.1 GCF_005886875.1 Pseudoalteromonas aurantia | reverse complement strand
GTTCAACACCCAGATAAGGTATCGGCTGCGCGACACCTATCCTTATTTGTTAGGTTTACTTAAAACCAGCAAGGACAACTTTCTCACTTTTATCAAATTCGATTACACATTGATTGGTGACAAAAAAGAGCCTATTATTAAACACAATAGTTGAACCACTTTCATTAACAGAATACATGTAGCTGGAAAGGTTAGTTGTATCCAGTTGCCTAACTACACTTGATTTCATTTCACCAGCCGAAAAATTACCACAAAGATAGAAAACCTCATCTTTCCCTACTTTACAAAAGATTGCTCCCGTAGTAATGAAACAAATAGTAATTAATAAGCTGATAAGTAGTTTTTTATTGCTCGATTTCATCCTGATGCTTCCAGATATCCCTGTAAACCTAACGCCCGCTTTAACAGGCGCAAAATTAGCAGGCTAAAATTAGCAGGCTAAAATTAGCAACGAAGGAGCGCAAGCCTGCTGTTTTGCGTACTTGTTTAAGCGTTTGTATGGGTAGAATACCCTTGGAAATCACCTGTATTTTTATTGAATAAAATCAATAATTTAAATGGTGAAAATATATTCCCCATAATTCTCCTAAAATTCCCCACAAAAGAATACGCACTCCCTGTTGGCTATTATTTGTTCAGTAAAGATAAACTCCTTAGATCATCAACAATAATGTTCATGGTCTGTTCCTAGTTAGATTTGAACTAATAAAAAAGGAATAACGAATATGAAACGAATTTCGACCGTTGATTAATTAAAAGTAAATGATGATCTAGGCTCAGCAATTTATCTGGCAGAAAATGCATTCTGTGATTTAAATGCCGGCGTTAGCGAACTGACTTATGAAGATATTTGGAAGCGCACTTTAGATCCACATTACAGCCAACATGATGACTAGCTTATTTTAGATTTTTACGACTAACCTAATAACTCCCCCAACGTGTTCCTACTTAGTTTTAAAGACATAAAGTAGGAACTTTTAAATGAGCCAAAATCAATTTATCCGTAAATATAAGCGTATTTCTAAATCAAAGTGGGCATCACATGACAAAAGTACAATATTACCATTGGCAGAAGTTGTTGATGACACAGATGATGAAATAGAACTTGGGTTTACCCGTTATATCTATCTACATCGAGATGAAGTAGGGAAGGTACTTGGTATATCGATATCAAAAGCCATATTTGAGGAGACCGATCTTCATTTTGAAGAACGTTATCTGGAGGGCAGTGACATGTTGTTATTGCTACTTACTTATATTGATGAAATTACCGAGTTCTGTGATTTATTTACGGATGAATTTAAAAGCATTTTCATGCTGTCACCAGAAGAGTATTTTGAAGTAGCAATTCAAGTTTGGTGTGAACAAATTGAAAATGTTTAATTAGAGCGAGCCTATCGGCTCGCTTTTTCTCTCACAATAAAAACAGATCGCGGGATACCGTAGCCATCATATTCGGCTTTTTTTTCTTTTCTGGCTTTTGTTACGCGTTGTTCAAGCTCTTATCTTTCTTCTTTTGATGACGGCGAGAGTTTGATACCACAGAAGTGTGTTTGTATAGTCATTTGGATGAATATTAATATATAAAAAATTAAAACTAACTTAGCTTTATCAGAGAGTTATTTCAAGTTTGCTCTTCAAAGAAAAACTAAGTATTTATTTATTTAATGTCTGTAAACCAAACCATAAAATATTTCACAAGCTTGTGAAATATTACTTATATTTAATTATGTAAAGATAACTATTGAAAATGAATCAATGATTGAGTAACTTTAACTTCATCAACAAGGATTCAGGAAATATGTTGATTGTGAACAATAGGTAAAGTTTTACCAGTAGTATCGGAAATTTATGGACTTCAAATCTCAATTTGCTTTGGCAGTGAACGCCAGCGCTCCACTAATACAAATTATTAGCCATGACACTTTGCGCATTCGCGCAGAAATTCAATCCCTTGCTAAAGAAAATAATAAGTCTACCTACATATGGGATAGTGTTAAGGGGCTTAGAAAAGACATCAATCAACCAGCAGAATTAGAGGAAGATATACATAGTCCAGTCGAGGTGCTTGATTGGGTTATTGGTGATACTGATGACGAGTTAATATGTGAAACACCTAAAAATTGCATTGTTTTACTGGAAGACTTTCACCACTTTTTAAATCCAGGAGAGCATTCAGTTATCAGCCGCTTACGGAATTTTGCTATTGCTGTGGCTGGTAGAAGTATAAGCAACATATCCATCGTACTATCTCAGCCTATAAAATATCTACCAATCGAATTAGAGAAAGAAGTTGTTGTGCTCGACATGCCGCTTCCTTCGATTCAAGAATTATCAAAGTTGGCAGTACAAGCTAAACAAAAGTTTCAGCTAGATGAAAGAGATTGTTTACATACAGAATCCTTTTTAAATGCCGCGATAGGGCTATCAACTAGTGAAGCTCAACTTGCTTTCGCAAAAATTGCGTATGCCAAGAAACGTTTATCTGATCTCGATATTCCAGATCTTGTAAAAGAAAAAGAACAACTGATTAAGAAAAAAGGTAACTTGGAATACTTTCATCCTGATTCATCACTGAATGAGGTTGGCGGACTAGATAATCTTAAAGCTTGGCTTAATAGAAGGCGGTTAGCATTTTCACAACAAGCAAAAGAGTTCGGTTTAGAAACTCCTAGAGGTTTATTAATGCTCGGGTTACCTGGAACAGGTAAGAGCCTGTCTGCTAAAGCGATAGCAAATGAATGGCAGCTACCTCTTTTGCGTTTGGATATGGGCAACATATATGGGGGAATTGTTGGTCAATCTGAATCAAACATGCGTGATGCACTTCTACTAGCAGAAGCAATTTCACCAAGTATTTTATGGATAGATGAAATTGAGAAAGGTTTCTCGGGTGCACAAAGTTCAGGTGCCACTGATGGAGGAACAACAGCGCGTGTATTAGGCAATTTCTTAACTTGGATGCAAGAAAAAACGAAACCTGTTTTTGTCGTCGCTACAGCAAACAACATTGCTCAATTACCTCCTGAATTACTACGTAAAGGTCGTGTAGACGAAATCTTTTTTGTTGATTTACCAACAGAGAATGAACGTCGTGAAATTATCAAAGTTCACCTAGATAAAATTCGTCGTTTAGAGAACCTCTCTCCTGTTCAGATCAATACTCTCGCAACCTTATCGAAAGGATTTACTGGTGCAGAGCTAAAAGAAGCTATAAAAGAAGCATTGTTTATCGCTTTTGATGAAGTAGAAGAGCTTGAATTTGAGCACATTAAGAAAGCTTTGCTAGAGACTACTCCCATGTCGATAACTATGAGTGAAGTAATTGAAAATACGAGAAAGTGGGCACAAGGTAGGGCTGTAAATGCGTCTGCTGAATCACCTGAACCACTTGATAAAAGCAAAGACCAGTCAATCAGGCTCAAATCTGAAATAGAAAACCCGTTTGTTTAGGAAGAACATGAATCCATTTTATTTGGCAATAAGTGACAATAAAAATGAAAAAGCTGCTAGTAGGCTGGCTGAAACTGTCGATAAAGGTTTATTTCCTTTTAACCAATATTTGAAGAACAGTATTACAGCTTTTAAAGATAAAGAAACAGAGTGTAAATGGAAACCTCTCGCAACATCATCATACGAAATATCTCCGACCACTCGAATCTATAGAATAATGCCACTTACCAAGCTAAAGGTAATGTCTGGTGAATCAAACTGGTATCAATTAAACAGTGATGATTTAGATGAAGATTTTGAATTCGATACTGAAGAGCCGGTTACAGTTGGTAAGGGTAAAAATCGAAAACGCATTGAGGTATGTGACTCTAGGATTAAAGCCGGCAAGCATGAAATCAGGTTGAAAGATGAACTAACTAATATTACTGAAGTTAGTTGGTTAGGGTATTCATTACTTATCATGCCGATTTCCCTTGTATTAAAAGAGGGTGAGCAACTAAGCGTTGAAGGCAGGTGTTATCAAATAAAGCATATCGATAAGGATGAAGTGTTAATTGAAGGGGAATTTCAAAGTGACTCAGCAACGGCAAAATATTTAGGCACAGATATTTACCTAACAGTATTGGAACGCTTTGAGCACAATGATAGTTCTGTGCCTTTAATTGACTTTTACGATCACTATGTTGTTTATGGTGACAAAATACCATCATTAAAAAATACCATTGTTGAAGATATAACTGATCAAGAGCTAAGAAAATTTTCTCTGTCAAATTGTTATGATAAACAAGGAAATCTTTTACCTTCAAAAGACTATGATATTAAATATAAGCAAAGCAAAATATTAATTGAGCCCTTAAAGGCTAATACTGAGGTGATATCGCGTTGTAATTTAGCAGCGCACCCATCGCTCAATTTAACGATAACAAAAATTGAAGCAAAAGAGCTGTGGATCCAATTAATTGAACCTGACGATGATGAAGGTTTGAGCATTTCATTATTAGACTTATTTTTTAGCGATAACGCGAAGATTTTAGAAGCTAACACTAATAACCCTCGTGATGCTTTTTATGTGGTAAAAGCAAAGCAAGACGAAAAACAGTTGCTACTGGCTAAATCTAAAGAAACTAAAAATAAAAGTGTGTTCCCAAAGGGTGAAACGATAAAAGTTAAAGCTGATATTTCTCAATTGAGAAAACAACAAAATGCCCTAACTAACATAAAAAAAGCGCCAAGTATTGATCAAATTCCAATTATTAACTTATTCCTCAACAAAAAAGATGGACCTTGGCAACCTTTTGAACCAGAGGAGTTAGCAGAAGGTGATTGGGGTATTTTAACAGACCTGAAATTTAAAGGATGCGAAGAGCAAAGAGAGTTTGTGCAAAAAGCATTAGCCACCCCGGATGTTGCCATTTTAGATGGTCCCCCAGGTACAGGAAAAACAACCTCTATTCTTGAACTGATACTACAACTTGTTAGAAAAGGGAAAAGAGTATTACTTACAGCATCAACTCACGCTGCAATTAACAATGTATTAGAAAGGGTTGATAGTAAAAAATTAGATAACGAAATATTTCCGCTTCGTATTGGTGATAAACATAATGCTCAGGGGTTAGAGCATTATCAAATCGATGAGCTTGAAACAACCAGTAACCTTTCAAAACAGCTTTTGGTTGAAAGCAGTAACCTAGTTTGTGGCACAACAATAGGCATAATGCGTTTGTTTAATGATGAGTCGATTCGTTTGTCACAGCATGAAGCGCCATTTGATGTGATGATCATAGACGAAAGCAGTAAGACGCCATTTCAAGAATTTTTAGTACCGGCACTCTATGCAAAAAAACATATTTTAGTGGGAGATATAAAGCAGCTTTCCCCTTTTACGGATAGAGATCAAATTGTTGCCAATCTTGAAAATTTAATGCTTAAGCAAGGCAGAATTAACGAGAAAGCACAAACTCTAGATAAAGCTCTGCAACAGGCTTGCTTTCTGCTTGAAGAGTGTCGTGGCACAAATCGCGAGAATGATGCTTATAAAAACTATCTTATCAAAAAAGAATCACGGGATGTTTGTTCTGCAATCAAAGCGGAAGTAGATAACAGAAGGCGTAAGGATAAAGATTATCAAAATGTGTTAGTTATTGAAAGAAATAATCTATCGGAAATTATTCGCAACCCATTAGAGTTATGGCAAAAAAACCTTTGTTTTATTGAAGAAAGCTGTTTTGAGCAAATACAAGCATACTTACCACCAGATGCAATTTTGTTAAGTGATAATAATGAATCATCAAGCCAAAGCTTCCAGCACAACGCCATATTTAATGATAACCAAAAGCTTCATTATCGTGGCAAAGATATTAATACAACCACTAACCTGCATAAGCACTTTAACGAGCGGTTTACTAAACACTCTTGGGCAACAGAAGTTTGCTGGCGTTTAGAGCGCTTATATTGGTTACGTTTAGCTAATGGCTTTGATAAAAAAGCTAGAAGTTATAAATCAACAATAGAAAGGCTTTTGCCCTCAACTGTTGATTGTGCAGGGCGTGTCTTCCAACTTAATCAAATTGCCTTTCCATCAGTACTTGAAGCGCTTTCGGGAAGTGGTTTAGATAAACGTAAAAATGATATTGAACATACCCTTAATTCCGGCTTTTCACCAAATATTAAAAACCAAAGGCATGTCACGTTAAGTTATCAGCATCGTATGCACCCAGATATTTCAAAATTTCCTGGAAAGCAGTTTTATGGTGGTAGGTCACTTAATAATGGAGATAGTGTCTCTACAGAAAGAGACTGGGACTACAAAGGTTTCACGTCACATGCGACTTGGTGCGATGTAAACGGTAGTGTAGAAAAAGGGAATAAAAATAAAGCTGAAGTAAGGCGAATTACTCAAGAGTTACAAAAATTTGCTAGCTGGGCAGAAGGTAAAACCAACGATGAAGGAAAGCCATATTCAATTGCAGTCTTAACCTTTTATAAAGGTCAAGAATCAGCGCTAAGAGAAGCGCTTAAAACATTAACAAATAGCCCTAAAAGCTACTCACGCTTTGAGTACAAAGGCTTACCAATTAAGTTGGCAACGGTAGATTATTTTCAAGGTCAAGAAGCTGATATTGTTTTTTTATCTATGGTTAACACACATCGAGACGGCTTTTTAGACTCCCCAAACAGATTGAATGTGGCAATAACACGTGCCCGCTATCAACTCGCTGTAGTAGGAAGTCAAGATTATTTTGAAAATAAATCACGAAGTGATGAATTAAAAGGCCTAGCCGAAAGCTTAACTAAGGAAGGCAAATGAGCAAATCTATAAAAGAGCAATTACAGAACTTTAAGCGTTCTTCGAAAAAGCCAACACCTAAAAACGGAAAAAAAGAGACAATCGTTGGAAATAACGGCGACTTATTCCAATTGAACAGAGTAGTTGAGGTAGAGTGTTTGCCTTTACTCGGTACGGTTGTTTTTAAAAATGAACGAAAAGACATTCAACAGGCTTTAAGTGATTTAAGAAGTATGCCACAAAGGCTTAAGGCGTATTTATACAAAATAGGTTTATTGAATAAAAGTGATGAACTAACTGCTCTCGGCGAACAGTTCCTCAATAAGCCTTACTTAGAAACGCCAGAGCGTGGCTTGTTTAACGTATGGTTTGCAAAGAATGATCCATTTTTGAAACGGCAGCCAATTTGTATTCAACGAGTGGATGCATTTGCTTCCAAGTCATTAAATAACTACCAAAAAAGTAACATTGTTACTGATAGCTTTATTGGTGAACAGTTCCAGAGCACTAATCTGGTCACTCAAACAAATTCATCCTTTCAAAAAGTTGATGCGAGAATAAAAGATATAGAAGTGCTATGTAAGCCAATTCAAACAGCACAAGCGTCGTTAGACTGGTCTGTAAAAATGAATAAGCCTTTATCATTGACTGCTGAGCTAGCTATAGAGCAAGTCAGCAATGGCAAAAAAGGAAGTATTTCTACCAAAAAGGAAATGGCACTAAATATAGAATCATCAGTCGCTATGTTTAAGAGCATGATGAATGCGGTTGTCAATGAGCTAGAAGGACGTTGGGACTCCAAAACCAATATATTTGAAGTTCCATTTAGCGATTTAATCGACAATCAACAAACGCTAAATGATTTAAGACTTAAAACCTTGCCATTTACTAAGCTGAATACAGCGGAGTATGGAGAGTTTAATATAAAAGAATATCCGGCAATATCAATTGCCCCATTTAGTGAAGATGATGCTCATAACTGGTTAAGCGCATGGTGTACACACTTATATCAATCGGCATATTTACCAGTAGCTCACGCAGAAAAAGCACAACTTTCTTGGTTAAGTAAGTCAAAGTTGGCACATTTTGATCTAGTGCCAATGAGATCAGAAAAAATTCTTAATTTACTGGGTGAAAATGGTAAAACACAGAGTTATTGGCATGCAGCAGCAGGCATGGACATTTTGCCAAATCTTTCAACTGAACACGGTGCACAGCTTACTCTTGAAGATGGCTCAATCCTAGAAGTGCAGAAACTTCTTAATCACCTAACTGCAAACCGAATTGTAGATAGCATGATGATTGCAGATCGCTATTTCACATCAGAAAGCCAAAAATCATTACTCGAAACTATCGCAAATAAATTGGGCACACAAGGTGGTTTGCTAGTAACGCTCGAATCGCAATTTAAGCAAGTTTTACCAAGTGGATGGGATAAAAAGTTTGTTAGTAAGTCTCCAGAAAACCACGATAGATATTGGATCTTTTTTATAAAAAATGAAATACGCGCTTGGAAAGTAAGTGCAAGCTTAGACTTTGCAAGAAAAACAAATACCAATGAGCTAAAAGTTTATGGGTATCCAACATTTAGCCCTATTCAAAAAGATGATTTACCAAATTATTTACAAGAGCATATAGAAGCGTTTTCAAAGGAGTTAGTGTAATGACAAGTTTTCAACCAAGAAAAGCCGAGAAAACCATTGATTTTAGTCATGAAGAACTCTTTCCTGTATTTATAAAGCAAGACGTGCAAGCAAAGCAACACACAGAGTTACTGCCTAAGTATCAAGATAATAAGCTTTTGGAGATAATAAAAAAAACAAAGCATCAATTACTTTTTGCTACTGACAAGTTACTAAGTGAAGACATAATAATTGCATTACAAAACCTTGTTGAAAGCGATAACAATATTAATGTGTACATTTGCCTTGGTAACATTGAAGAAAATAAAACGGCAATTGATAGATTAAAATCCCGTTGTTTAGTTAGAACAGGTGTTTCTCAAGCAGGTGCAATGGTCATCAGTGATCCGCACTATTTTGATAAAAAAGGGCTAGCCATTACATGTTTAGAAAGTGGCTTTCTGTTAGCGCTTAACGATCAACAAATTGAAGATACTTACAGGAGCTTTTGTTTTCACTTTTGGAATAGTACCAATCGCGAATTTTTTGGTGAGATTGAACGAGTTGCAAAACCGGCACCAAGTCAAGTGGTTTTAAACGATGAGTATCATAAAGAAGCGTATTTTATTAATCCAATCACTTTTGATGTTGCCACTATTTCAACACCAAATTTAGTAAAACATATAGATAGTGCAGAGTATTCGAGTCTGCTATCAAATCCAAATTACCCAGATTTAAATAAACAATCTGTAAGTAAAAAAGCAAAAATTGCGCTATCTGAACAGAATCTCCCTTCATTTGTGTTTGAAAGTGGTAATAATCGCGCTTGGTTACTACCTGAACACTTTGATAAAAACAAAGTTAACTGGGTGGCCTTACTTGATGAAGAGCAGAAGAAGCAAGTAGCTACAAAGCTGGATAGTTTAATCGAGCAAGCTGAGTGGCAACTTTCAAGGCAGCCTAAAACTAAGGATTTACAGTCTTTAGAGTTCATCAAAGCTGAATGTACCGATTCTAACCCGCTTTGCATTAAAGATAATAAAACACTTGAGCTGGAAGATAAGTTTTGTGACTCATTTGATGAATATTTTATAGATGAGCCTTTAACATTCTTTAAAGAACAAATGGGTTGGGATACAGACTATCTATCAAAAACGGTCACATTTGAAAGCCGAGTACACCCACCGTATCTTCCAAAAAATGCGAAAGAAGATAAGTTAAAGAGCGAATGGCAAAATATTCAAAATAAGTGGGAAGACACGATAGAAAAAGCGGTTGCTTCGATCAATGGTTTAAAGGTGAAGGAAGAATCTCAAAAAGGAAAGCCATTTGCTAATTTACTAAGCCAATTTTGGTTAGGGAAATCACGCACTCTAAGTGGTTACAAAACTGAATTAGAAGACCTTAAAACATGTGAGTTACAAAGTTTATCGCCAAGTACGCGCTTTGAAAAAGAAAGCAAATTAATAGCTCTCATTAAACAAATTGTTCAAAGCGGATCTGATATTAACAAGCAGACAACTTATGCAGAAGCGACGCACAAATGGCAAAGAGAGCTTGAGTCCCTTGAGCATGATTTTAAAAAAGCGAATAAAGCTAAAGAAGACATTGAAATGCGCAATAATCAACAAGCCCCGAGTTTAAAAAAACAGTTAAATCAATTAGAAACTGATTATGGTTCTAAACTCAACGAATACTTAGCGTCTCTAGATGAGGATAAACGTGAAACATTAGCTAAAAAGCTTGAGACGCTAGCTAAAGCGCAACAATTTTTAAAAGACAAAAAATCGAAGAAGTTACATCACCAGTTTAATGAGACTGTGAAACAGCTCACCGAGAAAAATCGTAATATAGAAAACACACTCTCTGATTTAGATAAAGCGCTAACAAAGTCTTTAAATGATTATGATATAGCAGCAGATAAACTTCAAAACCATAAAAAGAATGAGCCAAAAATTCAAGCCGAAGATAACAGCCTAGATTCACAGCTTGGTATTAAAGATAAAGAGTTGTCCAAGTTCAACTTGCCAACAGAAGACTTACCCTATGGTGGCTTAAAGTTAATGGTTGCAGATAATCAACGCTATATTGTTGTTAACCATGAAAGTGAGCTTAAACAAGCTAGATATGACGCGAATAGGCTAAATGCCAAGTTATGCACCCAAAAGGGAGATGATCATGCCTGAACAGCGGATAGTGCTTACTATAGATGAAGAAGGCGGTGTTACAGCTAAAACAGATGGTTTATATGGTGAGAAGTGCATTGAAGCAGTAGCTGAATTGTTAGACGAACAAGTAAATATTAAATCACTAAAAAAAACAGATGATTTTAATAAAACTCAATCACTGCAAATACAAAATAAACTCAGTTTAAAACAAGGTGAGTCATGAGTGCAGTTATAAAAACAACAACGCCTTTTATTAACCAAGAAGTGCTTATACGCACTTTAACTAAACTTAGTTATGAGCCTCAGTTGATAAACAGCAACAATATAATTGAGTTAAATAGTCATGGTCGTTTTCAAGTGGGCGACCTAATTACCAATCGGCAAGATTGGAATGGCTTACAGTTTTTCAGAAAACAAAATAATAGTTGGTCATTATGGCATGATGCACAAGAGCATAGTGCTAGGGTATTGGCTTCTAAAAAGTATTTAAGCGTTACTAAGTTTATCGAGGAAGTTGATATAGCTTATCGTACTGAATACCAAGCATTTCTTGAAGAGCAAGTTGAAGCAGAACGAGTTAGGCTTGAAGCTGAACGCCTAGCAAAAATTGAAGCCACAAAAAACGCTGCAATAGCAAAGGCCAAAGAGCAAGGCTACTCAGTAAAAGAAAGGCATGTTAATGGTAAAATACAGCTTGTATGCATAAGGCGCGTATAGGTGTTTGATAAACATAGTTTTAATCTTTCACATCTAGAACCTTGCAGCCATATTTATGGGCCAGGGGCACGTTTTATAGTATGGCTCCAAGGTTGTACGCTCGCTTGTAAAGGGTGTTGGAATAAGGAAATGTGGTCCCATCAAAAAAAGAGCTTGAAAAATAGGGAAGTGTTACTAAAAAAGATTATCAAGACTCCAAACATTTCTGGTGTAACCATATTAGGTGGAGAGCCATTCCAGCAAGCAGAAAATACACTTTGGCTGTTAGAGAAACTTAAAAAAGTAGGTAACTTAACTAGTATTATTTATAGTGGTTATACGCAAAGGGAACTTATAGAAAGAGGCTTTTGGAGCACAATTGATAACAATGCGGACTTAATAATTACAGGCCGATACCAACAAGATAAAAGAGATACCAGTTTGTATCTGCGAGGTTCTACCAACCAAAAGCTAATTTACACAAGTAACACGCAACTTAAACGAGAGGATGAACAAGGAGATATCATTGAAATCATTATTGATGAGTTCGCAAAATCAACAATTCTAGGTTACCCCGACCCCTAACTTCACAAGCTTGCAAAACGCCCGTCAAAAACTATCTGCGTTAGTCTAAAAATCCAAATTATTTAAAGGAGTTTTTATGACTAACGTACAACCAATTATTGAGCACACAACCACAGAAAACTTTTCATTTTTACAGCATTGGTATCCAGAGCTTTATTGCCTAGCGATGGATATGGACCGCTTCTATTCTCAAGATCACAGTTGTGCCTTATTAAAAGCGCGTTTATTTGCAGAAGTGTGGTGCCATGTGTTTGCCGAAAAAGTTGGCGTGAATCTGGAGTGTAATACCGAGCTTACAAATAAAATTAAGCAATTAGAAAGTGTTACAAATTTTCCACCATACATTATTGATGAGCTTGAGGTAATTCGTCTGAATGCAAATTTAGGCGTACACGCTTATTGCACAATCACAAATGACTGGTTTGGTAGTTCACAAGCAAGTCAAAAACAAGTTAATAACACCATGCAGGCGGTGCATGAACTAGCTAGTTTTCTCGTTTATAACGTTTGTGGTGAAACGGGTGAAAAGACCAGTTGGCAAGCGCCCACACATATCGATGAGATTAAGAACGTAGAACTTGCCTTAAACGGCAATAAAGAAGCCAATTATGCACTGGCAAAGCAAGCGCTTTCTCAGTTAGAGCATTATAAAAGCAAGGAACTCGTTGAGGACTTAACACGCAACCAAGTTAAAACGCTTAAGCGTGATTTAGAGTACTGGTTATCGCGTTCAGCACTGTGCAATGCAGAAGGCACAGCATTACTTTATGCTAAAGCTTATCAGCTAAAGTGGCTGCAACTATGCGAACACCACAACGCAGAAACGTGTTATAAAGCGGCCATAAAAGAATGTGAGAGTGGCGAAGCCCATTACGAATTCGCTCTTTATATTAATAAAAAAGGGCAAAACAATCGTGCTTGGCAACATGTTGAAAAAGCAGCTGAGCTTGGCCACTTTGAAGCTATAACTGATTTACAAGATCGCTTTAAAACGAAAGATACACTGCAATTTAACTACTGGCTTGAAAAAGGCATCACATATAAAGAGCCAAACTCATTTTCGGTTGATGCGGGCTTAAAAATTCAAGCTTGGCTTATAAATCAAGAGGATGAACTGGCGCAAAAACGTGCTCGTAGCGCATTAATCGAAGCAAAAGCAAGGCGTGCAAAAGGCATTGATTGCCTGCAAGCATACTGTGATTACTTTGGTTATTGGAACAAAACACCTGAGCAAGAAAAGGCGCTTGCTACATTAGCTGAAAGTTACAGCCAACTACCGAACTGGTTTAACTTTAATAAAGAGCTGTTTGAGGTGTTTAAAACACACGAATCGCACCGCAAACTGGCTATTAAAATTGGTAACCAAGTTATAGCAAAAACTAAGTGCAACGTTGAAAAAGCACAGTTCAAGTTTGATTTAGCCATGCTTATTTGGCAAGAGTTACAAGCGCGCGGCACAGTAAAGTCGCCCTATGCCTTAAAAACACTTATTCGTGAAGCAGCAAGTGAAGGCTGCAAAAACGCAGTAGAGTTTTTGGCATTACCAAAAGGTAAACAGCTTATGCGTGATAACAGCTATGTGACAACACGCACCCAGTTCAAACAGCCAGATCGTAAAAAACAAAAACAAGCTAAAAAGAAAGCGCGCAAAGCAAAAAAGAAATAATGATTTTGTACCGATAAAGGTTCTAACAATATGAATAATCAAATCTTTTGTTATAAAGCGTTATTTATTAGATAATTTTTATCAGGTAATATGTGTTTCAAAGTATGACAAGGAAGCCCCATGAGTCAGACAACGAAACACATATTACTTATCGTCACTGGCGCAAGCCCACAAGTATTAACCGAGACCATCTTCGCTTTAAATCAGCAAGGCAAACAACTGCCTGAAGAAGTGTTTGTAATCACCACACAAAATACTAAAGATATGTTGGTAAATGGCTTATTTACACAAGGCCACTGGCAAAAGCTAATTGACGACTACCAACTGCCTGCAATTACATTCAACGAAAACAATATTTGGTTAATTGAAGACGATAAAGGCAACCCAATACTGGATGCCAAAACTGAGCAAGAACAAACCTTTATGGCTGATTTTATCACCCGTAAAGTGTTTGAACTCACAAACGATAACACGCTAAGCATTCATGCATCCATCGCTGGCGGGCGCAAAACCATGGCATTTTACTTAGGTTATGCCATGTCACTGCTTGGCCGCGAGCAAGACAGCCTAAGCCATGTGTTTGTAAACGACAAGTTTGAGTTTGTGCCTGATTTTTATTATCCAACTCCTAACTCTCGTATCGTTTATAACCGAAATTTAGGCAGAGACGTGGATTGCAAAAACGCTGTCGTCACCCTAGCCGAAATTCCCTTTGTACGTATGCGTAAATCGATTGATCAAACCTTGGTTAACACCATACAAAATGCATCATTTAGTCAAACCGTTGCAAGCCTAAACTCTGCTCATAACGATGAACTAGAACTCACTATCAATAAAAAAGCCAAAGAGCTAAAACTCGCAGGGGTTGAAATAAAACTCTCTGCCAAAGAGTTTGCTTTTTACCTATGGATACTTGAGCACTCTAAAGCCAATAAACAAGGCCTAGTGATTGATCGCACTTTTGAAGAGACAACAGAGCATGTAATCGCTTTTTTAACGCACTTTAGTCAATATGGCAGTGATTCTCGTGTTTACACCAAATACGGTCTAGAACCAGAAGAGTTCCGTGATGGTGAACATAAAAATTTAATACCTATGGAACGTGACTTTGTGCAACAAACACGTAGTCAAATCAACAAAAAAATAGGTAACAGACTTACAGTGGAACTAGCTGAAAAAATCAGTATAGATTCAGTTAAACAAGACAATAATACCCACTATTTCGTCGCGGCATTTACTGATCTGCTTTAATCAAACTGGACACTTTAATAATGGAATATAATCCAATTATTGAGGTGTTAAATGACAAAACGAACAAACAGAAATTATAC
>NZ_PNBY01000133.1 GCF_005886875.1 Pseudoalteromonas aurantia | reverse complement strand
TGCTTGGTGACAATAGCGTTTTGGACCCACCTGACCCCATGCCGAACTCAGAAGTGAAACGAAACAGCGTCGATGATAGTGTGGGTCTCCCATGTGAAAGTAGAACATTGCCAGGCTCCTAATTTAGAAAACATATAAAAATAACAATAAAGCAAAGAATTTGCTTGGTGACAATAGCGTTTTGGACCCACCTGACCCCATGCCGAACTCAGAAGTGAAACGAAACAGCGTCGATGATAGTGTGGCAGTTGCCATGTGAAAGTAGAACATTGCCAGGCATTAAATTAGAGAAACCCGTTGCAGAGATGCGACGGGTTTTTTGCAATTTGGGGGTTTTACCGTTCGGCTTAAATATCTGATCTAATACCAATCTGCTCAAATATCTATATCTTATATAGAGCATATAGAATCACCGACTAAATAACGTTGAACCCAAACATATCTGAGCAGCTTTTAGCGCTTTCTTGAAAAAGAACCAAACGCACGAAAACGCATTCGATTACTTGCAGTGTTATTATTGTATGAGCCTAATAGCAGTGCCGGCAATGCGAAACATCTCAACACCGCACGAAGCAGTGTTAATAAATGGGTTTCTAGTTACCTAGAGTATGGCCTTGATGACTTAGACAATAAACCTATTCAAGGGCATTCATCTAGATTACAACGGCCATAACTTGAGTAACTGTCTGAATTTATAACGCGCACGAATACAGAAACTCATGGTGGCCGCCTTACCAGTGAAGACATCGTCCATTACATTAACACTGAATTTGGTGTTCATTACCATTTAAATCATGCCTATAAAATACTAAAGCTGCTTGGTTTTAGTTGGATCACAAGCCGTTTAAGATACCCTAAACAGTCACAAAAGAACCAAGGAGCTTTTAAAAAACCTCCAACTGGAAACGATCCTTCACACCCTAGGACACCTTCCAGTTTCGAGTGACGAAGATGTGTAGTCGTGAATAAATAAAGTTGATTTAATCTTTATACGGATTGATATAAACCACCTTCATCATTCATGATAAGGTGAAGTTTAAAGCCATAAAACCAGCCCATTGTACCTTTACCTCATTTGGCTTTGTCAGCAAAAACGTGGTGACGAGGAGTACATATATTGTGACAAACCTTAAGTGAAGTTGAATCAAGGAATACTATGCCTGTTGGCTTATCAAAGCGCTGCTTCAAATAACTACACAGCGGGTAACGCAATCATTCGAAAGTGGAGTGAGTAAACTTATCAGGGCTTTGATGCACTGAAAGGTTATATTGATTCATGTGATGTCATCAGCTATAAACACGATGAAGTGAACAGAAGCGACAGCGATAGCTGAATTTGGTTTAGAGATACATGGAGTGATCGCAGCCAAGCTGACATGGAGTATGTTTTAAATACCCCGAGTTCCGACATCTTCATAATTTGATGCCCGCAGGGACCGATCCTGTTGTTGCATTTTGCCAATTAATGGTGCGCCAATATCGTACTAGATTGAATTTGGCGCATGAGTTTGGCACTTACTTAATTTCCACGTATGGCATGATGTCTTTGCCACCAAAAATGAAGCACAGCTGTCTTAGCAGGTGAATTTTAATTATTTATTGAGTAATATAGGTAATTTTAGTGTGAGCGTGTGTTTGTAAAGTGTGCTTGACTTTAATAAAGGCGTACCGCGCTTTTTTTTGCGCTATTTCGTACAGTGTACCATTGACTACTTACTCTTCAGAGTGCGGGGTGGGCACAGGTTGACAGCATTCACTCAGCGTTACCACCTATAACCTGCACTTTATTTTTTATTCAGAGTTTTTTACTCCGTGATTAACGACTCAACGCGCTTTCTTTTTTGTTATACATAAGACTCACAGATAAACGCTTTACTTCCCGTCAGTTGATACCTTGGTAACAAATTAACAACAAGGTATAGTAAGGCGATTGATTGGCAATAAGGTCCTAGGATGGAAAATGAACAGCAGCTCGACGCACTCGAAGTAGCACATACGCGTATTCAAACGGCGCTAGACACTGGGGCTACGTCCCTGAGTTTATCTGGTTTACACTTTACGTATTTACCAACCACTCTGAGTGTGTTGGCAGATACGTTAACCGAGCTTGATTTAAGCTTTTGCTGGTCGTTAACAAACCTTGATGGTTTGATGGGGCTGACCCAGTTAACGCAATTGGACTTAAGTGGTTGTAGGTCAATAGTACACCTTGATGTCATAGGGGGCATGACTCAGT
>NZ_PNBY01000132.1 GCF_005886875.1 Pseudoalteromonas aurantia | reverse complement strand
CTTCGATGTTGAATTCGGGACTAGTTAGCTAAAATTATTTTCAACATGCGACGTAATGGCTCAGCGGCCCCCCATAATAGTTGGTCGCCCACAGTAAACGCACTGATGTATTCTGGGCCCATCGTGAGCTTTCGTATACGACCTACGGGTATATCTAGGGTACCCGTAACATTAACCGGCGTTAACTCTTCAGCAGTTTGTTGACGATCATTTGGAATCACTTTAACCCACTCATTATGAGAGGCTAAAATACGCTCAATTTCATCCACAGATATATTTTCTTTAAGCTTGATGGTCATTGCTTGCGAATGACAGCGCATTGCGCCAACACGCACACATAAGCCATCAATAGGAATTGGAGACTTTGAAGACCCAAGAATTTTATTTGCCTCGACTTGCGCTTTCCACTCTTCTTTAGACTGACCACTTGGCATGGGTACGTCAATCCAAGGGATCAAGCTGCCAGCTAGAGGCACACCAAACTGATCTTTAGGCAAATCATCCGCTTTAATCTTATTCGCAACAATTTTATCTATCTCTAAAATGGCTGAAGATGGATTAGCTAACTGTTGTGCAACAGAGCTATGAATTTCACCCATTTGGGTGATCAATTCGCGCATATTTCGCGCACCAGCGCCAGATGCGGCTTGATAAGTCATCGGGCTGACCCACTCAATAAGATCTTGCTCAAACAAGCCTCCGAGCGCGATTAACATAAGCGATACAGTGCAGTTACCACCCACGAACGTCTTAACACCTTGCTCAAGGCCTTGCTCAATGACATCTTTATTAACCGGATCGAGTGCAATAATACTGTCGTCGGTCATTCTCAGCGCAGATGCTGCATCGACCCAATACCCTTGCCAGCCGGTCTCACGCAATGTTGGATAAATCGATTTGGTATAATCCCCACCTTGGCATGAGATAATAATGTCCATCTGTGATAAAGCACTGACATCAGTCGCATCTAGCAAGGATTTTGGTTCGCCAGCAAAGTCTGGCCCCAACTGACCAGTTTGAGAGGTCGTAAAAAACCGTGCATCTATATTATTAAAATCACCCTCAGCCTGCATTCTGTCCATTAATACAGAACCAACCATGCCACGCCAACCAACGAGTCCCACTTTATTCATATTTTTTACCTTTGTGTAATTAATTTAGAGTCATTGCGTGAGTCTAGGCGTCTAAAAGTATCAAATTACGTATAGGACTACTAGCGTTTCTTTAATGCATAAAAGTTATTTCATATAAGAACGGAGGCAACGCAATAATGAAACTGATTGACTAATTAGAAGGCAAAGGTAAAAAAGTGTAATGACAATGCTTAATTATTGAATTTATTAGTTATAAATAAAAGAAAATTACGTACAAAGTGCGTTAAATAAAAAACCCCGCAAAGCGGGGTTTGGATACAACATGTAAAGGTTGTCCCAATCAAGCGCCAGTAGCGCTAAAAAAGAACTCGGCTCTCATTACTTGGTAGAAGTTATTATTATATCCAAGCGATTTGTACATCTTAAGTTAACAAGATGACAGTGACATTAAGCTTATGAACTTAATGTTTATTTTTTATGTGACGTACTATACAAAAGAAGGCTGTACTAGTCCATTTAAAATATGAATTTAATTTAAAAATATAGGGATTTTTGATTAGGGTCAAAAAAGCCGAGTATAAGACTCGGCTTTTTAACTTTTCTACCGTTAAGATTTAGAACTCGTAACTGTAGCTCACACTCAAGGCTGTACCAGACTCTTTATTTCGCACAGCATAACCAGATTGTGTTACTTCTTGATTTTCGCCTAGTAAGTTCTTAACTTTAAACTTCACTTTAGAGTTAAAATCAGGGTACCAAGTATAAACCATATCAAGAGAGTGGAACGGTTCTTCAAACGCATCTTCACGGCCACCAATACCTGACGCCAAAATTCGCTCACCAAACACATTGTAAACTAGAGAGCCACTGTGTTGGCCATCTGCCGAGTCATAGTTCAATTGTAAATTAACAACATATTTTGAATGACCCGTCATTCGTTTGGTTGGGTTGGTTAGGTTGCCTGCAAACGCAGGGTCAATAGAGACTTCAGAGTCACTCAATGTAATGTTACCAGCCGTAAATAAGCCACTGCTGACATACGATAAATCATGCATCCATTCAGCTTCAATACCGTAAACTTCACCCTCTTCACCATTAACAAATGTCGCAGTGTAATCTTCATCACCCACTTTTAAAATTGTTTCAATAGGCGCTGTTATATCTTTGTAAAATGCGGCAACAGAGAAGTTATCCCCATTATCCATATAATACTCAAAGCGTGCATCATAGTTTTTCAAGTCACTACTTTTTAATCCTGCTACACCAAAAGTCTTGATGTCGGTAAGTGGATCGTAATATGCAACAGCAACTAATTCCCTCAAATCTGGACGAACTACGGTTTCCCCATAACCAAATCGAATTTGATAGTTATCATCGGCCAAATACGTTAACGATAGCGCGCTGAAAAAGTCGTCGTCGTTAACTGTTCCCGCTTCTATTTTATCAGCGTCGTAGAATATACCCTGAGTTATTCGGTCAAAAATTAAACTTGAGGTACCGATAGACACTTGTTTAAAGTCTTCATAACGAATACCACCACTCACTCGCCAGGTATTGTCAAAGAACACATCAAATTCAACATACCCAGCATCTATTTTTTGTGCCGCAATGTAATCATCAGCACTTGGAGCGGTTGGTTCGTTAAAGCTCAATAAAAAGTCATTGTTACCAACAAATTCGTCGTTAAGATAACCGGTTAAGCCAAGCACTCCATTATCAGAATTCACTGGTATCGATATTCCAGTTTCATTATTCACGACAAAACTAGATGTGTTGTAAACTCGCGCTCTATCTGTAAAGTCATATCCTGCTTTTAACGTAACTTCTGTTTTACTAAACGTCAGTGGTAGCGTTACATTACCACTGTAAGACTTCACATAGTCTTCCATATCAGTAAAGTTATAAGTAACCCGATTATCATCTCCGGTTACAATCGAGCCTTCATATTGACCCGCTTCGTTATAGCTATCAATAAATTTATAATCGATGTTGGTCGGGATATCCGTCTCAGCTGTGGACTCAGTGTACTGCCAATCAAAACCAATACCACCGAGGTCTAAAAATGTATGCTGACCAATAACTTGATCAATATCAAGTGACCGCTCTTCATAATTAAACTTGTGTTGCCTTTGCGCCTCACCTGTACCGAAAACCGTTCTAACAGTACTGCCATTCGGGCTTTCAAGGACTGACAGTTCAAGCTCATCTTCATTATCTTCAAGGTAAATCTTCGAGTAGGTAATGCTATGCTGATCTAATTTATAGCCAATATTAAACACGCCATTAATGCGCTCATTTTCTGTCGTCACTTGTGAGTTTTTAACAGTAACATAGCAAGAATTAGACGCATCTTCGGCACTATTTAATGACGAACTACAGCCATCTTGTAAAGAGTCGTCGACTACCGCAGTTCTTCGGTCACTGTAGTTCCAATCCTTGTCATAAGACGCGGCCAACATCGCGCCAATTGTGCCACCAAAATACGGTTCATCAAAACTGTCACCAATATTTGCTTTGATGTCGTAGTTAGGCGACAAAGATTCTTCTTTTACTGTTATGTCTCGTGGTAACGACAGTAACAAGGCTTTGTTAATTTGAGCAGCTTGCTCAGCACGCGTCTGCGTATCCGATCCTGTTAATGCATCTTTATCAACAATCGCGCCTAAACTAAAATCACCACGATACCGAACAACACCTTGTTGCAATGGTTCAGGAATACCGCCTGCTCCCCTGTCATAGGTAAACCCGTCGGTTGCATTGAAATTTTGACCTACGCCAATTTCAATACCCGCTGTAAATTCAGTCGGCACCGATTTAGTTCTAATATCTATGTTACCGCCACCGAACGCTGCAGGCATAGACGGAGAATACGCCTTTTGTACCGCCAAGCTTTCGATGATACTGGAAGGAAAAATATCGAGTGGTACAACATTACGGGTTAAATCAGGGCTCGGAACCGATGCACCATTAAGTCTTGCACTTGAGTATCGTTCACCCAAACCACGTACATACACGAACTTGCCGTCAACGAGCGTCAAACCTGTTACACGACGAAGTGCCGAAGCAACATCGCTGTCGCCAGTTCGAGATAACTGCTCAGCTCCCATGATGTCGGCAACGAACGCTTGATTTTTTCGCTCTTCAATCACCGCAGCCGCACTGCCTTGCAAGCGATTACCAACAGCGACAACTTCTTCAATAGTTTGATCTTCTATTGCGAAAGTTGGCATTGAAACACCGACCATAAGCGTAGTACTTACAGCTAGCGCTATTTTTTTTAGTTTAATGTGTTTATTCATTTTCATTCCTGCCAAAAATCATAAAAAAGGCGCAACGACTGCGCCTACTTTTTTGATAACAACCTAACCTTTACGATTAGTCGTTGTTAGCAGCCGTAACTGCTTTTTGAACCCACTTATACCAATCACTTGATGTATCAGCGCTAGATACCGCACCAATATAGTTTACTGGAGTGAAGAAGTTATCATTTAACGCGCTCAAGTCATTCGCTTGAATTGAAATCGCAGTAGAAGCAGCGTTTGTAGAAAATCCATCTGCTGCTAACACATCTTGTGCACCGTCAAGAACTAAGCTAGACCCTGCGTTTTTGAACCACTCTTCCTTCACTTCACCATTTGGTAATGGGTCAGAACCAGACTTAAAGTTACTTACACAAGCCATAACTGAGTTATGGAAATTCAAAGTGTCAGCTTCTGCGTTAGCAGCTGCATCTGAGTCTTTAAACTCTATACAATCAGTGCCATTGGCGCCTTCAGCTTTAACAAACAAGGCATTGTAATATTGGCTCTTAATCGCATCATCAAATTTAGCAGCTTGAGATGAACTATTATCTCGGATTGACTTACCGTCTGTGGTTACAACCGTAACATTGGCAATGGTTGGGTTAGATGCAGGTACTTCACTATAGTCGTCACCTTTATTCTTCTCGCCATCTGTTTCAAAGCCATTATTCCCCATGAAGCCTTCGGTTCCAGCAGGTATTAACACCAGACCATCATCACCCTGATATGTAATGTCTTTCTTTGTTTTAATCGTGCCGTGCTGCACATAAAGGAACTGCGCTTTACCCATCCAACCTGCGTCAATATCAATTGCATCGTCCTGTGTGTCTGTAACAACTATATTTTTAATTGTTGAAGCACCTCCGAAAAACTCAATGCCATCATCAAACCCTTGATGAATATGTAAAAACTCAAAGCTAGAACCTGAACCTACGGCATTTAAAGTAAGTGAGTTCAAATCATCACCAGCACCACCATCTCGTGGACCTGAACCTGCATACCAAATGTTAGCGTATTTAATATGGCCACTGCCATCAGCATTATCAGAGCCACCAAAGTGGCTCACGATACCCTCAGAATCTGCATTACACGTATTACCAGCTCTTTCAGCATTCGTACATTGGTTTGTTAGGCCTTTACCATTGATGATAATTCCGCCCCAATCTGCAAACTGTGGCCCAATGTTTGCCAAATCAAACGCTTCAATGGTATTTGCTGATGTGAATGAGATAGGCTTTTCCATTGTACCAATCGCGTCAATCTTAGCACCACGTGCAATACGGATAATGGCTTCACCTGATGTGAACGCAAGAGTTGCACCGGCTTCAACTTTTAATGTAGGGCCATTATCTGGAACCGTACAACCTGCTGTTGTGTTACAGTTTTTACCAATTTGTAATGCGCCTTTAAATACGTGCGCGCCATCATCTTCTAAGTCTGCAAAAGTAATATCAGATTCAATCTCTAAGTTTTTGCCGGCAAAGTCTGTTCCATATACACAATGCGGTGCTTGGAAAGTACCTTGTACTTCAGTGCCAGATACAGTGCGAGCTGTACACGGGTTTGTTGGTGTAACTGGGTCTGGAGTTGTTGGAGTATCGCCTGTGTTAGTGTTGTTTGTTGTATTGTTTGAGTTATTAACACTTGTGTCATTCACTGTCGGTGTTACTTCAATATCACCGCCACAACCAGTAAGTGCCATTGCTGCCACAATTGCTGATACTTTAAAAACGTTTTGTAATTCCATTGCTAACTCCAATATTAGAAATATAAATTTATTATTTATGTGTTTAAATCTGATGGAGCTAAGGTAGATTAAATAAATGACAATCAGGTTACAAAAACAAAGTGTCATTAAAAGTTAATAAACATTAATTTAAAGTTATATGTCAATTAAATAGTAAAAACAAAAAAGCCACCCGTAGGTGGCTTTGGCGTTGCGATTATAAATTTACAGTAAAGCTCGTTTTAATGTATCAGCATGTAGCTTTTCTTTTTTTACATATTTAATCCATTGCTTTGCGATTCTCGACGACTTTTTATGCTTTTCTGCTTGCTCAAAAGCCAGTATAGATGCATCAAAATTTGTTAAATTATACTGTGCCATTCCTAACGCAACATAAGCATTGGCTTCAAATGTCAACTCACCTTTGTCTAACGCGCTTCGAGCTGCATCTGCAGCTTCATCGAAAAGCTCTAAATTAATATATATTTCAGCCAATCGCTGGTCAAAATTACCGTGCTCTGACTGCTCACTTGCGCGCTCAAAAAACACAATAGCCCGTTCATCTTCCTTTGACTGGACAAGGGCTTCTGCGATAAATGCGTTATTCTTTGCATTATTTTCGACCACTTTTGACTCTTGCCCACGCTGTAAGACAAGGGCTGCTTTGTATGATAAGCCATTAAACATATACACTTGAGCCAGTTGCATATGCTCTGAACGTGACTTAACAAACCCTTGTTGATCCGCAGCCTCAAATATCGCTAACTGCTTTTTCTCTTCCCCAATTTCCCCATACATACCAGCTAATTGCACCCAATAATTTGGCTTGTTATATAGGTCAACCATTTTTTCGAGAACCGCGACAACATCTTTAGGTTGGTTAAGCGAATAATATAATGCACGTTGTAATACTAACCAATTTTCTTTTGGTACATCGCCTTTTGACTCAGACAATGATATTACGGAGTTTACATAACCGAGTGCTTTCTTATATTCTTTTAATTGATAATGAACCTGTCCCCTCAAAGTATAATAAGACTCAGGTATCGGTTTGTTATTAATTTTATCCCAGTCATCTAAATACTGACTCACTTTACGATAATTAGAATTGGCCATTGCTAACTGAGCTAGACTAAATGTGGTCGATAACCTAAGTGACTCAGGTATGCCTTCTTCAGCAACAACTAACTCAAATGAGCTTATCGCATCATTTAACTTATTTTCGTTATAATAAATAAATCCATAAAAGTTATGCATCATAGCAATTTCATATGAATTCATACTCGACGATCTGTCTTTTATACTATCAAGCGCTTCTAATCCAGCTTGTACATTCCCGTCGTCAGCAAGTTTTTGAGCGCGGGCAAGTTGGCTGTATACCTTCTCACGTAACGCGGGCACTCGCTTGGTTTTAGTTTCAGCATACACTATACCAATATCACTAATTGGCGTGATTGAGAACAGAGTTGGGCCGGCAATACCTGACACAAACATGGCACTACACAGTGCTAATTTTTTAAATATTTTCATAATCACATCCTCACTTCAAAACACATTACCCACTGATTTGGAATGATATTTTATTCTGAACACCCGCTACTTCAACGGCTTCACCATTTACAACTCGCGGCTTATATTTAAACTTAAGTGCAGCATCCAACGCAGCACGATCGAAAATTGATTCAGGCTGTGCTGTAACAACCTTAGGCGAGCGAACAGTGCCATTTTTAGTCACTACAAACTCAACAATCACGAAGCCTTCTATTCCTCGAGATAATGCTCTGCGTGGATAAACAGGTGCAACTTTAACTATGGGTAAATATTCACCATCGCTTGACTCAAGCGCTAAGCCGCCAGCTAAATTAACATCGGCTTCCACGTTAGCGCTGAAATCAAAATCGGTTCCAGCGGCATCCAAACTATTACTCTGCATCTGTGGCGCATCCATTGGAGGTGGCGGCTCTTTAGGTGTTGGCGGTTTTTGGGGTTTCCGCTCTTTCTTTTGCACCGTTTCTTCTTTTTTCAAACGTACAAAATCGAGCACATTCCCTTTCACAGGCTCTGTCATTACCCCTTCTCCGCCTTGGATAAGCGCTTGCATACCCAAGAACAAAAAGAAAGTAACAACACCCGCTATTACAAGTGCTATTAAATAACGCATACGTTAAGATTCCTGTGCTGCAATTGACACATCAAACGCACCCGCTGCACGTGATGCATCCATAACTTTTATCAGCATTTCAGTTGTCGCTTTTTTATCAGCCTGTATTACGACACTACCCTGCGGGTTTTCTGCTTTTAAACGTTCAATATTTGCTTGAACAGCACGCACATCAACCTGGCGTTTGTTGATCCATATTTCGCCTTTATCTGAAATCGCCACTAAGATATTGGCGCGTTGCTTTTTAACAGCCGTTGCTGCCTCTGGACGATTTACATCAATTCCCGCTTCTTTAACGAAAGATGCCGTCACGATGAAGAAAATAAGCATAATAAATACAACATCCAACATTGGTGTCATGTTTATTTCTTCTGCTTCTTCTTCTTGAAATACTTTTGCTAATGGGGCTCTCATAACTATCTCCTTTACTCAACCAATTAATGGTCAAGCAACATTTTATCTTCTAATAACTCAACTTCGCGTTTTGCTTTTCTTTGTAGGTATGTTGATGCGAATACACCTGATAGTGCACCCACCATCCCCGCCATGGTTGGGATAGTTGCCTTTGATACACCTGACGCCATTGAGCGCGCACTGCCACTACCCGTAATCGCCATTACATCAAATACTTCTATCATTCCTGTAACCGTACCCAATAAGCCGAGTAAGGGGCACAGTGCGACCATCACATTGATATATGGTAAATTTGCATTGAGTTTGATACCTACACGTGAAATTTGAGCCTGTCTGATCTGCTCTGCGTTCCAGCTATTACGCTCTTGTCGGTTTACCCACCCTGCTAAAATCTCTTTCTTAAAAGTGCGATACCGGCCAAAGAAAAACATAAATCGCTCTAAAATCAACAACCACATAGCAAAGATAATTAGACCGATGATCAGGAGAACCTGACCACCTGTATCTAAAAATTCTCTTAGCGTATTGATTGCTTCAATCAATAGCACCACGGTTACGCTCCTTTTTCACTTCGCTCTGCGATGATCCCAGCGCTTTGCTCTTGTAGTATCAATAGCAAATTACGAGAACGTGTATTAAGCAATGTGTATAAGAATACGGTTGGGATTGCTACCACCAAACCTAATACCGTTGTTACTAGCGCTTGAGAGATACCACCAGCCATCAATTTTGGGTCACCGGTACCAAATAATGTAATTGCTTGGAAGGTATTTATCATGCCCGTTACAGTCCCTAATAGACCTAGCAATGGCGCGACCACAGAAATAATTTTAATTAAGGTCAAGTTACGCGTTATTTTTGGCATTTCACGTAAAATAGCTTCGCTCAATTTAAGCTCTAACGTATCGTAAGCTACGGAAGGGTATTGATCCTTCACCTTCATGACACGCCCTAACGGGTTGTCTTCGCGGGCAACATCATCTTTTAGCTGACGGCGGATCTTAGCGCCCATAATCATAAGTGAAAAGAATCGTTCTAATGCGATAAGTAACGCTAAAATACCAACACCCAGAATAACGTATCCGACCGGACCCCCCTGATGCACCTGCTCTTCAGTATTTGGCGCTTGCACAAGTAGCCCTAAAATTGACCCACCCGTTGGATCAAGAGCAAATGCCACTGTAGCCGTTGTTGTTGTTTGTAATTGTGCTGCGGTTTCAGTGAATCGCGATGATGGCTGACGCGTTAACTCAGATGTGGTGTTCGTCACGGGGTTATACGTTAAATATTTACCGTCTGAGATTAAGTTAAAGGCACCAACTCTCACTACCTCTTTGCTTATTTTGCTGCCACCAGCGACGATAACTTCGCTGTTATAACGTGATACTTTACCTTGCTCTGTCATTTCACGTTGTAATTCATACCACACCTTTTCAATATCTTCGATTGATGCTAGGCGAGATGACGACCCCATCTTTTTCGCCATTTCATCCATAAATGCGCTTCTGCCTGGGATTTGAGCCGAAACTACCGATGTTTGAAATTTATTACTTGAGTCGCCAGCCACTTGTTGAAGTACGCCGAATAGCTCTTTTAGTGACCCCATGCGTTTAGATAACGTATCGGTTAAGTTTTGTAACTTAATTTCATTTTCTTCAAAAGTGGTTTCTAAACGCTCTGAACGGTTTAACTCTCCATCTCGTTTATTGGTTAACGCATTGAGCATAGCGACCTGTTGATCTTGCTTACTACGAAAGTCAGCTTCACGCGCTTTATTTTGCTCAGTTTGTACTGCTTGACCTTGCTCAAGTGTTTTTAATAAGGCGTCAAGATTAAGCGCTTCTTCTGCAAATGCAGTCGTTGATAGTGTTAAGGTAGCTGCCAAGATTGCTTTTTGGCTAAATTGCTTTAAAAATTTCATCTTGAACCTCTTATTTAGACGCGTGAACAGGGAGAGTGAGCATATCTGGGGCAAGCTGTTTACGAGCAATTCTTAACCCTTTGTTGATCTGGCTAATCGCCGTATCATCAACTGCAACAAACTTTTGTGCTGCTTGGTTCCAACTGCCAGCATGACTGCCATCTTTTGTGACATAAAGTAGCTCTAATCTACCAATTCGTAAAAAGTCTACTTCACGCTCTTGCCCATCAACATCTAATAAGCTGGTGTAAGCTTCAATGGTACGACCGTAATCTACTTCTACTTGATACGCCTCAACAACACGGCGGAATTTTTCGCTTGATGTCACGTCTGCACGTTCCATCATATTTTTGAGAGTCTCAACTCGCGTTGCGCGTTCTTGCGATAAAAATGGCACATCTAATGCCACAAATTGCTCTAGACCGGTGATCATACGTAACATCAGAGGTGTAATTTGACGTTCAATAACAGAAACTTGATCCATTGAGGCATTGATTGCGCTCATTTCATCCAATTGGTTCTTAATTTGTTTATCTAGTTGTGCGTTGTAAACCGCTAAGCCATCAATTTCTTTGTTTAACGTCTTGAACGTTTGTAGACGTGATTGCATTGAGTCTGAAATTGAATTAATTTTTATTTGAGTCTTTTGAGCTGATTCGTTAATCGCATTGCTCTTATCTATGACTTGGTTTAAGTCGTTCGCTTGGACGCTTGCTGTCGTTGCAAGTACACTTGCAAATAGCAGGGGTTTAACGCACTTCATCGCATACACCTTAGGTTTATCTTTATTAAGTTGCGAGCAGTTTAAAGTTCTTTAATGACAAACGTGTTGCGATAAAAATACAAAAAAATGACAGTCGTCACATTAGAGAAATCAACCTTTTTGGGAACAGGATTATTGAATAATTTTGCACAATATATCGTTGCTTTAGGTATAAAAAAGCCAGCTAATATTGGCTGGCTTTCTTCGTGTTAAATTTTTACTGAGCTAAATTTATACTTTAAACTTGAGGACCATTTTTTCTAATTCATCAAACTGAGCCTGTAATTGACGACATTCAGACAGTGTGCCATTTAAGTTTTCTGTACCTTGAACACTTAAATCGCTTATGTGATGAATATCACTATCTAAAGACTGTATCACTGAGTTCTGCTCTGCAGTGGCACTTGCAACTGCGTGGTTTACACCATCAATTGACTCAATGGCACTGCTCACTTCTGTCATTTTGTGACCAGCTTCGGTAGCTTGACTCGCGCTTTTAGCAGAATCCTCTAGACTTAAATTCATCACTGCAACCGCTGATGCTGAGCCCTGCTGTAGCTCTCCAATGGTATTCTCAATCTCTTGAGTCGACTCTTGCGTACGCTGTGCTAACTGTCTCACTTCATCGGCTACAACCGCAAAGCCTCTACCTGCTTCACCTGCGCGAGCCGCCTCAATTGCCGCATTTAATGCCAACAAGTTAGTTTGCTCACTGACACTTTTTATCACTTCAAGTACCTGACCAATGCTTGCCGAGTGTTTATCTAAGCTATCAACCGTGGACTGGGCTTTAGACATCTTGTCACTTAATGACGCAATTTCTGTAATATTGGCATTCAACGCCGTTTGGCTATCAGCACTCAACTGATTAGCTTCACTTGCCAGTTCTGACGCATGTGTCGCATTATTTGAAATCTCAACAGCGCTTGATGACAGCTCGTTGATTGCTGTTGCCACATTATCGGTGCGTTTTGACTGATCGCCATACATATCGAGCGTAGACTGTGTTTGATGAACCAAGCTTTCAACAGAATGTTCTAATGCAATTGTGGTATCACGCACCTGCACAATAGAGTCATGTATTTTTTCGATAAACAGATTAAAATAATTAGATAACTCCCCAAATTCATCATCATTTTCAACATTTAAACGACGCGTTAAGTCACCTTCACCTTGTGCGATATCTTTTATCGCATCGTTTAAGTTAACAACTGGGCGCATAAGGTACTTAAGCAATATTTGCAGCATCACCACAATCACGACCACACCCAGAATCATGTAGATAGCTGCCATATTTCTAAACGATGAGACAGATGAATAAGCAATCTCTTTATTGATCACAACCCCTAAATACCAATCAACATTTTTAATCCCATTTATTTCTATAAATGAGACCAACTTTTCTTGGCCATCAATTTCTAGTTCTACAAACTCATCATTTAATGCAATTTTACGGCCAAGCAAATCCGCCATCGGTTTATCATTATAATTTTGTGCTGGGTGAGACAATATACGGCCTTCTTTATCGAGTAAAAAAGCATACCCAAACCCTAAAAAATCGATTTCACTGATGATCCCAGTAATGGTTTTCATGTCTATATCACCACCGGCTACCCCTGAGAATGCCCCACCATCAAACATAGGTACCACTGCTGAAATAGTCAGTTCATTGGTCGTTACATCAATATATGGATTAGTAAAAGCAGTACTGCGTTTTGACTGTGCCAATTTATACCAAGGGCGAGTGGTAGCATCATAGTCTGATGGTAGCTGAATACTGGGATCATCCAGCACAAACTTACCGCTTGGCATACCCACGTATACATTTTTGAAATCCCCTGCAACATCCGCTGTTTTCAAACGTCGTAATAATTGCTGCTCTGAATCTGATTTACGATGACCTGACGCCACCGACTCAACCACCTGTAAGCGGTCATTCAACCAGTTAGCAATGTTTTGAGATACCGAGTGAGAAATTTCTTGAAGTACTGCGGTAAGTTGTATTTGTGTCTGGTTGCGCATAGAAATAAAGTTATTTATGGTAAATAACCCTAATACCATGACTAACACCAAAGACGCGGCAATTGTTACTTTACTGGTAAATTTAAACGTTTTGAACATCCTAAGCCTATTCTTATATATTTATTGCAGAGGCTAACTACCATGTTGTCATAATGATAATTCGCTTTATCCATACTTAACAAAATTACGAGGGTATGTCTCTTATATATCGGGCAATCTATTAGATAGTTTAATAAATTACTAATTTAGTATTGCATAAAATACTTAAATTCAATCAACAAAAAAGGTGAGCAAGCTCACCTTTGGTACAACAACACAACATCTTTGCTTACAAGGGGTAAGGGGTAAGTAGCTATCGTTGGCTATAGAGACTTTTGGTATTTGCGCCAAGATTCAGAAAGCGAAATACCCGACTCTTTGGCGAACAGTGCCCAGGTCCACTTGATATCATCATGTGGATCTAATTGTGCGTTGAGCTCTACCAATAAATTGGGTTTAAGCGTTTGCTCTAGCCAATGTAAGTAAAAAGCCGTCGTTTTATAACCACTGTCATAGTCTCCCCCTACTTTTCGATGAGAAAAATCAACATAACCGGCTTTCATTCTGACGACATCAGCGATCCCCTCAATCACAGGACCAATCTCTTTATAGTTATGGTCATCAAGCTGATAAGCATGGGCTATTTCATGATAAAGTACACCAATAAGTTCATCATATGCACTCTGATCGTCATGTGTCATGGCGAACTTCTCAAAGTACTGTGCACTAAGGTGAATAGTCGCGCCATTAAAGTCACCTTCTTTGAACGCAACCCCTTTCATATCTTCCAAAATAATTTTGAGCGTAGGTAGCTGCGGGGCTTTACCGACATCGCGATACAGCAGGCGTGCAACGTTATAACTAATTTGCTGAATTAGCGCATTATCGAGGGTATTCCAGTGTTTGTTCACCACTGACGATGTCCGAGATAATGTTACTTTAGGAAGCCTGAAACCCTGCCAGCCAATATCTCCCATATAGCTCACTGGCTTTAAAGAGAGCTCTAGCTTTGCAGGCTGCGCTGCAAGTACATGTGAACTTGCTAACGCAACACAGCCAATAACGAGGTTATTTAACCCGTATTTCATTACTTATACTCCGATAATGCAGGCGGACGAGCATCAATACGCTGTCCCCACGCTTTATTTGGTTTGCTACCCATAACATAGCGTAGCTCTCCACCAGCAACAATATCATCATGCGTTAAGTAATTTCTATTAAATGCTTTACCGTTTAACGTTACTGATTGAATGTATTTATTTTCAGCATTTAAACCTTTTGCATAAGTGGTAAAGGTTTTATTACCCGCAAACTTCAACGTTACCTTTTCCACTTGCGGCGCACCAATTGCATAACTTAAATCACCAGGCGCAACAGGGTAAAAGCCCATAGCAGAGAAAATATACCAAGCTGACATTTGCCCAACATCATCGTTACCCGCTAAACCGTCAGGTTTATCTGAGCTCAAAGTATCCATGATTTGGCGAATACGTTCTTGTGTACGCCAAGGCTTGCCTGCATAGTTATACAAATAAGCAATATGGTGACTTGGTTCATTACCATGGGCATAGTTACCTATTAACCCAGCAATGTCTTCATGCTCTTTGATCATGTCATCAGACAGGTGTGTATCAAATAATGCATCTAAACGTTGCTCAAACTTGTCATCTCCGCCCATTAAGTCAATAAGACCTGCAACATCTTGTGGGACGTAAAAACTATACTGCTTTGAATTTCCTTCGGTAAACGGTCCCATGTACTTTGCTTCAAATGGATTGAAGTCAGGGTTCCACTTGCCATTGCTGTCGCGACCACGCATGTAACCTGTTTCTTTGTTAAATACATTCTTGTAGCTCATCGCTCTCGCATAGTACTCTTTTGATAGGCTAGTTTTCCCCATCGATTCAAACAAACGCGCAATAGCATAATCGTTATAGGCATACTCAAGCGTAATAGACACTGACTCAGGTAACACATCCATTGGGACATAGCCAAACTTTTTGTACTCAGGAATCGCATCATATACTGGGTTGTTTGCCGTACTAAGGATTGCTTCAACCGCTAAATCAGTATCAAAACCTCTAATCCCTTTTAAATATGCGTCAGCGATAACCGATACAGCATGGTAGCCTATCATTGTCCAAGTTTCATGGGCATGAAATGACCAAATTGGTAACATCTTTTCATAACTTTGCTGATAATGAACGAGCATTGATTGGATCATCCCAGATACACGCTCGGGTGCTATGTACGTCAATAGTGGGTGTAATGCTCGGTATGTGTCCCATAGAGAGAACAACGTGTAATGCTCAAACCCTTTACCTTCATGGATCTCACCATCAACACCACGATACTGCCCATTCACATCTTGATATATACTCGGTGCTTGTAAAGTGTGATAAAGCGCCGTATAAAATTGCCGCTTTTGTGCCACGGAGCCTGTCACATTGACTTTATCTAGGTGCTTAGCCCACTGAGCTTTCGCGGCTTGACGCGTTTTATCAAAGTCCCAACCTGGCACTTCTGTATGGAGGTTTTCTAACGCGTTAGAGCGACTAACCGCGGATAACCCCACTTTAATATAAAGAGGTTCATCTTTTACATCATTGAAAGATGCAACAAATTTTACCGCTTTACCCGCAGCTTGCTTCACTGCTTTATTCTCAATCGTTGAGTGTTTTTCTTTACCTAAGCATCCCATACAACGATAACGGTTGTCGTCTTCATTAATAAATTGATAATCGCTTATTGGTTGCGAAAACTTAATCGCAAAATACATTAGACGGTTACGAGCCCATCCGTTTGTAGCACGATAAGCGACTAATGTGTGATCATCAACTTTACGTAAATCACTCCAAATTACTTTGTTTTTGAAATTATAAATTGCAGCGGTAAGGTCGAACATCACATGACCTTTGTCGGCACTATTAAATGTATATTTGTGCATGCCAACCCGTGTGGTTGCCGTCACTTCCGCAGTAATGTCGTAATCTTGCAATTCAACACCGTAATATCCGGGCTCTGACCATTCTTTATCATGGCTAAAACGAGAACGGTAACCTTGCTCTGGATTGTCTGCTGTCCCAGCTGACGTTTTAATATCACCGGTCATCGGCATGACTAACAGGTCGCCTAAATCCGAATGACCTGTGCCCGAAAAGTGTGTATGGGAGAAACCCGTAATTGTGTGGTCATCATAATGATAGCCAGCGCAACGCTTGTAAATTTCAGCTTGCTTTGATTCGCCTCGCATTGGATTATCGGTATCAGGGCTGAGTTGCACCATACCAAAAGGCACCACAGCGCCCGGAAATGTATGACCGTCCCCTCCGGTACCAATAAAAGTGTCTACCCATTGAGTATTACTGGTCTCTTTTGAGTTTGCTAGCGCACTTGTTGCAGTAACTGCCAAAGCGAAAGCCCATAATGAGCGTTGCATCTGCCTCTCCTATTTATTATTAAACTTGCTTGGATCGTTCCAAGAAATACAATACTACACCTATAATGAATACGTATTCAACACTATTGCGACAGAATTTTATTAACAAATATAAAAAGGCAAGCTTAAGCTTAATGCCAGTCAGT
>NZ_PNBY01000131.1 GCF_005886875.1 Pseudoalteromonas aurantia | reverse complement strand
ACTGACTGGCATTAAGCATTTGCTGGCTTTTTTGTGCTCAGAATGTTCTATACTAAAAATGTATTGGCTAAGGAAATAAGCTTTTTACTCACCCAACTGGAGGTAAGAATGCTGAAAACCTGTTCGCTACTAGTGGCACTTATGTCGCCAGTAGTGGCTGCACAATCGTTAGAAATTCAAATTGCATCTGATTATAACCCCAGTGTATCAGAAGAGCCTGCAGATTTAGCGACGGTTCTTTTACTTAAGGTGCGTAGTCAATTAAAGGGCCGTTTAAGCTTAGAGTTTATTCCTGCGAGCCGTTTAAGAGAGTGGCGAGAGCTAGAGACACACCCAAACATATGCCTATATAACAAAGTAAAAACGGCAGAACGCGAAGCAATGGCAGTGTTTGTTGAATACCCGTTAATGGCATTTCCCGCTAACAGGCTGATCCTACGAGGACAGGAATTACCCTCAAATGTGTCTCTTAAAAAGATCATTGTATCGGAAAAACTCAGGATAGGTGTTACGAAGGGACGTTCTTATGGAAAGGTTATTGATGGGTTTATTGATAGATATACCGATAGTTTTATTATTGGTGAAGGGGCTAATAGTGCGTTTCGGCTGAGAGAAATGTTGGTGCAAGGTAAGTTAGATGGCATCATAGAATACACCTCTGTATTTTTAAATCATCACCCAAAGCAAGAGCAGCGTGAAGGGGTGACATTTCATAGAATAGACGATGCAAAAGCGACAATATTTGGTTATATCGCGTGTGCAAACTCAACACAGGGACGTAAGGCGGTAAGTTTGTTCGAATTGGCTCTAGCAAATAAGCAGTTACAAAAAAATATAATTGATGCTCACAAAGGAGTATTTTTTGAGCAAGAAATGGTCTTCATAGAACAAGGTTTGAGTGAAGCATATAACATTCAGCCATGATTAAGGGCAATGTGCTTCAATAGACAGCGGAATTAAATAAAAGGATCAGCACCGTGAAAATATGTTCAATTGTACTAACCGCAGCACTGCTAAGTGCGCAAAGCTTTGCCAGTTCAGTGCCATCACAGCCTCACCTATATGTGCAGGGCAATGCTCACATGCAAGTTCAGCCGGACCGTGCTGTGATCAGGGTGGCGATCACTGAGAAGAGTAAGTCGCTATCAGATGCGAAAAAGCGCGTTGATGATATTATGGAAAATGCCATATCTATTGCAAGAAATCACAAAATTAAGTCAGACAATATTCATGCAGAACAATTAAATGTGTATCGACAAACTCGCTATAATCGCACAACTAATCAAGATGAATTTGATGGTTTTCGTGTAAGCCGTTCGCTAACATTAAAGCTTGAACAAATAGAAAGTTACCCTGTGTTACTGCAAAAGCTCGTTGATGCAGGCATTAATGAATTCAACAATACGCAATTTGAAGTGAGTAATAAAAGTGCATTAATGAAAAGCTTGAAGAAAGTTGCAATCAAGGATGCCAAGCTTGCTGCGAAGGAGCTAGCGTCTGATTTTGATGTGAAACTCGATGGACTATATTCGGTTTCATTCTCTCCTATGGAGATCCCTCGAGCACCTTACGCTCGCGCTGCATCAATGAAGCTTATGGATAGTGAATCTGGTAGTGTCGAAAACGCATACAACACAGGAGTTTTAACACTTAAGGCACAAGTGTATGCTGTATATACCATTAACAACTAATGATAACGAGCGGCTTAATTCATATCGTGAAAGTTCCTTTGTGAGACAAACTTGTTTATATTGGCTACTTCGAAAAAAAAGGAGTAGCCAATGGTAACGAGTTTATATGAGGCCCTATTAATATTTTTCATATAAAATTGAGTTTTGACATTATTACTGTCCGCAAGCGTGAAAAACTAGGCTTGGGAGGTGGAGGAAATAGCCAGCTCACTAATGCAATTAGAGCCCATGCTAATTTTATAGAATATTCTCTTCTGGCGGTGTTGCTGCTGTTCATTTTAGAAATGCAAAACTTTATTAGCATCGCCATTTATATTGCTGGTGTAAGCCTTTTTAGCGCGGGTGGTCCATTGGCAATCTCTTAAAAGAGAAATCTTAAGGTTACCAGTCATAGGCATGGCATTGACCTTTTTGGTATTATTGGCGCTTGGTATTGCGAATCTGGTTTTATATATAAATTAATGAGTAAAGTTTTTATAGTTGGTCTACCTAGAACAGGCACGACGAGTGTGTGCGTCGCATGTTTAAGTTTAGGTTATAAGACGGCGCACACCGCATATACACGTGATACTTTTCGTGACGCGCAAGTTATTGCTGATACCCCTATTTTTAATGACTATAAGCAGTTGTCAGTTTTATACCCAGATGCGAAGTATATTTACTTAGACAGAGATCTTTCGTTGTGGCTACCTTCTATTGCTCAGTTGCTAACGCGTATGTCGAGTAATTTATTCAGTGAAAAAGGCGGGTTTAACGATACCATTAAACGCTGTTACTTAGAGACATTTTCTGGATTGACCGCAAATAATACTGAAGACTATGCATTTTTAACTCAATGCTATGAAGGGCATAAACATACAGCGTTAGATTTTTTTAAAGCGCAGAAATTGACGCACTTATTACTTAATTTATCAAAGCCAGATGCCATGCAACAGCTTGCTACATATTTGGGTGTAGATAGCGGGGCAAAGATGCCATTTTTAAATAAAAAGGGCAAGGTCACAGCATGGAATGCCATTCGAGATCCGCTTAAAATAGCCTCAACCCGCCAAGGCAAAGTAGACAAAGATGAATTGCTATTAGTTAACGTTTAGCCTTTGCCATCGCTTTTATGTGCGCTAAAATGCACACAAATTTTTAGAAGTACTTTTTATTAGGTACATTGAGTAAGAGAAGTAATCATGTTTGAATTGAAATATCACACGCCATTTGAATGGACACATAAGGTACTCGAAGACTTTGGCACATTCTTACAAGATCACGCTGCAGCTGAGAAAAAAGCGTCAGGCATGGCTATGTCGATGTTGAGCCATTACCCAGATAGAATTAAGCTGGTTAAAGCGATGGCTGATTTAGCGATTGAAGAAATGATCCACTTTAAGCAAGTGCTCAAATTACTTAATGAACGAGACATTATTTTAGGTAACGATCAGAAAGACCCTTACATCAAAAAAATCCGTGCCATCTTTAGAAATGGTAAAGACGAGTTTTTGATTGACCGTTTACTCGTGGCAGCTGTAATTGAAGCAAGAGGTCACGAGCGCTTTTCGTTAGTCGCAGAGGCACTTCCTGCGGGTAAAGAGAAAGATTTTTATGTTTCGATTGCTAAATCAGAAGAAAAGCATAAGAACTTATTTGTTGAGTTAGCTTATGAGTATTTTGATAAAGCACTTATTGATGCGCGATTAGAAGAAGTACTCATCGCTGAAGCTGAAATTTGCAAGAGTATTCCTTTTTCTGCTGCGCTACATTAATTTACCAATACAAAATAATATAGAAAAAGCCAAACAACTGTTTGGCTTTTCATTGTCTTAAGGTTTAAGCCGTCAATTAAAAGGTCATCGAGATTTTGCCGTAAACAAAGCGCCTATCGGTGTTATAGGCAGAAAATGCTGAATAAGGGAATATCTGATTAAAGTTACTAAATCCGATATTACCCACAGTGTCTTGTGGATACTGATCAAACACATTGTTTGCCCCAATGGCTAAGCGCCACTGCTCATTCACTCGATAGGCATCATCTAAGTCAGTGATCCATTTTGCTGCGAGCACTTCGTCATTATCAATATTACTAGATGGGTCTTGAACCTCTCCATATCGGGTTGCCTTGAGTGTGGTAGTCCACTGTTCAAAGCGCCAGGTTGCAACTAAGTTCCATTTATCTTTTGGTGTTGCGTCTTCAAAGCGAACGATTTCGCGTCGTGCAAAGTATTGGTAGTCTTCACCTAAATCCGACAACTCAGTTGGATTCGCTTTTACGTTCGTTACTTCTGTGTCATTGAAGTTGACCGCTACGCTTAAATTAAGCATGCCAAGAGCTTCTAGGTTAAAGCCATAGGTTGCTACTATATCAACGCCTTTGGTACTAGAGTCGATAGCATTAGTGAAATAGCGTACGCGTTGAACGTTATTTTCTCCAGCAGCTTGAAGGATCGTTTCAACAGCTGGACCGCTTAGATTTTCAGACAGAACAATGCGGTCATCAATATCAATTTGGTAGGCGTCTAACGTCAAGCTGAAGTTATCATATTCATAGATAAAGCCTGCTGTAATATTAACCGACTCTTCCGCTTCAAGCGGCTTAGCACCGAGTGCTTTTGCCGCTGTAGTATCAACAGGGAATAAACCAACTTCATTGGGTTGGCCGTCTTCGAATACTGTTGCAATTGACTTATATGATGTTTGAGCAAGAGAAGGTGCTCTGAATCCAGAGCTTATCGCACTTCTAAATGATAGGTTTTCATTAAACACATAACGGCTAGCAAGTTTACCTGTAAGCGTTGAACCAAAATCATTGTAATCTTCAAACCGAGTTGCGAATACCAAGTTCCAGTTCTCGCTTAAGTAAGTATCAAACTCTGCAAACAGTGCAATGTTATTTCGGGTCTCATTAACAGCACTGGCGGGAGAGAAGCCAGCTAACACTTGTGCACCACCGGCTGCTACAGGAACGCCTTGCGAGTCAAGCACTGTGAGGTAAGAAGCTTGCTCGCCAGCTTGGATTTTATAGTTTTCTTTTCGGTATTCAGCACCTATTGTGAAAAAAACATCATCATATAAACCCAAATCAAAATCAGTCTTCGCTTGGGCGTTTACTAACCACTGATGATATATCAATGAGCCATTATCGAATTCAGTCGGGCTTTGGGCACCCATAGAGGTGTTAATGCTATTGACGACAGAAAAAGCAAAGTTATTTTGGCCATAATTTGTACTAATATCATAATCCCAGTTATTCTGTGTACCAGATAGACCAAGAGCAAATGAAAAGTCTTTTACGTCCGATTCAATTTGCGGTAAAAAACCATCGGGGTAGACGTTACTTACATTACGGCTGTCTTTTGGACGCCTAAAAAATCCACCAGAATTTCCTTCACGATGAGAGTAACTACCAAATGAGTATAAAGATAAATCATTGTCTAGCGTGTAACCTGTGTTATAAAACAGGGCATAGTCTTTCAGATCAGGTTTACCAAAGCGGTGGTTGTAACGTTGGGCATTAAATTCACGCGGGTCTAATGTGTCGTTATCGTCTCGCGAATACTGTTCACGTTGGTCAATACCAGAGCGATTGGTCGCATTTTTGTCTCTTAGCTCACCTGAGAGGTTAATAAACCCTTGCTCAAAGAGTGACAATCCAAGGTTTGCACTTAAGGTGGTTGTTTCACCATCTTTTACGCGGCGGTCACTTCCTTTATTAAAGGCAAGATCACCTTGTTCATCGCTATAGGTTTCAAGTAGTTGTGCCGAGCCTGCCATTTGTGTGTCGTTTTGTCCGTAAGTCAGTGACACACTACCGCCTTGAGCAGTATCTTTTAGTATAATGTTTATTACGCCAGCAATGGCATCGGAGCCGTATTGTGCTGCTGCGCCATCACGGAGTACTTCAATGCGTTTAATTGCTTCTGTTGGGATAGTATTTAAGTCTACCGCAGAAGAGCCTCGGCCAACAGTCCCGTTGAGGTTAAGTAGGGCACCAGTATGACGACGTTTACCGTTAATAAGCACCAGTGTGTGGTCTGGGGCTAAGCCACGTAAAACAGCAGGTCTTGCATGGTCAGTTCCATCTGCCAACTGTGAGTTAGGAAAGTTAAAACTTGGGAGCAAGGTGGTAAGAACCTGACTCAATTCCATCTGTCCTGAACTTTGCATTTCGTCAATACCAATAATATCAACAGGGACTGTACTTTCAGAAATACTGCGCAAGCTTCGCGCGTACCTGTTACTTCGATTACTTCAGTCGTTAACTGAGCGTGTTGTTCTTTTGACTCTGCTATTGCTGCGCAGCACCAATTATTGTCGTTAATAGGGCGAGTTTGGACATGGTCTTTCCTTGATTTAATAAATGGGAAAAACTATTCATAGTTTTATGAATAGTCGTAATAATATAAAAGGGGCTGGATGATAATATCATCGTATTAGTAAGCGAAATTATATTTAGTTATAAGGTATAACAGTAATTATTAATTCATAAATGGCTTACAAATCGCGTACTCATAACATGTATCTTGTTTACGAAGCTGTTCCTAAAAATATATTTTTTGCGCTTACTAAGGTATTATTTAATCGTTTAATAGACTCTATAAAATAATAAAAGGAATTATTAGTTATGCGTTTTTTCAAAGTAAAGTGTTGCCCGCATTGTGAGAAGCCGTTTGGGTTATTAACAAGGCTGTATGTTAATTGCCGACGCAGTCGTGTTTGCCGTACGTGCGGTGGTGAGTTTACCTCTGCATTTAGTAATGTTGTCCTAGTGTATAGCGTTGCAATTGCATTTGCGCTGTTTTTTTCAAACCTTGCTCAAGATAGGCTAGGCACTTTTGAAAGTTTGGGCTTAATGGCAGTCTGCATATTTTGTTGTAGCTATGTATTAGGAAAATATGAGCGCTATTAACCATTATCGGCGTTATAACGCTCAGCCTTTTATGCGCCTTCTTTGATAGAAATGCTATCAAGCGGATCATGAGTCTGAACCTTTGGCTCTTTGGTCGGTAACCTTTTTAATTTTGGTTCGGCTAAACAGTCTTTTTCTTTTTCAATCCAGTAAACGGTGTTTTCAATAAGAGATATAGAGCCAGACACCACGAGGCTGGCAGCACTTACTAATCCCGCACTGGCTAGCGCTGCACCACAACTAAAATCACTGCCACAAGAGCCAAATGCGAGCAGGTTTGAAGATTCGAGCGTACTCTTTTTCGCATAGACTTGGCACCGTTCGTCATAATAAGTAACGTCTTTAGGCACAAAAATGCACCCACTCAGGGCTACGCTCACAGTGAAATATCCAATTAAGTTTTTCATATATGTCCTTTTTTAGACACAAGTGTAACGGTAAATCGAAACTGTGTTTGTAAAAAAGTGTCACAGGTTTTAATTGACGTTGCTGTCTTCTAGCATTGCGCTACTCAACAGGTTGTTTGTAAAAGGCCCATTAAGTTATGGGCCTTATTTAGGAGAGTGGGTTATTTACGAAGAGAAATTGACTTGGCTTCGATGTCAATCTTACCTTGCTTAAACAAACCACCAATCGCCTTTTTGAAATTAGCTTTACTGGTCGAGAAAGTCTTTCTAATAAGTTCAGGATCTGATTTATCGCCCAAAGGTAAAAAGCCGCCTTTATCTGAGAGTTCAGCTAAAATTTGTTCGCTTAACCCCGTTACTTTTGCCATACCCGGTTTTTCGAGTACTACGTCGATTTTACCATCTTCGCGTACGACTTTAACAAAGCCTTTTAATTTTTGCCCGATAAACATACGCTTAAATATAGTATTAAAAAATACCACCCCTAAGTGTTGTTCATTGATGATGACTTTATAACCAATGTCAGTTTTTGATGCGACGATTAAGTCAACTTCTTGTAATGGGGCGTACTTGGCATCAGTCTTATTGACGAATTTATTGATGTTACTCGACGCACATAACCGTTGGCTTGCATTATCAAGGTATAATCTTACTAAGTAGCTATGACCATCACGCATCTTAGGTTTTTGTTCGTTGAATGGCGCAAGAATATCTTTGCTAACACCTAAATCAAGAAATGCGCCAAAGCTATTGATTTCTTTTACGCGCAACAAAGCAAACTCGCCGACTTGCGCAATGGGAGTTTGTGTTGTGCCAGTCATATGACCTTGCGAGTCTTGGAAGATAAAGACCTGGACACTGTCACCTAATTCAAGGTGAGACTCAACTTCCGCTTTTGGTAAAAATACTTCGCCTAACTCGCGGCCGTCTAGGTATGCGCCTTCTGCACACAATTCGTTGATCATTAAATTTTGAATGCTACCTAGCATGGTTATTCCTCAGTTGGCTTTGGTTTACGGCGTAGTGGGGCGTGTCCATCGACGTCAAATGGCGCAGGGATCGCTTTTTTGGGTTTGGTTGGTTTTCTTCTTACTGGCTTTTTGGGGGTTTTCGCTTGAGCTAGTTTAGTTTTTACAGGGGCTTTAACTTTTGGCTTAGGCGGTCTGAAACCTTTAAACTTTGCCTCTAGCCCATTGATACTCTCAAAAGACAATTCATCATTTAAATAGTTTTTAATCGCCACGAAGCTGTTCCAATCTTTTGGACCTACTAAAGAAATAGCTGTACCTTTAAACCCAGCTCGACCTGTACGACCTATTCGGTGTACATACTCTTCGGCTTGCTTTGGTAAATCGAAATTAATAACGTGTGTGACACTCAACAAATCAAGACCTCGAGAGGCGACGTCAGTGGTGACCATTACTTTAAATAAGCCACGACTAAACGTGTCCATGATGTCTAAGCGTTTATTTTGTGCTAGGTCTCCGGCAAGGGCAACGGCTTTTATTCCTAACGTGTTCAACTGCTCACTGATCCGCACTGTGTCATTACGTGTGGCTGTAAAGATAATGCACTGTCCTACATTGTCTTGTGTTACAAAGTGTTTTAATAACGCGTCTTTGTGATCAAGGTGATCAGCAAAATAAAGGGTTTGCTTAATATCGCCATGTTGTTGATGCGCATCACTTAGAATAATTTTTTTGGGTGAGCGCAGTAAGTTACGTGATGTAACCTCTACTTGTGCATGATCGAGCGTTGCAGAGAAAAGTAGCGTCTGGCGCAGGCGGTGATTTGCCTGTTCATTTATTAAGTTCAGTTGTGGTGCAAAACCTAAATCAAGCATGCGGTCAGCTTCATCAAATACCAATAACTCTAACCCTGATAGCTGTAATGAACGTTGCTCTAGGTGGTCTGCAATTCTGCCTGGCGACCCGATCACAATTTGCGGGTCTTTTTTGAGTGCTTTGACTTGATCGTTAAAGTTTTCACCACCAAGCACTTTAACCACTGAAATACTGGTTCCGGCAACGAGTAAGCGACATTGTGAAAATACTTGTGTCGCTAACTCTCGTGTTGGGGCAATAATGAGGACACGCGGGTCACGCTTACTCAATGCGCGTTGTTTCATTACACGATGAATAGCTGGGAGTAAAAATGCCAATGTTTTTCCTGAGCCGGTCTTAGACTGAGCAAACACATCATGGCCAGCTATGGCGGTCGGTACTGCTTGACTTTGGATCTCGGTAGGTGAAGTGATCCCTTGGTGTGCAAGTTGTGCTTCTAGTCGGGTGTCTATGCCCAGTTCAGTAAAGTGCAAAGCGTTTTTCTCCAAAACAAATTTTTTATGACAGGCCATTATAGCAAAGCTAAGCCATTCACTAATAGTAAAAAGCGCATTGTTAGCAAGGTTTTTGCAATTAAAGTAAAAATCCGTACAATACGCGGCTTAGCGCCGGATTTACGTTCCGGTTTATTGAACTGACTGGTTTAAAATACACCAGTTTAGTGTAACTAAAGCTGATTATAGGAATATCTATGTCTAAAGCATTTGTTGTATGTGCACTGTATAAATTCGTGTCATTACCTAATTTTGAGCAGATCCGTCAACCTTTACATGACGTGATGGAACAAAATGAAGTACGTGGTACTTTGTTACTTGCATTGGAAGGTATTAACGGAACCGTTGCGGGTAAACGTGAAGGTATTGATGCACTACTTGCATGGTTAGAAGCGCAACCCGGGCTGGATAATATTGTTTCTAAAGAGTCATTTGATGATACCTGCCCATTTTACCGCACTAAGGTCAAGCTTAAAAAAGAAATTGTGACTATGGGTGTAGAAGGGATCGATCCTCTAGAAGTTGTGGGAAGTTACGTAAAACCAAATGATTGGAATGCGCTCATTTCAGATCCTGAAGTTGTTGTGATTGATACTCGAAATGACTACGAAATTGAAATTGGTACGTTTAAACATGCAATAGATCCTAAGACCAAAACATTCCGTGAATTTCCTGAGTGGGCTGAGAAAAACCTCGACCCAGCAAAGCACAAGAAAGTGGCGATGTTTTGTACGGGTGGGATCCGTTGTGAGAAGTCCACGGCATATATGAAAGAACAAGGGTTTGATGAGGTATACCATTTAGAAGGTGGTATTCTTAAATACTTAGAAGAAGTGCCAAAAGAAGAAACCTTGTGGGAAGGTGAGTGTTTTGTTTTTGATAATCGTGTTGCCGTTGACCATGACTTAGAAAAGGGCTCATATGAACAGTGCCACGCTTGTCGTATGCCTATTACAGAAGCTGAGATGCAGCTAGCACAATATATGGAAGGGGTGTCTTGTCATCATTGCCATGATAGCCTTACCGAAGAGCAAAGAGCACGCTTTGCTGAACGCCAAAAGCAAATTCAACTAGCTGAGTTACGTGGAGAAGGTCATATTGGCCATGCAGCGCAAGAAGTGTTGCGTCAACGAAAAGAACAAAAACAAGCGCAAAAACAGGCACAACGTAATAAAAAATCAGCCTAGTCGCTTGAATAGTATGAAGAAAAGCCTCAGCATCATCTGAGGCTTTTTAGTATAAACTATAATGCCTTGCAGGCGCTCTACGGTTTTATTATGAATATTATATCAATGGTTGTTTTATAGTCGATTTTTTTGATAGTCTATATTGGTCCGAAAAACAATAATAGAAGTTAGATTATGGGCAATTTATTTTTAAAAGAGCGTGAAAGTTGGTGGACGTGGATTATTTGGGGGCTAATTGGCTCTATTGTAAGTACGTATATTTTTTCGAGTACGTCTGAGGTGAAATTGGCATTGGTTGCGTCTGCGATTATTGTCGCAATGCTTTCTTGGTGGATGAATTACAGTCGCCGTTTTGAATTTTACCGGGCTTTAAAAGTGTTGCTATTTGTAGGCAGTGTGTCCTTATTACCCATTGCACTCAATATCGCATTGCCAATGAAAGAATTAGCGACGCAGGCTTTTAATTTTACGCTTGTTTTATTGGGGTTATTTTGTTTATGCCTATGCGGGGCGTGGTTTGCCCGCCGGCCTAAACAGTATTACTAAAAAACTTTCGAAAAAATAACTATTTTCCTTTACAGAGGGAACAAAAACTACTAATATCCGCGCCAACAACGGAGAGATGGCTGAGTGGTCGAAAGCACCGGTCTTGAAAACCGGCAAGGGTTTGTAGCCCTTCTAGGGTTCAAATCCCTATCTCTCCGCCACCTCATTCTAAAAACCGCCTTTCGGCGGTTTTTTTCGTTTGGAGAGCGTATGTCTACTAACATCATAAAACATTGTGCGTTATGGATTGTGTTTAGTTTTTTCTATTTAAGCGGCCTTGAAATGGCACTTGTGCTTGCAATTGATGGTCAGCCTGAGCCAACGCTTACTTCAACACTCGGTTATACCTTCTTATTTAACTTGCTTGTAGGCCATTTGATCAGTAAATATGAAAAATTGTCTCCTGTGTTTAGCGCAATAGTGATCAGTTTGTGTGGCATTGTGGGCTTTGGATACATCTTTTCAAATACCTTAACAGGTTACAGCCAAGAACTGTTAGCTGGTTTGGTTGTATGTTTACCTGTCGCTACCTATTTAGTGTTGCAAATCAAGCAATGGCAAGCTCAGAAGCTAGGTTAATCGCTTTTAAACTCGATAATGGCTATGTTACACTGCGCGGGTCTTTTAATAGAAACAAAAAAGTGAAATTTAGAATGTCAGATTTATTTAATACAGATGCTGAAAAAGCAAGCTATGGTATTGGTTTACAAATGGGTGAGCAACTTAAAGCAAACCCTTTTGAAGGTTTAAACTTGCACTCAGTATTTGAAGGCATGAAAGACGCGTATGCAGGTGAAGCAATGCGTGTTGAGATCCCAGAGATCCAAGCTGCATTTGAAAAAATTAACACTGAAATTCAAGCTCGTCGTGAAGAAGAGTCAAAAGTATTAGCGGCTGAAGGCATTGCATTCTTAGAAGAAAATGCAAAGCGTACAGAAATCACAGTAACTGAATCTGGTTTACAATATGAAGTTGTTGCTACAGGTGAAGGCGAAAAGCCGTCTGCAGAATCAAAAGTTCGTGTTCATTACCACGGTACTTTGATCAACGGTACTGTATTTGATAGCTCATACGATCGTGGTGAGCCGGCTGAATTCCCAGTAAACGGCGTTATCGCTGGTTGGACTGAAGCACTTCAACTTATGCAGGCTGGTTCAAAGTTGCGTTTATACATTCCACATGAGCTTGCTTACGGTGAGCGTGGCGCTGGTGCATCAATCGCACCTTTCTCTACGTTAGTATTTGACGTAGAGCTACTTGAAATTCTTTAATTAACACTTAAGTGTTAATAGTGAAAATACCCGGCCATGCTGGGTATTTTTTTGCCTGAGAATTATTATATCTTAATTGTTAATAAGACGTAATTAGCGACAAAAACCATCAAAATTACTGCTTAATAAGTCATGTAGCTCACTAAAACATTTATAAATTCACAAAGCTGGTATTACTAGTTTGATGTTATCTCATAGACTTTAATTTTTGTTACAGTATTGACTTTGCAACTCTCACTATTCCATGTTTATATTTAGCTTATTAACTGATGGTAAGGCTGTATATCAACACTAGTTTAACCATTATACTTTGCACAGTTTGCACAGTTTGCACAGTTAGAAATATTTTTTAGTGGAGAGGAATAATTGAGCATTAATTTTCAACCAGTAGCCTATTCAGATGCAAATTACTTAAAAACGATAGCGCTATTTTTTGAAGCCTTTCCTTCAGCTCAAACGTTGCCACGCTGGGTGATGCAGTATCGAATGAGGAAGGGTAAACCTGGCTTTTCTATACTTTATGATGATGATATATGGATTGGGTTTATTTACATTAAATACTATAAAGACATTGTTTTTATAAAGTTTTTGGCTATATCTGAATTACACCGGTCTAGTGGTTATGGCTCCAAAGTAATGGATTCAATAAAAGATAGATATGTGGGTCAACGAATTGTTCTCAATATTGAAGCGCTAGACAAATATGCCAATAATTATCAACAAAGGGTGAAACGTAAAAGGTTTTATATAAAAAATGGGTTTACGCCAGCAAAATATATGATTAAAGAGGCATCCGAAAAACAAGAAATGCTCATATATGGTGGCGTTATTACAAAGGAAGAAATTATTTCTATGTATAAGCAGTTTTTAGGAAAGTTTTTGTACAACTTACTTAAAATTGAGGTGATAGACCTTTAAATTGCTTCAGTTCAGAGGCAAACAATACTAAGTTAGTATAGAGCTCTGATGAGCAGGGCAAACATACCCGTTATTTCAACGAAGACATAGTGCGAAGCTTTAAAATACCATAAACACAGACTCCAAGTAGTCCACTATATAAGCACAATAAGTGAAGGCTTTTTAAACTAATTACGCCAAGCAACCCGTTATACGTACTAAATGGATAAAATGGTGCCATGTCGAAGTGCATAGTACTATCTAAAAAAACGTGACTCATACTGCCAATAAATGCGCTTGTAAACACAATCCGCCACTTGATGACGCTAACAGTAGAATGATGAATTGGCTTGGTGATTTTAAAGGCAAGTTCAGATAGATATTTTCCTGTAACAGCACTGAATATTGCGATAACAATCGCACCAAGATAGGTATGAGTTATACCATGCAGCTGGCCTTCTCCTGTAAGTAGAACATAAAGAGGCTGTAAATCAATGACGATTTGTGTCCACCCAAAGATCATAATGCTAAAATTACCAGCTAAAATGGGTTTAACCAAGAGGGCAGGTCCCATATGTATTGGTGTAAAAGGCATAGTGTATTTCCTTATATTTAAAGCCAGATAACTACTTCATATTTATCTAATTAACATGAACCTAGTATGAAACATGTGCCAAAAATACGATATCAACTACACTGTGATTGATTTACACTAAAAAGGAAATGATCATGAAATTAAATAAAAAGATATACAAGAACTTAACGGACAAAAAAAGAGCGCTTGACCTTAAGCAAGCCCCTAATATAGCAGGGGGAGGGTTCACCTCAGAATGGTTTAAGGAATTGAGCCGCCAATTCTGTCATCAACCATAAGTACCATACTACAGTGTGATTAATATAAGTTAATCACACATTTCGGTGCATTTAATGCGTAATTAGTAGCAGGTAAGGAAGTAATGAATAACACGCGCATTATTGCAGTTAGCGGGGCCTCTGGCGCAGGAAAGACCACCATAGTTAAGTCTTTAGCCACGCTTTTTAATACTACTTACCTTTGTTTTGATGACTTTGTAGAAGCTAATACGTATCCCGCAGATATGAAAGAATGGCTGGTACAAGGCGCTGATCTGTCGTTAATTAAAAGCCCTAGGTTTAGTCAGCGACTAGAGCACTTAAAATTAACGAGTGGCAGTCGATTTATTTTTATTGAAGAACCATTTGGCAGAGTGCGTGAGCCGATGTCTCACTTAATTGATTATGTAATTTTGCTAGACTTACCGATGGAGCTTTGTTTAGCGCGCGTAATTCAAAGGCACATACAAAGAGCAAAATCAGGTGAGCTTAACTCACTGCTTGCGTATTTGGCTAAATATGAAGATCATTTGCGTAGTGTTTATATATCCGCAGTAAACCAAGTTAGGCAGTGTGCTGATTTAACCGTTAATGAAGTATTATCTGTTGAAGAAACAACTCAGTTTATTCAAACATGGCTTATAAAATACTCATGAACCGATTTTTTCCTAAAGCTAATGACTTAAAAAGACCTAAAGACTTATAAACATGGGCTATATAATCATATTTATTCCAAGTGTAATGGTGGGTGAGACGGATCTTTATCGTATTGTGTTTAAACAAGGATGAAAAGTCAGGAGTTAAATATGTCCTGCTGTTGTCTTGAATGGGTATCTTAGAGTGCTGGGTGCAACATTATACTATGTACTTCTTTAACAAACCGGTATGAAATAATGAACAAAGCATTATTAGTGATAGATACACAAGATTGGCGTTGTTTCCTAAATAATTGAACTTCTTTGGTTTGGTGCGATCAGATCATTAAATGCCTTAACCCATGATGTGAAATGAAGAAGAGAATCAGGAATTGGTCACAGT
>NZ_PNBY01000130.1 GCF_005886875.1 Pseudoalteromonas aurantia | reverse complement strand
CGATTTTGGGAGGGGCGCTTTAAATCACAAGCTTTACTTGATGAAGCGGCATTGGCAGCTTGTATGGCGTATGTTGATTTAAACCCAATTAGAGCCAAAATGGCAGATAAACCAGAAACCTCAGACTACACGAGTGTTAAGACCCGCTGTGAACATGCCAAAGAAGGCAAGCAACCGAAACACTTGGCGCGTTTTGCAGGTAGCCCCCGAAAGTACATGCCCAAAGGTTTACCCTTTGAATTAAAGTCCTACTTAGAACTGGTAGAATTAACTGGCCGATGTATGCGGGCAGATAAGCGAGGCGATATAAGCCCAATCAGCTCACCAATTCTAGACAGACTCAACATCGCCCCAGAGAACTGGCAAAAACTCACCACCCAATTTACCAAAGTATTCCATGGTGCTGTAGGTCGGCCTAAGAAGCTAGATAACTATTGCGCGAGCCTAGAAATTAAACGGCGGGCTAATTATAAGCAGTGTGAAAAATTACTGACTTGACTGCTATACCATCAAGATAATTTCTAGATACCCAATACATTATAGCCAGGGCAAGAGCATGAAAA
>NZ_PNBY01000013.1 GCF_005886875.1 Pseudoalteromonas aurantia | reverse complement strand
TGGCAAGCTCCAGCAGTTTGTCTTCTATCCACCCTCTTCTGTGTTCATAAGATTGCCCTGTTACCTTATCTTCACCACACAAATAGGCACGACGGACACAGCGTGAAATGCAATGGTAGTATTTGGTATCAGTTAAACTCACTTGCCTTTTGCGTGCTGTAGCCATACGGAAATCGCCTATCTTTTAAGCTGAACTGAAAAGATAGGCAATGAATGAATAACAGTCAATTTTGAGTGGGTGTCAGCTAAAATTTGTTAGTGCCAGTAACCTTAGTTTTTGCCCTTACATTTTTAAGCTGTCGTGCCTCTTCTTTCACTCGCTCATCAATAAATTGCCGCGCCTTGGCAAGTCCCAGCAGATCCACTTTGCCTTGAATGTAGTCTCTGTAAAATTTAAGGTGGATTTTATGTCTGATCAGCGATAATTCCATTGTGTAGCCCTCGGAGTCAATGCTTGGCACTTTTATATAGTGCTCTAGCGCATCTAGGTAGACATATACATACGACAGGTCATCTGGGTTTATTTTTACTTTAACCTTTATGCTCTTTTTGGGGCTGTATCGCTTGCGATATGAAGATAGTTCGTCACTGTCATAGTTAATATGTAGATTTTTAATGCCCCCTTTGCGCAATGTTTTCTCTTTCGCCATGCACATAACAACATCAAGCTTGTCTGTATCTTGTTCTGTTAGCTGAGCAGGAGGCAGTGCAGCAAACCCTTTGTTCCAGTCTTCATAGGGAATATATCGAAACCTTGCATCTGGCGTTTTTTGATATACATCAACAATCCACTTATGAAACAACATTGTAAAGGTGCCAAAACGCAATATGGCATCTTTTTTTGGATTATAATCATGTCTTGCGAGCATGTTTGAGAATGTTTTACCGGGAAATGGCGAAAGCATCATTTCGTTAATGGTTTTAAAGAACTGCTCAACAAAGGGCTTAAGCCAAGGTTTTCCTACTGGGTTGTAGCTAATATTTATTCCAACCTCTTCACACGCAAGCTCTAATGACTGGCACCAAAATTCGGCACCATTATCAACCACTAAAGTTTCTATCTTCCCACAGCATGGCCATTCATTTACGACTTCTGGATAGGTACTTTTAAGATAGCTTTTAGGCTTCATCGCATGACTAATCGCTCTGCGTACAGCATCATAACCAGGGCTCTGAAAACCAAGGTAAAAGCCAACAACACAGTGACTATAAACATCAATAAGCAAAGTTAAAGTTGGTCTTCCCAGTGGTACATCTAGCTCATCATCCAATAAAATGAGATCCAGTGGTGTATGGTCTATTTCCACACGTTCAAGCACTCTTGTAGGCCTTTTATGGCTCATCACTTTGTTGTATTCAATATCGGCCAAGCGTTTACCATAGCGCTCAACCATCACTTCATATTGAGGTAAGTTATCAATACGGTTTTTAAACGTTTTATAGGTGAGTGGTTTTAGTGGCTCACCTAACACTTTCTCATTTTCTAAAACGATTTGGTCGCAATAAAAACGGTGTGCTGATGCTGCATTCGGGATCTCTTTAGTCAGATAGCGCGTTAGAGCAAGCTCAAAGAACTTGTCTGTATCGGTGCGTGTTGGCGGTTGCCCTTGCGATGGTGCTTTGGGATCAAAGCATGAATGTCTTCTTCGCCTTTAATATAGTCAGCATGCCACCCAGCAACCGTGCGCCATTTTGGTTTTTCTTGTCCCGCAAATTCGGGCATTTCAGCAATTAGTGGCGCTAAGTTTTTTTGTGTCCAACCACCGATTAAACGTTGCTTAAGCCACTTGATATACTTAAGCCGAGCAAATGTTGCATCTTGCACCTCCTTTGGTAATGACTCTAAATCGCGAGGTTGGGGGGTAGGCTCTTCGAGCTTGGCAGCTTCCGCTAACTTTTGCGGTGCTTCCTCAACGTTAAACTCGTCTTCAAACTCCATCAGCCCAAATCACCGACTCTAACGTAAGCTCTGTGTTTAAGTCTGAATTAACACTACCTAAAGACAGTAACCGATATACAGAGGCAAGTACCTCACCGATGGAGGCTTTTAGCGTCATTGCCAAGTCTTGAATGGAAAGTTTTCGCCACTGATTAAGTAGCTGAATAATGGAAAGCTGAAGGTCAGTTAAAGACTGAAACCCCGAGTAGCGATGAAGCAACTTTAAATTATCTAAGGTTGGATAAATACGAATTTGTTTATCAGTAACTAATATCAGCTCAATACCAATGAGTTCTTTGGCAACTAACTGCTTTTGCGCAAAACGTGCTCTAAATTCAGGATTTGCGATTTTACTGTAAGGCTTAACTTCAATATATTTTTGCGGCTTCTCATGATGCGTAATCAAAAAATCAGGTGTGTAACGACAAATTCTGCCATCAAACTCATATTCAAACCCTAACGGTTGTGCTTCAAAGGTTTTTATTTCACGAGAGTATTCAAAGTGAAAGCATGCATCGAACTCTAAGGATGATTCTACTAAGCAAGTGGCTTTGTTCTTTTGACTTGCAAACTTGTAGAGGTTTTTAACTCTGGAGTGCTTTAGTTTACGCCTGATCATAACCATCACCAAACATGTGAGATGATTTAAAAGTAGGCTATGCAGGGTTATATTTCAATTTTATGCGGGGTTATACTACAAATTTGCAGACTTATACTTCAAACAACAAAAGGAGGGGATTGGGTGGTAGTCTTACCAGCCACATCTCGGCACACAAGTCACACGCTGTGGCTGCTCCCTTCCGGGCCTGACCAGATTCACATGCTATTGTTGCGAGAGGACCAATAAGACCACCATAGTGGGCCTTTTTGGGCGCAGGAGGATTATCTCTAGATTTGTGACCAGTTACAAGAAAAAACTCATTTAATACGACCAACTGCTTAAACATCAAACAATTGGTCGTTTTGAATTACTCAGCTAATTGTTTTTGTAAGGTGACTAAACGTTGTTTCACCTTTTTCATATTGTTAGGTCCCATACGTAAAAATTGCTTTTGCACGTCGCTTAACTGCTCCCACTCAGGGTACGCATAACGATAAGTCACTGAGTTTTTGATCAAAGGTAAGGTTGTTTCGGGGACTGGTGTATCTAACAGTTCATCAATCGCTTGTAATAACACGCCATTGAATTCATCCCCTTCATACCCAATTTCTTCGTAGGCTTCTAAAATAAGCGGTTGAAATTGCTGATATAAGCGTACGATTTGTGCAGTACTTAGATTAGCAAACATGGTGGCATAAGGGGTGTAACGCTCATAGCTATTGGGGTCTGTGACAATAATATCGTCTTCTAATGCCATAAATGCCTCTGCGGGGCGATTTACTGGCATATGCTTTTTCGCGATGGTCCCTTTAGCAGTATTATCGACAAATACCACCATACGTCTGATCATGTCATCTGAAACAAACAACTTAACCGACTTTTCTGCCATGTATTCTGCAATACCATTACGTACCGCGCTATCACTGTCATCTAACATTAGCTTAGCGGGCGCATCTACTGTTGCCGTAGCAACAGGTGCTGGTTGTTCCGTTGGACGAGGTGTCATTACTTGCGCGCTATTTACTGCTTGCTGCGCTGCAGTGCCCACTTCACTTGAACCACTAAGTTCTGAGCTAGCGTTTCGTTCTGGGGCGTTATCTGCACTTGTCTCTGGTTTTAACCCAGCGGTGTTCACTTGTGGCACTTGCTGAGTAATTGGGGCAACAACATCTTGCTCAAATTTTTCATTTGCTTTGGAATTGTCTTTTTTCATCGACAAGACAAAAACAACCACCACAATAAGCGCCATAGCAACAATGGCCGCTAACAACATTTGGCTTTGAGAAGGCTTTGATGGGGAGGAACGTTCTGACATAGCAGCTCCATAAATTGGTTTAAAAACAATATTCTTTTGAATATTCTAAAATATAAACATAAAGTAAAGGTAACAAACTTTAATTACAAGACGCCACACATACATTACTGACGATGTTTGTACCAAAAGTTCATTCTATTAAAGGGGATCTATGAGTATAAAGCAACGTAATTCAGATAAAGCGAAAGTCGCACTGCTCCTCACCGGTGGGGGTGCCCGCGCAGCTTATCAAGTGGGTGTGCTTAAAGCCCTTGCGCAAAGTATGCCTCGCACCGCACCGCTTCCTTTTCAGATCATCAATGGTACATCTGCTGGAGCGATAAACTCAGCGGCGTTAGCGTGTTATGCCTCATGTATGCATTTGGCTGTGCGTAAAGTCGAATGGGTTTGGAAAAACTTTCATACCCATATGGTATATAAAAGTAATTTTTCGGGGGTGTATGGCCGTATATTTTCAAATGTGATGCGTAGCTTTAAAGCTGACTTTTTAAATTTACCACCAGCCAGCTTGCTCGATAATACCCCGTTACGGCAACTTCTATCAGACGTACTCGATTTATCTCGTATTGACCGTAATTTACATCGTCATTATTTGGAAGCGGTTTCAATCACGGTGTCGAGCTACTCTACAGGTAAATCTGTGGCATTTTACCAAGGGAGCAACATCACACCCTGGCAGCGTTCCAAACGTGAAGGAGTAGCCGACAATATCACCTTAGACTTACTGATGGCGTCAAGCGCCATTCCTATGGTGTTTCCAAGTGTGCGCGTCAAACACCATTACTACGGTGACGGCTCAATACATCAATTGTCACCACTGAGCCCCTCTATTCATTTAGGCGCTGAGAAAATATTTATTATTGGGGTAGAACAACCAAAACAGCATCAACCTTTAGGTTATGAGCCGCATTTCCCGGGTATGTCTGCCGTAGCAGGGCATTTGCTCGATAGTGTCTTTAGCGATACGTTACAGTCTGATTTAGAGCGCCTTGAGCGAGTAAACCGCACTGTTGGGCTACTCCCTGCCCGTGATAAACATAAAGAGCTCAAGCAAGTGTCTACATTGCTGGTTAATCCTTCAGAGAACTTCACGTCATTAGCTGCAGAATATTACAACGATATGCCAATGGCCATTAAACTACTCTTACGCGGCATTGGCATTAAGCGGCATTCACAATCGAGCTTAACCAGTTACTTGTTATTTGAAAAAGCCTATACACAGCGCTTAATGGAGATCGGGTTTAACGACGGTATGAAGCAACTTGATGAGATCAGGCACTTTCTCAACCTAGACTCGTAATAACGCAAGATCAACGCAAACACACCGGTTATAAAGCCTGTTATTTACTATACAAAACCTTCGAGTAAATACTGTTCAGCACGTTCAACACGACGAGGTTTGCCTTTTAATAATAATACATCGCTGACTAACAGCATGGTATCTATGGGAGGCGAGTCAATTTCTTCCCCATTTCTGCGTAAAGCCGTGATCACCACCTTTTGTTTATCCAATGCTAGCTCTGCTATGGTTTTATTAGCCGCATAAGCCGATTCAGGCAGCGCAATTGCGTGTAAATATTCAAGTCTGTCTGTTAATTGTTCTGACAAGTCTGCACTGTCACCAGTAAAGAAGCCATGTAAATACTCATACCTATTTTGCCGCTCTTTACTAACTCGGTTTAAAATTCGACGCATCGGCACACCTGACATGTACAGTACATGCGACACCAACATTAAACTGGCCTCTAACGCCTCTGGCACCACTTCTGTCACACCCAATTGCTTAAGCGCTTCTAGGTGAATGTCATCACGCATCCGTACTAAAATTTTAACGTTAGGCGCTGCTTGCTTAACGGAGTCGATTAACTTTTGACACTGTTCAAAATCACTACAGGTAATGATCAACAACCGTGCTTGCTCAACACCCGCTGACTCAAGAATGCTCTTTTGCCCTGCATGACCAAATAATACCGGCTCTCCTGCGGTTTGTGCTTCTTGTACTAAAATTGGATTACGCTCAATAGCAACATAAGGGATCGCTTCAGGTTTTAAAAATCGAGCAATAGTTTGCCCTACACGGCCATACCCTAAAATGACCACATGATCATTCAGTGACTTGACCCCTAAACTATTTTGTAAGTCGTCAGCAAAGCGCTCCTTATCAAGGTTAAACCAACTTAAAATACGCTCTGTTTGCTCAATTAGATAAGGAGTAAGCGCCATAGAAAAAACCCCTAATGCAATTAAAAACGAGGCAATATTGTCATCCAATAGATGGTGCTTACTGGCAAGGGCTACCAGCACAAATCCAAACTCGCCCATCTGCCATAATAAAATTCCCGTTGCCAACGCATCTTTTTTTCGTTCGCCCATAAGTTGTGCTAAACACATAATAATGAGTAGCTTAAATACCAATAAAGCAACCAATGCCAATATAATGAAGAAAAATGATTCGATGACATAAGGCACATCCAGCTGCATGCCCACCGTCACAAAAAATAGCCCCATTAAAATGTCACGAAAGGGCCTAATTTCAGCCTCTAATTGATGTCTATATTGGCTTTCCCCAAGCATCATGCCGGCTAAAAATGCGCCCAAGGCCATGGATAAACCAAACAAGTAAGTGAGGCCGCCTGCACATAATGCAACCACAATTGTCGTCAATACAAATAACTCATCAGTTCGCACCAATGCTACTTCATTAAATATTTTTGGGAGAAACCACTTACCTACAGCCCACAACAACACACATACTAACGCCCCTTTGGCTAAAGCAAAACTCAAGGCCCCCACTAAAACTTGGTTGTCTGACTGCGCAATTAACGGAAAAGCAATTAATAAAGGAACAACGGCAATATCTTGAAATAAGAGGACGCCAATAGCCAGTTGACCACTGCGTAAATTGAGAGAACCTGATTCTTTTAATAACTTGACCACCACCGCCGTAGACGACAAAGCGACTAAGCTGGCAATGACAAAAGCTTCCAGCCAATCAAATTGCAAAAACCACAAGAGTGTAGTCCCTAACAATGTGGTCAAAACCACTTGTAAACTGCCTAAACCAAACACCAAATGGCGCATAGCCATTAATCTGGGAACTGAAAACTCCAAACCTAAACTAAAAAGCAAAAATACGATACCGAGCTCTGCGATAAAATGCATTTCATAACTTATTGTCATCCAACCAATGCCATGACCGCCCGCCAAAATGCCAGTCACCAAATACGCTAAGATTGCAGGTAAGCCAACCCGTTTAAATAGCCAAACTAATATCACTGCGGCAAGTAATAGCGCAAACACTTCGGCAAATATGTTCTGCAAATAGCCTCCTGAGCGTCAAAAAGTTGGTAATAAGATTCACTAAGCTAACTTAACTATAGCAAGCAGCTGTTTTTCAGCCAGTTTAAATTTTTGGCACGGATCTGGCTTTATATTACCTATCATTGTATTTAGGGGAACGATTTATGGAGAATGTCCATATATTAACGCAGCGAATACCAACGCGTGGCGACTACTTGCCGTTCAGCAACGAGCAGTTTGTGAATAACATACCTGATCCAACGCATCGCTTAGTTGAGCAACTACAAACCACATTGCAACTCGATGAACAACTTACTTTGTATGCCGAGTTTGCCAAGCGCATAATTAAATTGTCTGGTTTACAGTTTCATTCGTCATTGGGCGTGGCGCAAATGAAAGAAAGCGACAATCAACATACCCCCTATTCATTTGATCTCGAAGTCAATGGTGAACATTTAGGGCAATTGGTCTATTTTTGTCAGTATCAATTGAGTAGCAGTATTCAAGCCAAACTGTGTCATTTACATAACGCACTGCTTTATCCATTGCGTAACGCCTTGATGTACAATCGTGTACTGCAGCTTGCGACAAAAGACGCACTCACAGGTTTAAACAATCGCAGCCAATTTAATGATAACCTAGCACAAAAGCTAGAGCGTAGCCGTCGCCATCATCGTAGTTTTAGTTTAATGCTATTAGACTTAGATCATTTTAAAGCCGTGAACGATATACACGGTCACAAAGCAGGTGATGAAGTGCTGGTTGAATTTGCTCATATTTTGCAGCAATCAATTAGAGCTACTGACAGTGTTTATCGATTCGGTGGGGATGAATTCGCCGTATTGATTGATGATCCTGAATTCCCAACGAATAAACTCATTGCCGAGCGAATTATGGCAGCAGTAAAAAATTGTAGTTTACTCACAAAATTTGGCGTAACAGCCAGCATTGGATTTACATTGGCTGCCAGCCATGATTGCGAGAACATCATTTTCTCTCGCGCAGATAAAGGCTTATACAAAGCAAAAGCGGCAGGAAGAAACTGCGCTCGCGCAGTTTAACGACATCGGCTCAGCCCCCCTAGCTGAGCCTTTTTTTCTTACGTGTTTTCTCGCATTACTTAGCAAACTTACTTAAGTAAATATGATATACGAGTAATGAAAACGCTAAACCAAAAAAGAACCCATTGATCACCCATGCCAACGACATAAAATTGGGTAATTCAGTCATAACAATGAGCAATAAAGGCATCAACACTGCAACGATAAAAAAAGTACCACCTTTCCCATGCCAGTAAGCCAATAAGGTCGCACTGGTTAAATGACCAAACACCACGGCATACACAATGTTGCTAACATTTAATGTATCGGTGAGCGCTAATCCCAAAAAAATAACGCCAGTCAGTAATACGCCCCAAGGCGACTGCTTTGCCAAAGATGCGCCAATTTTTACGTTATTTATCATTACACTTTTCCCAAAAAACACCATCACAACTTACTTTAAAATCGTGATTGAAATAATATCCGACGACTTGCACCAACACATCATTATAATAAATCAACGGAATATGATCTCGTTGCCATACGGGAACACCTGCATCTTTTAGCCAATGCTTAAGCGTATTTCTACCGGGTTTTGCATACGGTCTTATTTTATCTTTTGCCCGCCCGAATTTCACTGACACAACTTCATCACTGAAGGGCATGCGTATACCCGCACCATAATTTACACTGAGTATGGCTGTCGTATTCAATACAATATTACTCAGCCCAATATCTTTATGCTCTATTGATGCTGTCTGCGTTTGGACCCAGTATAATAACCCGCGATGGCGTCGAACAGACCCTGACTGTAAGTCAATTTTCAACTGCGCATCTATTTTACTATGAAAGCTTTGCGTGAGTATTTGCTCTAATTGCGCTAAAGACGGCATGGCAACTTGCTGATGAGACAACCAGGCTCTGATCACATTTTTTTGCCTAAGTACAGATCGCTTAGCCAGTTTAGCTAAATCAATACAGTCATCTGTCGCTTTGCGATGTAAACAAAACTGTAAATCTTCATCGGTTATTTCGTCAATGAGTTGTTGTTGCTGCTGTAATAATTGAATGCTTCTAGTGGTGCTTGAGAGTAAACCTTTAAAACGAGACTTTAATAAGGGAATAATCTGATTACGTAAGTAGTTTCTGTCGTATTGATCTTGCTGATTCGATTCATCTTCGATATGCGATAGCGTGTAATGCTGAGCAAAGAATTCAATCTCTTCACGGCTACAGGTCAATAACGGTCTAATACACCTGCGGCCATTAGCCAATTGGGTTGTTGCTTTCATTCCACCTAAACCCAATAAACCTGAACCGCGCTTTAAACGCAATAAAAATGTTTCAAGCTGATCATCCGCATGCTGGCCCAACACTAACAAAGCATCCGTGTCAGCCATTTGATCTAACGCTTGATATCTTAATTCTCGCGCTTGTGCTTCAATACTATGTCGAGGTTTATGCTCAATAACGACACGCTGTGACTGAAAAGGCACAGCAAGGCGTTCACATAACGCTTGACAAAACTGTAGCCAATCACTGGCATGCTCTGACAAACCATGATTAATATACACCGCAGAAAGTGCAATTTCAGGGTGTGAACTACGCAATGTAGCGCATAAGTGCAACAAAACAACGGAGTCAACGCCACCAGAGAGCGCCACACACAAGGGGTTTTGTGTAGGGTTAAGTTGCTCAATAGCCGTTTCAAACTGCTTGTATAAAAAACTAGACTTCATAATAATTAAAACGCAAAAAAGCCGCTAATGCGGCTTTTTACGCTAATTTTTCATACTTAGCAATAACCGAAAGACATAAGCCTTTGGTAACGCTGCTCAAGCATGTCTTCAGTGCTTAAAGCTTGAAGATCTGACAAGTCGCGTTTTAATTGTGTTTTTAGGTTTTTAGCCATCACATCATAGTTTCGATGTGCACCACCTAACGGCTCATCAACAATGCTATTGATTAAATCGAGCTCTTTAACACGTGTCGCAGATACACCCATCGCTTCAGCAGCTAGCGGTGCTTTATCAGCACTTTTCCAAAGAATTGACGCACAGCCTTCTGGCGAGATCACTGAGTAAGTACTGTATTGCAGCATATTTACTCTGTCACCGACACCAATCGCTAACGCACCACCCGATCCTCCTTCGCCGATGACAGTACAGATAGTTGGTACTTTAAGTGCCGCCATAACTTTTAAGTTACGCGCTATTGCTTCACTTTGACCACGCTCTTCTGCACCAACACCAGGGTATGCCCCAGGTGTGTCAATAAAGGTGATAACTGGCATTTTAAAACGCTCAGCCATTTCCATTAAGCGTAATGCTTTACGGTAACCTTCAGGTTTTGGCATACCAAAGTTGCGCTTGATCTTCTCAGCGGTATCACGACCTTTTTGCTGGCCAATGACCATCACTGGCTGACCTTCAAAACGTGCCACACCACCAAGAATAGCGGGGTCATTTGCGAACGTACGATCGCCTGCAAACTCATCAAATTCAGTAAATATACGTTCAATGTAATCACGAGTATATGGGCGCAGAGGATGACGCGCTAATTGAGAAACCTGCCAAGCACCTAAACCAGAAAAAATCTTTTCGGTTTGCTCAACATTTTTTTCTTTTAGACGAGTAATTTCATCTTCTAAGCTCAGATCCAAACTACCTGAACGGCTAACATTTTGTAATTCTTTAATCTTTGCTTCCAATTCTGCAATTGGAAGTTCAAAGTCAAGATAATTGAGACTCATGCTCTAAACTACCTATTAATTAAAATTCGAGTTCTATTTCTTGCGCCGCCATTTGCGACAACCGAGTTAATAAGTCGTCAGTTGGCGTCACACACCATTCGGTCCCTAGTGTTAGCTCAGCTAACGCATCTGGACGCTGGTACATGATCTTTATCGGACATGTACCAAATTTATACGGTTCTAACACTTTTCGTAAATTATCGAAGAAGTTTTCGTCCATTTGCACCATATTTAGTGTCATTTTAATTGCTCGAACTCGCTTTTCACGCGCTTGAGCTATGGTACAAACATCTCTGGCAGTCATTGTAATGCCACCAGAGAAGTTATCAAAGCTGACCTGTCCTGATATTACCAAGATTTGGTTAATTTGCAGCAATTCTTGGTATATTTCAAACTGTTCAGGGAATAAGCGTACATCAATTCGGGCGCTTTTGTCATCTAAAGTTATTAACCCCCAACGATTCCCTTTTTTATTTATTAACGTACGTGCATTAATCACTAATCCAGCCGCAGTTGATTGCACATCGCGATTCGTTGGCTGCAAATCAACTAATTTACCCGATGTATAGTGCCTGAGTTCACGTCGGTATTGATTTATTGGGTGGCCTGTTAAATAAAGGCCCAGTGTTTCTTTCTCGCCATCTAACCATTCGTTATCGGTGAGAGGCCTTGCCGACACAAACGCTTGTTCAACTTCTTCAGGCTCTACGGCTAGTAAACCAAATAAATCTGACTGGCCAATCGCCTCCGCTTTATGGTGTTGTTCGGCCGACTTCATTGCATCTTTTACACTAGCGAGTAGTATTGCACGCCCCGCTTGCGTGCCATCAGGGCCGAGTTTATCTAATGCACCAGCGTAAATGAGCTTTTCTAAGACCCGTTTATTAAGGCGCTTTAAATCAACACGGGCACAAAAGTCGAATAAATCTTTAAACTCCCCCCCCTTTTCACGACATTCTAAAATAGTGTCAACAGGGGCTTCACCTACGCCTTTGATTGCCCCTATTCCATAGACGATCTCACCTTGCAAATTTACAGTAAATTTATATTCACCGGCATTCACATCTGGGGGTAATAACGTCAACTTCATGTTTTCACATTCATCGACCAGAATAACGATCTTTTCTGTGTTATCCATATCTGCCGACATTACCGCCGCCATAAATTCAGCCGGAAAGTGCGTTTTCATCCACAAGGTTTGATAAGACACCAAGGCATAAGCTGCTGAGTGAGATTTGTTAAAGCCATACCCAGCGAATTTCTCTACCAAGTCGAAGATTTTCATCGCCAACTCGCCATCAACGCCGTTATTTACCGAGCCCTCTTCAAACGTCGAGCGCTGCTTGGCCATCTCTTCAGGCTTTTTCTTACCCATAGCCCGACGTAACATATCTGCGCCACCAAGCGTGTAACCTGCAAGAACCTGGGCAATCTGCATTACCTGCTCTTGATATAAGATAATACCGTAGGTCGGTTCTAAAATAGGGATAAGGCTATCGTGTTGCCACTGTGCATCAGGATATGATAGCTCTTCTCGGCCATGTTTACGGTCGATAAAGTTATCTACCATACCTGACTGAAGTGGGCCAGGACGAAATAGTGCAACGAGGGCGATCATGTCTTCGAAGCAGTCAGGTTTCAGCCGTCGAACCAAGTCTTTCATACCACGAGATTCTAGCTGGAATACAGCCGTTGTTTCAGCTCGCAACAGCAACTCAAAGCTCTTGCGGTCGTCCAGTGGAATGGCAGCAATATCAATATGCTCTTTACCTTCACGCGTTAGGCGCTCGTTAGCCATATCGAGTGCCCACTGCAAAATGGTAAGCGTTCTTAAACCTAGAAAGTCAAATTTAACCAACCCTGCCGTTTCAACATCGTTCTTATCGAATTGGGTAACAGGGAATTTCCCCTCATCATCACAATACAAAGCAGCAAAATCAGTAATGGTGGTCGGTGAAATAACAACACCGCCGGCATGCTTACCAGCATTTCGAGTACACCCTTCCAAAATACGACACATATCGATGAGATCTTTCACTTCCTCATCACTGTCGTATACCTCGGGTAAACGCGGCTCCACATCAAATGCTTTAGCAAGCGTCATACCCGGATCACCAGGCACTAATTTAGAGATCCGGTCAACAAAACCGTATGGATGACCTAATACTCGGCCAACATCACGAATTACCGCTTTTGCCGCCATAGTACCAAAAGTAATGATCTGAGATACCGCATCACGACCATAGAGCATAGCGACATGATCAATTACTTCATCACGCCTATCCATACAAAAGTCGACATCAAAGTCGGGCATTGATACCCGCTCAGGGTTCAAAAATCGCTCAAAAAGCAAATCAAATTCAAGAGGGTCTAAATCAGTAATTTTTAAGGCGTATGCCACCAAGGAACCAGCACCAGAGCCTCGCCCAGGCCCTACTGGAATATTATTATCCTTACTCCACTGAATAAACTCCATTACGATCAAGAAGTAACCAGGAAAACCCATTTGGTTGATTACATCAAGCTCTAGCTGTAGACGGTCATCATACTCAACCCGTTTTACTTTTCGGTCTTCTTCTTCTGGAAATAAGAACAGTAAACGCTCTTCTAATCCATCTCGTGAGACTTTAACTAAAAAGTCTTCAATATTTAGGTCACCCGTTGGATAATCTGGCAAAAAGTAAGTGCCTAACTGCACGGTCACATTACAGCGCTTAGCGATTTCAACCGTATTTTGTAATGCTTCTGGTATGTCGCTGAACAGCGTTTCCATCTGCTCTGGCGTTTTTAAATATTGCTCTTTTGAAAAGCGTTTGGGTCGGCGTTTATCTTCTAGCGTATAGCCATCAAAAATAGCAACGCGGATTTCATGGGCATCAAAATCTTTTTCGTGTAAAAAAACCACTTCATTAGTTGCGACAACGGGTAAATTACGTTGTTGTGCAATCTCAACTGCTGCATGTAAATACGATTCTTCGTCAGCTCTGCCTGTGCGTATTAGTTCAAGGTAAAAGTTATCTGCAAAGTGCTCTTCATAAAATTGCAGGGTATCTAATACGAGTTGTGGATTACCTTTTAATAGCGCTTTACCCACATCGCCATCTTTGCCTGCTGACAGTAAAATAAGCCCTTCTTTATGCTGGGCTAACCACTGTTTATCAACCACTGGGCGGTGAAACACATGCCCTCGTTGATAGGCTTCAGAGATCAATAAAGTCAGGTTTTTATAGCCTGTATTATTTTTCGCTAGCACCACTAAACGACAAGGTTCGTCTGGAAACTGGTCGCTTTTAAGCCAAATATCCGCTCCCACAATCGGCTTCATGCCTGCACCATGGGCCGCCCCATAAAATCGAACCAGACCACAGAAGTTCATTTGGTCTGTAATAGCAAGTGCGGGTAACGCTAACTCTTGCGCTCTAGCGACGATAGGCTTGGTTTTAGCTAAACCATCAACCATAGAGAAGTCACTGTGTACTCTTAAGTGAACAAAACTCGGCTCTGCCATTGTTATACCTTACCTGCAATAATACGTTGTACTGGCTTAAATGTGGTTCTATGATGCGGCGTTACGCCATGCTCTTCTAATGCTGCAAAGTGCGCCTTTGTTGGATAACCTTTATGTGCTGCAAAACCGTATTGCGGAAACTCAGTATCTAATGCGAGCATTTCAGCATCTCTGGTCACTTTTGCTAAAATAGACGCAGCACTGATCTCAGCAACTAAACTATCTCCTTTAACCACACTTTGTGCATTCATCGATAATTTAGGTAAACGATTTCCATCAACAAACACAAAATCTGGCTGAATGGATAACCCTTCAACAGCTCTGCTCATTGCCAGCATCGTTGCATGTAAAATATTAAGCTTGTCTATTTCTGCTACCGATGAACGCGCCACAAAATAACACAAAGCTTTTTCTTTTATTTCTGCAGCAAGCGCAAGGCGTTTTTTCTCTGTGAGCTTTTTTGAGTCGGCCAATCCTGCAATCGGGTTATTAGGGTCTAAAATCACAGCTGCGGTTACAACATCACCCACTAAAGGACCACGGCCAACTTCATCTACACCTGCGATATACTGTACATCAGGACGTTCAACTTGCATCTATTAACTCCGATACGGCTTTTGCCGCCTGCTTACTGGCATCTAATCTAATATTTTCGTGTATTTCATAAAAACGTTTTACTAACGTATTACTCTCACCGCGTAACATGGGTAATAGTGCATCAACCAAAGCATCAGCATTACACTCTTCCTGCAAAAATTCAGGGACCAATGGCGCATCAGCAAGTAAATTTGGTAAAGAAAAATATTTTATATTAAACGTGAAAAAGTTTTTGAATATCCAGTAACTTGAAGGCTTAAATTTATAACCAACAACCATGGGTTTTTTATACAACATAGCTTCTAACGTTGCGGTACCTGACGCCAATAACACGGCATTAGCAGCTAACATTGCTTTACTTGACTGGCCTTCTAATAAAATCGGCCTTAAATTAGGCGCTACATCCGCGAGCACAGCTTCAAATTGTGCCTTTCTTTTGTCATTAACCAATGGGACAACAATTTTCAGTTTTGGGAGTTTTTCTTTTAATAGTTTTGCAGTTTGTATGTATGTGCTACTGAGCAAACCAACTTCAGATCCTCGACTGCCTGGCAATAAAGCCAAAACTAAATCATCTGCTTCCAAACCTAATGTAACCCTTGCCTCATTTGAGTCCATTTCAAGTGGAATTTCATCGGCTAATGTATGGCCCACAAACGCACAAGGTACATCATGTTTATCGTAAAATGCTTTTTCAAAGGGCAGTAAAGACAACACTAAATTCGTGGCTTCAGCAATCGTGAAAATCCGCTTTTGACGCCATGCCCAAACTGATGGGCTTACATATTGAACCGTTTTAATACCCACTTTTTTCAATGGCTTTTCAACACGTAAATTAAAATCGGGGGCGTCTATACCAATATATACATCAGGCGGGTTATCAACAAAGTGCTTTACCAGTTGCTTTCTGATCTTAAGTAAACGAGGCAACCGTCCTAGTACTTCAACAAGCCCCATGACCGCCAACTCTTCCATATCAAATAAAGTTTTACAGCCGGCTAGTTGCATTTTAGGACCTGCGATCCCAACAAACTCAGCATCTGGATAATGCTTTTTCAACGCATGGATCAAACCTGCACCAAGAATATCACCAGATAACTCGCCTGCAACAATACCAATAGTTAGCTTCTTTTTATCAATCATATTAATAGTCTGCGTTTGTATAAATAAAAACGCCATACAAAGTACTCTGCATGGCGTTCATCAAGATCTTCTTGTCACAGTGTAACTAGCGAATAATTCCGCGATCAGACGTATCTAAAAAGTCGATCATCTGCTGCACTGCTGCAAACTGTTTAGCATCATCAGCTAACGAAGCAACAGCTTCATCTAAGCTATACCCTTTACGATATAAAGCTTTATAAGCTCTTCGAACCGCCATAATTTCATCGCTGTCGAACCCTCGACGTTTCATGCCCTCGGTATTAATTGCAGCGGGTTTTGCTGGGGTACCTGTGGTTGTAACAAACGGTGGAACATCTTTATTAACACCTGAGTACATACCAATAAATGCATGATCACCAATCTTACAAAATTGATGTACACCTGTATTACCAGCTAAAATGACCCAATCACCTACATGAACGTGCCCTGCAACACTTGCGCCATTGGCAAAAATAACATTACTACCAATTACAGCATCATGTGCAACATGCGTATATGCCATAAATAGGTTGTTGCTACCGATACGAGTAATCCCTTGATCTTGAATTGTGCCTCGATGAATTGTCGCACATTCTCGAATAACGTTATTATCACCAATAATAAGTTCTGTCGGTTCATCCTTGTACTTTTTATCTTGGCAAGCTTCTCCCACCGAGGCAAACTGAAAAATATGATTGCCAGACCCAATGGTTGATGGTCCTTTGATCACAACATGGGACTCGATAATACAATTATCACCTAGCACAACATCATGACCAATATAACTATATGGGCCAACTTTTACGTTGATACCCAGCTTTGCACCCGATTCAATAATCGCAGTAGGATGGATCACTGTTATAACTCTCTTCTCGCACACATTAGCTCGGCGCTGCACACTACTTTGCCGTCTACCTTTGCTTCACCGTGAAACTTCCATATGTTTCGACGCTCTTTCACAAAATCAATATGCAAATGCATGGTATCACCAGGTAGAACTGGTTGCTTAAATCGTGCATTATCGATTGCTGCAAATAAGTATAGTTCACCTTCGCTACGATGCTCTACGGTTTTAAAACCGAGTAACCCCGTGGCCTGTGCCATAGCTTCTAAAATCATCACCCCAGGAAAAATAGGCTGTCCTGGGAAATGTCCGGTAAAAATAGGCTCATTTACTGTGACATTCTTAATTGCATGTAAATACTCACCAGCCTTATAGTCGATCACTTTGTCGACTAACAACATTGGGTAACGATGAGGTAATAGCTTTAATATCTCTTGTGTATCAAAGCTGTTTAATTCGTTTGCCAAAGTAGCATCCTTTTAATCATCAATGTTTTGTAGTTGCTCAGTCAGTGCTTCTAACGATTTCAAACGCTGCTTGAACTCTGATAAATTGCGAAAATGAGCGATATTACGGCGCCATTCTTTATTCGCTGAGTGTGGTATGCCAGATGAATATACGCCAGATTCGGTAATCGCTTTAGTGACCATAGTCATCCCCGTGATGATAACACCATCACAGATGTCTATATGACCATTGATACCAACTAACCCAGCGATCTGACAATGCTTGCCAATCGTCGAGCTCCCGGCAATAACCGTAGCTGCAGCTATCGCAGTACCCTCACCAATCTCAACGTTATGTGCAATTTGAATCAAATTATCTAAAATCACATTGTCATGAATAATCGTATCATCAAGTGCACCTCGGTCAATAACCGTATTCGCACCAACTTCTACACCATTACCAATATTGACACTGCCAACTTGAGGAATTTTAATCCACTTTCCAGCTTCATTCGCGTAGCCAAAACCATCACTACCAATAACAGCACCTGATTGGAACAAACAATCATCACCAATTACAACATCATGATAAACCATTACATTGGCCCATAACTTGGTGTTATGGCCAATTTTGGTGTTGCGTCCAACAAAGCAACCAGGACCTATTTGAACATGTTCACCCAAAATAACGCCAGCTTCAATCACCGCATTCGCACCAATGCTCACATTATCGCTTAACTGAACACTACCATGAATAACTGCTGAAGAATGTATATTCGACGCTGATACTGGTGTTGTATCCATCATTTGTGCTAAATGAGCATAAGCAATATAGGCATTCTCTACGACAATTTTATTACCTGAAAAATACACAGCATCTTCTTGTGAAACGATCACCGCACCGGCATTTGTTTGATCAAGTTGATTACGATATTTTTTGTTCGCTAAAAAGGCGATCTCTGTTGGGCTAGCCTTAGAGAGTGTCGCAATTCTATCAATTACGTAATCACTATCTCCAACCACGGACGCATCAAGATGCGCCGCCAGTTGCCCCAAGGTATACTGCTTGGTCATTATTTTTTACTTACCGCTTCAACAATTTTACTGGAAAGATCTGTCACTTTATCAGGATTGAAGTAAATAGTGGTATCTTTAACTCGTACTTCGTCAAAATTTCCCTTTTTAGCAACACTTTGAATGGTGCTGATGATCACTTCTTGAACCTTTGCAAGCTCTTGATTTTGACGAGCCTTAATTTCTTGCTCTAACGGACGACCTTTTTCGGTTAGCGTTTTCTGCATACCTTGAATTTTTTCACGTAAGGCTGCTTTTTGATCATCACTCATGGTCGCACTTTCGCGCTTAAATTTCTCAGCTTCAAAACGAATATCGCCTTGTATTTTTTCAAGCTCTTGACGACGTTCAGCAAATTCACTTTGTAGTTGCTGCTCAATCTTAGCCATATGAGGGATCTGCTTATAGACTTGCTGCATATCAACAATGCCTACTTTATGTGCTAGTGCGCTTGCTGAAGTACCCATCATTAATGCGGCCATTAAGGCCATCGCTGTAGTTTTAAATAATTTATTCACAAATTTACTCCTTAGAATGTATTACTGATGTTAAAGCTGATAGCTTTTGTATCATCGTCTTCTTCTTGTCTTAACGGATGAGCAAAACTAATCAACATCGGCCCCATTGGCGAAATCCATTGTATAGATAACCCCGCTGATACCCTAAATCGGCTTGGGTCTGAATAATCAGACAATTTCTTAAATTCTTCTTCTGGTAATTGCATATAACGATCTATATCAAACTCTGTATCCCACACGTTTGCCGCATCTACAAAAAAGCTTGTGCGTACTGAGCTTGTATTATCCTCATCTAAAAATGGCGTTGGTACAATCACTTCTAACCCAGCAACCACTTTAGCGTTCCCCCCTATTCGACCACTTTCATAGATACGATCAAACTCTGGATTTCCACCGATAACGCCCGTTGACGATCCATCAGGAAGGACAGAGCCGCCTATTTCAGAATTTCTCCGCTGTAATGCTTGAGGCAAAATAGTATTTCTATCAAAGCCACGTAATTCAGCCTCTGTTATACGGAAAAACTCCTGAAACGGTAATATTTGGTCAAAACCATTGGTTTCACCATAGCCGTTACCATAGCCAAGCGCTGCACGTGCTGAGAACACCCAACGATGGTCATTACTGATTGGCCAGTAAAAACGAGAATCATAATTAACTTTAAAATAATTCAGATCAGAGTTTGGCGTTGTCGCAGTTAAACTTAATGACTGGCGAGAACCATCAGTTGGGAACATACCACGGTTAACCGTAACTCGAGACCAACCTAAACTCAGTTCGTACTTGGTGAAATCAAAGTCTGCATCTGGGTTTTCTTCGTTCAAAAAGCTTAGTTTCAAGATCCGAGTTTGCTCATAATCAGCAATGTCTGATAATGATTCTTCTATCCAGCGACCACTCAAGTTAATTCTATTTACCGCGTTAATTGGAAAACCAAAACTGGTTCCTATACCATAACTACGCGATTTATAATCAACTAAGCTAAACTTACTCGCGTCGTAATTACTGAAGAAAATACTGCTGCCTTGCGATACACCGTCTGGTGTAAAGTAAGGGTTTGTATAAGAAACACTGTAACGGTCTGAACCTTTTGACGTATTAATATTAAACGCGACCTGATTACCAGTACCTAAGAAATTAGACTCACTGACGCCAACATTAAACTGCATGCCTGCATATGAACCATATGCAACGCCAGCCTGAAAGCTGCCTGCTGGCTGCTCCTTTACATCAAAATCAACATCAACCTGGTCGTCAACGCCTGAAATTGGCTTAACATCAAATTCGACACTTTCCATGTATGGTAGACGTTGAATCTGCAATTTAGAACGCTCTAAGCTTTGGTTTGACAGCCAAGCGCCTTCTAATTGGGTCATTTCACGGCGCACTACTTCATCTGCAGTCACTTGGTTACCATTGACCATAATACGTCGCACATAAACGCGTTTACCCGGGTTTACTGATAAAGTCAGCTTTACTTCTTTGTTTTCATCATCAATTTCTGGAATGGTACGAACTTCAGCATTGGCATAGCCAAAGCGAGCTAAATAGCTTTTGATAAATTCTTCAGAGGAAGTAACAACAGAACCATTGTAAAGTTCACCAGCACGTAGTGGAATTACGCTTTTAATAAGTTCTTCTCTACCGAGTAGGTCACCGATAAAATCAAAACTTTTAACGGAATACTTTTCACCCTCGGTTAAATTTGCCGTTACATAAACAGACTCACGCTCAGGGCTAACAGATACTTGAGTTGAATCAATATTAAAACGTAAATAACCACGATCTAAATAAAAGCTGCGGATTTTTTCTAAATCACCTTCAATCGTTTGCTTTTGGTAGCGGTCATTTGACATAAATTTCCACCAAGGTAAGTCTTGCTGAGACTCAGCAAGTTTAAGCAGCTCTTCATCAGAGAACAGCTCATTACCTACAAGGTTTATTTGTCGAATGGACGCAGCGTCCCCTTCATCAAACTCTAGATTTAACCTTACTCGGTTACGTGGCAACTCGATAATGCTCACTTCTATCTTGGCATTATACTTTCCAATACTATGAAAGAATTCGATCAATCCTTTTTCAATATTATCAAGTACGGTTTTGTCTAGTGGCTCGCCAGCGCGAATATCTTGCCCTTCTAAACTTTCGTTAAGTTGCTCATCTTTGATGTCTTTATTGCCATCAAATTCGATAGACGCAATCGTCGGTCTCTCACGTACTTTAAAGACAACTTGATTGCCATCACGTAGTACCGCAATGTCATCGAAGTGACCTGACTTATAAAGCGCTTTAATGGTTCTAGATATCGTGTATTCATCTACCGAGTCGCCCACGTTTATGGGAATGTGAGTTAAAGCGGCGCCTAACGCTACACGCTGTAGCCCTTCAACTTTTAAATCTTCTACGATAAAGGAATTTTGCCCCAAAGCGGCAAAACTTGCGCCCAGTAAACTGGTTACTGCGAGATGTTTTTTTATAGGCATTTTATTATCTTTATCCTTTACAACAATTAGCGTCATGACGCTTTGACGGGTGTTGTATACACCAATTCGAGCTACAGTCTCGATACATCATTTAATAAAGCAAAACATGTTAGAGCGATTAATAGCAGTGCACCTACCTTAAACCCTAACTCTTGTGTCTTTTCAGAGACAGGTTTTTTCCGGATTAGTTCAATTAAGTAATACATTAAGTGCCCACCATCTAAGACCGGGAGCGGTAATAAATTAAAAACACCTAAATTAACACTAATCAGAGCTAAAAAGCTCAAAAAGGCAACAATACCATAGCTTACGCTATTGCCTGCTCCTACAGCGATGCCTACTGGCCCACTTAAATTTTTGACGGATACTTGGCCTGTAATTAAGTTACCAATCATATCAAAACTAAGGCTAATTAGCTCATACGTCTTTTTTATGCCCAGCACCATACTATCCAATGGGCCATATTGTCTAGTTTCTATATATCCTGCTGGCCATTCAGCTAGCTGAGGCACAACCCCTAAGTACCCAACCGTCTCTCCACTTTTCAGTGTATTCGCACCTGGAATGACAGTTAAGCTGATTTCTTCTTGGGCACGAATAACAATAATACGTAAAGGTTGTTTTGCTGACTCCTTCACTTTATCAACCAATAACTGCCAGCTTTGTACCGGCTCAGAATCAATTGAACGTATTGTATCACCAACTTGTAAACCCGCTTTTTCTGCTGCGGAACCAGCTTGAACATGTGCCAGTGTTAACGTGATCTCCGGACGAAAAGGCTGTATTCCTACAGATTGAAGGGGCGCTTCATCTTGTTTATCTAGTTTCCAATCGTTTAATGGTAACGCTCTTAAGCGGATCTGTTGCTGCGCATCCTGAACCTTAACAACAACCTGCTCTTCACCCAAATTACTCATTAAACCAAACGTGACCTCTTGCCATGATGACACTGACTTATCACCCAGCTGTAATATGTGATCACCCGCTTGAAAATTTGCAGTTTCAGCTCTGCTTTGCTCAGTAACACCGCCCACAACAGGTTTAACATTTTGTACGCCAATCATATACATAGCGGCTAGAACAATAATAGCGAATAAAAAGTTAGCAATGGGACCCGCAGCCACGACGGCTATTTTTGATAATACGGGTTTACTATTGAAAGCGAGATGACGTTTATGTTCTGGCACCTCATCAACTCTCCCATCCAACATTTTGACATAGCCGCCAAGTGGGATAAGGGCAATAACATACTCCGTGCCAAGCTTATCGTGCCATTTTAATAATGGCTTTCCAAAACCGATAGAGAAACGCTGTACTTCGACAGCGCATTTTCTTGCCACCCAAAAGTGGCCATATTCATGGACGGTTACTAATATGCCTAGCGCTACAATAAATGAACCGAGATTCCATAAAAACTCAAACATAGTTAATTCAACTCACTAATACACTGTCTTGCGATCGCACGTGCTTGTGCATCTTGTTCCATAATTGCTTGTACCGAGTTTAATGAGTTTAATGTCGACTTAGCAAGCACCTCTGAATTAATTCTGTAAATGTCACAAAAACCAATTTTATTGGCTAAAAATGCCGCCACCGACATTTCATTAGCGGCATTAATGGTTGTGGTTGCCGCTTGACCTGAACGACATGCCTCTATAGCTAATGCTAAGTTAGGATAACGCGTAAAATCAGGCTTAGAGAAGGTAAAATTAGCGATAGTAGAAAAATCTAACGGTGCAACCCCAGCATTTATCCGATCTGGATAAGCAAGGCCATACGCAATTGGTGTGCGCATATCTGGTTGCCCCATTTGGGCGATAACGGAACCATCTTTATATTGCACCATAGAGTGGATCATGCTTTGTGGATGAATAACCACTTCAATATCATCTACAGCACAATTAAATAGCCACTTAGCCTCTATAAACTCTAGCCCTTTATTCATCATCGTGGCTGAATCTACTGAGATTTTTTGACCCATTGACCAATTTGGATGAGCGACCGCTTCTTTAACCGTCACATGAGGTAATGTTTTTAAATCACGCGTTAAAAATGGGCCACCAGAACCGGTCAGTAAAATCTTGTTGACCCCTTGGCTATCCAGCCCAAGGTCAGTGTTTTGCTGCAATGTATGAGGCAAACATTGATAAATTGCATTATGTTCGCTGTCAATTGGCAATAAAGTGGCACCATATTTTGCCACTTTATCCATAAATAGTTGCCCTGACATCACAAGTGACTCTTTATTGGCCAACAATACCTTTTTACCTGCCTCTACAGCGGCAAGCGTTGGTAATAACCCCGCAGCGCCAACAATGGCTGACATTACAGTATCAACGTCACTATGAGCAGCAAGGTCACACATAGCCTGAGTTCCGCTCAACACTTCTATATGAGTGTGCTTGAGTGCTTCTTTAAGCTGTTTTGCAGCCGCTTCACAGTGCATAACAGCATACTTTGGCTGATGTGTTACGCAAAGCTTTTGCATGCTCTCAACATTACTACCCGCCGCCAAAGCAAATATAGAATAACGTGCTTGATTTCTTTGGATCACATCAAGTGTCGATAAGCCAATAGAGCCCGTCGCACCCAGTATGACCACATTGCTTTTCATACTCATAGAGTAACGGTCCATGCATAACACAAGGCAAAAATAGGCGCTGCTGCTGTTAAGCTATCGATCCTATCTAATATGCCACCGTGGCCCGGTAATATTGAACCTGAGTCCTTTAAACCCGCTTCACGCTTAAACATACTTTCCAGTAAGTCGCCAATGGCTGAAAATAATGCAATCACCACCGTTAGCCCACAAAATAACAGCCACTGCTTTGGCTCTACATCGGCAAAATAACAAAATATTAAAACAAAAATGACGGAGGTAAGTACGCCGCCCAACAAGCCTTCAATGGTTTTATTCGGGCTCACTCTTGGCATCAGTTTGCGCTTACCAAAGTTTTTACCCGCAAAATAAGCGCCAATATCAGCACTCCATACAATACCCAACACCACCATAATAAGGGTTGAACCATATTGTTGAGCTTGCACATATTCAGCGCTGCGCATGACATTTAGCGCTAACCACAGTGGGATCAATGTCAATATACCCGCAATCGCTCTCATCACGATACCGTCGCTCCAAGCGCGACTCATGGTGGGGTATTTAAATATTAGAAAAGTAGCGACTAGCCACCAAGCAAAAGACAAAGTAAAAATATAGTTCGCATCAGCTACCAACTTGCCCTGTTGCCATAATGACTCAATGGGCCAATGTACATGCAATACGGAGATAATAACGCCCATGAGCCCCACAACACACAAGCGTTGACGGTTTTTAGCTAGCCCCATGAAGGCAGACCACTCCCAAGCACCGAGTAATACGATAGCGGCTGCAATAAAGCTAAATAAAGCCAGTGGCGTATAAAACACCAAAAGTAGAGCCAGCGGTGCTAGCACCACTGAAGTCAAGATTCGTTGTTTAAGCAAATTAATTACCTTTAACTTGTTACTTTAGACACAGCGAGTAGTTCTTTTATTTGATCGCCCGTGCAGCCAAAACGTCGCTCTCTAGATACATAACATGCAATCGCCTCTGCAAACGCCTCTTCATTAAAATCAGGCCAGAGTGTATCAGTGAAATAGAGTTCAGCATATGCTGCTTGCCAAAGCAAAAAATTACTTATACGACAGTCTCCACCAGTTCGTATTAGCAAATCTAGTTCGCTTTGATGTGCCATTGAAAGTTGTTTTGTTATTGCTTCTTCCGTGATATCACTTGGCTGAATTTTTCCTTCACTCGCCTGCATTGCAAGTTTTTGTGCCGCTTGCATTATATCCCAACGACCACCATAGTTTGCTGCAATATTTAATTGTAAGCCGGTATTATTCTCTGTTAACACATGGGCTGCCTGCACCCGCTCTTGCAAAGAGCTTGGAAAACGAGATATTTCACCGATAACGTTTAATTTAACATTATTTTTATGAAGCTTTTTCACTTCTTTGGTCAGTACAAAAAGAAATAAATCCATTAATGTACTTACTTCATCTTCAGGTCGACGCCAATTTTCGCTACTAAATGCAAATAAAGTTAATGATTCTATTTTTAGCTTTGAACAAAATTGAACTGCGGAACGAACCGCATCAACGCCTTTTTTATGACCATATGTTCTTGGACGATTGCGAGATTGCGCCCACCGTCCATTGCCATCCATAATAATTGCGATGTGTTTTGGCAATGACTGCTGCGAAATTGTGTCAGCGTTTAAACTCATAAATCCCGATTTCTATAAAAAAAAACGCCGCCTAGTATACCCCAGACAGCGTTGCAAAACTAATAATTTTGAATTGCTTAGATTTCCATCAACTCAGCTTCTTTTGCGCTCAATTGCGTATCCATTTCTTTAACAAACTTGTCAGTAAGCTTCTGAACTTCATCTTCAGCTTGACGCGCTTCATCTTCAGAAATGTCTTTATCTTTTAATAAAGATTTAATATCACCATTGGCATCACGACGAATATTACGAATAGCAACACGGCCACCCTCAACTTCACCACGAACAATTTTGATTAAGTCTTTGCGACGTTCTTCAGTTAGCGGCGGTAATGGTACGCGAATAATAGTCCCTGCTGACATTGGGTTCAAACCTAAGTCAGAAGACATAATTGCTTTTTCAACGGCTTGAGCCAGAGATTTATCGAATACACTAATTGTTAGTGTACGAGAGTCTTCTGTTGATACATTTGCAACCTGATTTAACGGTGTATCAGCACCGTAATAAGATACCATGATGCCATCTAGCAATGCAGGGTGTGCACGGCCAGTACGAATTTTAGAAAGTTGGCTAGCTAGGGCTGCCACACTTTTTTGCATGCGCTCTTGCGCGTCTTTTTTAATATCGTTAATCACAATTCAATCCTAGTCTTGTTTGATTATTCAGAAGGTGCTGAAGAGATAAGAGTGCCCTCTTCTTCGCCCATAATGACACGCTTTAACGCGCCAGGTTTATTCATGTTAAATACGCTTAAAGGCATATTATGGTCACGTGCTAGCGTAAATGCCGCTAAGTCCATCACCTTTAATTCTTGATCAATGATCTCATTGTACGTCAAATGACGATACAAGGTTGCGTCAGGGTTCTTAACTGGGTCATCACTAAATACGCCATCAACTTTTGTCGCTTTGATCACCGTATCGGCTTCAATTTCAATACCACGCAGACAGGCAGCTGAATCTGTTGTGAAAAATGGATTACCCGTCCCCGCTGAGAAAATAACAACTCGACCAGACTTTAACAAGCTAATTGCTTCAGCCCAGTTGTACGCGTCACATACGCCATTCAGTGGGATCGCCGACATTAAACGACAGTTTACAAACGCACGGTGCAGTGCGTCACGCATTGCTAAACCGTTCATCACGGTTGCAAGCATGCCCATGTGGTCACCTACTACGCGGTTCATACCCGCTTCAGCCAATGAACCACCTCGTAAGAAGTTACCGCCCCCGATAACTAAACCCACTTCTACGTCGAGCTCTACTAATTCTTTTATTTCTTGTGCCATACGATCCAATACTTTTGGATCAATGCCAAAGCCTTCATCTCCCATTAAAGCTTCACCGCTTAGTTTGAGAAGAACGCGTCTAAAAACAGGTTTTCGATTGATAGTCATAGTTTCCGGGCCATTTGTAAAAGTGAGATAAAAAATAACCGCGCTTATGAAAGTCATAAATGCGCGGTTATTTTAAAGAATTTTCAGCGTTGAAGCAAAAGCAAATCCGCCATTATGGCCTCATTGCTTTTTTTGCTGAGAAAAGAGGGATTACTCGCCTTTTGCAGCTGCGATTTGAGCAGCAACTTCAGCAGCGAAATCTTCTTCTTTCTTCTCGATACCTTCGCCAACTTCTAAACGTACGAAGTTAGATACTGTTGCGCCTTTTTCTTTAAGAATATCGCCAACAGATTTTTTAGGTTCCATGATGAATGCTTGACCAGTAAGAGAGATCTCACCAGTGAACTTTTTCATACGACCAACAACCATTTTCTCAGCGATTTCAGCAGGCTTGCCTTCGTTCATCGCGATGTCGATTTGAACAGCTTTTTCTTTTTCAACCACGTCTGCAGGTACGTCTTCAGGGTTTACGTACTCAGGCTTAGATGCAGCAACGTGCATAGCTACGTGCTTAAGCGTTTCCGCATCAGCTTCACCAGCAACAACAACACCGATACGCTCACCGTGACGGTATGTAGAAAGGCTTGCACCGTCGATGTACTCAACGCGGCGAACGTTGATGTTTTCACCGATTTTAGCAACTAATGCAACACGTGCTTCTTCAAACTGTGCTTGAAGCTCAGCAACAGCAACTTTAGAAGTCGCAGCAACGTCTAGTACAGAGTTAGCGAACGCAAGGAAGCTCTCATCTTTAGCAACGAAGTCTGTTTGACAGTTAACTTCTAGAAGTGCAGCAAAACCTGCGCCTTCTTTGATAAGGATTGTGCCTTCAGCAGCAATATTACCCGCTTTCTTAGCAGCCTTTGCAGCACCGCTCTTACGCATGTTTTCAATTGCTAGTTCAATGTCACCAGCAGTTTCAGTTAGCGCTTTTTTACAATCCATCATGCCAGCGCCAGTACGCTCGCGTAATTCTTTAACTAGGGCAGCAGTTACAGCCATTAGTATATCCTCAGATCTGAATATGTTTAGGGAAGCGGGATGACCGCTCTTCAAGAATATCAAGTCTTCATCACGAATTGATGAAGACTTGATGACAGCTAATTACTCAGCTTCAACGAAATCGTCGTTCTCTGCTTGAGCAACGATATTGCTTTCACGGCCTTCAGTGATAGCAGTTGCAACAGCGCCAGTGTAAAGCTGGATAGCACGGATTGCATCGTCGTTACCTGGGATGATGAAATCAACACCATCTGGGTTCGAGTTAGTATCAACTACTGATACTACTGGAATACCTAGGTTGTTAGCTTCGCGAATTGCAATGTGCTCGTGATCTGCATCGATAACGAAGATAGCGTCTGGAAGACCGCCCATATCTTTGATACCACCAAGGCTCTTTTCAAGCTTTTCCATTTCACGAGTAAGCATTAACGCTTCTTTTTTAGTTAGCTTCTCGAAAGTACCGTCTTGGCTTTGAGTTTCAAGATCTTTAAGACGCTTGATTGATTGACGAACTGTTTTCCAGTTAGTCAACATACCACCTAACCAACGGTGATTTACGTAGAACTGCTCACTTTGAAGAGCTGACTCTTTAACTGCTTCGCTTGCAGCGCGCTTAGTACCTACGAAAAGAATTTTACCTTTGTTAGAAGCAGCGTTCTGTAAGAACTTAAGTGCGTCGTTGAACATTGGTACAGTTTTTTCAAGGTTGATGATATGTACACGGTTACGAGCGCCGAAGATGAAAGGCTTCATCTTTGGGTTCCAGTAACGTGCTTGGTGACCGAAGTGAACACCAGCTTGAAGCATATCGCGCATTGAAACGTTTGCCATTTTAATTTCCTCTAAGTTAGTTAGGGTTAAGCCTCCACATATCCCATAGCACCAACATGTTCAGTATTTTACTAAGACATGCACCCAAGTGTATGTGTCGATATGTGTGTGTGTTAAAATAAAATTGTGGTCGCCTTAAATACAAACATCTCTTAGATAAATTTGTAAAAAGACGGCGCGCTTTATACCATATAAAATAACAGAACTCAACAATCAGTATAAAAATTGTGCGTTGTAACCACCTTAAAATAACCGACTTGGAGTCTGAATGAGTGCAGTGATTAAAACCCCTGAAGAAATTGAAAAAATGCGTATTGCCGGGCGTTTAGCCGCGGAAGTATTAGAAATGATTGAGCCGCATGTGAAGCCAGGGGTCACAACAGACGAGCTAAATACAATTTGTCATGATTACATTGTAAATAAGCAACAAGGCATCCCTGCCCCGCTTAATTACCATGGTTTTCCAAAGTCGATTTGTACGTCCGTTAATCACGTAATTTGTCACGGTATTCCCAATGACAAAGCATTAAAAGATGGTGACAGTGTCAATATTGATGTTACCGTTATCAAAGATGGCTACCACGGCGATACATCTAAAATGTTTCATGTAGGGACGCCAAATATTCAAGGCAAACGCCTTGCTGAAATTACCCAAGAAAGCCTTTACCTTGCCATTAAAATGGTTAAACCAGGTGCGCGTTTAGGTGACATTGGTGCAGCAATTCAAAAGTATGCTGAAGGTTTTAATTATTCAATCGTACGCGAATACTGCGGCCATGGTATTGGCGCTGAATTCCACGAAGAACCTCAAGTCATGCATTACGGTAAACCAGGGACAGGTGAAACATTAAAAGCGGGCATGTGTTTAACCATTGAACCTATGGTCAACGCAGGTAAGCGTCAATGTAAAGTGCTCAAAGATAACTGGACTGTAGTGACAAAAGACCGCAGCTTGTCTGCTCAGTGGGAACACACTTTATTGGTTACAGACAATGGTGTGGAGATCTTAACGCACCGTAATGACGATACCATCGATAGAGTGATAGAGCACACAGCATAACAACCATGGTTCATTACGGGTCATCCGTATTAACCATAATTTAGCGAAAAGTGAGTGAAGACTGGTCGGTACTTTACTCACTTCGCTCATATCTCTATAAAAAATGCGCTTCAAGCGTTGCCCTTTGTGCGCAAGTCAGTAAGCTAAGCTAATACACCTTTGCAAAGGTATCGGGCCTGAATACATTACTGTGCTCACCATAACCGATAGCATAAACCTAAATAAGACGGATCAGGGGGCCTTAAGTGGCATTACCTAATAAAGTAAAAACGTTGCTCGACAGCGCGCAGCACCTTGGCGATTTAAAAGATTGTGCAAACTATTTTTATAAATGGTTAAGCAATGAGTTTTCAAAACAGCCAGTTCGCAACCTCATTAACTCTCGCGCTGAATTTATAGACCGATTGTTGATAAAGTTATTCAACGACACTGGGTTAGCCCGTTACCCAGAATTGGCTCTTATTGCAGTTGGAGGATATGGTCGTGGTGAGTTACATCCTTATTCAGATATTGACTTCTTACTGCTGGTTAACGACACCCCCAACGCTGAAATGACCACGGCACTTGAAGAGTTTGTGACACTTCTGTGGGACCTAAACTTAGAAATTGGTCACAGCGTTCGTACCCATGATCAAGTATTAGAACAAAAACAAGAAGATGTACATTTCACCACCTGTTTACTCGAAAGTAGACTTATCTGTGGTAATCATGTCGAGTTTGAGCGATTGAGAAGTCATATTGTAGAAACACCCATTTGGAAATCTGATGACTTTTTCATTGCCAAAATCAACGAGCAGCAAGTAAGGCATAGAAAGTGCCATGGCACCGCGTATAACTTAGAACCCAATATCAAAGAAAACCCTGGTGGCCTCAGAGATGTGCAAACTATTTTTTGGGTTGCTAAAAAACATTTCCATGCTGAAACACTTGAAGAATTAATCAACCATGGTTATCTCACTCACGAGGAATATCAAGAACTACTAGAGTGCTTAGAAAACCTTTGGAATATACGATTTGCACTGCACTTGGCAGCAGGACGATGTGAAAACCGACTGTTGTTCGACTATCAACCCCATGCAGCTGAAATACTTGGGTTTGGGTCTGAAGGTAAAGCCTCTGTAGAGCGAATGATGAAGCGCTTATTCCGGATCATGAGCCGTGTACGTGAAATGAACCAAATGCTATTGTCGTATTTTGAACAGAGTATTTTACCCGACCAAAGCGAACAAATAGCGGTTTCGTTGGACGATAACTTTGAACGTATTGGCAATAAAATTAGCGTTAAAAATCCTTCGGTCTTTTTTCGCAGAGAACAACTACTGGTGTTATTCGAGCATATTGCCGACCACCCTGAAATCACCAATATCGAGCCCAGTACAATAAGAACAATGCGCCAAGTTCGTCGCCGACTGCTCGGTGATTTGCAAGACTATGCCGGTTGTAGGGATGCTTTTTTACGGTTGCTAAAACATCCAAATGGCATGGGTAGAGCATTTACTTTGATGCATAAGCATGGCTTGATTGCGGCGTATTTACCGCAATGGCGCAATATTTTTGGCCAAATGCAATTCGACTTATTCCATGCCTACACCGTAGATGAACACACCCATAAGCTCATCAACAATATTTACCTTTACACTGATAAAGAGCAAAAGAAAGACTTCCCGCTATGCAGTGAAATCATCACCCGCATGGATAAACCAGAGCTACTCTACCTTGCCGCTATTTTTCATGATATTGCCAAAGGTCGCGGTGGTGATCACTCAGAGCTTGGCGCCGTTGATGCGCTCGCCTTTTGTAAAGTACATGGGTTCACTAACTCGGATGCTCGCTTAGTTTCTTGGCTGGTTGAGAATCACTTGTTGATGTCTGTCACCGCACAGCGCAAAGATATTAACGACCCAGATGTTATCGCCGAATTTGCATCAGTTGTAAAAAATGAACGTCAACTTGATTACTTGTATTGCTTAACTGTGGCCGATATTCGCGCAACCAATGACAACCTATGGAATGATTGGAAAAACACGCTACTTCGAGAACTCTATTTGCACTCTCAACATGCCTTACGTTTGGGTCTAGAAAACCCAATGGATATGCGCGACCAAATTCGAGACAAAAAGAAGCAAGCAAAACAACGGCTCATTAACTTAGAGTTTAATGAAGAAAATATTGATGCTATTTGGTCACGTTTAAAAGCAAACTACTTCACCGCATTCAGTGAACAGCAAATCTCATGGCACAGTGAACACTTACTTAAAATAAACGACTTAAACGCACCTTGCGTTGTTGTAGGTGAGCAAGCCATGCATGGCGGCACACAAGTATTTGTGTATAGTCCATATAATGCCAATTTATTCTCAAAACTACTCACTATCATCGGCTCCAAAAAAGCTCAAATACAGCACGCTCAAGTCATGACAACCAAAGATAACTCGGTGGTGTACAACTTCGTGATCTTAGAAGTGAGTGGCAACCCGATGAGCAGTAGCCGAGCCAAGTCGATACGCCGTGGCTTAGAAGTTATTTTAAAAGATCCGAAAAAGAAAATTCGTACCAAGAAAAATCGCTCGCAACGTTTTAAAGACTTTAATATTAAACCTAAAGTCATTGTACGACCTCATGCCCGTGCTGATAGAAATTTAATTGAAATTCAAGCCATTGATATACCAGGGCTTTTAACAAAAATTGCCGAGGTCTTTCAAGCGAATTCATTGCACATTCACGCTGCGAGAATTACAACAGTTGGCGAACGAGCAGAAGACTTTTTTGTAATATCAAATACTGATTATCAAGCGCTTGCAGAAGAGCATAAAGCTGCGCTTCAACGCGATCTGATGAAGAAATTAAATGCAGAAACAGAGTAAAGAGGAAACTATGTCTGATTTAAAAAGCATTATTGAACAAGCTTGGGAACAGCGAGACGGGATCTCACCTAACCAAGTAACAGAGGAAGTATATAACGCTATCACCCAGTCTCTTGCCCTATTAGATTCGGGTGCGGCACGTGTAGCGGAAAAAATAAGCGGTGAGTGGGTTGTCCATCAGTGGCTAAAAAAAGCCGTTTTACTGTCATTCAGAATTCGTGACAATCAGCCGATGAGCGATGGCGTAAATCAATTCTACGATAAAGTGCCGTTAAAGTTCAGCGACTATACGCCTGAGCAATTCCAACAAGGTGGCATGCGTGTTGTGCCAAACGCTGTTGCACGCCAAGGCAGCTTTGTGGGTAAAAATGTGGTCCTTATGCCGTCATATGTCAATATCGGTGCCTATGTTGATGAAGGCACGATGGTCGATACCTGGGCCACTGTCGGCTCATGTGCGCAAATAGGTAAGAATGTTCACCTATCTGGCGGTGTTGGCATCGGTGGGGTATTAGAGCCTTTACAAGCGAATCCGACAATCATCGAAGATAATTGTTTTATTGGTGCACGCTCTGAAATTGTTGAAGGTGTGATTGTTGAAGAAGGCGCAGTCATTTCAATGGGTGTTTATATTTCTCAAAGCACCCGTATTTACGACCGTGAAACAGGTGAAGTCCATTACGGGCGAGTACCAGCCGGTGCCGTTGTTGTACCAGGCTCTTTGCCAAGTAAAGATGGCTCTCATAGCCTTTACGCTGCCATTATTGTGAAAAAAGTAGACCAGCAAACACGTGAAAAGGTTGGGATCAATGCCTTATTACGTTCTATAAACGATTGATAATTCAAATTTTTAATACGTTTATAAAAAAGCGCCTTATGAATTATTCAGTGACCTGAAATTCTTCATAAGACGCTTTTTAAACTTACCTAATCGGTAAGCTGCTCAATAATTATAATGCAGCAAACACGTCGTCTGTTTTTGCGGCACAAACAAAATCATTTTTGTGCAAGCCCTTGATAGAGTGACTCCACCAAGTAACCGTTACTTTACCCCATTCAGTCAATAAACCAGGATGATGGCCTTCATCTTCCGCCATCGCGCCCACTTTATTGGTAAACTCTAATGCTAGCTTGAAGTTTTTAAATTTAAAAACACGCTCTAACTGCATGATCCCATCACGTACTTCAGGCACCCAATCAGGGATCTGCTTGATAAGTACCGCTAACTCTTCATCTGACACTTTAGGCGCATCAGCACGACACGCTTCACATTTTTGTGCATTTAAATCAGACATTTAAAATCCTTAACTTGCTAGTTTTTGTTTCGGTGGAAATTTTGGCTCGAATAAGCCTAATTCTTTTGCTTGGGCAACCAATGCCATAATATCCATTTGCGAAATATCAAATAGATCGTTAATAGAGTTTATGGTGTAGTAAATTGGCTGCATAATATCAATTCGGTAAGGTGTGCGTAATACATCAATCACATTTAACGGCTGTATCTCAGGTTTATCTGAATAAACGTATTGTGTTTCACCCGGGCTTGATAACACACCACCGCCATAAATGCGCAGGCCATCTTCAGTTTGCATCAAACCAAACTCAACCGTAAACCAATATAGACGGGCTAAGTAACCACGATCTTTCTTTTCAGCTGCATAGCCTAGCTGACCATATTTATGGGTGAACTCTGCAAAAGCAGGGTTAGTTAACATTGCACAATGACCAAATATCTCATGAAAAACATCAGGCTCTTGTAGATAATCAAATTCTTCACGCGAACGAATAAACGTTGCCACAGGGAACTGCTTGTTTGCTAGCAGTCGAAAGAACTCATCAAAATCAATCAACGCGGGTACAGGCGCTACTTGCCAGCCCGTTTCACGAGCGAGTACTGCGTTTAGCTCAGCAAGCTGTGGGACACGGTCATGCGGGAGATTTATTTTTTTTAGCCCTTCCATGTACTCGTCACATGCTTTACCTTCAATGCATTGTAACTGACGCGCCACCAGCTCAGACCAAATTTTATTTTCTTCATCGCTCCACGCAATAATCCCATTTTCATCGGGTTGCTTAGAAGTGTACTTGCTCGACTTAGCCATAGAAACCTTCATTGTTACCTGCCACGAATGAACATCAATCGTGTTTCAACTTGTGACAACGATACTATGTAAAAGTAAGCAAAAGTTTAATAGCAAAGCCCAATTACGGCTTTGCCACAAAACCAAAAAACGTAAACATTAAAGAACGCCCGAGTAAATTTATATTTACAACACCTAAAACAAAGACTAAAACAACACCATAATGTATATTAAAATTTACACTAAATCGATTTAAACGCAGTCTCTAAATCAGCAATAATATCCTCAGACGCTTCCAATCCAACCGAGATACGGATCAGGCTATCAGAGATCCCTGCAGCTTGACGCTCTTCAGGCGTATACGGTGAGTGTGTCATCGATGCAGGATGCTGAATTAGCGTTTCAGGATCACCTAAGCTCACAGCTAATGTGCATAGCTCGGTGGCATTAATAAACGCCTCACCTTGCGCTAATGTCCCTGCAATTTCAAAAGCTATAACACCTCCAGCCCCTTTCATTTGCTCACCCAAATATTTATATCCAGGGTGAGATGGTAATCCTGGATAAAATACCTGAGAGACTTTTGGGTGTTTTTCTAAAAACTCAGCGACTTTTTGCGCACTTTCACAATGCCTCGCCATACGCACAGCCAGTGTTTTTAGCCCTCGATTAATAAGCCATGCATCATGTGGACTAATGGTTGCACCAATATCTTTTAATACCGTCAGCTTTATCAATTCAATGTGTTCTGCACAGCCACATACTAAACCTGCAACAACATCGCCATGTCCATTTAGATATTTGGTCGCACTGTGCACAACAATATCGATGCCAAATTGTTTAGGCTTTTGTAACAGAGGGGTCAAAAATGTATTGTCGATCACACTGATCAATTTGTGTTGTCCAGCAAAACGCCCAATCATTGATAAATCAAGTACCGTCATGTTCGGGTTAATTGGCGTTTCAGCAAAGACCATTTTGGTCTTTGGCGTAACAGCAGCTTGAAGCTGGGCTTCATCGGTCATATCAACAAACGTGACATCTATGCCAAATTTGGGCAGCATATGAGAAAATAATGCAAAACTACAACCATACAATGCACTCGAGGCAATGAGATGATCGCCCTGTTGTAAGAAGCTTAACACAGAGGCTGAAACAGCCCCCATCCCCGTCGCGGTTGCAGCTACATCGTCCATTCCCTCAAGAGCAGCTACTTTTTGCTCCAGTTCGCGCGTTGTCGGATTACCTAATCGGGTGTAAATATACCCAGACTCTTCGCCTGCAAAACGCGCAGCCCCTTGGGCCGCGTCTTTAAACTTAAATGTAGAGGTTTGGTACAGAGGTGCCGTTAATGCACCATGAGGGTCATCAAAATGGGCTGGGCCGTGGATACATTGCGTGTTGTCATCATACTTCTTCATAAAATAGCCTGTTAAATTGTTATTCTTAAATTTATTTACCTAATAAATAAATCAACGAATAATAATTCACAAGCACGCCAGATGGTAAGATGGCTAGTTAGGCATGATTAAATTTAACAGCTTGTATACAATTGTTGTCACTCACTTTATTTGCTGCGATTCAATAACGCTTTAAATATTTGCTCAATCGACCCCTGCAATAAATTAGGCTTATTTGCTAATTTAGGTAATGGACGACATAATTCCATCGCTTTATAGCCTAAGCGAGCGGTAAATACACCCGCACTCAGCCCTTGTGCAGCTCTAGCAGACAGCTTACTGAGTAACTCTGCTCCCATACTCGTTGCCGCTAGATCTGACACCAGCTCAGCAGCTCCAGCAAACACCATTTGCTTTAATAGTAATTTATATAACGTAATACGACTGCGATACCCTAAGCGAATACCATAGTGCTGACTCAGCTTCTCAACAAGGTGCACCCCGCGCCATAGTACAGACAGCATATCCAGCAAGGCCATGGGGCTTAAGGCCACCAGCATGGCGCTGGTCGTTGCATGCGAACTAATGATCGCTTTAGCTTGCTGGTCTTGCGTATTCAATAGGGTATTTTGATAAAGCTCTAACACTTCTTTATCGGTATGATGCACTTTAATTGTCGCATTGAACGTGTTTACGTCGCTTTGGCTATGATACTTAAGGAGAGGCGCTAACCACTGCTGAGCCTCGCCAATTTGTGTACTACTCAATAAACGCTGCGCGTCACTTTGCATATGCTCACGTGTTGATAACAACTTAAGTGCACGGTATTCACTGAACAAAAAGCGTATCAGTGCGACGAAACTCAGCGACAGTACAAAAATATATAAGCCACCTAACAGCCACGATTGCGTAATGGCTTCTATTACACCGTAAATAGCTTCGACGGCAACTAAAACAACCAAGCTGATCAGCAATAGTTTTTTCACCGTTAGCAATGTACGCTTTGGCTTAAAAGTATGCTCAAGTTCTTGTTCTAATACATCACTATTATTGAATACACCTTGCTCGCCATCAGAACTTGAATTTTCCTGTGTCTGCTCGATGCGCTTTCCAGCCTCCATAAACTGGGGCACTGCTTGGGGAAGTTCATCAGTGCTAATGCGCCTGCCTGCGCGCAAATTCTGTGGGTCGCTCATCGTAGCTTGTCTCCTAATAAAAATTGCAGGACGTGATCTAATCGAACATGGCTCAAACGCCCCTCTTGCGCAGGTAATGGGGCAAAAGATAAAAAGTCGAAGCCCTGTGCTGGCCACTGAGCGCGACTTAATCGATGTGATGGGGGCTCTGGGGGTAAAAATGTAATCGTGTGCTGTTCATTATTGGGTTTACCTTGGATGCAATTGAGTGATTTCCCAGCTTCAACAACTTGCTTTTGTTGCGTGCTTTGTACCGCTGAAATCGCCATGGTGTCTATCTCAACCCCTGCAAAGCGTAAATCATTACTTTGCTCATGTAACATACTATGGAGCAGCTTTGCTAATAACGGTTGCTGCTCATAGCTTACGTGGTCGCACTTATTTGCAGCAAATAAAACCTTATCTATCTTCGGATAAAACAGCCGCTTGAGTAACCCTGAACGGCCATAATCAAATACTTGCACAATATTGCGCAGCGCATCTTCTTGCTCTTTTAATGTGTCCGGCCCATCTGATAAAGCACTTAATACATCAACCAGCACTATCTGCCTATCAAACTGACAAAAATGTTGTTTATAAAACGGTGTTACCACTTGCTGTTTATAGGCATTAAAACGGCTCTGTAAATGACTATATTGACTATCGTTCGAATGCTCTCCTGCACTAACGCAAGGGAAAAACAAGAGTACTGGAGCCCCCGCTAAGTCGCCAGGAATAAGCATTCTTCCAGGCTGTAACTGAGCTATTTTTGTCTTTGCTTTTAGAGTTACGAGTAATTGTTGATAGTGCTGAGATAACTGCTTTAAAATAGACTCATCAACCGCTGCATCATCATCAAAGCTTGCTAACATGTCTAAAAACGCTTTCGCATAACCCCGATACTGCGGTTGCTTTAATACATTAAGAACAGCTTGACTCCATGCCTGATAGTCTTGATTTAACATGGGTAAATCAACTAACCATTCACCAGGATAATCAATCAGCTCTAAATAAACGGTACTCACCGGTGACAAATGCTGTTTTAGCACATGCCGTGATTCAAATTTAAGTGCAAGGGTTAACGTATTTATACGCTGTGTTGATGACGGCCATGTTGGTGTGTCATTTAACAAGCAACTCACTGCACTGGTATAATCAAAACTAGGAATGTCCAAAGCACGTTGTGGTATTTGCTTTACTGCTATTAAGCGCTGCTCTGTTATTACGTCAAAAAATGGCAAGTTTGTTTTATTCGTTTGAGATGTTAAATGCTTGATAAGTGACGTGATAAAAGCCGTTTTTCCGCTACCACTAAACCCAGTGACCGCAAGCTTTATATGTTGATCAAGACTTCTATGTAAAGTCTTTTGTGCTGTACTTTTAAATTTATCGAACGTGTCTTTGCTAAAACGTTTAGTATTCATATAAGGGGCACACCTCCCGAACAACATATTTACATGGATATTTAAAGCGGTGGCGTAGAATACGCCACATAACGTTCAAAAAATTATAATTTATTAATTTCTCTACTGATTGTAAATTCGCTTGATGTTACGTACGTTTCCATACTTTGTACTCTGCCATCTAAACGATTTAAACGCTCTTTTAAATCAAACAAAGCTTGTCTGGGCGGCTCACCTTTTTGCCAAACTTTAAACTTTACTGAAATCGGGTCTGCATCATGATTGGCTGACTGCTTGGTTTCATAATCACTTTTCTTATCTAAAATAAACCAACATGCGATATAAACTACAACGAATAAGGGCCCACCAGATAGCAACACTGCCGTAATGAACAGGATCCTGACCAACCACAATTCCATATTGAAGTAATCACTCAACCCAGCACACACACCTGCAAGCTTTCCTCTTTTTGGATCCCTGTAAAGTTCTCTTTTTATACTACTCATACTTTACGTCTCCATTCTGGTGCTTCTTGATCAAGTATTGCTTCTAGTGTGTCAACACGGTCAGCCATACTTTCAGCCTTACTTGCCAATTCCATAAGCTGACGATGTTCATGCTCGCTTAAGCCCTGGCTTACCTGCTTCTTACTACGATAGTGAAGTACAAGCCATAATGGCGCCACTACCAACATAAAAATAATGATCGGTGCTACTAATACTTCAAGATCCATAACCCTATACTCCTGCGACTTGATTGTTCTGATACCTAACACCCACTGCTTGGTCAGCGGGTGTGATTATTGTCATTATTTGCCAGAAAGCTTTTTCTTAAGCTCTGCAAGCTCATCATCTACTTTTTCGTTCTTTTGTAAATCTGCAATTTCATCAGATAGAGTCTTTTTCCCTAAGTCATATGACTCAACTTGCGACTCTAGCCCGTCAATCTTAGATTCATAACGCTCAAAACGATTTAAAGCATCTTCTACTTTTGAGCTGTCTAATGCTTTTTTCACCTCTAAACGAGACTCCGCAGAACGCTGACGCAGCACAATGGCTTTTTGACGCGCTTTGGCATCAACCAGCTTCTCTTGTAGTGTCGCAACTTCTTGTTGCAATTTTTCGATATGCGACTCTACATGCGCCAATTCACTTTGCACACTGGCAGCTGCATCCGCTGACTTTTGCTTTTCAAGTAACGCTGAACGTGCTAAATCTTCGCGTTCTTTGGTTAAAGCTAGCTCAGCTTTACTTTGCCACTGCGCAACTTCTTCATTTAATTGCTCAACACGACGTGTTAATTCTTTTTTCTCCGCTAACGTTTTTGCTGAAGTTGACCGTACCTCAACAAGCGTATCTTCCATTTCTTGGATGATAAGACGAACCATTTTTTCTGGGTCTTCAGCTTTATCTAAAATAGCATTGATATTAGAGTTAACGATATCTGCAAAACGTGAGAAAATTCCCATAATCTTTACCTCTTTGGTTTCTAAGTTTAAGTTGCTTGTATTAGTAGTATCAATAAACTTGCCAACTTTTTTAAAAGACAAAAGCCTATAAATATCAATAAATTAAACCATATCAGAAATTACTTTCGTTTGCATTAATTATCAAATACACTAAGTGTTAGCAAAAATAACTAAGAGTTAGCCAATATGAGCCAATTCCGCCAACAGGACAATTTACTCGGTCAATCTGACAGCTTTTTAACCGTGCTTGATAAGGTGTCGCAACTCGCCCCTTTAGAAAAACCAGTATTGATTATTGGTGAGCGCGGTACGGGTAAAGAACTTATCGCTGCACGATTACACTTTCTTTCTGAGCGATGGGAACAAAACTACGTAAAACTCAATTGTGCCGCCCTAAATGAAAATTTGTTAGAGAGTGAGCTATTTGGTCATGAGAGTGGTGCATTTACTGGCGCCAGTAAACGCCATGAAGGTCGATTTGAACGGGCTAATGGCGGCACATTATTTCTTGATGAACTGGCCAATACCTCTGCCATGGTACAAGAAAAGCTATTACGTGTGATTGAATATGGCGAATTTGAACGGGTCGGCGGTAAAAGTACGGTAAAAGTCGATACACGTTTAGTCTGCGCAACCAATGAAGATTTGCCATCTTTGGCTGACAACGGTGAGTTTAGACACGATTTATTAGACCGACTGGCATTTGATGTTATCACATTGCCCCCATTACGGGCTCGCCAAGAAGACATCATGTTATTAGCGGAACAATTTGCAATAAACATGGCACGAGATTTAAGCTGGTCACTGTTCAGTGGCTTTACGCGTAAAGCCACCGAGGTACTATTGAGTTACGATTGGCCTGGTAATATTCGTGAACTCAAAAATACCGTAGAAAGAAGCTTATATCGTCATGGCAACGAACACTTACCCGTGCACGAAATCATTCTCAATCCATTTGAGAGTCCATTTAGACCAACACAACGGGTAAAAGCCCGTGCAGCAATACAACCTGAAGTAGCTCAAACACCCAGCCATGCCCCTGTGACGGAAGCTTCGAGCAACCATGCCTCTCTCTCACCAGCACAGCCCAACATTGCGTTTCCTTGTGACTTAAAAGAGCTCTCTAATGATTTTGAAATTGAGTTACTCAAAAAAGCGCTCGAGCATAGTCAATTTAATCAAAAGAAAACTGCACAAATGCTCGGATTGACGTATCATCAACTTCGTGGTTATTTGAAAAAATACAACCTGTTAGAGTCAGGTCAAAAACAAGAGGCGTAAGGCGTGCGGAATCTAGTACTAGGTGCTTTGTGTACTTATTTACTTGGCTGTGTTGATGCAAACCAACAGCAAGCGAACGAAAAATCTCAGGGCCTAGTGTACTGCGCTGAAGCGAACCCGGTATCTTTTAACCCTCAAGTCACAACGACCGGATCCACCATAGACCTTATTGCCAGCCAGTTATACGATACGTTAATAAGTATTGATCCTGAAACGGCAGAGTTTAAACCGGAACTGGCTAGTAGCTGGGCAGTGAGCGACAAGGGTAAATCTATTACGTTCACATTGCGCCAAGATGTCGCGTTTCACAGTACAGACTACTTTCGTCCAAGCCGCACACTCAATGCCGATGACGTGGTTTTTTCATTTAGCCGTTTATTCGACGTGTATAACCCATATCATTTTGTCGGCGATGCTGAGTACCCCTATTTTCAAAGCGTGGGGATTGACCAACTCATTCGTAAAGTCGTTAAAGTCGACGACTTTACCGTAAGGTTTGAACTCTTCAACGCCGAAAGTAGTTTTCTATCGAATATTGCGACCGATTTTGCGGTTATTCTCTCACAAGAATATGCCCAACAGCTGATAGCACAAAAAAATAAAGCCGCATTTGATCACTTGCCTATTGGCACCGGCCCATATAAATACAAAAACTTTTTACGCGATAATCTTATTCGTTATCACCGCAATGAAAAATATTGGAAATACCCAGTGCCGATGCAGCAGCTGGTGTTCGATATCACCACCAACGGCACCAGTCGTATTGCGAAAATGCTGACTAAAGAATGTGATATCACAGCACACCCTAGTGCAACACAACTGAGCGTACTCAAAGACCGTGAAGATATTCGCGTCGACAAAGCCGCAAACCTAAATATTGGCTATTGGGCATTTAATACTGAACGCCCTCCATTTGATAGCCTTTTGGTTCGCAAAGCACTCGCGCACTCTGTTGATTTCGATAAAATAATGCAAGCAGTATATTACGGAAATGGCATTTTAGCGCGTTCGCACCTTCCCCCTTCATCTTGGGCCTTTCAAGCACAAGACAATATCCCCCGCTATAACCCCGAATTAGCGAAACAATTTTTAAAGGAAGCGGGTTATGAAAATGGGTTTAATATGACACTATGGGCCATGCCGGTATCGCGTATATATAACCCTAATGCACGAAAAATGGCTGAGCTGATCCAAAGTGATTTAAAAGCCATAGGGATCTCTGCTCAAATTATTGAATATGAATGGAATACGTTTATTGAACGGGTCGGAAAGCATGAGCATGATAGTGTTTTACTCGGCTGGGCTGCTGATACACCAGATCCTGATAACTTTTTTAGTCCGTTATTGAGCTGTACCGCGACGTTTAGTGGTAAAAACCCGGCTAATTGGTGTCACCCTGAGTTTGATTTATTACTTACACAAGCGCTAGACACCACCGATATTGCACTGCGTAAAACTTACTATTATCAAGCACAGCAAATGCTTATCGAGCAGCTGCCGCTGATCCCCATTGCTCATGGGATGCGATTTCAAGCAACCAGTAATGACTTGACGGGCGTTACCTTACGCCCATTTGGTGGTATTTCTCTTGGTCAAGTGAGGCGCAACTAATGTTATTTGAATACTTACTACGCCGCATTAGTTTACTGGTTTTTATGGTATTCACTTTAACGGTGTTCACCTTCTCTCTCAATTACCTCTTTCCTGGCGACTTGCTGACGAACTTTAGTGGCCAAGTTAACTCCAATTACAGCCAAGCCCAAATCTTGGCTCAGAAGTACCATATAAACGACAACCTACTTATGCAATATGGTGCTTTTTTAGTGCGTATTGTAAGTGGAGATTGGGCGGTATCACTTTCCTCTGGACAAAGCGTATTTGAGCATGTTATTCGGCTTTTTCCTGCAACGTTAGAGCTCTGTGTTTATGCTTTAGGGGTTGCAGTTTTACTTGGGATCCCCGCCGGTATTGTGGCATCCGCGTATCATCGCCGCGGGCCTGACATAGTTATCAACTCTCTGACTTTAATGGGGTTTTCTATACCTATTTTTTGGCTTGCGTTACTGCTTATAATGGTGTTTTGCTTGTCTTTTGGGCTATTCCCCATGTCAGGACGTATAGGCCTGTTATATGAAATAGACCCAATCAGCAACTTTATTCTAATCGATATTGCTATCCAAGGTTTCCCGTATCATGGCCTCGCTTTTTTTGACGCTCTTCGACATTTAGCGTTACCCACGGTGGTGTTGGCTATGTACCCTACCACAGTGCTTGTGCGCTTCACCCGAGATTCAATGCTGCATGTCCTAGAACAAAACTATATTAAAACAGCCCGCGCAAAAGGCTTAAATCGCCGTCAGCTGATTTTACATCACGCACTACGTAATGCTTTACTCCCAGTCATAAAACAGATTGGTTTACAATTTAGTACCCTGATCACACTCGCAATGGTGACAGAAGTCATATTCTCTTGGCCTGGTATAGGACGGTGGCTGATCGACAGTATTTATCAACGTGACTACCCCGCGATACAGGGCGGACTATTGGCTGTTTCTATGTTTGTTATATCGGCAAATATGCTGGCTGAATTTAGCCACTCTCTTTTTGACCCTTTGTCACGGAATCAAGCCTATGGCAAAGTTTAATTTATTCAGCGAAGAGTCTAACCGCTCTCCCCTTTCGCGGTTATGGCGAAAGTTTAAAAGTAACCACCCGGCGTTAGTCGCTCTGTGGGTGTTTATTGCGTTAACACTACTCGCTATGACAGCACCATTTATCGCACCATATGGTATTAATCAACAGCACAGCGATGCATTGCTGCTGCCTCCTTCATGGCATGAATTGGGGGATGTCAGGTTTATCTTAGGCACTGATGATTTAGGCCGCGATGTTTTATCTCGACTCATGAACGGGGCTACATTTACTTTTGGACTCTCAATCATCGCCGCCTTGATCACCACTCTAGTTGGGGTATTTTTAGGGACTTTGGCGGGGATAAGCCATGGCTTTCGTTCGAGTGCATTAAATCATTTATTGGATATTACGCTCTCGATCCCATCGTTATTATTAGCCATTATTATCATCGCTATACTCGGGCCAGGCTTACTCAATACCGTATGGGCAATTATCTTTGCGTTATTGCCTCAATACGTCCACTCCATTCGCAATTTGGTTGTTGATGAACTAAATAAAGATTATATCAGTGCCTTTCGCCTTGATGGTGCGTCTCAATGGCAATTATTAACCCGAGGTGTTCTGCCCAATATATACGAGCATATCGTGGTTATTTTTACTATGGCTCTGTCCACAGCTATTCTAGACATTGCTGCACTGGGCTTTTTGAAACTTGGAGCCCAGCCGCCCACAACAGAATGGGGCGCTATTCTGGCCGAAAATTTAGGGCTAATTTATTTAGCCCCTTGGACGGTTGGCTTACCAGGAGTACTGCTGTTTATTGCGGTACTTTCTACTAACCTAGTGGGTGATGGCTTAAGACAAGTACTCAAAGAGCGTAAGGCTGATTAATGCAATTACTCGACATACGTAACTTAATCATAGAGCTGCACACTGAAGACGGTGTGATAAGAGCGGTTGATAAAGTAAACCTCAGCCTTAAAGAAGGTGAAGTGCATGCACTGGTTGGTGAGTCTGGCTCGGGAAAAAGCCTAATCGCCAAAGCCATCGTAGGCGTTTTAAACTCCCGCTGGACCGTGACCGCAGATCGTATGCATTGGCAAGGTGTTGACCTAATGCGCTTAAGCTCTGAAAAACGCAGAAAGATAGTTAGCAGAGATATGGCTATGATCTATCAAGAACCCAGTCGTAGCCTAGACCCTACCGCTAAAATATTTGAACAAGTGGCTGAGTCATTACCCGATGACACCTTTAAAAAAGGGTTTTTCCGTCGCAATACGGAGCGTAAAGAAAAGGTCAAAGCTCTCCTGCATAAAGTGGGGATCCGAGAACATATTCGGGTTGCTAGCAGCTACCCTCATGAACTTTCTGAAGGAGTATGCCAAAAGGTCATGATTGCCATGGCCATTGCCAGAAACCCTAAACTGTTAATCGCCGATGAGCCGACGACAGCATTAGAAAGTACGACGCGCGCACAAATTTTTCGATTACTGAAAAGCTTAAACCAACTTAAGAACATGTCAGTACTCATGATCTCCCATGAGCTTGAAGAGATCACAGACTGGTCTCATGCCATGCACGTTTTATATTGTGGGCAAATGGTTGAAGCAGGTCCTACGCAAAAGGTTTTTTATGAACCTTTACACCCATACACACAAGCCTTAGTAAAAAGTTTACCTGATTACGCACAAGGCCTAGCGCACAAAGAACCTTTTTATGCACTAAAGGGCACCATTCCGCCTTTGCAGCATTTACCAATAGGCTGTCGGTTAGGACCACGCTGCCCGCAAGCACAAAAACAATGTGTCGTTACACCTCTTCAAAGTAAAAGTCATGGCCATGCTTATGCATGTCATTTCCCTCTGTTAAAGGAAAAGTCCAAATGCAGCCCGTCTTAAAAGTTCAAGCATTAAGTAAGTCTTTTCAAAGTAGAGCGGGCATTTTTAAGCGTAAGCATATTGCGGTACTAAGAGATATTTCATTCGCTGTGGGTCCCGGTGAAACATTGGCCGTTATTGGGGAGGCGGGTTCAGGCAAAAGCACCCTTGCAAAATTACTCGCTGGTGCCGATGCTGCCGATTGTGGACAAATACTATTAGACGGAAAAACCATTGAAGACAATGGGGTAAGAAAGAATCAGTGTCGTCATATTCGCATGATTTTTCAAGATCCTACCCGCTCATTAAACCCAGGTTTAACCATCGGTGACATGCTAGATGACTGCTTGAAATACAATACAAATTTAACGTCCTCGCAGCGTGATAAAAAAATCAAGCTCACTTTGAGCCGCGTTGGATTACTTGGTGAGCATTATCAATACTACCCACATATGTTTAGTGGGGGCCAACTACAACGGGTTGCATTAGCTAGAGCACTCATTTTAGACCCTAAAGTTGTTGTACTCGACGAAGCTCTCTCGTCTTTAGACCCATCAGTCAGAGCGCAAACCGTTAACTTATTATTAAAGCTACAAAAAGACTCGGGTCTAAGCTTTATTTTGATCACCCATCACTTGAGTTTAGTGAAACATATGAGCGACCAACTGTTAGTACTCAGCAGAGGCAAGATTGTTGAGTACGGTAATACAGCGGCTATTTTTGCAAAGCCACAATCAAAAGTAACGCAACGCCTGCTCAATGTATAAGATACACAGTGACACATTGTCTGTACTGAGAAGCCTCTCTAAATAGTGGGACGTGCTTTTAACGCACTAATTACTCTTCAAAATACAATTTAGCGCGAGGTTTTTTACCTACCTCCTGCATGGTTGCTGCATCAAACAACCGCCCATTGATCATGGTATAAGAGATTTTATCTGTATCACGAATGTTCTTTAATAGATCACCATTAACCACCACTAAATCGGCAAGCTTGCCCATTTCAATCGACCCTATATGTTGATCTAAGCCAACATACTGAGCCGGTTCCAGAGTTGCTGCACCAATTGCTTGAAGCGGTGACATTCTCCCTTGGGCGAACATCCAAATTTCCCAATGTGCAGCCAGCCCTTCCCGTTGACCATGTGTACCTAAGCTCACTAACACCTAAATCAAAAACCAGTGATGCACCATCAGGACTCACATCACGTTCATCCATGTCCCTGTTCTACCGATATTTTAGCGCCTATGAACTCACCCGGCGGTGTATCAACTTGCCATTGCGTAAGTTGATTAACTGTTGCAGCTTGTACCATGCAGGTAAGCGAGACCCCAAGCGCAAGTGCGCTTAATAAATACTGCTTCATGATTCTTAACCCTGTTATTTTGTTGTACCTATAGCAACAAAATAACGAAAATATTGCCAGAAAAGTACCACCAACACCCAAAATTTGCACTTATCTAGGCCTATTCAAAGGACTTAGCCCAATCGCTAGGATTAAACTGATAGTACTGGCATAGTAACGAAAAAAGCTCAGGGTCGTAGCTTTTAAGTTCAGCGGGCTTTTCAATGAATGTTTCTGTTACTACCGCAAAAAACTCCGCTTCATTGGTTGCACCATAACTGTGGATCACATGTGGCATTTGATACGCAACGTGACTTTTTAAATTACTATATGCGCGTTGAAACACCTTCGCCCAATGTGTGTACTGTTCACGGCTGATGAGTGCCGGCGTGCCGTTAGTTTGGCCCGTTTGTTGATCTAATTGATGAGCAAACTCATGAAAAACCAAATTATGGCCATCACCAGGTAAACGGTTTCCTTCCAAAACATCATGCCAGCTCAATACTAAAGTTCCGCCAGGCCAAGACTCACCTTGCCTTATAGAGGTATGGTAGTTCACTAACCCAGCACCATCTTTGCTTGTGTGAGGAACGTAATAACTGCTGGGGTAAAGTAGTACCTCTTTAACATTTGGATATAGTGGCCATGGTTTATTCAATACGAGTAAACACGCGTCTGCCGCAACCACCAATTCCATTGCCCGATTTACTTTAAGTCCATCACGACCAAGAATACGCTTTTCACCTAAAAACCAGACAATATGGCGCTCTAATGAAGCCCTGTCTTTATCCGTCATATGCCGATAAATCGACATGTACTTAAGTAGCACCGCTTTATCGTTACGCGATAAGCCATGCGCGTGGTATTTTCTCTTCCATATAGAGTGTTGGATCATACTCCAACGCCAATAAACCAGCACAAACACACCCAATGCAAGCAATAAAACACTGTTAATTATCATATTGAATACTTAATCACCTTTTTAAATTAAGTTGGTATGAACTGCAGTGTTTTCAATATGTATTTGATAAAATCAAGGCACACTCACACGCTAAAAAACAAAAGATTTATCATGACTCACTTGCCTATTGAAGCGATCAAACTGGAATTTTTGAGCACCATTACCCACTCAGATGTCATTGTAAGCGCAGCAACCGGTTCAGGTAAGTCAACCTGCTTGCCCTTGTGGGCCAGTCAATCAGGTAGAGTCCTCGTCATTGAACCAAGGCGCATAGCCTGCACGTCTTTGGCTGAATATTTAGCCCAGCAAAGTTCACAGCCCGTTGGCGAAAGAATTGGCTACGCCATCCGCTTTGAAAGCCACCGCAGCGAAAACACCGAAGTTGTCTTTGTTACTCCTGGTGTTGCACTACGATGGTTTTTTGAAGATAAACTCCATGAGTTTAACATTGTTATGCTTGATGAATTTCATGAGCGACGCTGGGATATGGACTTGTTGCTAGCAATGCTAAAACAGCATGATCAGCATCGTCTGATTGTTACATCTGCCACATTAAATACAGCGCAATTGGCCTCTTACTTAAATGCGAAAATACTCCATAGTGAAGGCAGTATGTATCCAGTCGATGAGCAATTCATTGCAAATAATAGCCGAGCGATGCCTAGCAAAGAACAGTTAGCCGAACGCGTTATTAATACCTGTCAGCAAGCAATACTAAAAACACCAGGTGACATACTCATCTTTTTGCCCGGAAAGGCAGAAATACAAGCTTGTGCGGCTGCAGCAAAGAAGTTAAATACACTTGTCGTGAGTTTATATGGTGGTTGCTCGGCACAACAACAAGTATTGGCCTTATCAGTACAATCACAGCAAAGACTGATTTTTGCGACTAACGTCGCCGAAACGTCGCTAACAATACCAAATATTAGCTGTGTGATTGACTCAGGCTTAGAGCGACGAACACATTTAAGAGGCTCAAAAACAGTGCTTGGGCTAGACGCTATCAGCATTGATTCAGCAAAGCAACGGCTAGGGCGTGCTGGGCGAACTCAACATGGACTATGTATTCGTCTTTATGGCCAACATGCACCTTTAATTAAATCGACGCCTCCTGAAGTAAATAGAGAAAATTTAACAGAACTCGTACTCGCTGCTGCATGCTCCAGTGATGGGATCAAATCGCTAAGCTTTATTGATCCCTTACCTGAAAAGTCAAAAGCCTCAGCAATATCGCTGTTAAATTCTATCGGGGCACTTGCTGCAACCGGCGTAGCCACAGAGTATGGTAAAGCCCTTTATCCTTTACCAATAGATGCCACGCTCGCTCACTTAATTCATTCCATGCCAACGTCCTCACTCATGCAAGCTATGATCGATGTTGTTGCAATAATGAGTGTCCCTGCACGTATTTATCACTTACCTACGCAACAAGATTTACTTGAACAGATAAATATTCTCTTACCTAACCGCTGTGATCTCGAGCTTGTCATAGCGATTATGCGTGAACAAATATCGACTATTGATATCGCATTAGATGCCTTTCAAGAAGCGAAGCAATTTAGTGAGTTATTACGAAGTACATTTGCGTTACCAGAATTAAAGTATGCCGCAAGTTATGATCATAACCTACTGGTGGAGTCGATTGCAGCAGCAAGACCTAATTACGTTTTCATAAAACGTAATAATAAAAGGGGGGGATTTGGCAATGGGCTCAGTGAAGTGGTGCTCTCAAAATCCTCTCGCATTGACGATAAAAGCAAGGCGATGCTAGTACTCGACACGTATGCTTTAGCTGGTCAAGGCACTAAGCAGTCAAACACCTTAGCCACACTGAATGCACCTGTAAATATCGCCATAATTAAAAAGTTATCTTTGGGAACATACCTTAGTGAATCACCAGAGGTCATTGATAATGTTATTTTTATTAATTCGCTATATACCTATGCAGGAGTAACACTAGAGAGTAAAAAAGTAGCAGCACAAGGCCCACAACTTATTACCGCATGTTGTGAACTTATCGTACAAGGGCTGCTTTTCGCGCCAGCAGGAAAGCAAATTCATGATGCTTTAAAGTACCATGAGTTATACAATCAAGCGCATGATATAGAGCACAAACTACCAGAAAAAAAAGAATATATATTACATACGTTACAGTCATTAGGCATAACAGAACAAAGTGATTTAGCACTCATTGAAGCAGAAGACCTATTCTACACCAGGTTAGAACCTTGGCTTATTGAACCATTTATAGAAAAATACCCAATAGAGGTTCATCTCAATGAACTTAGTCTAAATATTAATTATCAATTCATGGCGAAAAGAATTACGTTAGAATATGTGAGCGGAAAAAGAAAAGAGGTACCTAAACGGTGGGAGCTGCCAGCATGGCAAGGGTTTAAAATTCGCTACAAAAAAGCCAGTCGGGTTATTGATATAAAATAATCTTGCATAAATCATGCAGAAATAACTTATGCAAGGAGTTTCTCAAGCGTTATGCTAGTGATTAACGTCCACTTAAATCTGCAGCGTTATCGATGGATTCCCTTATAAGCCTTTTGGCTTCTGTTCTTTTTTGTGCTGCATATGCGGCATCTTCGCAGCGTTTACGCTTTAACTTTGACCCTGTCATTGAGCTGACTTCACATTTCATCTTAATTTTTTTTGGTTTATTTTCTGATGAAGTGCTCGCTGTTGAGTTACTGTCCGTTGAAGAACACCCACTGAGTACAATGGCAATCGTTGAGATTAATAATAGTTTTTTCATATCTTCATTTCCTTCGAAAAAATAAAGGGGCTCGTAAGCCCCTATTTATTATTCAACCTTAAAACTTAAAGGTTGCTTTTGCAAAGTATTGACGACCTGTTAGACGATGAACACGAATAAGCATACGGTTATCACCATTCGTTACATATTCAGGATCTTGATCTAATAAGTTGGTAATACCAAATGATAAGCTTAGGTTATCATGTGCATGATAATAGCCTGATACATCATGATACATCATAGCATCGACTGAGTTCGATAAGTTCGAATCAGCTGGAGCGAAGTCATCAACTGCACTTTGGTATTGAATGGTGTGCGATAGACCCCAATCATCTTGTGAGTAGCTCGTACGGAAGTTTGCACGCACTTTGTTAAATGCACCACGTCCACCATTCGCTACGTCATTACCATATTTACCAAGTAAATCAGAAGCAGTTAAACCTTCAGCTTCTAAATGAGTATGGTCTAGTAAGTATGTACCGCTTAGCTTAAAGCGAATATCGCCACTTAATGCTGCTAGTTTATATTCAAAATCGAAATCAACCCCTTCAGAATCAAAGAAACCTAAGTTTTGTGTTGCTAAATCAACACCACTTAATGAATCTGTTGAATCACGACGAGGGCCGTTACCTGAAGCACCATATGCCTGAGGGCCTTTAATCTGAGCACACATAGGTGATGAGAAGTTCTCACTGTTATAACATTCCGCAGCAATTGTGCCTATACCTAGCTCACCAATAACTTCCTCAATTGCAATGTCATAATAGTCTAGAGTCATGCTGAAGCCTTCAATAAACTCAGGAGACCAAACTACACCAAGTGAAACACTTTCAGATTTTTCTGGGCCAAGATCAGGGCTTCCACCAATCCAAGAACCTGATTGTCTATTTGTTTGTTCCCAATCAAGCGGTAGACCATCTGCAAGACAGTTTGCGCGTAATGTTGCTGATTCAGACGTCGCAAAGTCAACACATGGATCTGAGTAAGTATTTGCAGACTGAGTTCTTGGACGGAACATATCTACGATACCAGGAGTACGGAACCCTTCAGAGTAATTAGCACGAACTAGTAATTCTGAATTAGGGCGCCACTCAAGAGCTACTTTACTTGTTGTCTCTGCATCTTCAATAGTACTAACGTCGGTTCTACGAGTTGCTACAGTTAAGTCTAAACGCTCAGCAAAAGGTAAGTCGGCTAAAAGAGGAATATTAACTTCAACATATGCTGCTTCTGTATTGTACTTACCTTCGGCACCACCAGCTGCAACACCGTAAATTTGGCCTAAACCTGCTGCGCCATCTTTGATGTTTCTGTAGCTAGTTGATAAATGCTCATAACCAACAGCCCATGCTACAGCACCAGCTGGAAGTTCAAAATCACCCGAATCACCCGTCAGGTTAAATTGTAATTGCGTATCTTCTGAAATAGTTGTATTTGTTAATGGTACAATCACATAATCTTGCATAGCTTTAGTTAGCGTATCTTTTTCAAACGGATTCCATACACCATTTGGCGTGCCAGCCACTGCTGCTGAACATAATTCATCAGCTGCACACGTTTCTTTATTGACTAGATTGGTGATACGCTCTTGATGAACACGACCATCCTCTTCAATGTTTTGACGTCTGTGGTTAACACCGTAGCTCACATCCCAGAACCAGCCATTATCTAGCTCGCCTTGGAAACCTGATGTAATAAGATATTCATAAACGTCACGTTGCCAATTACGGCCACCTGTTTCTGTCAAACGACGTGTTGCTGATACATCTTGACCCATTGTATTGTCAGGATGAGATTCTGGTACTGTCATTCCCCAGAATGTCGCTGTAGGCGCCATTTGTTGTTCTGAAGTACGGTGAGTAAACATATTCTCCGAGAAAAACTCTACCGTTGTAAAATCAGAATCTAACAGCTCATAACGACCAGCGGCAAAAATATTATAACTTTCACGTGGTTGATATAAAATGCTTGAGCTAGCATAGTTATAGCGGTCTTCAGCTGTAAGAGGTCTAGCTGAACCATCATCTGCTTTCATAAAGGTACCGCGAGTACCGTCAGACAAAGAAAAAGACGATGGAGTTGTTCTTGAAGAACCGGCACAGAATGTTTCATCATTCACGCCATCATCGTTTGTATCTCTTTCGAAATATGGACATGAAGAAAAGTCACGTTGACTGCCGTAGATCGCTTCACGCTTATCATAACCCACTGATAATATCAGGTTTCCTTTATCTCCTTCAACACCCGTTACAAAGCTAATTGAATCGGTTTCGCCGTCACCTTCAGAGGTTTCTTGATAACGGAATTCTATTTCTGTACCTGAGTAATCTTTTGTCGTGATGAAGTTAACAACACCTGCGATTGCATCAGAACCATAAATAGTTGAAGCGCCGTCACGTAGTACATCAACACGTGCAATCGCAGCCATTGGAATTACGCTGATATCACCACTAAAACGACGACCATTTAATAGTACCAATGTACGGTCATCACCTAAACCACGCAGGTTCATAGAAACAAAACCTGTACCACCATTGTTGGTACTTGAACCATAACTACCACCACTAATAATAGGTAGTTGTTCAACAAATTGCTCTAAAGTAGGTACACCTGTCGCTTTAATATCTTCCAAAGAGAAAGAGCTTACAGGCATCGCGCCTTCCATATCTGTACGCTTGATACGAGAACCCGTTACTTCAATTCTTTCTACTTTTTTCGCACCATCTTCTGCAGCGAATACTGTGCTTGTAAATGCAGCAGATGACGCCGCACCAAATGCGATTGCTAAACGAACCGCCTTTGAAACTTTATGATTTAGCATTTATTTCTCCCTGGAGCTTAAAAAATAACTCTTAAGCCATTGTTTTTTTGATTTATTTTTTATTGTATTAGGTTACACAATGTATGTGCCTGATACAGTACAACGCGTACATACTAATCTTTGTTGCAACAATAGGTCAACATTGATTTTAAAATTCAACAAAAATGGGAGTTTTAATATATACCTGTAATAACTACATACAACTGCCACGACGAACCATTTACATCATAGCTCTGCGAGTAGCGAGAACATTTAATTTTTATGGTAACAATGTGAAATTGTGTAACTTTATGTATTATTTTTTACAAAATATGTATTTCGTAAGGCGAGTGAATAACAGATGTTTTCAAAAAATAACAAGACAAAAAACGCGAAAAAAAAATCAACAAAAAAATTGCTTTTTTATTGCTTATTGTACCAAAAACAAAAAAACCGGCTAATAACTAGCCGGTTTTAATACAAAGTTTGTTTCTAAATTAGAAAGCAGCACTTAAGGTTAAGTATACATGACGACCCGTAGTATTATAAGTACGAGGGTCAGTGTTATCATTGAATCCTGTATCTGCATACGGAGGATCTTCATCAAAGATATTGTTTAAGCCAACAGTCGTTGTGAAGTTATCAAAGAAATAAGTGAAACGCGCATCATGTATTGTTTGCGAATCAATAGTTCTTTGACCTGCTTCGTTACCAAATGGTTCTTCCACTTCACCAATATAACGGATAGCGTAGCTTGCAGACCAATCATCTTTGTTCAAACGAACATCAAAGTTTGTTTTCCACTCAGGGAAGTTACCATCACCACTGTTGCGACGGAACCAACCGGCATTTTCAACAACAGACCCATCAGCTTGAGTAATATCGTATGTGTCGTAACGCGTTGCATCTAAGTTGAACTTAAGTGCACCGAATGAAACTTCAGTGACGTAATTTACGTTGAAATCAATACCTGACGAATCAACACCACCAACGTTTACATTTCTATCATCGATATCACTCGAGTTACCCGCTAATATACCTGATGTGTAACGTGTAATCTTGTCACAGTAAAGCCCACTTTCAGCACATTTATCAAGGATAAGCTGCTCACCAATAGTACTGATCGCATTAGTTACTTCAATATCCCAGTAATCAACAGTGAAAGATAACCCATCAACAAAATCAGGGCTGTATACCACACCTACAGTAAAGATATCAGCTTCTTCAGGTTGAAGTTCTGTGTTACCACCACGTGTAGAAGATAACTGATCACCAATCGGCTCAAAACCTGCTGCAGGAACACCATCAGCAATACAGAATTGTGTTGGGTTAGTAGCACACGGATCAGCGACTTGTGGGCTGTTATCTTCAGCACCAGAGAACAAATCTGATGTAGATGGCGCTCTAAATGCCGTAGATGACGTACCACGGAACATCAAGCCATCCATAGGAGACCAACGAACACCAACTTTATGGTTTGTTGTATCACCGAACGTATCATAATCTGAATAACGAACAGCAACATCTACTTCAAGTACTTCAGCAAGAAATTCACCATCAAGAATAGGTAAGTTAGCTTCCATGAAGATTTCATCAACTGTATATGACCCTTCAGTCGCCTGACGACTTGAACCTGACGTAATACCAAGTGCAATAAGTGCATCTGGGTAATCAGCGCCTTTTTCTTCGCGATGCTCAACACCCATTGCAACACCAATAGTGCCCGCAGGTAATTCAAACGCTTCACCAAATACACTTGCTGAAATAACTTGCTGCTCATTTGAACCAAAGTCATGCGCTTCAAACGTAATGAAGTCCATCATTTCTTGTGTTACTTGAGTATCGGTACCTGGGATACCAAACGTGTTCAATGACACACAGCCAGCAATCGGGTTTTCTTGCGTACCACACACAACATTGCCTGTTGAATCCATGAAAGACGGGCCAACCGCTTCGGCTACTTTTTCAAAGTTCACACCACCAGCACGAGCCGTCGCAGAGTCGTTACGGCCAAAGATGTAAGAAACTTCATATCCCCATGTATCGTTGATATCACCTTCAAAACCAAATACCGCACGAACAGTTTCTACACGGAAACGCGTATCACGCCCGCCAGTTTCAACCATACGACGACGCCAATCAGCAATATCTACACTGTTGCCGCTAGCATCTTTAGGTCCAAACTGCTGGTTATAGTAGTTGTCTTTTGAATACGTAGCATTTGTCACACCGAAGAAGGCAAGAGGTGCAAGAGGCAATGGCGCTAATTTTGTATCTGACGTACGACGGTTAAAGTTTAATTCGGTAAAGAATCTATGCGAATCAGAAAGCTCATAAGTACCTTGCGCAAACATTCCGTAACGTTTTTGTGGTGTTAAATGATAGTTTACAGGTGCGTAGTTGTAGGTATCTTTATCCCAATCCCAGCAATCGTAGCCAGTCGGGTTTGAAAAATCACTTGGATCTGATTGACCTGGGCCACTGCCTGCGCCATGAGTAAATGAAGAACAGTCGTTTGCACCTTCAATGCCATTATAACGACCCCAAGGTGGAGCTGAAGAGCCGCCTTTATTAAATTCACCGGTGTCAGGGTCAAGCCCTAATTCAAATTTAGACCAATCTCTATCAGAAGACCACTGAGGGCCCTGCTCAACGTAATATGCGTTTAATACTACGTTGCCTTTATCGCTAGAGAAACCAACTGTAAAGTCATAGCTTTTCGTTTCGCCATCACCACCATGTGTCGATGCATCATAGCTAGCATTAGCTTCGAAGCCCTCAAAATCGTCACGCGTAATTACGTTTACTACACCACCAATCGCGTCAGAACCGTAAATCGCAGAAGCACCATCTTTTAATACTTCAACGCGCTTTATTACCGCTGTTGGAATAGTACTCAAATCAACTGATGAGTTAGCACCTGTTCCTGAAGCTACAACACGTCGACCATTAATTAGAACTAACGTACGAGATGAACCTAAACCACGAAGTGATACACGAACAGCACCTGAACCACCATTGTTGATAGCTGTATTTGTCGCTGCACCAGCAACTGATGGGATCTCTTGAAGAATGTCACCAACATTGGTAATACCCGATGCCACTAGATCATCGCGTGATATAACCTGAACAGGGTTAGCGCCTTCCATATCAGCTCGCTTGATACGAGAACCTGTTACTTGGATCTTTTCAATTTTATTTGCACCGTCTTCAGCAGCAACAACCGCACCAGCTGAAAACATAGCTGTAGATGTAGCACCAAATGCAATGGCTAAGCGCACTGCGTTTGAAACTTTGTTATTTAACATTTGTATCTCCCAGGACCACTTGTTAGTAGCTTGTAATTTTTTCGGGCTTAAGCCTCTATATTCAATTGCAACTAAGCAACATTCACCATGAATATTAAACAAGCAGCGACACTAGCGTCAACTCTAATTATTGATTAAATAACAATTCCCCAAAATAAAAACAAACATTTAACAAACATTTACTAAACAAATATTTGATATTAAAAGAAAAAACACCCCTGATCAGTTAACTTAAATAAAACATCCTCTGAACCAGGAAGCATCTTTAAAATTGGTATTATTTGCTTTTCGATATAATGTTCGTAGTCTATTTCCATCCCCTGAAAACTAACCGAAGGCCCACTAGAAGTGATAAAGTACTCGACCATCGCACCTTTTTTATAGCTAATTTTATCATTGACTTTCTGGTGTGAACGCGCAGCTTTGACGTGAGGTGGGACATTTTTTTTGTACATTTCAAGGTTTTGACCCAGCCGTTTCGAATATAGCAACATACAATCAACTTCCCCTGACCGAATGGCCGCCACATACTGTTCAGTTATACTCAGCAATCCTTCATTTTTAAACAAAGCTTCAAAAATATCTCTTTGATATCGTTGTGCAATTTTAGTCCAGTCACTTCTAACGGTTTCCATTCCCTTAAAAATGAGCTCATTATTACCATTATTGTTAACTTGCCCTACATAGCGTTTTTTTGAGCCTGTTTGCGCACCTCTTATAGTTGGTAAAAAAAACGGGCTATATAGAGTTTCAAACTCAATTTCCAGATGACTATCTAAGTCAAAGTGATTATTGCAGTGCATCTGCCACTTTCTATTAATTAAATTCATAAGACTCCCCCCTATTTCATTACACTTCTCTCTCTCCCACTCACATGGCAAGCGAACAAATGTTGAATCTGTATCACCATAAATAACGTCAAATCCTTCATCCTCAATCCAACTTTTAGTGCGCTGCATAATTTCATGACCACGTAAGGTTATCGAACTTGATAGCCGAGGGTCGTAAAAGCGACATCCAGTAGACCCGAGCACACCATAAAAACTATTCATTATGATTTTAATAGCTTGAGATAGCATGAGATCATCCTTTGATTTAGCTAGCTGTCTTGCGTGAGATAGTGATTTAATTAAATTCGGCAGGTGGTGCTCTTTGCGAGAAAAAACACCACCATTAAAACCAGGAATAGCACCGTGAGGATTAGCTAGGCCAATAATAAGGGATAAAGGATCGATCATAAATGTACGAATAATTGATGGATATAGGCTCTTAAAATCAAGCACTATGACATTCTTATGTAAACCAGGAGTCGATTCCATGACGTACCCGCCTGGGCTATCGAAATTTAAGCCATGCTCCCCTAAGTTAGGCGCAATGAAGCCACTTCGATGCAATAGCGGTAGATATAAATTTGTAAAGGCAGCTACAGAGCCACCCATTCTTTCTAATTCAAGCCCAGTTAGACGAGTTCTCGCTACTGCGAAATCCAGTAAACTGAGTTTCTCAAAAATCTCAAGAACCAAATAACAATCTTGTAAGTTATATGCCGCTAAACTCAACTTATCTTCATTAAACTGACGGATTATCTCTGCTAATCTATTATCTTGTTGAAGTAACTTTTCTTTACCTAGCACTTTTTTAGCGACTTCGGCTAAACGAAAGCTAGGAAAGTGATATGTAGCATTCTTTAAGGTATCTATACCATCAATTACAACTCGACCGGGTATAGTCACTCGAACATAATTTCCTTTGTACACATGAATGAGGCCTTGCCCCCTACCTAGCATTAATTCAATGCCCAATGCCTCTGCACGCTCAGCGAGAACAACACAGTCAAACTCGATAACGTTCCAGCCAATGAGTACATCAGGATCGAATTCTGTTATTTTCTCCATCAAAGTTTGCAATAACTCGGCTTCATCGCGAACCCAAATAATATAGCCAGAACAGTCCTGTGACTCACCCACCATAATAACAACTTCAACTTCATGGTTTACTAAACCAACAGAAAACAAAACCCCCTCAGCGCTGCACTCTATATCTAATGAAAGCATTACTAGATTTGGAACATAGTCATTGTGTGCTTTCAGCTTAGCGTTTGTTAACTCAATATATCCTTCACGTTGTCTAATATTTCCTTTAATCCACGCAGCCCCTTTTATATAACGCTCCATTAAAAATCGATCGCAATGACGAATATCATCTTCGTATAAAAGTACATGCTCATTTAACAGTCGCTTAGCTAAGAAAAGCTTTTGTGTCGTTGTAAAATAACAAGCGTACACCTGTTCACAGTCGAAATGTTTTAACGCCGTTTTCCTAATATCAACCACTTGACCGTCAGAACGCAGCAATGTTTTGGCTGTTTGAACATCTCGTTCTCGAATGAAAAAGACAGGCATTTCATTTTCAATCAACACCCTGACTGGACCGACTTCAGTTTTAACCCAATAGCACAAATGAAGCTGACCATTATTATTGATCTGTTGACGTGATAATATAAACCCTGGGTAGACAGCTTGTGTCAAACCAATTCCCCATCTAGAATAACGCTCGATACTGTAAGTATATACATATATCTAAATTTAGGCGATTAACATGCTCTCAGACGCATTGAAGAAAACAATTCGGCAAACTCATCAACATATAGCGGATAATTTAGAGGGCTATCACCCTCGCACCAGTCAAAATTATCTTGTGGCTGAAATCGCTAAAACATTAGCTGGTGAATATCATAAATCGCAGAGAATATGCGTTATTGAGGCGGGTACTGGTACGGGTAAATCACTTGCCTACTGCCTAAGTGCTTTACCTCTAGCGCTGGCTAAGAAAAAAAAGTTAATTATTTCAACTGCAACTGTCGCGCTACAAGAACAATTAATAGAAAAAGAGCTTCCTTTTTTTAAGGCGCATTCAGGGCTCGATTTTAAGTTTGATCTGGTTAAAGGCCGACAACGTTATGTATGCGTTCAAAAACTCAATGCAGCACTTAACGAAGACATGGTGCAAATGTCCATGCTGCCAACTTTGTCATCACCTCTATCAGATATGGAGCAGAAATGTTTAAGAGACTTACAAAGCGCCTATCAAAATAAAAAGTGGCAAGGCGATAGAGATAGTTGGGCAGATACCATCCCAGATAAGGTTTGGAACATTATTGCGTGTGATAAACATGCCTGCCAACGCCAAATGAAATCTCACCACTTATGCCCATTTCATTTAGCACGACAAAAAATGGCGCAAATGGACGTACTCGTCATTAACCATGCGTTATTGCTCGCCGATTTAGAGCTTGGAGGCGGAAAAATACTACCCGAATTAGATGAGTCATTCTATGTGATTGATGAGGCACATCACCTGCCACATATTACACGAGACTTTTCATCTGCTGCGGCAACCATAAAAGGCACAATAGACTGGCTAGACAAGCTATTAAAATTTAGTGGCAAAATGGCCAATGTTATTGTTTCACAAAAAGCCATTGGTCAAAACTTTAAACTCAATGACGCAGCCAATGATGCCAATAAAGACTTAAGAGTCGTCAGAGACATCTTAGACAAAGCTGACTTTAATTATAATGACGACGATACGTTCCGATTTGAACATGGCGTCGTGCCTGAGTCGCTCACAGATAAGGCTAAAGACATCAGCGACGCGACGCTTGATGCACTGCGTGCACTGTCAAAAATGCATGACGCACTCACACTTGATGTCAGTGATGGGGATGTAAAGCCCTATCTTGCCGACCCACTTTTAACTGAGAGTGGTCTATACATAAACCGGCTAGAGCAGTTAAACAAGCTGTGGTTTAGCTATGCGAGTAAGGGCGAAAATACGCCTCACGCGCGCTGGATAAAACGCTTAGAATATAAACATCACCATGATCACTTACTATGCGACTGCCCTATTGAAGTCGGTTATTATTTGAAAGATAAACTCTGGCAAGAGTGTGCTGGGGCTGTTCTATGTTCTGCAACGCTCAGTGCGATGGGCACGTTTGATCATTTCTCCAAAGAAAGTGGGTTACGAAATGAACCGGGTGTAAAATACATCAAAGCCAATTCGCCATTTGATTACCCCAATCAAGCAACCTTACATTTACCAATAACTGAAAAAGATCCGACTGACAAAACATTTAGTGACTACTTGGCAAGTATACTGCCTACTTATCTAAATAAGGAGGCTGCCAATCTAGTGCTCTTTGCTTCATATTGGCAAATGGACCATGTTGTAAAAATATTAAGAGCCAATCACTGGAAGATACTTGTTCAAGGTGAGCAATCTCGCGATAGCCTCTTAAAAGCACATAAAAGTCACATAGATTCAGGTAAAGGCAGCGTCCTCTTTGGCACGCAGAGTTTATCTGAAGGTCTAGATTTACCGGGCCATTACTTAGAAAATTTAATTATAACTAAGATCCCTTTTGCAGTACCAACCTCCCCAATTGAAGAGGCTCAGGCTGAATTTGTACAAAGCAAAGGGGGAAATCCATTTTTATCAATCACCGTGCCCGATGCTGCAAAGAAATTAGTCCAAAGCTGTGGTAGACTGCTGCGCAAAGAGTCAGATTCTGGCCGTATAACAGTACTGGACAGGCGCTTAGTCACAAAACGATATGGCAAAGCCATGCTGGACACTCTACCACCCTTTAAGAGACAAATTGATTGATCTATGTTTGAACTCGCACTTGACCCCATGACGTGGGGATTATTATGTCTAGTCGCGCTTGCGGCCGGGTTTATTGACGCTGTCGCAGGTGGCGGTGGCATGCTCACCGTGCCCGCATTACTTACAGCTGGTTTACCTCCTCACTTAACACTCGGTACCAATAAGCTTGCGGCGAGCTTCGGCTCTATCACCGCAAGTATTACCTACTACAAAAAGCAATTATTTAACCCTAGGTTTTGGGCTGCTTCAGTTCTGGCCACAGCCATAGGCTCAATACTGGGCACCTTATTAGTGGATAAGTTAAGTATCGATTTTTTAAACAAATTACTGCCAATCATTATCATCTTTGTTGCTTGTTATAGTCTTTTTGGGAGTTTAAGCCCAACTGAATCACATACGTTACCTGCCAACAGTAATACGTTAAAAGTTAAGCAGTGGGTACAAGGTTTGTGCCTTGGCTTTTTCGACGGTTTAGCTGGCCCTGGGACTGGTACTTTTTGGACTGCATCCAATAGCTTACTTTATAAAATGAGCCTATTATTGAATTGTGGCTTAGCTCGCTCAATGAACTTTGTATCGAACTTTATCTCGCTGATCACCTTTGTGGCATTGGGTCATGTGAACTTCATACTGGGCGTTACCATGGGCATATTCTTAATGCTCGGTGCCTGGTTAGGCGCTCATTCTGCTATCAAATTTGGCAGTAAGCTCATAAAGCCTTTATTTAATACTATTGTGATAATTTTGGCCGGTAAGCTGATCGTCGAGGCATATTTAACATGACGACTGCTTTATCAAAACTACACCACCAAGTAGACTATTTAGCGCAGCAAGCTGAACAATTTGATAATGCTAAGTGGTTTGCAAAAAACCGCTATATTCAAGCTCAACCGAGCTTGTTCGACAGAACAGTTTTTGCAACCAAAAGCTTACAGTTAACTGATTACGTTGATGAAATAAAAGTAACACTCACAGCTTTACCTGAACCACAAAAAAGACACGCATATGCCTTCGCCCTTGAGAAAATTGCCACTCAAATAGAAGCAGTCATCAAAGTATTAAAATCTACCTCAGTGTGGGCAAAAGAAAATAAAGCCCATTACCCTAAAAAAGCCAAAGTATATCGCTCCGCAGTGAAAAAAGTGATACAGAGCTCTCAAGAACTCTATCAAGAGCTCTCTCAAAACCATGAGTTTGAGCGTAGGTTAATAGAAATGGTAGAACTGAGAAAGGTCCAGTTAAATAACGCAAACCCCACGCAAGCACATGCACTTAATCAAGAAATCTTAACACTTCATGCAAGGCTCGGCCGATGTCGAAAAGCAATATCAGCCACCGAAGAAAAAATCCAACTAGCTGAAAAACAACAAACACGTTGATATAAGCAGAACCGCTTAACCTGACTTAGGCTAAGCTCATTAGGTTTTTATTGTGTTAGTCGATAAGCACGTTATTATAGTATAAACTTAACCTAACTAATTCAGTCAGGCGCTGCAATGAAACTACATGATGATGTACATAATTATTATGAAAAAATTATGCTCGACCTGCTTATTAAACGTGGGTTAAGTGCACAATATAGTGATGAAATAATGGCGGATTTTTGCTGTACTATTTTAAACCAACTTCCAGCACGATATATTCGCTATGATGTAGACATGGCATTTTATTTACCCCAACACGAACGTATACAAATGGAACAACGCGTTAATATTGCAATCGATGTTTCCATAAGCCAAGTCGCCAAAAAACGGAAATCAGTTTAATGAGCAATACATTAGAAGCCGCTCCCCCCCATATCAAGTTAGCTGTTGACCTCATCATGCTGCTTGAACAACATGAACTACCCGCAGATCAAGTACTCGCAGCATTAGACATTGTAAAGTCTGATTATCAACAGAAGTTATCAAGTTGTGAAAAAGAAAAAAGTAGTATGTAACCTCAGGTTTGGATAGGGGTTTTGCAATAAAAATGTTTTGAAAACCAACTAACGTACAATCCAATGATGATATTTTACCCAATATCAGGGCGCTTTTATGTAGTAATAGCGGGCTATTACAAATGAAAGCAACGCCGAGCGTGAGAAAAATAGCTTTATTGGGCAAATTCGCTTATCCAGAGCTGAGGTTA
>NZ_PNBY01000129.1 GCF_005886875.1 Pseudoalteromonas aurantia | reverse complement strand
AAGCAATTTACTACCGCATAAAGAAGGGAAAAGAGCTTATCGATGTTCGCTATTACACCAGCTCTGCGCAATTATCGGCAGAAGAGTTAGCCAATCATGTACGTAGCCATTGGGCCGTTGAGAATCAATTACACTGGGTTCTTGATGTCTCATTCAGAGAGGATAACTGCCCAATAAGCAGAGGTCACACGGCAGAAAACTTCCGTACATTTAGGCATGTAGGACTGAACCAGTTGAAAAGAGAAAGTACCTTAAAAGCCAGCGTACGACGAAAACAACGCCGCGCTGCGATGGACACTGAATATTTAGATAAGGTAATCGATCAGGGTTTATCCGTTAACATAACATTCACGTTCTCGCCCTGCTCAACGGCCTTATTACATAATCAGACACGAAAAATGTAAGAGCTAAAATTTCGGGTTAATTGTGATTTATTAATTAGTGTTTAGTGTTAGAAAGCGGCTAAACCCCGCGTTCCTACTTTAGTTTAATATTATAAACCTTTAATCACCCGTAATATGAATTTTTTAATTTCACAAATCATATGTAATCTGAATTGGACAAGTATGAATTACAGATTTGCTACATACATTAACGTTAAGGAGAAACATTAAGTGAAACGACAGATCATAATAGGCACAACTATGTTAATGGGGCTACTTCCATTAACGAGTAATGCAAATAACACAGTCATAACAGAGCAAACACCTATCGAAACGACTGTATTAACAGCAAAGCAATTAAGTGCACCAGCTAAAATACAAATCGATAAGTTTGGTATAGCACATATTACTGCTCGTAGTGACAGCGATGTATATTTTGCGCAGGGTTTTAACATCGCAAGAGAAAGGCTTTGGCAAATAGACCTATGGCGCAGAAAGGGGTTAGGCCTCTTATCACAAGCCTTTGGCCCTGCTTTTATCGAGCAAGACAAAGCAAGTAGGCTATTTCTTTTTAGAGGTAATATAGCGCACGAGCGTTGGCAATATGGATTCAATGCGCCAACGGCAATAGACAGCTTTGTAGCGGGAATAAACTACTATATTGAGCAAATACAAGCAGGGAATGTGCCGCTACCGCCTGAATTTACGCTTTTGCAGTATCAACCATTAACATGGCATGCTGATGATATTTTAAAAATTCGCAGTCATGGTTTAAGCCGAAACGTAAACAGTGAAGTGACACGTGCAAAAATTATCCGAGATTTTAATCTTGAACTTGATGCATTACGGATCAAACTTGAACCAGAACATAGTCCAAAAATACCTAAAGGCACTGAGTACAATAAATTGCCAAATGATGTACTGAAGTTATACACATTAGCAACTTCAGGTGTTAGGTTCTCCGCACAACAGATCCAAGCGACATCAAAATTATTACCCGCTGAAACAGCAGTTAAAAGCTTGCTGCAACAGGTTGAAGATGAAGCTTTAGCCGCGAGTGCACAAAGGCAACTTGGTAGTAATAACTGGGCAATATCGCCTTCAAAAACGTCTACTGGTCGCGCTATATTGGCATCCGACCCGCACCGTGTAAATTCAATTCCATCTGGACGTTACGCTGTTCATCTGAAATCAGATACTATGAATGTCATTGGCGCTGGTGAACCTTATATTCCAGGTGTATCGCTTGGCCACAATGGCAATATTGCATTTGGGTTTACTGTTTTTTCTGCCGATCAAGAAGATCTATATTTCTATGATATGAATCCTGATGATACTAATACGTACCAATATTTACATTATTGGCAGCCACTCGACACAATTACAGAGTCAATTCCAGTGAAAGGCCAAGAAGATACCATTGTTACACTAGAGTTTACCCAGCATGGCCCTGTTATTTATAAGGATAAGGTCAACAATACAATTTATACCATTCGTGCTGCGTGGCTTGAACCAGGCATGGCACCCTACCTTGCCAGCTTAGATTACCAAAAAGCCACCAACTGGCTGCAGTACCGACATGCACTATCCGCATTTAAAAACCCGTCTGAAAACCACGTATTTGCTGACATAAAAGGTAATATAGCCTTAAAAACAGCAGGCTATGTCCCTTATCGTTACAATTGGGATGGCTTATTGCCAGTTCCTGGTAATGGCAAATATGAGTGGGCTTGGCGTATACCAATTGACTTTTTACCTTATCAATTCAATCCGCAAAAAGGCTGGGTTGCATCTGCTAATGAAATGAACGTCTCACCTAGCCTTCCCTTTCATATTGGCTATGAATGGGCTGCTGACTACCGCTTTAAAAGAATAGCGCAAGTACTTGAGGGGAGTAGCAATCATAGTGTCGCAGATAGCTTGGCATTGCAGGCTGATACGTTATCCTTACCAGCAAAAGGGTTGCTAGATGCTATCCCGCTTGCCAGTATTGAACATCCAATTGCACTGCAACTGCTTATTAATATGCAACTGTGGGATAAACATCTGCGCAGCAGTTCCACACAAGCACACTTTTTTAGCTCTTGGTGGCACCGTTACTTAAGGCCCTCTATACTCAGCCTGTTAGCGCCAAGCGATGCATTTCCATACTTGGCTGATTTATCTAGCTTTGGTGATCAAACCTTACTGCTTGATATGGTAAAAGCCTCATTCACTGATACCGATAGCCCACTTTCTCATGACCAAATGGCTAATCTAATTAGTAACACTTTACTGGCCTGTGCTTCAGATCCTGCTAACTTAACTTCTCAATGGGGTGACAAGCATACAGCAAGGTTGGTACACCCAATAACCCCCTTATTACCAGAAGCCTATCAAAATCATTTTAATCCATGGCAGAATCTAAAAAGAGGCGGCTCTATGGATACAGTCAATGCCAATTGGCATGCCTATAACCTCACAGGTGACTTTTCTACCGTCGCAGGGACTACATGGCGAATGGTTATTGATGTTGGACAATGGGATAATTCAAGAGTAATGAATGCGCCAGGCCAATCAGGCAACCCCGACAGTCCATTTTACCAAAACCTGGCTAACGAATGGTCAAATGACGAGAGTATTCCTCTTTTCTACTCTGAAGGTTTAGTTAACGAAAATACAGTACAAGAAATCCAACTAAGTCCGAACTAAGTCCGCACTATTCTCCCTAAAGGTTAACCATTCGTGGTTGACCTTTTTCATTATTAAATGCAGCTCAACATTCAATTGGTTTAAGAATATAACGAGCGATAGTAACTTTGCAGTCACTAATATCGCTACTTAACAACGAGTTACTTAACAGCAAAGTTCAACGTTTATGACTCTCACTAATGCCACCCTCTGACCGTATCAAAAACGCATAATCAGTCAAAACAAGCTGTAAACTATAGGGTTTTATCTTTGTCGCAACACATCGTAAAAGGAATCATTCTTAATTTTATTTACTGTGTTTTGCGGCTAAATTACGGTAGAATTTACATATCGATATTATATGCTTACAGTAATAAAGGTGTTAAATGCATAGTCACGAAATCACATTCGAATCACAGGGCGGATTCAAAATAATGCAGCGAGTTTGGCTTGGCTTACTCGTTATTGTTATGCTGGCGCTTGCCATTTCAAGTTTTATCATGAACCAACAAGTTTGGTATTTTAATGTGTTGTCCCTCTGTATGGTAGGCATACTACTGCGTATGGGGTACATGAACTATCGATGTTGCCAGTATTTCAACACTCGACTCGTGGTGAAAAACAACATGCTTTACCATTATACCGGCTTAACTGAAACACAGTATCAGTTACATGACATCGCATGTAGCGAATGCCCGGTATCAAACGTCTATAAACTAACAAATGCTCAAGGGCAAATTATCGCCTACCTAAACGGCTTTTTACCTAATTCAAAAAAGCTTACGAATGCTATAGAAAAAGCCGTTCACAAATAAATTTAGCTCAAATTTATCAAGTGTTCATTCCTTTTTTTTTGCTTTTACCTACTAACACCACTTTGTTATTTCGACATATGCTGTCGAAATAACCACATTCAAAAACAACATGGAGAGACCTAGTTGTACTTGAATTTCAGCCTCGCACACTTGAGAGCAAAAGTTGATTAACACAGAATTTTTAGACTCAATCATCATAACTTCACAGGCTGACAAAAATATATATTAAAGTCTTTGTCACTATTGGTTTAATCAAATGAATATCCATATTTTGCATAAATTTCAGCGATAGTACCTGATTTAATCATTAAATCGAGTGCTTGGTTAATGGCTGGTAGAATGTCTTGATGATTAGGATGAATACGCAGAGAAACTGGTTCGTTTGATACTTCGTAAACTTTCAAAAAGTCTCTGTATTTTGGCTCTGTATTAATAAAATACGATGCGCTTGCTTCGCCTATCAAAATATAGTCAAATCTTTTTTTATAAAGTTGCGCTACTAGCATTTTTTCTGATTTATTATTGACAACAACCAGCCCATTATTACCCATGTGCATGTCAAACTCACCATAACTATACCCCCTCACCTTACCAATTACTTTACCGTACAACTGAGAAATATGATTTACAGGATTGAGCTTGTTTGAATTAGCCATGATAATTTCTTTCGAGTTTGCATAGCTCTGTGAATAAACCCCTTTCACCTCTTCTTTATCTCTCCATCGAGGGCTGATCCCTGGCTCTATATCAATTTTACCTCTAGCGAAATATAGTTTGCCACGGGCAACAGATAGAGGTACAAATTTAAACTTTAAATTAGTCAACAAACTGATTTCATGAAAAAGATCGATAAAAATCCCATCTTTTTGATGATTTTCTACAAAGCTGTATGGAGGGTTAGCTTCATGATATAAAACAACAGAGTAAACCTTATGTTCTTTTGCGTAAATAACTTGAGCGCTGAGTATCAAAAAAACGAACAATACTTTCATAATCACTCACGTCAAATTGCACACAATTTAACAATAATACAAATACACCAGATTTAAAAGAACATATTAATTATGTATCCATGGCTACTTACATGAGTCTAAATTGACTAAAAATGAGTACTTCCTCCCTTGTTTAATGGCTTAATTACCATAAAAAGCAACCACTTTAATGCCAAAAACAGGATAAAAGTCAATTGGCGGTAGTCACCAGATCTCCACCCAATTAAAAGATAAGCAATCGATTTTATGTGATCACCTCATCATCACATCACTCATTATTGAAAAGAGTTAATACAATTCTGAGCTTTTCAATTTTGCTCTCCTTTATGCGTTGACAACCTGTGACTCTAAAAAAGACTTGTTTACGGTCTTTTGCGGATTCGAAGTATGAGCTACCTCGTGGTTCCATACAAAAATTTGACACCTTGTTAGGCATTTATGTCCGGTGTAAGTAACCAATTATTTTTTATATGCTAATTTCATAGTGTAAGCACGTAATGATCTGAGTTCAGGACCACATTTACGATCTTGGTTCAAAAAATGCATAAAAACCTGAAATTCACTCAAACATTTACCAAAATGAATAAAAATGACAATAAAGTATATGTGATTAGCGGTTATGCACACTGTGCGGCAACACACAACGGAAAGTACAAACTCGGTAATAAGCACTCTATCGGCTTACTGACAACCGATGAGAATTATCAAAACAATATCAAACAACTGAAGAGCTTTATCAAAAACCTAGGCTGGGAATCCATTACATTTTGCATGGTAGAACAGGTCGACGATATAAACACCCTGTCAAATGATACTTTAATATCCAGTTTTATTCGCGCCAAAGAAAATGGCCAATCTTTGGTCGTAAATGATCTTCCGATCACGGTACATTAAGCGACAAAGCTAATGCTAGACTCAGATTAATATATTCTTTTAAGAAGTGAACAACTGAGCTTCCCCATTTGTAAATTACAAACGGCTATTACTCACCTTTTAGGCAAGAATGTTAAGCACACAAAAGCCTTTAAGAATATTTTGACCTTTACACTACTTGATACATCATCGCCTCACATTAAAAAATAATACCAGCTAGCTAAATGACGATAACAAACGTGGTAAGTAATAGGCATCGTATTCATTTCTTTCAGTTGCCGAGAACTATTAACCTGCCATAGCCACATTCACACATACAAGCACTGATGAATCATCTTAGTTCCATTTTAATATTAAATTGCCTACCAGCCAGCATAGTTGTTCATGATCGAATGTCCATACGTTTCGTATAGAACGGGAAATCAATGAATATCTAGCTTCGTTATTTTCATATGGGATACATCAATGAGAATTCGCCAAAAACTCTGTGCGCAATGCCAACAAAGTAAACCTGTCATGTATCGTTGCCGCTATGATAAAAACACTGCATGGCGATTTTCCTGTGGCCCTTGCCTATTAATACTCAAGAAAAAATACGCTAAAACCTATCAATATGGTGGCACATGGAAAGCAAAGAAGAAGTAAAAGCTTAAACAAAAGAGGGACTTTTATAGCACAATACCAAATACAAGCATCCGATAACTCACTTGGAATTTATAAAACCAAAATAATCAAGCAACGTACAAATCTATTGAGATTTTGTTCGCTTTAATTTCAACTCTTGCCTATCTCATATTGCTTCAATATATCTAGCATATTGTCTGAAATCGCCGTCTTTTGCCCTGTTTTCATATTGAACATCACCACATTCGCATAGCCCATTGTACAGATTGCTTGCTGTGATTCACTAAACGCTTCATAACACATAGTAAAACGGTCTTCTTTAATATCAGTAATGTATGAACCAATATGCAGTGTATCAGGAAAAGTAACTGGGCGTTTATACTGTGCGTAAGTATCACGCAGAACAGGGCTATGACTGGGTTCTGATAAAATAGAAAGTAAACCTGTTTGCTTTAAAAAATCAATTCTTGCAGTTTCGAAATAGCGAAAATACGATACATTATTCACATGTCCTAATGCATCCATTTCACCCCAAACCACATTAACCTTTGTATTAATAAAAGGTTTTTCAAAAAATTCATGCACAGCATTACCTCAAATCACAGATATTAATATTTATAATGCAACTCATCGTACCAGCAAGGCAGGTAATTAGGAAGTATCTAGTGAAATTACCCCCCCTTAAAACTTAAAGAATTGTTTAGCAAAAAAACATGTCGTTAAGAGCTAAAATCAAAAAAAACAGACGTTTAAAAACAAATTTAAAATAGGCCATGTGATTGAAACAACCGGAAAATCACAATTTTAAAAATTTTTGTCTATTTGTGATCAATTTTTAATTTCACTTCGTTAAATAGTGTGAAGGTTATGAACGATGCAACGCATCAATGACTAGTTCACTCTCTAGTTCACCTTCACCACGCGCAGAAACAAGGCGCACCTTAATAGGTGCGCCTTGTTTTTCAAGTAAAATACACACTCTTGTAATTGATAAGAAATCTTCAGCAAGATATAACATTTATGTTATTCAATAGCGGAAAATTAACGTCAAGTGGCATCAACTTTTTATAACAATTGACCTATAAGCTGCCAATAACTGTTCACATACGCAGTAAATATATCGCGGAATACAATGGTAACCACTTCGTAGCGAAACCAGCTAAGGCATTGAAATAAAGCAATTTTACACACCCCACTCATCAAACATCCTGATCTATATTTTAAAATAAAAAAATTAAAAATTAGCTACAGTACAACCGTGCTTTAGTTCAACGCGGTTACATCAATATTTGGCTAAGTGATAGTGACATCTCACAGTGGCAGAATATCGAAAAACACGGTGGCCATGGTCGTTCAATCACTATTTAGGCTTAGCAGTGGAACATGTTCTACTTTACAGAGCTGTATTCCATTTAGCGCTAAGCAGTCAATCTAGGCGTGATATGGAATGTGAAAAGGAACCTTTGGTTATTGGCAACATCGCTCGTTCACACAGACAGCTCGAAATGTCTAGTAAATCACCACAATCTATGGCACACGAATACAAATAGAAGAAGGTTTTAAAGACTTAAAGTCAGGCTTAAATATGAGCCATAGTGGTACACGAAACCAGAATCAAAATATTGCTACTAATCGGGGTGTTTCTCAGTGGTCTTTGGAGATGTTGGGATTAACGGTCAAAGAAGCCGAATTACACTATCAATATCAAGCCAATTCAATCTGGTCTCGAAATGTATTATCGTATCAATTTATAGGTATGCGGCTAAGGGATCCCCAAAAATAGTCATTAATTTTCAATCACA